>SCQF01000006.1 GCA_004321905.1 Verrucomicrobiota bacterium | reverse complement strand
CAGCTCCGGCGGCGGTCCAACCAGCAGGTTCCGGGGCTACGCCCCTCCACCTGCTGGTTGGTGTTGAAGGGGGCGAACCACTAACATAGACTCTGGCTCCGTTGATGGGGGCACGTCATATGAAAAACATTCAAGACTATGCGATGAAGTTCCATGCAAAGATGATCCGGTTACTGTTGCGTTTGACGCTCTATTTGTCTGGGAAAGGAAAGGATTGGTCCTTTGGACCCGCAGCCATTGCTCGGAATTGTGACCATTATGGATATATTGATTGCCCAGCAGGGGGGGGCACATTCATTCGAGTTCCACGGCGAAACGAATACGGGGTTAATTATCCCTCGTGCGCCACAAGTGTCGTTCATAGCTTGTTTGACATAAAAGAGACCGATCTGGTGATTGACTTGGGGGGTGGTGGGAATCCGTTGCAACGGGCCAATGTTGTGGTGGATCTCTTTCCGCAGGAGGGCGAGCACCGGCATGTGCCCCTGCAACTGGGTCCCAAGCAAAAGTTTGTGCAGGCCAATATAGAGAATATGCGAGGCGTTTTCAGTGACAAACAATTTGATTTTGTATTCACTCAACAAACACTGGAACACGTGGATGATCCTGCCGCGGCGTTGCGCGAAATAATGCGAATAGGAAAGCGTGGGTTCATTGATGTGCCCCGCGCTTTATATGATATCCATATCGGACATCCGCATCACAAATGGTTGATAGATGAGGTGGGTGGCAAACTCGTTTTCAAGAAAAAACCTGTCCTGAATTGCGGCAGCGCGTTGTTCTCCATGTATCCGTGCTTGTCCTTCTGGTATGAAGGCGGGATACCGCGATGGATCGAATTCTATTACAGAAACCTTACATGTGTTCAATTGCTATGGAATGATAAATTTGATTTTGAGGTCATTCCCTGATCCTTGCATAAATCTAAGCTAATGTGCGATGCATGATGTGCCAAAATTGCTGGTTATTGCGTGCTTTCATCCAGACCGCCCCCATGGGGGTGCCCATGTGATGCGGCAGTTGTTGAGGGATTATCCCAAGGATCGGCTAGCTTGGTGGTGCTTGGATGCCAACGCTATTCCCGCCGGCTTCTTGCCGCGGGAGCAGGTGTACAGGATGCGTTTACCTTTGGCCTTTGTTGCCAGGGAAAAGTATCGCTGGCTCAAGAACAGCTTGGCTGAACGGTTATGGGTGCCCGTTGCTGCGCGTCAGTTGACTGCGGTTTTGGATCACTGGGATCCGGAGGGGGTGGTTTTCTTGCCACAAGCTTGGCTGGTCCCGGTGTTCTTGCGTATTTGGAGCGCCCAGAAGCATCGCTCTTTGCATCTGGTCCTACACGACTTCTTGGATCACGCGGGGTGCCGGCGTAGCTTGGGTTCAGCTCGTGCGAGCTGTTTTATGCACAGTGTAGAGGGTCTCTATCCTCTTGCGCAGTCGCGCACCACGATCAGCCGTGCCATGGCGGATGAATTACAGCATGTCACTGGTTGCGCAGCCGAATTAATTGCTCCGTGTGGCGTCGAGCCCGATGAATTGAGCTATGTGCGCACGCGCCGTTATGAGCCGGCGCAGGGTGAAATCAGCCTGGTCTATACGGGCACCGTGACGGCCCCAGCCACCATGCTGCGTCTCGTGCAGGCTTTGGAGCAGGTGCGGGTACTGGTCGGACGTCCCATCGTGCTCCGCTTTTACGGGGGCCTGCCGGTGCAGCATCACAACTGGTTCCGGGCCGCATGGATGCGCTTTGAAGGCACGCCTAGCGACGCCCAATTGCGCGACGTTTTGCGTTCCGCCTGCTTTGGCTTGTGTTTGATGAATGATGATCTTTCCAATCCTCGCTATGACCGGTATAGCATCCCTTGTAAATTTACGACATATCTTGCTGCCGGACTGCCGATGATTGTGGTTGGTCATCCAGCGACGACATTGGCAGGAATAATGCGGAAATATCCAACAGGCCTGTGGCTTGGTCACTCGCATAACATGACCACATGGGTCGAGCAACTTGTTCAATGGTTTAACGGTTCTATCCCCTATGCAGCTATCCAAGCGGCGATGGTGCGTGCTGCCAAAAATGAATTCGACGCCGAACGCAATCGGAAGATATTTAATAACCTGTTGTCCACGCCTGTGCGGCATAGTTAACACCTGTTTTAAATTAGATTTCTTATTTTTGTTATTGCTTTAAGGCCACAGCGTGACAGTGAGTTTTTAATGCAAATAACTTATAAGTAATTAATTGTCACTAACATGCTCTTTCTTGGGGAACACTTCGTGGCGGATTCTCTAGGAGCCAAACTCACTTTACTACAAAGGATTTTGAAGCGGTTCTCTGGATTTTGAACGCCATGGATGCACAGTTGCGGGGCGAGGGGATTAACATGATTGCGCCGTATAAATTAGCCAGCGCAAGTTGCGCCGCGCAGGATGGTCAAAGGCGGCGCTGTCACCACTGCCGCTGGTTGGTCAGAAGAAACAATGGAGACCAGTTGTGAGGATCACTAGCTTGGAACTAAAAAAGGTTAATACTTTATGATGGGTGTACGGTTTAAATTGCTGCCGGTAATAATTGGGTATGTTCTCGCTTGCCTATACTTTGCTATACAACTAGCAGGTGGATTGAGCTTTATGGGGGCGGCAAAAATCATGCTAATCTTGATGCCCATGGTCTTGGGACTGTTGTTGAGCCTGCGCACATACTGGCTGAGTCTTGTTTTGGCCTGCTGTATGTGGAATTATCGGCTTAACTTTCCACTATTTGATATTTTATTTCTCGGTTTCATTGTTGCCTTTCTGATCTTTATACTAGTTCTGGGTGAAGCCTGTATTAATAAGGTTCAGCCCGTCCATATCCGCGAAATGGCTGGTGTTTGGCCGATATTGGCGATGGGCGTGATAATCTGCGGCCGATTTCTTTATGACCGCCCTGGTTCGGCGCGTATAGGCGGGGTTGGTGGAATTGGTCAGGCGATATATTATGCGTTTGGAGTATTCGCCTTTTGGACCGCACTAATATTGGCTAGGCGCACTCGCCCGACCCGTGGCATCATTGGTTTGATGATGGGTATTGGCTTGATAGCTTTCACCCATCAACAATACCTGAATATCGGGGGGGAGTATGGGCTTTTAGCCACATTTTTTGAACGGCCAATGTGGTTGGTTGCACCCGTTGTATTGGCTGGGCTGTATTATAAACGATTTGCCCTTTCCGGTTGGCGTCCGTCGTGGTTCCTGCTGTACGGTGTTATATTATTTTTGCTGGTGATCCCCTGCTTTTCCGCTTTTCGAAGCCGTTTGTACTTTGCCGCTACCATGATTTTGGTTGTTGCATATGTTTTTCGGCAAAGCAAAAAAGCATTGGTTTATATATTAGTAATAGGGGTGCTTGGAATTGGGGCTATACTGTTAGGATATGGTCACCTACCGGGCCGAATGGGTCGAGCGCTTTCTACGCTGGTTTCTGCTGACAGAATAGACAGATCTGGCATGGCCGAATACAACCTAAGTGGTGAAGTGGGCTGGGAATCCGGCTTTCGAGCCGCCATGAACAAAGTGGGGTGGCGAAAAATTATGTCGTCACCAATTATTGGGGTTGGATTTAATTTTTCGTTTGAAGAGATCATAACGCAGCTTAGCTTCGAAAGAACCAACCTTGAAAGCGAAGTCTTGGCTATGGGCGGGGGGTATCACGACGCCTTGCTTGCGCTGGCCGTGTTTTGTGGGCTGCCGGCGGCGTTTTTGTTCGTGATCGGCTATGTTTGGATTGTCTGGCTTTTTGTGGGTAAAATATATGCATTGTCGCCATCACTGGAAAAGTGGTTCGGCGCGTCTTTGCTCGGAATTTTGATGCCGGTGACCGGGCAAATGCTAATGAATGGCGTAGGGCATGACTTCATGACGGTGTGCATTGTCTTGGGAGCCATGAGCGGATATGGGGGATATCTGAAGCAATGTGTGCGGACCTCATTGATCGCGGAATGATCCACGTGCGTAAGGGATAGGTATTTCATGCGCAAGGTCGTTCATTGGGGACATGTTCCTCTGTTGTCGGGGCATCCGGACGACGGAACGCGGCCGCCCACACATCCGGGGCATTGGGTGCTGGATCTGGCGCAAGCCCAGCGTGAGCATGCCGGCTGGGATGCGCAGATCATCACCATTTTACCGGGGGGCAGTCGGGATTTTGCCACCACCATTCAAGGTGTGCCGGTTTACTATCTGCGCTGTGCGGCGCAGGGGCGGGCCGCCACGTTATTCGCTGCGGAAATTCGACGCCTGTTGGTGCGGACGCGTGCGCTGCATCCCGACCTCGTGGTCACCCATGGTACCGAAGAGAGCTACTCTTTCGCCGGCCTCTTTGCGGCATGGCCACACATCCCGATGATGCAGGGGCAACTTTCGATTCTGCGCCCTTTGGCCGACCGGCGTTGGTTCTCCCGTATGCGGGTTATGGAGTGGCTTGAGGCCCTGACGTTGCGTCGTTCCCGCCAGTTGATCGCTCCCAGCGACTTCGTTCGCCAGCGGTTACAAACCCGTTATCCACATTTAGTGGCAGTGACAATTCCGCTGCCGTTTAATGCGCAAGCCTTCAACACGACGGCTGGGCGACAAGGCCGGCGCAGTCGAGATCTGCTGTATGTGGGTGCTTTAATGCCTTGGAAAGGGTTGCATGTGTTGCGCGCCGCACTGGAGCAACTGGGCCGGGACTTTGCCGGTTGGTCTTTAACCATTGTAGGCGCAGAAAACCCAACCACTTATTGGCAGAGCGAAAAAAAGGCCCTATCCGTCTTGCTGGGGAATCGCCTGATCTGTTTGGGACAGATACCCCGCGACAAGGTGGCCATGCTCCTGGCCTCGACTCATGCGTTGGTGGCTCCCTCATTGGAGGATATGTATGGCAACCAAGTGGTGGAGGCCCTGGCTTCAGGCACACATGCCATCGTGGCTTCCGCTACCGGGCTGGAAGAAACAGTGCGCAACTATGGCAATGGCACCGTGTTCCGCAACGGCGATGCCGGCGCGCTGGCCCACGCCATTCGCGAAGTTATCGGTCGGCGAGATTTTCCAGAATCACGTCAGACACAGACGCGGGTGTTGAGCGCGCTAGCCCCGGAACGGGTCGCTGCGCTACACTCTGCTTATTACAAACAGGTCTTGAGCGCACCAACCGGACAATCCCTGTGACAAGTTTACGGCACCGTTTGAGCCGGCATGATTTTCCAGCCCATGCATGGCTAGCCTATGATAAGGGTATGCTGACCTTCTCGACAATATGGCATACGTGTTGGACGCGGCTGCATCTCCGTCTGTTGGGCTGCGCCTGTGGAGCGGGTTTGCATGTAGATGGTCCAGTGGTCATTCGCATGGCGCGGCAGATTGTGGCGGCATTAAAACTTCGATTTCGCGGGGAGAAATAATGGAACCCGCGTTCACGCTGACCGGTGTAAATCTGTCCCTCTCTACGGCCTGTAGCGCCAAGTGCATCTTTTGTCCGATACAACGTGGAGGTGGGTCTCCGCGACATATGAGTGTGGATATTGTCAGGAATATTGTCGAGCAGGTGCAACGGGAGCCCGCCCTCCGCGCTGTGAAACATTTCGAATGCGGGGAAAATGGGGATGCTTTTCTGAACCCGCAAGCGCTGGATTGTTTGCGCGCTATTCGCCAGCATGTGCCGGACGCGGGAATTAGTATCTTTACCAACTTCCAGGGGTTGGATCCGGAAATCGCGGAGATTCTCATAAAGGAAAAACTGGTTGACCGTCTTTGGTGCAATATTGACGGACATGATGAAACGCATTATCGCGCAGTCAAGAATGCTGGGTTGGAACGCGCCAGAAAAAACATCGTGGCATTTCTCAAGCATCGTGAAACGGCCGGGGCGAGAGTGCCCCTGAACATAGCGTGTGTGAATTATCATGATTATTACACGGCCATTAAAAAGAATTTTGGATTTGTACCCACCAACGTCAAGAGTCCATCAGAGCCACTCTTGAGAAAAAACTTTGGCTTAATTCGTGCCCAATGGCTCCCCCAACTAAACCAACAACTTGATTCCATTCAGCCTGTAAAATTCTTCTTCAGTTGGGCTGAGAGAGAAAAGGCGGCACTCCAGCCACTAAACTATAAACGGTATACCTGTCCCGCCTTGCATAGGATCCGTACCGAAGCGTTTATTTCCCCGGGTGGTCTCTGGTACGCCTGTTGCATGGATGCTGCCTGTGAACTGATCATCGGCGATACAACGCGGACGCCGCTGGCCGAATTGGCGAAAAGCCCGCGTCGGGCCGGGTTGATAAATATGCTGGCGGCGCGAAAATTTCAGGAGATTGGTGGCCCATGTAAGACCGTGAATTGTTGTGAATTCATATCGTTGCATCCTATAGAGACTCGTGTTCGGCGTGTCTGGCGCCGCGTAAAACCACATGTGCATGGCTTTATGAAACGATTTCAGGTGCGGGCTGGAAGCCGCAGGTTGCCGACCGATCAAAACGCGGCTTTAGGCGGTTAGTTGGTTTTATGGAGATGATGCAGATATGGTGACTTCCAAGTACGAGTTTCCTGCGCATCTATTCGTCCTATGGGACATGATGATGCGATACGTTGCTGTCACGTGGTGGACCCTCTGGACGCGGATGAAACTGTTTGCGCTGCGTTGTCCGGTGGGACGTGGTCTGCAGGTGGATGGACCCTTGGTCATCCAGATGGCGCAACGGGGTTCGGTCGTGCTGGCAGACCATGTGACGATCAATTCCCGGTTCGGTTCCAACTTGGTGGGTTTGACGGGGGCCAGCATCCTGCACTGCATAAGGGAAGGCCGCATTGAGATTGGCCCGCACAGCGGTGGTTCCAGTGTGGTGCTCTCCGCGCGGACGCTGATCCGGATTGGCGCTTATGTCAAGATCGGTGGAAATGTGCGGATCTATGATCACGATTTTCACTCCCAAGATCATCTGGCGCGCCGTACCTATCGCGCCGATCAGCTGGCGGTGAAGGCCGCGCCGGTAATCATCGATGACGATGTGTTCATTGGTGCCAATGCCATCGTTCTCAAGGGTGTCCATATTGGCGCGCGCAGCGTCATTGGGGCAGGAGCGGTCGTAGCGCTGAAGGATATTCCCCCTGATTCGGTGGTGGTTGGAAATCCTGCCAGGATCATCAATATATCGGTACGCAACAGAGCATGAAAATTTCGGTCATTACGCCGAGTTATAAACAGGCGACATGGCTGCGGCGTGCCTTGGCTTCGGTGGCCGATCAAACCGGTGCGGAGGTTGAGCATATTATTCAAGACGCCTGTTCCGGGACTGAGGTCGTGGACGTGTGCCAGTCTTATCCACACGTGCGTTTGTTCCAGGAGCGTGATGGCGGCATGTATGACGCCATCAACAAAGGCTGGAGTCGCGCATCGGGCGATATCCTGTGCTGGTTGAACTGCGATGAGCAGTATCTGCCCGGCGCTCTGGCCAAGGTCGCACAGGTCTTTGAAACAAACCCTGATATGGATATTATTTTTGGCGATGTGTTGCTGATCCGTCCGGATGGCTTGCTAATTGCCTACCGCAAATCCATGCCGCTGCGCTGGCCTTATGTATTGGCGGCGCACCTCTATGTGCCGTCTTGTGCCATGTTTTTTCGTCGTCGTTTTTTTGATGAGGGTTTTCGTTTCGACCCGCAGTGGCGTGCCGCGGGGGATGCCGATCTCGTCGTGCGTTTGTTGCGTGCAGGCTATTGCTCACATCACATGCGCGCCTATCTGGCCTGCTTCACACAGACCGGGGCAAATCTTGGCGCCACAGTGCGCGCAACACAAGAGCGCCGGCAGTTGCTGGCCCATGCGCCACGTTGGGTCTGGCTGGGGCGGCCCGTGCTCCATAGTCTGCGCTGGTTGGAGAAAGGCCTGCAGGGGTGCTATCGGCAGCGGACACCGATCGAGTATGACGTCTTGACCGATGACACCAGCAACCAGCGCCAGCATATCGTGGTGGGGCACGCCAGCTTTCGCTGGCAAGCGGCCTGACCAATGGGACGAAAGTGATGCAGCCGGAATCCCTGACAACAACAAACGGACGCGAGGCCATGTTCGGCCACACCGCATGCCCGGTTTGCCGTGTGACAGCCGTCGCGTTTTATGCGGAGGTGGATGGCTATCAGACCTGGATTTGCCACGCCTGTGGATTGCTGTGGCTTGATCCGCAGCCATCGGATGCGGACCTGAACACTTTCTATTCCAACAGCCAGTTGTTCGGGAATTATCAGGACGGGAAGAGTTACGGGGAAAATGAAACAGGATTGAGGCAGTCCGCCCGCCTACGCCTGCGACACCTACATGGCTTGGCTCCAGTAACAAATGTGATGGATATTGGTTGCGCCATGGGCTTTTTTCTGGATGAGGCGCGTCACTATACCGATCAACTGTACGGCATAGAATTCAGCCGGGATGTGGCTGATGTTGCCATCCAACGCTTCCATTTTTCGGTGCAGGTGGGGCCGGCAGAGACCGTCATTCAAACCTTTCCGGAAAATCATTTCGCATGGATCACGCTTTGGGCGACCATCGAACATGTACGCCAGCCGTTGGAGTTGCTGCAGCAGGTTCATGCACATTTGGCACCCGGTGGGCATGTGGCGTTGACCACTGGTCTGTTTGCGGATTCGCTGGAACGTGTGATGGGTGGTCGTTCACAGTGGATCAGCCCGCCGCAGCATATCTGGTGCTTTTCCCGCCGTTCCATAGTCGAGGCGCTGCGGCGCACGGGCTTTGCGAACATCACCGTGACCCCTTGGATAACGGGCCGTGGCGTGAACTACGACAAAATCTATAATAGCTTGCGCCTGCTCAAGCATGTACTCGCACGCTGTGTGGGCCGTCTGGCGGTGACCCGTGCGGGCATCAACCGCTCCGGTACGGAAATGCTGGTTGTGGCGCAGCGTGGTTCGGCCTAAAAGTTCCCATGATGGGGGCCGAGGACTAACATGCGCGTGACTCAAAAAAGTGGGTCCGGTCATGGAGTTTACGCGTGTTAAGCTTCGGATGCTTTCAGTACACAGCAATCAGAGCTATCACGAATTCGTTTTTGCGACCAAGGCCTGATTTTGGACTGATGGTCGCGTGTGGTGAGCTGAACATGAGGATGATCTTTCCGTTATGATTTTCTTGTGGGAAGCCAGAAGCCGACCTCGGTTCGGAGTCTGCTGCCGATGAGCACAACGCTGTTAAAACAGCCGTGGGATAACTGACAGGGCAAGCATGCGCCGTCTGCGTATTCTCCAAATCTTCAACCGCTACCGACATTTTGGTGGCGAGGAGGGGAGCGTCTATCGCATCGGCGACGCGTTGCAGGCTCTCCACGATGTGGAATATTTCCTGACCTCCACCTCCGAGGTCTTGGGCGGCGCTGGGTGGGCGCGGGTGCAGGCGCCGTTGAAGGCCTTGTATAACGGGCCGGTGATCCGCCAGTTGGAACGCTACCAAGCGGCCGGCCGTTTTGACCTCTGGCATATCCATAACGTCTTTCCGGTGATGTCGCCCACCGTCTATGCGCTGGCCTTCAAGCGCGGGATTCCGCTGGTGCACTATCTGCACAATTACCGGTTGTGCTGTGTCAACGGCCTGTTTTTGAATCACGGAAAAGTATGTAAACGTTGTATGCACGGGAATTTTTGGCCGGCCTTCCTGACCTATTGCTGGCATGAGAGCCGGTGGGAAAGCGGTTTGATGGGTTTGATCGTACGGCATATTCGCCGCACGGGCGTGTTTGAGCGGGTGTCGCAATGGATTGCCATCAGTGAGAGCCAGCGTGCCCTTTACCTTGAGGCCGGCATGCCGGCGGGAAAAATCAGAGTCGTTCACCATTTTCTTGAGCCTGGGGGGCCACCCTTGCCTTTTCGGGGGGCTGGCGATGTGATTTATGTGGGGCGTTTATCACCGGAAAAGGGAGCCTTGCAGTTGTTGCAAGCGTGGCGACAAGTGGGCCGGCGGGATCGCACCTTGTATATCGTGGGGGAGGGTCCGGATCGTCCGCGACTGGAGCAGTATGTGGCGCAACATGCCTTGGGGAATGTTGTCTTTACTGGCTTTTTGAAGGCACAGGAGCAAGCGGTGGTTTGGGAAAAGGCGTTGTTCTGCGTGGTGCCATCCATTTGCTTGGAGACCTTTGGCATGACGGTGCTGGAGTCTTGGGCGCGGGGGCGTCCTGTGATTGTCCATGATATGGGCGCGCTACCGGAATTAATTGCGCCCGGCCAAACGGGTTTGATCGTCAACCCGGAAAGACCGGAAGAATTGGCGGTCGCCATCACCGGTTTGCTGGAAAATCCGGAACAAGCCCGGGTCATGGGACGGGAGGGACGACGCGTCCTCGAAGAACGGTTCAGCAAAGCGGTTTGGCTTGCCAAAATGGAGGCAGTTTACACAGCCTTTGGTGCATAATTTAGGAGAAACATCGTGGAAGTGTTATTCTTGAAAAGATGGATTGGGCCTATACGATGGCTTAAAATCATATTGCCTTCTCTGGCGCTAGTCCTCATTCTATTTATTGATCACACTGACGCACAAGTGGTGGTAACACCACTGTTCGCTTTGATCTGTATTGCCCTCATGGCCCTGTGGTTCACGCCGGGTATGATGGCTTTCTGGGTGGTGTTTTACACGGGTGGCGTATATTTCGCCTTGTTTTCAGGTCTTATGGGCCCCGGCGGTAACTCCACGCCGTTAATCAGGCTTTCCACCTTTGTAATCTCGGCGGTGATTTCCCTCGTCTTGTGTTGGCAACGTAGTTTGTGGAAACAGGCGTATGAACGCACCCAAGTTATGTTACAAACCTCACCGTTCCCGGTATTGCTCTCGGATTATTCGGGTAATATTGTATTTGCTAATGAGCAGGCCGCGCGAAGCTTGCACTGCACGGTGCGTGACCTAGCCAACATCTCCTATTTTACTCTGTTTGCCTTTCCGGAGGAGCAAGGGAAATTTATCGCCAGGTATTTCGAGCAGTTTGATCGGAAAGCCGAGAATCCCGGTCGAACACGGTTGGATTTGTTATTGCGTTCTTGTCAAAAAGTCGAGCAGATGGATTGGCTGTTGATCCAACAGGGGTCAAAAAAAATATTGATGACGGTGTGGTTTGCGTTGCCAGAAGGTGCAGACGATAGAGACAACGATGCGCGTAGCCATTGACCTTGTGCCTATCGTTGCGGGTCACGGAGGAAGCGGCAGCGGTATTTGGACCTATGCGGAGAATCTCCTCGCGCAACTGGACGCTTGCTGCCCACCGGATATAGAGATCGAAGTCTTTATCCGGCGCGCGAATGCTCTGCCGGTAATACCCAACAAACGGCTGAAGTTTGTGTTCATACCTTGGCCACGCAAAGGGATTTTTGGGCGGTTGTTTTGGATGCATGTGGTGTTGCCACTACTCTGCTGGTGGCGGCGAGTGATTGTGTTGCATACGCTGGCAACGGACGGTCCACTTTGGTGCCCAGCGCGGCGGGTGACGACCGTACACGATTTCTATTATGAATTTTTGTGGGAGCATATGCCGGTGGTGTCGCGGCGCTGGTATGAGTGGTTGGAGGCCGCCTATTTTGGTATCGTGACACGCAATAGTTTTAGAAAAAGCACGGCGTTAATCACCGATTCGCAGGCGGTTCGGGACGAAGCGGCGCAGCGCTATCCTGCCGTCGCGGCCAAACTGGTTGTCGTGCCGCTTGGTGTGGTGACTACCCTGTTGCCGGACGCGCAGAGCGAAACACCGTGGCGAATTTTGTATCCGGCCAAATTCATGGCCTATAAGGGACAACTGTCCGCCATCGCGGCCGTGGAATCGTTATTGGTGCAACGGACGGAATTGCGGGCCCGTGTGCAGTTGATCTTTCGTGGCTATTCCAACGACCGGCGGTATCTGGCGGAGTTTCGCGCGCGAATGGCGCAGAGTTCGGCGGCGGCCAATTTGTCCATCGCCGACTACGCGCGAACGGCGACGACAGCGGAGATTTATCACGGCTTTCAGGCGGTTCTACTTTTATCGCGTTATGAAGGGTTTGGTTTGCCGGTGATTGAGGCCCAAAGCCAAGGCTTGCCGGTGATCTGTTCCGATTTGCCGGTTCTGCGGGAAGTGGCGGGCGACGGCGCCATCTTTGTGCCGCCGGACAAGCCGGATATAGTTGCTGAGGTTATAGAGCGACTGATGACTGAACCGGATTACTATCGCGCTGTGGCAGCGCGTGGAAAAGCTAACGTGGCACGATTCAAGTGGGCGTATGCCGCACAGCAAACGCTGGCGGTATACCAACAGGTGGGCCGGGATACCGACCGTTAAATTCTGTGCTCTGATTTCTGATAACCAGCTTCTCTGGATGAAACGCCTACTCCCTTTGCTTGGCTGGGTCATGCCGGCGGTCCTTTGCGCCGCCATGCTGTCAGTCGTTTGGTTTGCCCAATGGTTGCGGGGAAACATCTCCCTTCCTTTTGGGTTACGCCTGCTGGTTTTCCTGCTCTGGACGGTTGTCATTGTGAGCTATGCCTTCCAGCTCAATTTATTCAAACGCATTGGCGGCCTCATGGTCGCCATGCTTGCCTGTTTAATCGTTTTGTTTGTTCTCTTGCCGTCGCAGCGGGGACGGGCTTATTCCCAAGCTGCGTCAAGGGTTGTGCTTGAGACGGCGGAGGCTGCATGGAGTGTTTTGCATCCGCGGGAGGCAATCAAGAATCTAAAGCTCGAAGAAGCGTTGGCCGATTGTGATCGTAGTCTGGCGCGGTCGGATGCCTATCGGCGCGCCCAAGTGGGGCTTTTCTTGCTTTTGGGTCTGGCGCTAAGCATTTGCTTTTTGTTCCCCGTTGATCCACTGCCGTTCTATGCGTATTTCCGGCGATGGTTGCTCTTGTTTTTTTTCGGAACCTTATTTTCCCTACAGGCGGAGCTTCTGCATGCCCTGACGCCAGCGCGCAACGTGACCGTGTCTGGGGCGATCAGCGGAGTGCTGGGCCTATTGGCAGGGTTGTTTCTGTTTTCCGGAGTACATGCGCTCTGGTTTGCCCGCCTTTTGCGCCATCCGCGCACGTCGTTCCGTTTCAACGTGCTGGGGGTGGGGGTGGACGCCGTGAACATGCAGGATTGTCTTGCGCTGTTTGAGCGGTTCATCCGTGAAGGGGCCCGACCAGTGATGAGCACGGCGTTGGGCGTCGCGGGAATTATGGCGGCGCGGCGGGATCAGCGTGTGCAACGTATCCTCAATGAATCGGTGCTCAACATGCCTGACGGCATGCCGTTGGTCTGGCTGGGACGGTTGCTGGGCTATCGTAATATCGAGCGTGTATATGGCCCGGATATTCTCCGTGAAGTTTGTGCCTATTCAGCCGGTAGAGGTTGGCGACACTTTTTTTATGGCGCAGCACCAGGCGTGGCTGAACTGCTCAAAACCAGGATGGAGGCGTTGTATCCAAATATTAAAATTGTTGGGACCGAGTGCCCGCCTTATCGTGCGCTACGGCCAGAGGAAGAAGAAAAATTAGTTGAAAAAATACGGTTAGCCCGGCCCGATATATTCTGGATTGGTATCAGCACGCCACGACAGCTTATGCTTATGGACACGCTAAAAGACAAATTGGCGTGCAAGATCATTTGTCCTGTGGGGTATGCGTTCGATGTTAATGCCGGCGTGGAACAAGATGCGCCGGAGTGGATCAAAGTGGCGGGGGTTCAGTGGTTGCATCGCGCGCTCAAGCAACCGCGTTTATGGAAACGCTATCTGCCGGACAACCCCTCTTTTGTCATCCAGGTATTTGCGCAACTGTTGCGACTGAAAAAGTATCCGATGTATGTCCACGAACAACCTCGCACCTGTTTTCGGGATGCGGAAGGTTTTCCGCGCTTCCCGGCAGGGGTGGTATCGCTCTCGGCGCTTTCGCTGCGAGAGGCGCGCGATCGTGTCGCGCGCTGGATTGAAACTCGCCAACGGCATTATGTAAACATCTGCACGGCGGACACCATCGTGCAATGCGCCGATCAACCGCCGTTGGCAAAAATCGTTTGCGAGGCGGGTATGGCGACAACCGACGGCATGCCGCTGGTCTGGCTGGCGAAGCATTACGGTTTTCACGCGGCCACGCGTGTTTATGGACCGGACCTGATGTTGGAATTGTGTGCGTTGAGTGAGGATCGTGGCTACACGCACTATTTCTACGGCGCCACGGACGAAGTTTTGGTAAAGCTGAAAGCACGCTTGCTCCAACAGTTTCCGCGGCTGAAGATCGTCGGCATGTATGCGCCGCCATTCCGTCCCTTGACTCCGGAGGAAGACGCTGATGTGGCCAAGCAAATAAACGCGGTCCATCCTGATGTCGTTTGGTGTGGATTGGGTACGCCCAAGCAGGACTATTGGGTGCATTATTCCCGTTCCCGGCTGGAGGCTGCAGCGTTGATTGCGGCGGGCGCGGCTTTCAATTTTCACGCCGGTTATGTACGCCAAGCACCGCGTTGGATGATGTGCTGTGGCTTGGAATGGTTTTTCCGTTTATGTATGGAACCGCGCAGATTATGGCGGCGATATCTGGTGGGCAATCCACGATTTCTTTATCTTCTCTGGAAACATCGCGGGCGCAACAAGTCCTAAAAAATTGGCGCAGGTAAATGATGACGGGCCGGTTTTTCCAACCCTTGGAAAACCGGCCCGTTTGTTTTTCCAAGCCTTGGAATTTCAAGCAAACGATCATCACAACCGGCCCATTTTTATTAGGCGAAACGAACAAAATGATTTTTTTTATAAAAACTTGTTGACGGTCGTCAGGGAGCTCTTTATATTGCACACACATTCGGCGCGTACATGTGACGCTTCCAGCGACGAAAGAAACTGGCGGCAGAGCTAAAATAAGCGAGAAATTGCTTGTACGTGCTGGAGCGCTGATGTATAGATTTCGGCGCAACAAGATGGTGTGGGACTCTGCTGGCCCACGGTAAAAAATGGGCCAGCCGGATGTCTTTTGCCGTCTAGTTCTTTGAAAATGGAATAACCCGCGAGCATCGCTTCGATACGGAAGCGGTGCGATTTCTAAAGTTTTAAGCCTGCGGTAGTTTTTGATTCGGCGAATAGCCGGATCGTGTTTTGTCAATTAAATGCCGATGTCGCGAGCCGACACGGCAGCTCAAAGTTTTTATACGGAGAGTTTGATCCTGGCTCAGAACGAACGCTGGCGGCGTGGATTAGGCATGCAAGTCGAACGGGATGTCGTCCGTAGCAATACGGGTGGCGTCTAGTGGCGGAAGGGTGAGTAACGCGCGGGCAATCTGCCCTTGAGTTGGGGATAACACTCCGAAAGGAATGCTAATACCGAATGTGATCGCTTCAGACATCTGAGGCTATTCAAAGCCGGGGATCGTAAGACCTGGCGCTCGAGGATGAGCCCACGTACTATCAGCTAGTTGGTGAGGTAACGGCTCACCAAGGCTAAGACGGTTAGCTGGTCTGAGAGGATGGTCAGCCACACTGGGACTGAGACACTGCCCAGACTCCTACGGGAGGCTGCAGTCGAGGATCATTCGCAATGGGCGCAAGCCTGACGGTGCGACGCCGCGTGCAGGATGAAGGCCTTCGGGTTGTAAACTGCTGTCATGAGGGAGCAACGGCCAAAGCGCTAATACCGCTGTGGAGTGATAGTACCTCAGGAGGAAGCCACGGCTAACTCTGTGCCAGCAGCCGCGGTAATACAGAGGCGGCAAGCGTTGTTCGGATTTACTGGGCGTAAAGGGTGCGTAGGCGGTTCGGTGTGTCGGATGTGAAAGCCCACAGCTCAACTGTGGAACGGCATTCGAAACTATCGGGCTAGAGTACAGGAGAGGAGAGCGGAATTCTTGGTGTAGCAGTGAAATGCGTAGATATCAAGAAGAACACCGGTGGCGAAGGCGGCTCTCTGGACTGATACTGACGCTGAGGCACGAAAGCTGGGGGAGCAAACAGGATTAGATACCCTGGTAGTCCCAGCCCTAAACGGTGTGCACTTGATGTTGGTGGGATTGTCCCCGCCAGTGTCGGAGCTAACGTGTTAAGTGCACCGCCTGGGGAGTACGGTCGCAAGATTAAAACTCAAAGGAATTGACGGGGGCCCGCACAAGCGGTGGAGCATGTGGCTCAATTCGATGCAACGCGAAGAACCTTACCTGGGTTTGACATGTAACTGCACGCCCGAGGAAACTCGGGAAGCCTTCGAGGGTGTTACACAGGTGCTGCATGGCTGTCGTCAGCTCGTGCCGTGAGGTGTTAGGTTAAGTCCTGCAACGAGCGCAACCCTTGTGACTAGTTGCCACTCTTGAGTAAAATCGAGACGCACTCTAGTCAGACTGCCTGTGATAAGCAGGAGGAAGGTGGGGATGACGTCAAGTCAGTATGGTCCTTATATCCAGGGCTGCACACGTGCTACAATGATTGGTACAGAGGGAAGCCAAACCGCAAGGTGGAGCAAATCTCATAAAACCAATCTCAGTTCAGATTGGAGTCTGCAACTCGACTCCATGAAGCTGGAATCGCTAGTAATGGCGCATCAGCTACGGCGCCGTGAATACGTTCCCGGGCCTTGTACACACCGCCCGTCACATCATGGGAGCCGACTGCACCCGATATCGCCGATCCAACCCGCAAGGGAGGTAGGCGCCTAAGGTGTGGTTGGTGACTGGGATGAAGTCGTAACAAGGTAGCCGTAGGGGAACCTGCGGCTGGATCACCTCCTTTCTAAGGAGCATCCGTCTGGAATTTCAAATGCAAATTTGAGAGGTCAGATTGGAGAGACAATCGTCACGAGCAATTGTGACGCAATTCATCGCAAGATGAGTAAAAGGGCTACCGTTGGGCACTTGGAAATCGCACCGCTTCGGTCTCGAAGCGAGTTCGTGGGTTGTTCTGAACGGCGGCGCATAGCCGGGTTCGGAATCGTGACGTGCCGTCATTTATGGGGGCATAGCTCAGTTGGGAGAGCACGAGCTTTGCAAGCTCGGGGTCACCGGTTCAAACCCGGTTGCCTCCACCAATCAGAGATTGCCGACTGTCGATTGATGATTGCCGAATTTCCATATCTCGGAAATCGAAAATCAAAGATCGGCAATACCGTTGGGCGTGTAGCTCAGCTGGTTAGAGCGCGTCCCTGATAAGGACGAGGTCCCTGGTTCGATTCCAGGCACGCCCACCAAGCCGCCGTTACTGAAAGTGGATGATGGTTGATGTTTGAAGTTTCCAGCATCAAGCAACATACATTTTCCCGCCATGCGGGTACGTTCTTTGACAATTGCATAGAGAAGGGTAGAAACATTCTTCACCGAATGTACGAAAGTTGTGTGACCAATTTTGGTCAAGCTAGAAAGAGCACATGGTGAATGCCTTGGCATCTGAAGGCGATGAAGGACGTGGTAAGCTGCGATAAGCTACGGGGAGCGGCAAACACGCATTGATCCGTAGATTTCCGAATGAGGCAACTCCGTTCCGGTCATGCGGGACGATCGTCGGTTGAATTCATAGACCGGCGAGGCAAAACCAGGCGAAGTGAAACATCTCAGTAGCCTGAGGAAAAGAAAACAACCGTGATTTCCCAAGTAGTGGCGAGCGAACGGGAAACAGCCTAAACTGCGGCGTTTACGCCGCAGGGTCGCGGGACTCCGATGTGGTATGAGTGACGGTAGCTGAAGGTTCTGGAAAGTTCCTCCATAGAGGGTGAAAGGCCCGTAAGCGAAACCGAAACAAGACCTAGGAGTATCCCAAGTAGAGCGGGACACGTGAAACCCTGCTTGAATCTGGTGGGTTCACCCACTAAGGCTAAATACTAACAGATGACCGATAGTGAACTAGTACCGTGAGGGAAAGGTGAAAAGAACCCCTGCTAGGGGAGTGAAATAGAACCTGCAACCGTGTGCTTACAAACTGTGGTAGTCCCGCCTCGGCGGGATGGCCGCATGCCTTTTGCATAATGAGTCCGCGAGTTATTGTATGCAGCAAGGTTAACACTGTCTCCAACGAGATGGTGGCAGCCGTAGCGAAAGCGAGTGCGAAATGCGCGTCCAGTTGCATGCGATAGACCCGAAGCCGTGTGAGCTACCCATGGCCAGGATGAAACGAGGGTAACACCTCGTGGAGGTCCGAACTAGTGGCCGTTGAAAAGGCCTTGGATGAGCTGTGGGTGGGAGCGAAAGACTAAACAAACTCGGTGATAGCTGGTTCTCCTCGAAATAACTTTAGGGTTAGCCTGCACGAATGCTCGTACCGGAGGTAGAGCACTGAATGGACTAGGGTCCTTACCGGGATTCCGAAGCCAATCAAACTCCGAATGCCGGTGCAGTCACGTGCGGAGATAGGCCGTAGGGGATAAGCTCTACGGCCAAAAGGGAAACAGCCCAGACCGCCAGTTAAGGCCCTTAAAGTCGATTAAGTGCGTAAGGATGTGGGATTGCTAAGACAGCTAGGATGTTGGCTTAGAGGCAGCCATCATTTAAACAGTGCGTAACAGCTGACTAGTCGAGTGATCTCGCGCCGAAAATGATCGGGACTAAATCGACTGCCGAGACTGCGGATTGCGCCGCAAGGCGCAGTGGTAGAGGAGCGTTCCATGCTGCTTGAAGCGGGAAGGTAACTGACCGTGGACAGCATGGAAGTGATTATGCGGACATGAGTAACGATAAACCAGGTGAGAATCCTGGTCGCCGTAATCCCAAGATTTCCTGGGGAAGGTTCGTCCTCCCAGGGTTAGTCGGTGCCTAAGCTGAGGCCGAAAGGCGTAAGCGATGGACAACAGGTTTAATATTCCTGTACCACCGGCTTGAGTGATGGAGTGACGCAGACAGTGATGTCGGCCGCCGATCGGAAGTGGCGGTCCAAATCCTTAGAGGGTCCTGGTTGGTAAATCCGCCGGGGCAACCTTGAGGGACGATGGGACGTTGCGGCTACGGCCAAGACGGATTGACAGGTACTTTGCTGCCAAGAAAAGCTCCTAGCGTTAATCAAGCAGGTGACCGTATCTGAAACCGACACAGGTGGGAAGGTAGAAGATACCAAGGCGCGCGAGAGAAACCTCGTTAAGGAACTCGGCACACTAGCCCCGTAACTTCGGAAGAAGGGGTCCTCCCAAGAGTCATCCTCACGGAAAAGCTTTTAGGAGGCGCAGTGAATGGGCTCAGGCGACTGTTTAACAAAAACACAGCACTCTGCTAAGTCGCAAGACGATGTATAGGGTGTGACACGTGACCAATGCTGTAAGGTGAAGGCAAGGCGTTAGCCGCAAGGCGAAGCGCTGACCCGAAGCCCCAGTGAATGTCGGCCGTAACTATAACGGTCCTAAGGTAGCGAAATTCCTTGTCGGGTAAGTTCCGACCTGCACGAATCGTGTAACGATCTGAGCGCTGTCTCAACGAGGATCTCGGTGAAGTTGTAATTCCGGTGCAAATGCCGGATACCCGCAGTAGGACGGAAAGACCCTGTGAACCTTTACTTCAATCTGGTATTGGGTTCTGGTTGGTTATATGTAGCATAGCTGGGAGGCATCGAAGCCCGGTCGTTAGGCCGGGTGGAGCCATCAGTGAAATACCAGTTTTAATTAACCGGAATTCTAACCGTGTCCCGTATAACCGGGCAAGGAACAGTGCCAGAGGGCAAGTTTGACTGGGGCGGTTTCCTCCAAAATGATAACGGAGGAGTTCGAAGGTTTCCTCAGCACGGTCGGCAATCGTGCGGAGAGCGTATAGGTAGAAGGAAGCTTAACTGCGAGACCTACAAGTCGAGCAGGTGCGAAAGCAGGACTAAGTGATCCGGTGGTTGTTAGTGATAGCGCCATCGCTCAACGGACAAAAGGTACTCCGGGGATAACAGGCTGATCGCCGCCAAGAGTCCATATCGACGCGGCGGTTTGGCACCTCGATGTCGGCTCATCACATCCTGGGGCTGGAGAAGGTCCCAAGGGTTTGGCTGTTCGCCAATTAAAGTGGTACGTGAGCTGGGTTCAGAACGTCGTGAGACAGTTCGGTCCTTATCCACTGTGGGCGCAGGAGATTTGAGGGGAACATTCCTTAGTACGAGAGGACCGGGAATGACGTACCTCTGGTGTTCCGGTTGTCATGCCAATGGCATTGCCGGGTAGCTATGTACGGAATGGATAAGCGCTGAAGGCATCTAAGCGCCAAGCCGTCCCCAAGATCATATCTCCCTTCGGTCGCAAGACCGACTCAAGGCAGGTTGAAGACTACGACCTTGATAGGCTGGATGTGTAAGCACAGCGATGTGTTTAGCCAACCAGTACTAATCCGCCGTGAGGCTTGACCTTTTTTTACAATCACACGATGCAAGTGTGAAGAATGTCCTTCTCTGTGCAATTTTCTTTTTTCTCGGTGACCATAGCGAAGGGGCCACACCCGTTCCCATTCCGAACACGGAAGTTAAGCCCTTCAGCGGCGATGGTACTGCGGTGTAGGCCGTGGGAGAGTAGCACGTTGCCGGGATTTTTTTATCGGGCCGACAGTGATGTCGGCCCGATCCTTTTCTAATAATTGTCCGCGCCGCGGAAGTGGGCTGCTGCTGCGCGAATGCAAAACAAACAGCCCGAAACCTATAACCGTTGCAGGAAGTCGCAGATGTGCAGCCGGCGCCCGCCGGTCGGCTTGTCCGCCGTAGCCCGGTGTTGTTGGGCGAAGGCGGATTCCAAGGGTTGGAAAACCAACCAGCTCGCGTTTCCAAGCCTTGGAAAATTTACCCGCCTCTGGCGGGAATCCACACGCCACCGTTCCCAACCTTGGAGAATTTCCCGCGACGAGTCGTAGTATTGGAATCCCAATGAGTAAACCGAAGAAATCCGCGGCCCCCGCCGCTCCCGCCAACGACGAGAAAGCCCAAATGTTCGCCCGCTATGAGGAAACCCTCAAGGCGTTCAAAGAAGGCTCGATTGTCGGCGGCAAAGTCCTCGAAGTCCGCTCCAACGAAGTCGTCGTGGACATCGGCTATAAATCCGAAGGCATCGTCCGTGGCGAAGAATTCAAAGACCTCGCCGCCGTCAAAGCCGGCGACCCCATCGAAGTCTATATCGAACAACTTGAAAACGATGACGGCCAGATCGTCGTCAGCAAGCAACGCGCCGAGCAGCAACGCAACTGGGATCGCGTGTTGCAGAACTACACCGAAGGCAGCATCATCGAAGGCACCATCGTTGGCCGCGTCAAAGGCGGTATGCTCGTGGACGTCGGCGTGGATGCGTTTCTGCCCGGCTCGCAACTCGACGTTACGCCGGTCAAAGATCCGGATGCGTTTCTCAACAAGCCGCTCGATTTCAAGATCCTCAAGATCAACAAGGATCGGCGCAATCTCGTCGTCTCGCGCCGCGAACTGCTCGAAGAGCGGCGCAAGGAACAAAAGAAGTCGTTGCTGCGCGATATTCAAATCGGCCAGATTCGCAAAGGCTTCGTCAAGAATCTCACCGACTTCGGCGCGTTCGTGGACCTCAATGGTATGGACGGTCTCCTGCACGTCACCGACATGAGCTGGGGCCGCGTCAATCATCCGTCCGAGATGCTGAAGGTTGGCCAGGAGATCGAAGTGCTCGTGCTCGACGTCAATATGGAGAAGGAGCGCATTTCGCTCGGCCTCAAGCAGAAGACGCGCAATCCGTGGGACGACATCGAGGCGCGTTACCAGGTCAATCGCCGCGTGCACGGCACCGTCACCAACGTCATGCCCTACGGCGCGTTCATCCAGATCGAGGAAGGCGTCGAAGGTTTGGTGCACGTCTCCGAATTGTCGTGGACCAAGCGCGTCGCGAAAGCGTCCGATGTGCTCACCGTCGGTCAGGAAGTGGACGCGGTGGTGCTCGGCGTCAACCGCGACGAGCAGAAGATTTCGCTCGGCATTCGCCAGACCGAATCCAACCCGTGGGATCGCGTGCAGGAAAAATATCCGATCGGTACGCGCATCAAAGGCAAGGTCCGCAACTTCACGAACTACGGCGCATTCGTCGAGATTGAAGAAGGTATTGACGGCATGATCCACGTCTCCGATATGTCGTGGACGCGCAAGGTCAATCATCCGACCGAAGTCCTCAAGAAGGGCGATGTCGTCGAAGCCGTCGTGCTCGAAGTGGATTCCTCGCAGCAGCGCATCAGCCTCGGCCTCAAGCAGGCGCAGGAAGATCCGTGGAGTAGCATCGCCGGCAAGTACAAGGTCGGCCAGCGCGTCAAGGGCAAGGTCAGCAAGCTCGCCTCGTTCGGCGCGTTCGTCGAAATTGAGGAAGGGATTGATGGCCTCGTGCACATCAGCCAGATCAGCGACGAGCGCGTTCAGAAGGTCAAAGACGTGCTCCAGCCCGGTCAGGAAGTGGAAGCGCGCGTCATCAAAATTGATCCCGTCGAGCGTCGTATTGGTCTCTCCATCAAAGCCGCCAAACTTGGCGACGAAGAGTTCAAGGTGGATGAATCCATGCTCGAAGGCCTGCGTCCCGGTGAAAGCATCGTGGATATGGGCGGTATGCTCGACGCCGCGCTTGGTGCCGCGCAGCAGCCGGAAGAGTGGCGCCCTGGCGAGAAGAAAGAATAATCTTTCGTCGGTGTACACGCGAAAGCCGGGCCTCGGGGCCCGGCTTTCTTTTTTGAAATACTATTTGACTCGTCATCGCTCCACGAGACAATGCGTACATGAATTTTCAAGGCCAGTGTGCGGCGGACGAAAAATTGGAGTTCCACGCTTCGGCGATTGCCGGCACGGAAGAAGTGCTGTGTGATGAGTTGCGCGAACTCGGCTTGCCGAGCGTGCGGTTCAATCGCGGTGGGATTCCTTTTCGTGGGACGTGGCGCGATGGCTGGCGCGCCTGCCTGCAAAGCCGCATCGCGCAACGCATTCATGTTCTCCTTGCGCGTTTTCCTGCGCCCTCACCAGCGGTGCTCTATACGGGTGTCCAGTCAGTAGCGTGGGCGCGACATCTGACGTCCAAACAAACTTTTTCCGTACACGCCGTCTGTCGCGGCAGTCAGCTCACGCACGAAGGCGTCACCGCGCTAAAAGTCAAGGATGCGATTGTGGATCAGCTTCGGGCAAGCCAAGGCCTCCGGCCCAATGTCTCCGACGATCCTGACGTACGGATTTTTCTCTACCTTGCCAACGACAAGGCGTCGCTCTATCTCGACATGAGTGGTGAGCCGCTGCACAAGCGCGGTTATCGGCGCGACACCGGCGAGGCACCCTTGCGCGAAACGCTCGCGGCGGCGCTGTTGCGTATGGCGGGTTGGGATCGCAAGACACGATTGATTGATCCGATGTGCGGCTCCGGCACCATCGCCATCGAGGCCGCACTCTGGGCGGCGAATATTGCGCCCGGTCTTGGTCGCGAGCGTTTTGGATTTGAGCGTTGGGCCAGTTTTGGCGCGGAGGAAGCGCAGGCCTTGCGTGACCTGAAAGGCGAGTTGCGCTCCGCGCGCGCTGGACAAACGCCGCGCATTATCGCCGCCGATATGGATGCGGCTGTACTCGTGAAAGCACAAATCAATGCTCGCGCGGCTGGTGTGAAGCTTGCCTTCCGCGAACAGTCGGTATTCGATTTGCAAGTTGATGATCAGCCCGCGCTGATCGTCACCAATCCGCCGTACGGTGTGCGGCTCGAAGCGGATCAATTATTCGCGCGCAAGGTCATGGCCACGTTCTGTCGCTTGCACGGTTGGCGCGTCGCGTTGTTGGCGGGCTCGCCCGCCTACGCGCAAGAAATGTCGCCGCGTCCGTGCCAGCGCATGGAGTTGTTGAATGGCGATCTGCCGTGTGAATTTCTGCTTTATGACATTCCTTGAGGCGTGGTTTCCACGGGTTGGAAGGTCGAGAAGGTTATTTTTCCAAGGCTTGGAAAATGGTGGTGGGTTTGACAGCGCGATGAATCCCCGGTAGTGTCTCGACCGTGGTGCAAGGAAAACCACAGAAAAGGAGTTGGTCATGGAAAGCAATAGTCAAGCGGGTTGCTGCGCGGGGGCGGTCGGTGGGGTTGTGCTGATTGTTGAACTGGCGCTTATCGTTCTGATAATCGCAGCCATGTGGCGAATATTCACAAAGGCGGGACAACCCGGTTGGGCGGCACTGATACCGATTTATAACGTGTATGTGATGTTGCAGGTAGCCGGCAAGCCGGGTTGGTGGTTGATCCTGTTCTTTATTCCAATTGTTAACCTCGTCATCGCGATCATAACCGTTGCGGCATTGGGGGCGAAGTTTGGGAAGGGCGTTGGTTTCGTCATTGGATTGATTTTACTTCCCATTGTGTTTTATCCGATGCTTGGCTTTGGTCGTGCCCAATACAACGCTGCGCCAGCGTTGCCGCCGACCTAAATTAAAATATTTTCAAAAAAATTGTTGACGGCGCGGAGAAGTTCGCTACAGTGTCCCGCGCTGCACGTTGCAGTTGCCTCGGTTGTAAGGCGTGTGGCAGACATAAGTTTGAAGGGAGTAGGCAGTTCGCCAGCTCTTTTTTCGGTTACGGGAAAAAGTGCTGGAGGCTGTTTGCGCTCTTTTTTTGCTTTATGAAAAAACAGCCCGTGCGGGGTAGCGCGGGTGGAGCACTGAGCGGATGACGCGGTAGTTTGGACGGGCCTACGTAGCTCAGTTGGTAGAGCACGTCCTTGGTAAGGACGAGGTCAGCGGTTCAATCCCGCTCGTAGGCTCCAGAAAAATGTTGGAATATAGGAAAATAGAAACAAGACACGCCGAGCTGGCAGGAGGAAAACATGGCTAAAGAAAAATTCGAACGTACCAAACCGCATGTGAACGTCGGCACGATCGGCCACGTTGACCATGGCAAAACGACCTTGACCGCCGCGATCACCCGTGTGCAGTCGCTCAAGGGTCTCGCGAACTTCATCAGTTATGACCAAGTGGCGAAAGCCTCTGAGTCGCAGGGCCGTCGCGACCCGACCAAAATTTTGACCATCGCCACCTCGCACGTCGAATATTCAAGCGAGAAGCGCCACTATGCGCACGTGGATTGCCCGGGCCATGCCGACTACGTCAAGAACATGATCACTGGCGCGGCGCAGATGGACGGCGCGATCCTCGTGGTCAGTGCGGTGGATGGGCCGATGCCCCAGACGCGTGAGCACATTCTGTTGGCCCGCCAGGTCGGCGTGCCGTCAGTCGTGGTCTTCCTGAACAAGGTGGACTTGGTGGACGACAAGGAGTTGTTGGACCTCGTCGAGATGGAAATCCGCGAGTTGCTCACGAAGTATCAGTTCCCTGGCGATACAACGCCGATCATCCGTGGCGCTGCCTCCAAGGCGTTGGTTGCTCCCGATGGAAATCATCCGGATGCCAAGTGCATTCAGGATTTGATGGACGCCCTCGATAGCTTCGTGCCGGAACCTGTCCGTGAGATTGATCAGCCGTTCCTGATGCCGATCGAAGACGTGTTCTCGATCGAAGGTCGTGGCACGGTGGTCACGGGCCGTGTTGAACGCGGTATCGTCAAGGTTGGCGAAACCATCGAAATCATTGGTTTGCGCGACACGCAGACGACGACCGTCACGGGCGTCGAAATGTTCCGTAAGCTGCTCGACGAAGGTCGCGCCGGCGACAACGTGGGCTGCTTGCTCCGCGGGCTCAAGAAGGAAGACGTGGAGCGTGGTCAAGTCTTGGCCAAGCCGAAGACGATCACCCCGCATAAGAAGTTCAAGGCGGAAGTGTATGTCTTGAGCAAGGAAGAGGGTGGACGTCATACGCCGTTCTTCAAGGGCTATCGTCCGCAGTTCTACTTCCGTACGACGGACGTCACCGGTGATGTTGAGATGCCGGCGGGCGTGGATATGGTCATGCCGGGCGACAATGTCAGCATCGGCGTCAGCCTGATCACCCCGATCGCAATGGAGAAGACGATGCGCTTCGCCATTCGCGAAGGTGGCCGCACGGTGGGTGCGGGTCGCGTAACGGAAATCATCGAGTAAGTCCGACGGGAGAACGGTGGAATCATGCCTCGGGAAATCATTACGTTGGCTTGCCAGGAATGCAAGCGTCGCAACTATACGACGACGAAGAACAAACGCACGATGACGGAGCGTGTTGAGTTGAAAAAGTTTTGCTCCGCCGAGCGCAAGCACACCGTTCACCGCGAGATCAAGTAAAAGGATTGAACGGCGGCACGGTAGGGCAGTAGCTCAATTGGCAGAGCACCGGTCTCCAAAACCGGTTGTTGGGGGTTCAAGTCCCTCCTGCCCTGCCAATTTTTACGCCGAAGGAAATGGCGATGGGAAAGATACAAGCATGGTGGAGCGCGGTGCGCACGTTCTTCGATGAAGTGCGCGTGGAGCTCAAGAAGTGCTCATGGCCTTCGTGGGGTGAGCTGAAAGAATCCACGCTGGTGGTGATCTTTTCCGTCGTGCTGCTGGGCGTCTTCGTTGGATTCAGCGACTTGGTGTTGAATGGTATTCTGCGCTTGGTGATCAAATAGCGCTGGCGTTCTTTGGAGTGGACATGGAAAAAAAGTGGTATGTCTTGCATACGCTCTCCGGCCAGGAGAACAAAGTCAGGGATAGCCTTGAACGACGCATCCGGCTGGAAGAGATGAAGGAGATCGTGGACGAAGTCCTGATCCCCACCGAGAAGGTCTCGGAAGTCAAGCAGGGCAAGCGCACCACACAGACCCGTAAATTTTTTCCGGGCTATGTGCTCGTGCATGTCGGGCTGTATAAAGACGATGGCACGCTGGAAGAGCGCGCGTGGGATTTCTTCACCAATCAGAAGACGCAGGGCATCATCGGCTTCATCGGCGGCGATAAACCCGTACCGCTCAAGCAGAGCGAGATTGATCACATCCTGCATCAGGTTGAGGACAAGGAAAAGAAGGTCAAACCCAAGGTGACGTTTGAACCGGGCGAGACCGTGAAGGTCACCGATGGCCCGTTCCTGAATTTCAGTGGTGTTATTGAAGAAGTGGATCCCACCCGCGGCAAACTGAAGGTTTCGGTTTCGATCTTCGGTCGTACCGCGCCGGTGGAAATCGAATATTGGCAGGTGGAAAAGGCGTAACACGCGGCGGTTTCCAACCCTTGGAAAACGACAGCCTCGCGTTTTCCAAACCTTGGAAAAATTTTCCGCACAGGAAAACGAACATGGCAAAAAAAATTACAGGCATTGTACGCTTGCAGATCCCGGCGGGCCAGGCCAATCCGGCGCCCCCGGTGGGCCCGGCGCTCGGTCAGCAGGGCGTCAACATCATGGAGTTCTGCAAGCAGTTCAACGCGGCAACGCAGAAGGACGCGGGGTTGGTGATTCCGGTGGTGATTACGGTCTATCAGGACAAGACCTTCACGTTCATCACCAAGACACCGCCGGCTTCGACGCTCCTCAAGAAGGCCGCGAACATCGCCAAAGGCTCCGGCACGCCGAACAAGGACAAGGTCGGCAAAGTGACGAAGCAGCAGGTGTTGGACATCGCCAAGCTTAAAATCAAAGACCTCAACGCCAAGGATCTTGACCGCGCGGCCAAGATGGTGGCGGGTACGGCGCGCAGCATGGGCATCGAGGTGGAGGCCTAATGACAACTCACGGAAAGAAATACCGGGCGGCCAAGGCCAAAGTAAGCCCGGAAAAATATTATGAGCTGAAGGACGCAATCGTGTTCCTGCAGACGAATAAATTTACGAAATTCGACGAGACGGCGGAACTTGCGTTCCGGCTCGGCGTAGACCCGACGCAGTCGGATCAAAACGTCCGCGGTACGGTCGCGCTGCCCAACGGTTCCGGTAAAAAAGTGCGCGTGCTCGTGTTCGCCACCGGCCCGGCGGCCGATGCGGCGAAGGCGGCGGGCGCGGAACACGTCGGCTACGAAGACCTTGTGGCCAAGGTGGCGGGCGGTTGGGCGGATTTCGACGTTGCAGTGGCGACGAACGAAACGATGAAAGAAGTCCGCAAGCTTGGTAAGGTGCTCGGCCCGCGCGGGCTGATGCCCAACCCGAAAACCGGCACAGTAACCGAAGATACGGCGGCGGCGGTCAAGGCGTGCAAAGCGGGCCGGGTGGAATACCGCATGGATCGCAACGGCAACGTGATGGTGCCGTTCGGCAAACTTTCGTTCACAATTGACGCCCTCCTCGAAAACGCCAAGGCGGTGATCACGGCGGTGCAAGCCGCGCGGCCGGCCTCGGCGAAGGGTATTTATATCAAGCGCGCCACGGTAAGCTCTACGATGGGCCCGGGCCTGCACATCCAGATCAAGGAGGCGGCTGTGGCGTAAGCCCGGCGACTCAACCATGAGACTTGAAAAACAATCCATCGTCAATGAGCTGCGCGGCAAGATGCAGGATGCGACGTTCCTGATCTTGACTGATTATAAAGGTTTGAACGTGGCCGCCATGAACGAATTGCGCGGCAAGCTGCGCGATGCGCAGGCGGAATTCCACGTGGTGCAAAACAGCCTCGTGCGGCTCGTCGCAAAAGATTTGGGGCAGGCCGGCCTGGAGCCGGGCCTCACCGGCCCCTCGGCCATGATCAGTGGGCGTGGTGATGTGGCGCGTGCCGCCAAGGTGTTGCGCGACTTCATCAAGGACAAGGAAAAGCCGACCATCAAAATCGGTGCGCTGCAAGGCGCGATCCTGTCCGCGCAAGACGTGGCCATGCTTGCCGACTTGCCGTCGCGCGAGCAACTCTATGGACAATTGGTTGGCACGCTGGCCGCGCCGATGCAGCGGTTGGTGGGTGCGCTGAATCAAAAGCTGGCCAGTGTCGTTTATGTGTTGAAGGCATATCAGGAGCAGAAGGAAAAGGCCCCTCAGGCCTGAACAGACGATCGTTAGAAGGAGAGAAACATGACAGAGCAAGCAAAAGAAGCGGTAAAGGTCGAAGGCAAGATGGCCGAATTTATCGAGTACGTCCAGGGCATCACGGTGCTGGAATTGAGCCAGCTCGTGAAGGCGCTCGAGGAGAAGCTCGGCGTTTCGGCGGCGGTTCCGATGGCCGTGGCGGCAGCTCCGGCGGCCGGCGCGGCGGGCGGTGCGGCGGCGGCGGAGAAGACCGATTTCACGGTCGTACTCGCAGCGGCGGGTGCCAACAAGATTGGCGTCATCAAGGAAGTCCGCGCGATCACCAGCTTGGGCCTGAAGGAAGCCAAGGATCTCGTCGAAGGCGCGCCGAAGCCGGTCAAGGAAGGCGTGAACAAGGACGAGGCCGAGAAGATCAAGAAGCAGCTTGAAGCGGCTGGCGCCAAAGTCGAAGTCAAGTAATTGACGGTCGGCGGTGGGTTGCAGGCGGACTGGACGTGCGTCCGGCGTCGCGCAACGCCTTGATCTTTAACTTCGAGCCTATAGGTGTCAGATGGCTGAACGACAAAACTTCGGCAGACTATCGGATGTGATCGAACTTCCGGACCTGATCGAAATCCAATCGGATTCGTATAAGGATTTCCTTCAGATCGGCGTCGCGCCCACCAAGCGCAAGCTGGTTGGGTTGCAGGCGGTCTTTAAGGAAGTGTTTCCGATCGAGAGCTATGATGGGCAGTGTGCGCTCGACTTTGTGAAGTACGAGTTGCAGCCCGCCAAGCTTTCGGCGATTGAATGCATCCGGGAAGGGCACACCTTTTCTGCGCCACTCTATGTGACGTTCCGTTTACGGGACGACAAGAACATGCGCGAAGAAGATGTGTACATGGGCGAAATCCCGTTGATGACGGACTCGGGTACGTTTGTCATCAATGGCGCCGAACGTGTCGTTGTCAGTCAATTGCATCGTTCACCGGGTATCTGTTACGAACAATCCATTCACACCAACGGCTCGGTGTTGTTTTCTTTCCGCATCATACCGGATCGTGGTTCGTGGATCGAAGTGCAGTTCGACGCTTCCGATCTGTTGAACATCTATCTGGATCGTAAAAAACGGCGCCGGAAATTCTTGGCGACCACGTTTTTGCGGGCCTTGGGTTATGGCACCGATGATGAGGTGTTGAACCTTTTCTATAGCGTTGAAAAGCGCGCGCTCAAAGATGCGAACGATGAGAGCAAGCTCGCTAACTTGGTGGTGCGTGACGACGTTGTCGATGCCGAGTCGCAGAGCATTCTGGCGCGCCGTTACGATCCGCTGACCAAGGATTTGGTCAAACAAATGCGCGCGGCAGGCTATGAAAGCGTCGAAGTTGTCAATGTGACGTGGGACGAAGGCCTATTCCTCAAGAGTATCAAGAAGGATACGACCCGCAGCCAGGACGATGCCTTGAAAGACCTCTATCAGAAGTTGCGTCCCGGCGATCCGGCAACCGTCGCGAATGCGCGGCAACTGCTCAAGCGCGTTTTCTTCGATCCACGGCGCTATGATTTGGGTCGTGTTGGTCGTTATAAAATGCAGCAAAAGCTTGGTTTGCCAAAAAACAGCGAATCGCGCCTGCTGGAGAAGGAAGATTTGGTGGCGGCAATCCGTTATCTAATCAACCTCAAGCGTGGCGAAGGCACGGTGGACGATATTGATCATTTGGGCAGCCGGCGTATTCGCACGGTGGGTGAATTGCTTGAGAACCAATGCCGCGTGGGTTTGGCCCGCACAGAACGTCTGGTCAAAGAGCGTATGACGATTTTCGACGCGAAGGTCGAAAAATTGACGCCGCAGAAACTCATCAATCCCAAGGCACTCGCCGCGGTCATCCGCGACTTCTTTGGTCGTAGTCAGCTCTCGCAGTTCATGGACCAGACCAATCCGCTGGCGGAACTGACCCACAAGCGGCGTTTGAGCGCACTCGGTCCGGGCGGTCTCAGCCGCGAACGTGCGGGCTTCGAAGTCCGCGACGTACACTCCAGTCATTATGGCCGTATTTGCCCGATTGAAACGCCAGAAGGTCCGAACATCGGTTTGATTTCCTCGCTCAGTATGTATGCGCGGGTAAACGAATTTGGGTTCATTGAGACGCCGTATCGCAAGGTCGAAAATGGTCGTGTCTCCGAAAAGGTGGACTATCTTACGGCGGACGAAGAAGAAAATTTCGTAATTGCGCAGGCGAACGCGCCGCTGGATGAGAAGGGGCGTTTCTCCAGCGAGGGCGTGCAGGCGCGGTATCGTGGCGACTTCTTGGAGGTGCCCCCGGAGCGCGTCAACTACATGGATGTGTCGCCGAAGCAACTCGTCAGCGTGGCGGCCGGTTTGATTCCGTTCCTTGAACACGACGACGCCAACCGCGCCTTGATGGGCGCGAATATGCAACGCCAGGCCGTCCCGCTGCTGAAGACCGAGCGACCCTATGTGGCCACCGGCATTGAGGGCCGCGTGGCGCGCGATGCGCGTAGCATGGTGTTGGCCACCGCGGCCGGTAAAGTTGCTTATGTTTCCGCCGGACGAATCGTAGTCTCGAAGGATGGCGAAGTGCCGACCAAGAAGACGGCGGCGGAGGATTATCAGGAATACGATCTGCGTAAGTTCATGCGTTCGAATGCGGGCACCTGCATTAACCAGAAGCCCATCGTCAAGCTGGGCCAGAAAGTCAAGCAGGGGGAAGTGCTGGCGGATGGGCCCTGTACGCATGAAGGCGAATTGGCCTTGGGTCGCAACGTGCTCGCGGCCTTTATGCCGTGGTGCGGTTATAACTTCGAAGATGCGATCTTGATCAACGAGCGTTTGGTGCGCGAAGACGTGTTCACTTCGATTCACGTCGAAGAATTTGAATGCGGCGCGCGCGATACGAAGCTCGGCCCCGAGGAAATCACGCGCGATATTCCAAACGTCGGTGAAGAAGCGCTTAAGAATCTCGGCCATGACGGCGTGGTACGCATTGGCGCCGAGGTCAAGCCCGGCGACATCCTTGTCGGCAAGATTACGCCGAAGAGCGAGACCGAACTCGCGCCTGAGGAACGTTTGCTGCGCGCCATCTTTGGCGAAAAAGCCGCCGATGTCCGCGATACCTCGCTCACGGTTCCCAGTGGCACTTATGGCATTGTGATGGATGTCAAAGTGTCAGCTCGTAAAGAGTCGGCTTCACGTTCCAAGCTCAGTACAGGCGAGCGGCGCAAGCAACTCAAACAGGCACAGGAAGAGTTCAAGGAAAAGCACCAGCAGGTTACCGATGAATTGACGGAAGCGCTTAGCAACATTCTGCTCGGCGAGAAAATTCCGCTGGATGTTTTGAACATGGAAAACGGCGAGGTGATCATCCCGGCCAACCGGAAAATCACCAAGACCCTGCTGCGTAAACTGGCGGCGGCGCACGATCATATCGAGATTGATCCCAGCCCGATTCAAATCAAGATTCAGGGCATCATTGGCGAGTTCAGCCATAAGTTCTCTGAGTTGGAGATGGAGCAAGAGCGCGCTCGCGACCGCTTGGAGAGTGGCGACGATGTTGATCCTGGCATCATCAAGCAGGTCAAGGTCTATATTGCCAGCAAGAAGAAACTCTCGGTCGGTGACAAGATGGCGGGTCGTCACGGTAACAAAGGCGTGATCGCCCGGATCGTTCCCGAAGAAGACATGCCGTTTATGCCGGATGGTCAGCCGGTGGATATCGTATTGAATCCGCTAGGCGTGCCCAGCCGTATGAACGTCGGTCAGGTGCTCGAAACACATCTGGGCATTGCGTGCCGCATGTTGGGCTTGCACATCACGACCCCGGTTTTCGATGGTATGCCGGAGAACAAGATCCACGATATGCTCAAGCAGGCGGGCTTGCCTGAAGACGGCAAAACGGTCCTGTTCGATGGTCGGACGGGTGATCCGTTTGACCAGCGCGTCGTGGTCGGCGTGATCTATATCTTGAAACTGCACCATTTGGTCAGCGACAAAATTCATGCCCGCGCGGTCGGGCCGTACTCGCTGGTCACGCAGCAGCCGTTGGGTGGCAAAGCGCAATACGGCGGTCAGCGCTTCGGCGAAATGGAAGTCTGGGCGTTGGAGGCCTATGGCGCCGCGTATGCGCTGCAGGAAATTCTCACCGTCAAGAGTGATGATGTGCCGGGTCGCACGCGCATCTATGAATCCATTGTGAAGGGCGAGAATGTGCTCGATGCCGGTATGCCGGAATCGTTCAACGTCCTGCTGAAGGAAATCCAGAGCCTCGGCCTGGATATGAAATTGGTGAAGACAGCGGAATAACTTTGGGGCTGGCGGTTAACCGTCAGCGAGTGAAGGAGATCTCAGGTGCAAACCAAGAACAGCGCGATGATGCCGACATTGGGAGCGGAGACGCCCGTGGGCTTTGATTGTGCCCGCATCACCCTGGCTGCGCCGGAAACCATCCGGTCGTGGAGCCGGGGCGAGGTTAAGAATCCCGAGACCATCAACTATCGTACGTTCAAGCCGGAAAAAGGCGGTCTCTTCTGCGAACGTATTTTTGGTCCGACGAAAGATTGGGAATGCTCCTGCGGGAAATACAAGCGGATCAAGCATAAAGGCGTGATCTGCGACCGCTGCGGTGTTGAAGTGACGATTGCGCGCGTGCGTCGCGAGCGCATGGGGCATATCGAACTGGCCGTGCCGGTGAGCCATATCTGGTTTTTCAAGTGTACGCCGAGCCGCATGGGTATGGTGCTGGATATGTCGGCGCGCGATTTGGAGCGCGTGCTCTACTACGAAGATTATCTGGTCGTTGATCCGGGCAACACGCCGTTGCATGAGAAGCAGCTCCTGAGTGAAATCGAGTTCCGCGAAGCGCAAGAAAAGTTTGGCGAAGAATTTGTCGCCAAGATGGGTGCCGAGGCCGTTCGCGATCTCATGAAGAAGCTGGATCTCGAAGCGGAAATTCAGAAGATCGAAGTGGACTTGGAGAATACCCGCAGCGTCCAGAATCGCAAAAAATTGACCAAACGGATGAAGTTGCTTAGCGCCTTTGCCGCGAGCAACACGCGTCCGGAGTGGATGATTCTCGAAGTGCTGCCGGTCATCCCACCGGATTTGCGTCCGTTGGTGCCGCTCGAAGGTGGGCGCTTTGCCACGAGCGATCTGAATGATCTTTATCGTCGCGTGATCAACCGCAACAACCGCCTGCGCAACTTGCTGCAACTCAAAACACCGGATGTCATCATCCGCAATGAGAAGCGTATGTTGCAGGAAGCTGTGGATGCGCTCTTCGACAACGGTCGGCATGGCCGCGCCGTCACCGGTGCCGGCAATCGTCCGCTTAAGAGCCTTAGCGACATGCTCAAGGGTAAGCAGGGCCGCTTCCGCCAGAACCTGCTGGGTAAGCGCGTGGACTATTCCGGGCGTTCGGTCATCGTCATCGGCCCCGAATTGCAACTGCACCAGTGCGGCTTGCCGAAGAAAATGGCACTGGTCTTGTTCGAGCCGTTCATCATTCGTCGCCTCAAAGAATTGGGCGTGGCGCACACGGTGCGTGCCGCCAAGAAAAAAATCGAGAGCGAAGACGATATTGTGTGGGATATTCTCGACCAGATCACACGCAACCACACGGTCATGCTCAACCGCGCGCCGACGCTGCATCGTCTCTCGATCCAGTCTTTCGAGCCGATTCTGATCGAAGGTGAAGCCATTCGCATTCACCCGCTCGTCTGCACCGCCTATAACGCGGACTTCGACGGTGACCAGATGGCTGTGCACGTGCCGCTTTCGATCGAGGCCCAGATGGAATCGCGCATGCTTATGCTGGCGCCGAACAACATCTTTTCGCCGTCGAGTGGCAAGCCGATCACGATGCCTACGCAGGACATCACGTTGGGCTGTTACTACCTGACCATTGCCTCGCAGCACGACCGCTTGGCGCAACTCCAGAAAAAGGGTGGGGAGAAGATTGAGCATTTGCCGATCATGGCGACGGCGGCTGAAGTGCACACCGCTTTTGACGAAGGGGCGATCCATACGCACGACCGTATCCGTTATCGCAATCCCGATTATCAGCGCGAAACGCGTTTTGGCGATAAAAACAAAGCGGTCATCGAGACCAGCGTTGGCCGTGTGTTCTTCAACGAAATCTGGCCGGAAGGGCTGGGCTTCTTCAATAAACCGGCCACCAAGAAACAGCTCGAGCAACTCATCCTCGCCTGCTATCAGGTGGCGGGACATGAAGAAACCGTTCGCGCGCTCGACCGTCTGAAAATTCTCGGCTTCGAGCATGCCACGCTGGCCGGTATTTCCATCGGCATGACCGACATGATTATTCCGGAGGCAAAGACGCGCGAAATTGAGACGGCGCACAAGCAAATTGCCGAGGTGCAGGCCCAATATAAGAAGGGCGTCATCACCGACGGCGAGCGCTACAACAAGATCGTGGATATCTGGACGCATGCGACGGAGAAAATTTCGAGTGCGATGTTCAGCGCCATGGAATTCAACGATGGCCGCGACTACGTCAATCCGTTGTTCATCATGGTGGATTCCGGTGCGCGCGGCAGCCGCCAGCAGATCCGTCAGTTGGCGGGTATGCGCGGTTTGATGGCCAAGCCATCCGGCGAAATCATTGAGCAGCCGATTGTCTCGAATTTCCGCGAAGGCCTGACGGTGCTGGAGTATTTCATCAGCTCGCACGGCGCACGCAAAGGTTTGGCCGATACGGCGCTCAAGACCGCCGATTCTGGTTACATGACCCGCAAGCTCGTGGACGTCGCGCAAGACATGATCATCATTGAGCAGGATTGCCGCACGCTGAACGGCATTACGGTGCGCGCGATCTACGAAGGTGACGATGAATTGGTGCCGCTGCGCGCCCGCATCATTGGCCGCACTGCGCTCGACGATATCTTCGACCCCAGCACGAAGGAAGTCATCGTGGCCGCCGGCCAGGAGATTGATGAAAAGGCCGCCGAGCGCATCACGGCGGCGGAATTGGACAGCATTCGTATTCGTAGCGTGCTGACGTGTGAAAGTCGGCGCGGTACCTGCGCGAAGTGCTATGGTCGCAACTTGGCGACGCAAAAGCCGGTGGCGCTCGGCGTGGCCGTTGGCATTATCGCGGCGCAGTCCATCGGCGAACCGGGTACACAGTTGACGATGCGTACCTTCCACATTGGCGGTACGGCGTCTGGTGTGTTCAAGCAGCCGCAGATTGCCGCGAAGCATGACGGCGTGATTCACTATCAGGACCTGCGCACCGTTATGGCGAAGGACGGCAGCCAGGTTGCCCTGAACAAGAACGGCGTCATCAGTATCCACGACAAGGATGGTCGCGAACTCGAGCACCACAGCATCGTGCTCGGTGCGCAGATTTCTGTCGCCGATGGCGCGGATATCAAGAAGGGCGCCATCTTCGTCAAGTGGGATCCCTACAACGTGCCGATCCTCTCCGAGCAGGCGGGCACGATCGAGTTCCACGACTTCATCCCGGAAGTCACCATCCGCCGCGAGGTGGACGAGGCGACCGGCATGGAAGGCACGGTCATCATCGAGCACAAGGAAGATCGTCATCCGCGAATCGTGCTCAAGGAAGCGGGTACGCGCAACATCGCGGGCAACTACTCGATTCCGACCGGCGCGCATGTCATGGTCAAGGATGGCGACTCGGTTCCGGCCGGTTCAATCCTTGCCAAAACACCGCGCAAGGTTATGCGCACGAAGGACATCACCGGTGGTCTACCGCGCGTAGCCGAATTGTTCGAAGCGCGCCGTCCGAAAGACGCCGCCGAGATCGCAAAGATTGACGGTCTCGTCGAATTCTCCGGTACCGTGCGCGGCAAGCGCCGCTTGTTGGTCAAGGATCCGGCCACGGGCGATCAGGAAGAGCATTTGATTCCGATGGGCAAACACATCGTTGTGTTCCAAGGCGACCATGTGAAGAAAGGGCAGCCGCTGACCGAAGGCCCGGTGGTTCCGCAAGAAGTGCTCGAAGTCTGCGGTCCGCAGGAGTTGCAGGAATACCTTGTCAACGAAGTGCAGGAGGTCTATCGCCTGCAAGGTGTCGAGATCAACGACAAGCACATCGAGATCATCGTTCGTCAGATGTTGCGCAAAGTGCGCATCACCGATCCGGGCGATACGGAATTTCTCTGGGGCGATCAGATCGAGCGGCAACTCTTCCAGGATGTCAACCAACGCGCCATCGCCGAAGGCAAGCGCCCGGCCGAAGCCGCGCCGGTACTCTTGGGCATCACGAAGGCTTCGCTCGAAACCGAGAGCTTCATTTCCGCGGCCTCGTTCCAGGACACCACGCGGGTGTTGACGGATGCCGCGAGCTTGGGGCGCGTGGATTATCTGCGCGGCTTCAAAGAAAACGTCATCATGGGTCATCTCATTCCGGCGGGTTGCGGTTTCGGGATGTACCGCCACCTCAAAGTGGTGCCGCTGGCGGAGCCGATTTCGATTGAGGAAATGCCTGTGGCACAGCTCTTGGAAGGCGCGCCGAAAAAAGAATGAGCAAGTTGTTGCTAAGCGCGGGAGGCTTTGATAACCTCCCGCGCCCGTTTTAGGAATAAGGATAAAAGCAAATGCCGACCATCAATCAACTCGTTCGCAAAGGACGTACTCCGGCGCACGCGAAAAGCAAATCGCCCGCGTTGAGTAACTGTCCGCAGCGACGCGGTGTCTGTCTGATCGTGAAGACGATGACGCCGAAAAAACCAAACTCCGCGTTGCGGAAAATTGCGCGCGTACGTTTGACCAACGGCCAGGAAGTCACCGCCTACATTCCGGGTGAAGGCCATAATTTGCAAGAGCACAGTATGGTGTTGGTGCGCGGCGGACGTGTAAAGGATTTGCCCGGCGTGCGCTACCACATTGTGCGCGGGACGTTGGACTGCCTCGGCGTGGAGACGCGCCGGCGTAGCCGTTCGAAGTACGGCGCGAAGACGCCGAAGGAAGCAAAATAATTTTGGTTTTCCAAGGCTTGGAAAAACGCGGTAACCAGTTTTCCAAGCCTTGGAAAGTGATGAACCCAGATTGCGGTTGCAAGGAAGAATGACATGGCAAGAAGGCGCAGAGCGGAAAAACGGACGGTGACACCCGATACGCGTTTCGGCAGCGAGCTGGTCACGCGGCTCGTCAACAGCATCATGGAACGTGGCAAGAAGTCCACGGCCGAGCGCATCGTTTATGGCGCGTTGGACCAGTTGCAACAGATCACGCAGCAGGACCCGATGCAGGTGTTCCAGCAGGCGCTCGACAACATCAAACCGCAACTCGAAGTCAAGAGCCGGCGCGTTGGCGGTGCGACTTATCAGGTGCCGGTCGAAGTGGCTCCTGATCGCCAGATGGCGCTGGCCATGCGCTGGATCATTGATTATGCCGCGGGTCGCAAAGGCGTGGGCATGTCGCGCGCGCTGGCCTTGGAGTTGGGTGATGCTTTCAAGAATACAGGTAACGCCGTCAAGAAACGTGACGACACGCACAAGATGGCGCAAGCAAACAAGGCGTTCGCGCATTATCGTTGGTAACTTTTGAGACGAGCAATGGTAGCCGTGGTAGAACAACCCAGAGCTAAATCGTCGTCGGACGCGCCGCATACGCGCGAAGCCGAGGGGCGTCGTCGTGCTCTGCAAAAAGTCCGCAACATGGGCATTGTCGCCCATATTGATGCGGGCAAGACCACGGTGTCCGAGCGCATCCTGTTCTATGCGGGCCGCGTCCATAAAATGGGCGAAGTGCACGAAGGCAACACAGTGATGGACTGGATGGTGCAGGAGCAGGAGCGTGGCATCACGATTACCTCTGCCGCGACCACGCTTTTCTGGCACGACAACCAGATCAATTTGATTGATACCCCGGGCCATGTGGATTTCACCGTCGAGGTTGAGCGCAGTCTGCGCGTGCTCGATGGTGTGATCGGTGTGTTCTGTGGCGTAGGTGGTGTGCAGCCGCAGTCAGAAACGGTCTGGCGGCAGGCGAAGAAATATCATGTGCCGTGTCTCGCGTTCGTCAACAAACTCGACCGTATGGGCGCCGATTTCGTGTGGGTCGTCAAGCAGATGCGCGAGAAGTTGGCCGCGCCGGCGGTACCCGTGCAACTGCCATGGGGCCGCGAAGACCAATTCCAAGGTGTCATTGATTTGATTCGGATGCGCGCGCTGCGTTTCGACGAAGCCAGCAAAGGCGCGCAAGTGATTGAGATGGATATCCCCGCCGAGCTCAAAGCCGCTGCCGAAGCGGCGCGCGCACAGATGATCGAGGCGGTCGCGGAGAAGGATGAAGAAGTGCTCGCCGCCTATCTCGAAAATCCCGATGTAGCCGAGGCGGTGCTCAAGGCGGGTATTCGCCGTGCGACGGTGCGTGGTGCGCTGGTGCCGGTACTCTGTGGTTCCGCGCTGCGCAACAAGGGTATCCAGCCGCTGCTCGATGCCGTGGTGGATTTCCTCCCGTCGCCGCTCGATGTGCCCGCCGTCGAAGGGCATCACCCGAAGACCAAAGATTTATTGCAGCGCGAGGTCAGCGACTTTGAGCCGTTGAGCGCGCTGGTGTTCAAGATCGCCAACGATCCGTACGTCGGCAAGCTCGCCTTCGTGCGCGTTTATTCCGGTGTACTGAAAAAAGGCGCCAACATTTTCAATCCGCGCACGAGCAAGCGTGAGCGCTTGGGCCGTATTGTGGAACTGCATGCCAATCATCGTGAAGATATCGAGGCGTTGTATGCCGGTGAGATCGGCGGTTTGGCGGGGCTGAAACTGGCGACCACCGGCGATACGCTGTGCTCCGAAAATCAACCCATCGCGCTGGAGCGTATTGAGTTTCCCGAGCCCGTCGTGGCGATGGCCGTGGAGCCGAAAACGCAAGCCGATCGTGAAAAACTGCGCGAAGCGCTCGCGGCGCTCGAAGGCGAAGATCCCACTTTCCGTATCTCGACCAATCCCGAAACCGGTCAACTCCTCATCAACGGCATGGGCGAGTTGCACTTGGAAATCATCAAAGACCGGCTCGCGCGTGAGTTTCACGTGCAAGCCAATGCCGGCCGTCCGATGGTGGCCTATAAAGAGACGATTTGTGAGCCGGCGCGTGCCGAACATGTGTTCGAGCGCGAGATTGGCGGGCGTGGCCATTTCGGACATATTACTTTGGAAATTTCTCCGGCGACGCGCGGGAGCGGTAATCAAATCGTGTGGAAGGTTTCGCCCGATGTGGTGCCGCATGAATTTCGCGAAGCGGTGGAGCAGGGCATCAACGATGGGTTGATGACCGGGGTCGTGGGGAATTATCCGTTGGTGGATGTGGTGGTGCGCGTGGTCGGTGGCGGCACGCATCCGGTGGATGCCTCCGAGATCGCGTTCCGTTCGGCGGCGGTCATGGCGTTCCGCGACGCCGCGCGGGCGGCGGCGGCGGTTATGCTCGAGCCGATCATGAAGGTGGAGATCATCACGCCGGAAGAATACGTCGGCGACGTGCTCGGCGATGTGAACGGTCGGCGTGGACGCATCCGTGACATTGAGGCGCGCGAGGCGGCGCAGATCATTCAGGCCGAGGTTCCGCTGGCGGAGCTGTTTGGTTATGCCACGCAGTTGCGATCACTCACCAAAGGCCGCGCGAGTTATTCGATGGAACCGGGTCATTTTGAAATGGTGCCGGAATCATTGCAGAACAGTTTGATCAATCGGTAAAGGACAGCATGAATCAGCAACGTATACGCATTCGATTGAAAGCTTACGATCATCGGGCGCTGGACACCTCCGCGCAGGAGATCGTGGAAACCGCGAAGCGGACGGGTGCGCGTGTCGCCGGGCCCATCCCGTTGCCGACGCGTATTGAGCGCTACACGGTGAACCGCAGCGTGCACGCCGACAAAAAATCCATGGAGCAGTTTGAAGTCCGCACGCACAAGCGGCTGCTCGATATCATTGAACCCACAGCGCGCACGGTGGACGAGTTGAAGAAACTCAATCTGCCGGCGGGCGTAGACATCACCATCAAGATTTGAGGACGCCCATGCAGGCAATTATTGGCAAAAAAATCGGTATGACGCAGGTGTACGACGACCAAGGCGTTCACGTTCCCGTGACCGTGCTGCAAGTTGGCCCGTGCGTTGTGGTGCAGGTCAAGACGGTTGAAAATGAAGGCTATGGTGCGGCGCAGCTCGGCTTCGGCGAGCGGAAAGCCAAGAACGCGGGCAAGGCTCAGGAAGGCCATTGCAAAAAGGCTGGTCAGCCGGTGCAACGCGTGTTGCGCGAAGTCGCGCTGGATGCCGGCGAGGCCGTCAAGGTTGGCGATACGGTGGGCGCGGCGTTGTTCAAGGATGTTGGCTTTGTGGACGTCATTGGCATCACGAAAGGCCGCGGTTTCCAAGGCGTGGTGAAACGTCACGGGTTTCGTGGTGGTCCGGCTGCGCACGGACATACGTCGCATCGGCGTCCCGGTTCGATTGGTAACCGTACGTGGCCGAGCCGCGTGTTCAAGAACCGGCGCATGGGTGGCCACATGGGATTTGTGCGTATGACACAGCAGAATCTTAAAATCGTGCAGGTGCGCGAGAGCGATAACGTCATTCTCGTGCGCGGCGCGGTGCCGGGTCCGACCGGCAGCATTCTGTTGGTGCGCAAGGCGATCAAGAAGGCGGCGAAGAAATGAGCAAGTTAACCCTTTATACAGCGCAGGGCGAGAAGACCGGCGAACTGGATTTCCCGGAACAGTTGCTCGTCACGGATCGTGGCGAGCAGGCGGTGCATGACGCGGTGTTGGCTTTTCAGGCCAATCGGCGTGCCGGCACGGCTAAGACCAAGAAACGCGGCGAGGTTAGCGGTGGCGGCATCAAGCCGTTCAAGCAAAAAGGTACCGGCCGTGCCCGCGCGGGTTCGATTCGTTCACCGATCTGGCGCGGTGGTGGCGTGGTCTTCGGTCCACAACCCCGCGATTACAGCATCCGGCTCAACAAGCGGGTGGTGCGGCTCGCGTTCGCGCGGGCGTTCAGCGAACGCTTGGCCGATGGTTCGGTGCTGGTGGTCGAGCGGTTCGCACCGGCGCAACCCAAAACGCGGCTGTTGGCGGAACTGTTGAAGAAGCTTGGTGTTCAAAAGGGCGCGCTGCTGATCAACGAGGCGACCGATCGCAACTTGACCTTGGCGGTGCGGAACATGGCCAAGGTCGAGGTTGCGCAAGCTGCCGATGTAAATACCTATCAAGTGCTGCGGTATCCGCAAGTTGTAGTGAGCAAGGCGGCGCTGGAGAAGCTGGAGCAACGTATGAAGAACTTGGGTCGGAGGGCGGCATGAAGGACGCGCGCGCCATCATCAAGCGGTTGCTCGTGACTGAAAAAGGCACGCAGTTGACCGAGAAAAATAACCAGTATCAGTTCGAGGTGGAGCCTTCTGCCAACAAGGTGGAAATCCGGCGGGCAGTGGAGACGATCTTCAATGTGCATGTGACGAAGGTCAACACCATGAACAAATTGGGCAAGGCCAAGCGCCTGCGTACCATGAGTTATGGCCGGACGGCCGCGTGGAAGCGTGCGGTGGTCACCTTGAAAACGGGCGATAAGATTGATTTGACCTGATCGGAGTTGACGCATGGGTATTAAAACTTTTAGACCACATACGCCGAGCCTGCGGTTCACTGAACTGTCGGACTTCGCGGATATTACCAAGAGCAAGCCGGAGCGGTCGCTGTTGAAGGCCAAAGGCTCGCAAGCGGGCCGCAACTTCATGGGTCGCGTGACCATTCGCCATCAAGGCGGTGGTCACAAGCGGATGTTGCGCTTGATTGACTTCAAACGTGAAAAGCGTGTTCCGGCCAAAGTGGCGGCGATTGAATATGATCCGAACCGCACGGCGCGTATCGCGCTGTTACACTACAAGGATGGCGAGAAGCGTTACATCCTGGCGCCGAACGGCCTTCAGGTTGGCACGCTGGTGGCGGCCGGGCCGGATGTCGAGCCGGCGGTGGGCAATGCCTTGCCGCTCGCGGTGATTCCGTTGGGGTTGTCGGTTCACAACATTGAACTCTATCCCGGCCGTGGTGCGCAAATGGTGCGTACGGCCGGTATGGTGGCCACGATCATGGCGCGCGAGGGCGATTACGCGCATATTCGGCTGCCCTCTGGTGAAATCCGCAAAGTGCATGTCAATTGCTATGCGACGGTTGGCCAGGTTGGCAATTTGGAGCACGAAAATGTGTCATTGGGCAAAGCGGGTCGCAAGCGTTGGTTGGGTATTCGCCCGACGGTGCGCGGTGTGGCCATGAATCCGATTGACCATCCGATGGGCGGCGGTGAGGGGCGCACCTCCGGCGGTGGCCATCCCGTGACGCCGTGGGGTCAAATCACCAAAGGCAAGAAGACGCGCAGTCGCAAGAAACCGTCGAAGAACTTCATCGTCCAGAGGAGAAAATAAACCATGGGACGTTCCATCAAAAAAGGCCCGTTTGTTGACGCGCATCTGCTCAAAAAAGTTGAGGCGGTGATCAAGACTGGCGACAAGCGGCCGATCAAAACATGGTCGCGGCGCTCGATGATCCTGCCGGAGTTTGTCGGGGTCAATCTGGCGGTGCATAACGGGAAAACCTTTGTTTCAGTGTACGTCACCGAAAATATGGTGGGGCATCGTTTGGGTGAGTTTTCGCCGACGCGGACGTTCCGTAAACACGGTGCGGCCACGGACAAGGTGGTGGCGCTCAAGTAGGCGTACGCCATGAAACGGACCGCGAGGTGGTTGAGCGTGGTCGTGATGCTGCTTGCGGGTGTTGTGATTGGTCGTTATTGGCGCCGGCAGGATACGCAAGCGAGTGCGCAGAGCTGGCAAGAGCAAGCGGTTGTGGCGCAGCAGGCCTTGAGTGCTTGGTGTGCAAAGTATGAGCGGCAGATGGCGGATCTGGACGCGCGGAAACGTGATCAGGAGCGGTTGCAAAATCGCGCGCAGGAACGGGAAGCCGCGCTAAGTGCGGCGCAAGCGAGTGCGCAGAGTTGGCAAGAGCAAGCGGTTGTGGCGCGGCAGGCCTTGAGTGCTTGGTGCGCAAAGTATGAGCGGCAGATAGCGGAGCTGGACGCGCGGAAACATGATCAGGAGCGGTTGCAAAATCGCGCGCGTGAACTGGAAGCCGCGCTAAGTGCGGCGCAAGATGAGGTCGAGACGCTGCGGCGGGTTCGACCCAAGGCGGGCAGTGAGGATGTGTTGCCGCCGCCTGCGGGCGCGGTATTGAGTGCACCGATGGTGCGGGTTGTGGATGTTAACGCGCCCTTGAATATGCTGGTAGCCGATGCGGGTGCGCAGGCCGGGATGCAGGCCGGGATGAGTTTTTGTGTTGTGCACGATAAGACGCCGGTGGCGGATGTGCACGCGGCAGACGTTCGTGAAACGTTTACCGGAATGGTGATTGAGAAGCTATACGCTGGCAAGCAGCCGGTGCCGGGTGATCGGTTGATCGTCCGGAAAAAATGAGGACGCAACGATGGAAGTCATGGCGATAACGAGATTTGTCAGGTTGGCCCCGTCGCGGGCAATGGACATGGCGGGAGCCTTGCGTGGTTTGCCCGTGCCAAAGGCCTTGCAGCTTGTGAGCTTTAGCAAACGCAAGGCGGCGTTTTATCTTGGCAAAACGCTCAAGTCGGCCATTGCGAATGCCGAAAACAACCACCAGTTGGTGGCGGAGAATTTGTTCATCAAAGAAGCCGCCGTAGATCCGGGGCCGGTAATGAAGCGGTTCTGGCCGCGCAGTCGCGGTTCAGCCAGCCCGATCCTCAAGCGCACCAGTCATGTGCGCGTGACGCTTACAGATGAAAAGCCGCGGAAGAAAAAATAGTTTGGGAAGGAAAGGAGTCCGACCTTGGGACAAAAAGTTAATCCAATCGGTTTTCGGGTCGCCGTCAATAAAGACTGGCGCTCGCGCTGGTATGCCGACAAGAAGGGCTACGGCGCGCTGCTGCACGAAGATCTGAAAATCCGCGATTTTATTCGGAGCCGTCTGAAAGATGGCGGCGTGCCCGAAGTGATCATCGAGCGTTACGCCAACCGCGCGCGCATCACCATCCACACCGCCAGGCCTGGTATTGTCATCGGGCGCAAGGGTGAAGGGGTGGATAAGCTCCGTGAAGAGTTGAGCAAGCTCACGGGTAAAGAAATCTATGTGGATATTCGCGAGGTGAAGAACCCGGACACCAACGCGCAGTTGGTGGCGGAAAACATCGCGCTACAACTGGAGCGTCGCGTGTCGTTCCGCCGCGCACTCAAGCGCGCCGTGCAGATGGCCATGGAGTTGGGCGTGCTCGGCATCAAAGTGCATACCAGCGGACGACTTGGCGGCGCCGAATTGGCGCGGCGTGAGTGGTACAAGGAAGGCACGGTTCCGCTCCAAACGTTGCGTGCCAATGTGCAGTATGGCTTCGCCGAAGCCCACACGATGGCCGGCAAGATTGGCATCAAGGTGTGGATCTGCAGCAAAGAAGAGGCTCCGGCCAAGGAGGACAGCCATGCCGCTTATGCCTAAACGCGTGAAGTACCGCCAATCGCAACGCGGTAGTCGCAAGGGCAACGCCACTGCGGGTAATACCGTGGCGTTTGGCGAATACGGCTTGAAGGCGTTGGATCGCGCGTGGGTCACGGCGATTCAGATCGAAGCCTGTCGCGTGGCCATTAATCGCGAACTCAAACGCAAAGGGAAGCTGTGGATTCGCATTTTCCCCGACAAACCCTATTCCCAAAAACCGCTCGAAGTGCGCATGGGTAAAGGTAAGGGCGCGGTTGAAGGATGGGTGGTTGTCATTAAACCAGGACGCATATTGTTTGAGCTGGGTGGCGTGCCGGAAACGATGGCAAAAATTGCGCTACGCCTTGCGGCGAGCAAGATGCCCATCAAGACGCGTTTCGTTACGCGCGGTGCGGCCTAAGAGTAAGGATTGTCATGAAGACCAGTGAATGGAAAAGTTTAACCGAAGATGAGCTGTTGCAGCGGCGTCAGGACGCGCGCAAAGAGATGTTCAACCTGCGTCTCCAACGGACGTCGGGCCAGCTCGAAAAACCGTCGCGCATCCGCGAGTTGCGGCGCGATATCGCGCGCGCCAACACGTATCTGCGCCAGCAGCCAACGAAGGCGAAAGGTAATTAACATGGCCGAGACACTTGCCAGAGCCGTACGGAAAGAACGCGAAGGCGTGGTCGTCAGCGATGCGATGGAAAAAACCATCGTCGTCCTGATTGAGCGCCGCATGCGGCATCCGCAATACGGCAAAGAAGTCAAGCGCTTCAAGAAGTTCTACGCGCATGACGAGAAGAACGAAGCCAAGCAGGGCGACCGCGTGCTCATCGCCGAGACGCGTCCGCTCTCCAAGCTGAAACGCTGGCGCTTGGTCAAGGTTGTCGCGCACGGCGCGGCGCAACCGAAGGCGGAGGGCTGATCATGATTTTGATGAAGTCCAAGTTGGATGTGGCCGATAACACCGGCGCGCGGATGGCGCAGTGCATCCACGTCCTCGGCCAACGCAAACGCTACGCCCATATCGGCGATGTCATCAAAGTTGCCATCAAAGAGGCGCAGCCCGTCGGCCTCGTCAAAAAGGGTGAAGTGCACGACGCCGTGATCGTCCGCACCAAACAATGTATCCGCCGGCCCGATGGTTCGGTGTTGAAGTTTGACCACAACGCGTGTGTGATTATTGACGCCGAGAAGAATCCGCGTGGCACCCGCATCTTTGGTCCGGTGGCCCGCGAATTGCGCGAGAAGAATTTCATGAAAATCATCTCGCTGGCCCCCGAGGTAATCTGATGAGCAAGCATTCCCAATTTCACATCAAACGTGGCGACCTCGTCGAGGTTACCAAGGGCGACGACGCGGGCAAGACCGGCAAGGTACTGCAAATTCTGGCAAAGCAGAACCGGGCCGTGGTCGAAGGTCTGAACCAGATCAAAAAACATTTGCGTAAAACGCAGGACAACCCCAAGGGCGGCATCGTTGAAAAGGAAGCGCCGATCGCGATCGCCAATCTGAAGTTGAAGGAAGCCGGCGTGGCGGAAAAGCGGCTGAAAAAAGTGAAGGACGCTAAGAAATAACGGTTTTCCAAGGGTTGGAAACAACGGCGGGCTGATTTTCCAAACCTTGGAAAACGGCGCGCAGGAGAGATGATTCCATGGCAGGGCAATTGAAAGAGAAGTATAAAACGGATGTGGTCAAGGCGCTGGTCGCCTCGGGGCACTATAAAAACGTCATGCAGGTGCCGAAGTTGACCAAGATTGTGATCAACATGGCGGTGCATGCGGATGCCGAGCGCGACGTGATCAAAAACGTAGCTGAGGATCTGACGAAGATTTCCGGTCAGCGGGCGCAAATCCGCAAGGCGCGCAAGAGCATCTCGAACTTCAAGCTGCGCGAGAACATGCCGATCGGCGCGCGGGTGACGTTGCGCGGTCCCCGGATGTATGACTTTTTGGAGCGGCTCATTGCCGCGGCGCTGCCGCGTATTCGCGACTTTCGTGGCATTCCGTTACGCGGCTTCGACGGGCGCGGAAATTATTCGTTAGGCTTGAAGGAACAGACGTTGTTCCCGGAAATCCGGCCCGATCAGGTGAAGAAGACGCAGGGCATGGATGTCACGTTCGTCTCGACGGCGAAGACGGATGCGGAAATGAAGGAGCTGCTTAAGCTGCTCGGAATGCCGTTTGCGGCGGCGTGATAGGGTAAAGGAAGGAGACGACTTTGGCCAAGATTTCATGGATGGTGAAGGCGGAACGGAAGCCGAAATTCAGCGCGCGGCGGTACAACCGTTGTAAGCGTTGCGGGCGGCGTCACGCGCATATGCGCAAGTTCCAACTGTGCCGTATTTGCTTCCGCGAACTGGCGCTGGAAGGGAAACTGCCGGGCGTGACCAAGGCGAGCTGGTAAGCCAGCGGAGAGGAAGAAAGCATGAGTTTGTGTGATCCAATTGCCGATATGTTGACGCGGGTGCGCAACGGCGCCACCGCCGGGCTGGAACAGGTCGCGGTGCCGCATTCGGTGCTGAAAAGCGAACTGGCCCGCCTCCTGAAGCAGGAAGGCTACATCAAAAATTATGTGGTTGAAGGCACGGGCGTCAAAAAGACGATTCAAGTTGTACTGCGTTACGGCGTGAATGATAAGCCGGTCATCCAAGGTTTGAAACGCGTCTCGAAGTCGGGGCTGCGGCGTTATACGGGCGCGGCGGAAGTTCCGCGCGTGCTGGGCGGGATGGGCACGGCGATCCTGAGCACCTCCAAAGGTCTGATGACGGGCCGTGAGGCGCGCAAGCAGAACGTCGGCGGCGAAGTGTTGTGCTATGTCTGGTAAACGAAAAGGTTGAGCTATGTCGCGATTAGGTAAAAAACCGGTTTTGCTGCCTGCAGGCGTCACCGCCAATGTGCAGGGGGCCAAGGTGAGCATCAAAGGACCGAAAGGGGAGGTCGCGTTGGCGGTCAAGCCCCCGATCACGGTGACGGCCGAGCAGGGGCAGTTGCTCGTGGCGCGCGCCGATGATGGCAAGGTCGCCAAGTCCATGCACGGCACGATACGCAGTCTGTTGGCGGGCATGGTCGTGGGGGTGACGCAGGGCTATGCGAAAGATTTGGAAATTCAAGGCGTCGGTTTTCGCGCGGCGTTGCAGGGCAAGAAGCTGACGATGTCGCTGGGCTTCTCGCACCCGATCGAGTTCGAGGTTCCGGAAGGAATCACGGTCAAGGTGGCGGAGAATACCCAGATCAATGTGAGTGGTGTGAACAAGCAGCAAGTGGGCGAAGTGGCCGCGCACCTGCGCTCGTTCTATCCGGCGGAACCCTATAAAGGCAAGGGCGTCCGTTACAAAGGTGAACACGTCCGCCGCAAAGCGGGCAAGACGGTGGCGTAATCATGAAAGTCAAAACAAAACAAGAATTTCGGCAACGCCGGCACTTTCGTGTGCGCGGCAAGGTGGCGGGCACGGCGGCCAAACCGCGGATGTCGGTTTATGTCTCCAACCGCCATATCTACGTGCAATTCGTGGACGACGTGGCGGGCAAGACCTTGGTCGCCACCTCCTCCGCGGCCTTGGGCGATGTGAAGTTGACCCTGGCCATGGCCAAACAATTGGGACAGGCGGCGGCCGTGGCGGCCAAGGCCAAAGGTATCGAACAGGTGGTTTTCGATCGCGGCGGGTTCGCCTATAAGGCGCGGCTCAAGGCGCTGGCTGATGCCGCGCGTGAAGCCGGGCTTAAATTCTAACCAGGACTAGACACATGGCTGCCATGAAAAAACGGGATTTCTCGCAAGACGACAGGGAAAAGTCGGACATCGCTGAACGCGTAGTGGCGATCAACCGCTGCGCCAAGGTGGTCAAAGGCGGACGCCGCTTCAGCTTTAGCGCACTGGTGGTGGTCGGCAATCACAAGGGCCAGGTCGGTTATGCCTTGGGCAAGGCCAACGAAGTGGCCGATGCCATTCGCAAAGGCACGGAGCAGGCCAAGCGCAACATGGTCAGCGTGTGCATGAAGGATCAAACCATCCCGCATGAAGTGATCGGAAAATTTGAGGCGGCCAAGGTGCTGCTCAAGCCGGCGTCGCCCGGTACGGGTGTCATCGCTGGTGGTGGTGCGCGCGCGGTGCTGGAACTTTCCGGCATCCGGGATGTGCTCGCCAAATCGCTCGGCGCGCGTAACGCCGGGAATGTGGTCAAGGCTACGATGGAAGCCCTCGGTCAGTTGCGCTCACGCGAAGAAATCAAGGCCGCACGCGCGGTGGAAGCGTAGGAAGGTAATTGAGATGAGCATGAATTTGCATTCGTTGAAGAGTACGCCCGGCGCCCGTAAGCCCCGGATGCGCGTGGGTCGTGGCGAATCGTCCGGCAAAGGTCGCACCGCCGGTAAGGGTAACAAAGGTCAGATGTCCCGTAGCGGCCACAAGCATAAACCGACCTTTGAAGGCGGTCAGATGCGGTTGGTCCGTCGTATTCCCAAGATGGGCTTCACCAATCCGGCGCACAAACAATTCATTCCGGTCAACGTCGGTGATCTGGCGCAGTTCGAAGCCGGTACGGAAGTTACGCCGGTGATGCTCCGTGCCGTCGGCTTGGCCAAAGGCAACGGCTTTGGTGTCAAAATTCTGGGCGATGGTGACCTGACCGTAAAGTTGACTGTGAAAGCCAATGCTTTTAGCGCTGGTGCCAAGGCGAAAATTGAAGCCGCGGGCGGCGCGTGCGAAGTGGTCAAACCCTGATTGTGAACGGATGCCATGTTTTCTGCGTTTACTAACAGCTTCAAAGTCCCCGAACTACGTCAGCGGATTCTATTCACGCTCGGCCTGATCGTCATCTGCCGCATTATTGCGGCGATTCCGACGCCGGGCGTGGATGCCGTGGCCGTGCGCACGTTGCTGACGCAGGTACAGGCTTCTGCGGGTGGCAGTTTCTTGGGGCTGTTTGACTTGTTCACCGGTGGCGCGATCGAGCAGTGCGCGATTGGCGCGCTGGGCATCATGCCTTCGATCAGTGCTTCGATTATTTTGCAGTTGCTCACCGCGGTGGTGCCAAGTTTGGAACGGCTGGCGCGCGAAGGCGATGCGGGCCGGCAACAGATCATCCAATACGGTCGTTATCTCACCGTGGCCCTGTGCGTCGTTCAGGGCTATGCATGGGCAGCGATGTTGGAGCATCCGGAAGGATTGCTCGGCATTCATGCGGACATCGTGCATAACCCCGGTTGGTCGTTCCGGTTGATGACCATCCTCACCATGACCACCGGTACCATGTTGCTGATGTGGCTCGGCGAACAAATCACCGACCGCGGTATTGGTAATGGTATTTCATTAATCATCACGATCAGTATCGTGAGTCGCCTGCCAACCGCTTTCCGTCAGGCCGCGAATATGTTTCGCGCGCCGGAAGGTGGCGTGGCGCAGTTCTCGATCATTCACGCGGTCTTCCTGTTTGCCATGTTGTTTGCGGTGATCGCGGCGGTGGTGGCCCTGACGCAAGCGCAGCGGCGCATTCCGGTGCAGTACGCCAAGCGCGTCATTGGGCGCAAAGTCTATGGCGGTCAAAGCACCTACATGCCGTTGCGGGTGAATTATTCCGGTGTCATGCCGATCATTTTCGCACAGGCCATTCTGATGTTTCCGTCGAAAATTTTCAGTATGATCAAGATGGACTTCTTCCAGAGCTTGGCGCATGCGTTGTACATCGGTACGCCGCTCTACACCACGCTCTATGCCCTGATGATTCTCTTCTTCTCCTATTTCTGGGTGGCCACGCAGTTCAATCCGGTGCAGATCGCCGATGATCTCAAGAAATATGGCGGCTATGTCCCCGGTATTCGGCCCGGCACACCCACGGCGGAATTTCTGGATCGCGGCATGACGCGCATCACGCTGGCGGGTGCCATTTTTCTGACAATCATTGCGGTCATCCCCCAGTTCATGGGGCAGTACTTCAGGATTCCGTGGGTCGTGTCGTCATTCTTCGGCGGCACCAGCTTGCTGATCATCGTCGGCGTTATGCTCGACACGATGCGGCAGGTGGAAAGCCAACTCATCATGCGGCACTATGATGGGTTCCTGACCAAAGGCAAACTGCGTTCGCGGAGATAATCATGATTCAAGCGATCATTCTTTTGGGTGCGCCCGGCGCCGGCAAAGGCACTTTGGCCGAGGGGCTCAAAGCCAAGACGGATTTTGTCCATGTTTCGACGGGCGATATGTTGCGCGCTGAAGTGAAGGCCGGCAGCCAATTAGGTCTCGAAGCCAAGCGTTTCATGGCGTCGGGGGCCTTGGTCCCGGATGCGCTTATTCTCCAGATGATCGCTGTGCGTCTCGACGCTGGTCCGCAAACCGCGCGTTATATGTTCGATGGTTTTCCGCGCACGATGGAGCAGGCCAAGGGGCTCGCAGAAATCTTCTCCAAGCGGAACGGTAAGATCGCGAAAGTTTTTCTGTTCGACGTGGCGCGCGAGGTGGTCGTGGATCGCATCGCGGGTCGCCGGGTGTGCCAGCAGTGCGGCGCCGTATATCACGTGCGTAATATTCCTTCAAAAAAGGAAGGCATATGCGATCAATGCGGCGGCGTACTCTATCAGCGTCCGGACGATAACGAACAGACCGTGTTGAACCGGCTTGAGGTCTTTCAAAAGCAGACCGCGGGCCTGATCAAGCACTACGCTGAACTCGGCGTATTGGCCAAGATTAATGCCGGCCAGCATCGCGACAAGGCGTTGGCGGAGATTCTGGCCGCGCTACCAGCGTGATCTCGTTTCCATGATCATTGTCAAAACGGCTGAAGAACTTGATGCCATGCGCGCCAGTGGGCGGCTGGCCGCCGATGTGCTGGCCAGTGTGGCGCGGAGTGTGCGGCCCGGTGTGACCACGCACGAGTTGGATGAGTTGGCCGAGCGGCTCATCCGCGCCTCGGGTGCCAAGAGCGCGTTTTTGGGCTACCGTGGCTATCCGGGGCACATCTGCGTTTCGGTCAACGAAGAAGTCGTGCATGGCATACCGGGGCCGCGCGTAATTCAACTCGGCGATATCGTGAGCATAGATGTCGGCGTTGAATATCACGGGTTTGTCGGTGATACCGCCACGACGGTGATGGTCGGTGTGGCTGATCCCGATGTGATGCGTTTGGTGGCGACGGGACAGCAAGCTTTGATCGCCGCGATTGAAAAAGCGCGCGCCGGTCAGCGGCTTTCGGATGTCTCGCACGCCATTGAGCAAACGGCGGTGACGGCAGGTTTCGCCGTGGTGCGCGATTTTGTGGGCCACGGGGTGGGGCGGCGGTTGCACGAGGATCCGCAGATCCCGAATTTTGGTCCGCCGGGGCACGGCCCCAAATTGCGACCGGGGATGACCTTGGCGATTGAGCCGATGCTTAACCAAGGTGGTTCGGAGGTGGAAGTGCTGGGCGATGGCTGGACGGTGGTGACGCGGGATCGGAAACCCTCGGTGCATTTTGAGCATTCGATTGCGGTGCGTGATGGTGCCGCGGTGGTGCTGACATGCGTGGAGTGACGGAGAACTTTGCGCTGGACGCCCGGCTGACGGCTGTGCTAAACAACACGGCCTTTCGTGCCGAGTTGGCCAATGGGCACGCGTTTACGGCCTTTGCCGGGCGTGATGATGAGCCGCGGGCCGCGGGTTTGGTCCCCGGCGCGCGAGTACGAGTGGAAATGTCGCCCTACGACATGAGTCGCGGGCGGATACTTTTTGAAGAGAAGGCGAAAACATGAAAGTACGCAGCAGTGTTAAACGGATTTGCGAGCAGTGCAAAATCATTCGCCGCAAGGGAACTGTGCGGGTGATTTGCACCAACCCGCGTCACAAGCAGAAACAGGGATAGGGAGAAAAGCACATGCCTCGAGTGATGGGTGTTGATATACCCGGCAAAAAGCGCGTCGAATATTCGTTGCGCTATATCCACGGTGTCGGTCCGGCGCGCGCCGCCGCTATCGTGGAGCAGGCCCATATTGATCCGCTCAAAAAGGCCGACGATTTGACCGACGACGAAGTCACGCGCATTGCGACGTTGTTGCAGGCCTACACGTTGGAAGGCGATTTGCGCCGCGAAGTGCAGGGCAACATTCGCCGTTTGATTTCCATCAGTTGCTACCGTGGGAGCCGGCACCGTAAAGGTCTGCCGGTGCGTGGCCAGCGGACGAGCACCAACGCGCGTACCCGCAAGGGCCCGCGCAAGACCGTCGGTACGGTCCGCGGCAAGGAGAATCGCGCCGAAGCCAAGAAAGCGTAAGGGCGGGCGGCGCTTTTCCAAGGCTTGGAAAACAACCGCGTAACCGTTTCCAAGGTTTGGAAAAAGAGCGTCAGGAAAATTTAAGATTGAGGTTCAAGTATGGCTGAAGAAAAAGAGCAGAAGGAAAAGAAAGAAACGGCAAAACCCGCTAAAGCCGAAAAGGCTCCCAAGGCGGAGAAAACGGCCAAGACGGCGGCGCCCGTAGCAGAAGCGGCTGCGCCGGCGCCGGTCGCCGAAGGCGCCGCCGCACCGGCCGAGGGTGATGCGGCCAAGGCCGCCAAGGTGAAGAAGGTCAAGGGCGGTCGTGTGGTGCCGGTGGGCATCGTGTTCATTCGTGCCAGTTTCAATAATACCATCGTCACGATCACCGACATGAAGGGTGCCGTGGTCGCGTGGAGCAGCGCGGGTCGCTGCCAGTTCAAAGGCTCGCGCAAGAGCACGGCCTATGCCGCCACCGTGGTCGCGCAGGAAGCCGCGAAGATGGCCGTTGGCCATGGCTTGCGCGAGGCCGAAGTGCATGTGCAAGGGCCGGGTGCGGGCCGGGAGTCCGCGATCCGCGCGATTCAATCGGCGGGTATTGCCGTCACCTGTATCAAGGATATTACGCCGATTCCACATAATGGTTGCCGTCCGGCGAAGGCGCGTCGCGTTTAAGCTATTTTTATCAGGAGAAATGTATGGGTCGTTATACAGGTCCAGCTTGTAAGATTTGCCGCCGCGTTGCGATGAAGCTCTTCCTCAAGGGCGATCGCTGCTATATGGCCAAGTGCCCGATCGAGACCGGTCGTCCGGCGCCCGGTCAGCACGGCGCGCGGCGCAGCAAACTTTCCGATTATGGTACGCAGTTGCGCGAGAAGCAGCGGCTGCGCAAAACCTACGGGATGCAGGAGGCGCAATTCCGCGTGTTCTTCGAACGCGCGCAGCGTGCCCGTGGTGTTACCGGCGAAAAGTTGCTCCAGAGTTTGGAACTGCGGCTGGACAATTTGGTGTATCGCCTCGGCTTCGCGCCGAGCCGCCGTGCCGCGCGCCAGATGGTCAACCACGGCCACATCGCCGTCAACGGCCACAAAGCCACGATTGCCTCGATGACGCTCAAGTCCGGCGACAAGGTGCAGGTGCGCGACCAGAAACAGGCGCGCGAATATGCGGCCAAGTTCATGGACATTGCCGAAAGCCGCGGCCTCGTCAAGTGGGTCGCGCTGGACAAATCTAATTTTGAAGGTGCCGTGTTGCACGTGCCTTCGCGTGATGAGATCGCTCCGGAAATCAGTGAGCAGCTCATCGTCGAGTTGTACTCGAAGTAAGCCGCCGGTAAACAACACCATAGGGGCCGGGTAACTTCCGGCCCTGGGAGGAATGAACATGCCAGTACGTCTAGGTCGTTTCGAAATGCCGCGGAAGCTCGTCAAGGACGAGGCTTCCGCCACCGCCAACTACGGGAAATACATCGTGGAGCCGTTCGAGGCCGGTTATGGCCGCACGATCGGCAACTCACTCCGCCGTGTGCTGCTCTCCTCGCTGGAAGGCGCGGCCATCGCCACCATCAAAATTGAGGGTGCGCCGCATGAATTCTGCCACTTGCCGGGTGTGGTGGAAGATGTCACCGACATCATCCTCAACCTCAAGGGCGTTTTGCTCAAAATGTACAGCCGCGAATCACGCAAGGTACGCATCAGCAAGAAGGGCGCGGGCGAAGTCACGGCTGGCGATATCACCGGCGATAACCTCGTCGAAGTCGTCAATCCCGATCACCATATCTGCACACTCGACAAAGATGGCAAGTTCGAGGCCGAGCTTGAAGTGCGTATTGGCCGCGGCTATTGCCCGGCCGATTGGAACCGTCGCGAAGGCCAGGAAATCGGCCTGATCCCGATGGATTCACTGTTCTCGCCGGTCGGTCGCGTCAAGTTCAACGTCGAGCAAACCCGTGTGGGTCGCCGTACGGACTACGACAAACTCGTTATCGAAATCTGGAGCGATGGTCGCATCTCGCCGGACGAAGCGATTGGTCTTTCCGCCGCGATCTTGCGCCGGCACTTGGATGTCTTCATCAAGCCCGAGCAGGAAATCGTCGAATTCGAGGAAGGCGAAAAGCCGATGGATCCGCAGCGCGAGGAATTGCGCAAGAAGCTGGCGGTCAGCGTCAACGAAATTGAATTGAGCGTCCGCGCGGCCAACTGCCTGAACAACGCCAACATCACCACGGTAGGCGAGCTGGCGATGAAGAGCGAAGCCGAGATGCTCAAGTACCGCAACTTCGGCAAGAAGTCGCTCAACGAGATCAAGGACAAACTCGCCGAGTTGGGTCTCTCGCTGGGTATGAGCTTCGACGCCGAACTCCTGCGTCCGCCGCCGCCGAGCGCCATGGTGCCGGTGGTCGAGGACGAAATCGAAGTCGAAGACGAAACCGAAGGCAAGAAAAAGTCCAAGGCCGACAAAGACGAATAATCGGCTGATTCTCACGAAGGATTTGCATCATGCGTCATCGTAAAAAAACTATTAAACTTGGGCGGACCAGCGAGCACCGCGACGCGCTGCTGGCCAGCCTTGCCACCAACCTCATCAAGCGTGGCCGTATTCAGACGACCATCTCCAAAGCCAAGGCCGTCCGGCCTTTTGCCGAGAAGTTGGTGACGCTGGCCAAGCGTGGTGATCTCGCCGCGCGCCGCGTGGTGGCCAGCCGCCTCAAAGTGGTTGGTCCCGGCGTGGAGCGTTCCAGCGATAAAGAGGCGTTGGAGCAGTGGCACAAAGAACACGACGTGCTCCGCAAGCTGTTCGCGGAAATCGCGCCGGTGTTCAAGGATCGCCAAGGCGGCTATACGCGCATCATGCGTCTGGCCAAGCGTGGCGGCGACGGCGCCGAAGAAGCGCTGATCGAGTGGGTCAGCTACGTTCCGCAAGCGCCCAAGGCCAAGCCCGAAGACAAGGGTAAAGCCAAAGCCGCCGGCAAGAAGACCGAAAAAGCGGCGACGAAGTAAGCGCAGATCATAAGCGTGTGCCGACGGGCCGATTTCCAACCCTTGGAAACCGGCCCGTTGCTTTTTTCCAACCTTTGGAAAAATCGCTCCACCGGTGGTATGTTCCGCGCACCGTTGAGGGCGACAAAGGAAAAACAACATGAAATGGTTGGCGACAAAAACGTTGGTGGACTATGACGTGCCGGAAACCTATGACCGCTGGCTGCGGGCCAATGGTGTTGAACCTGTTTTTGTAGGGCCAGATGACGAATTACCGGAACACTTTGGCGCCTTCCGCGCACTGCTGCTCACCGGTGGTGGTGACGTGGACCCCGCGTGCTACGGCGCGAAGCCGCATGCCAAGACCGGCGACATCCTACCGCAACGCGACGCGCTGGAAGGCAAGCTCATCGAAAAATTCCTGGCCATGGGGCGACCGGTCTTCGGTATCTGCCGCGGCATCCAGTTTTTGAATGTGGCCATGGGTGGCAAGCTCATTCAGCACGTGCCGGATTGGCTGAAGAAAAACGGGGGCAAGGAAGTTCATTCTCCGCCGAGCGGCGATGCCATTCACAAAATCAAGTGGACTGGGCGTACGCGGCTCGGCCAAGCCCTGCGCGGTGTGACGGAGGTCAACAGCCATCACCATCAAGCCGCCGATCCCAAGCATATTGGTCGTGGTTTGCGCGTAGCGGCCCAATCACCCGCAGGCATCCCGGAGGCGGTGGTGGAAGGCGAGGGCGTCGCCTCCCCGATCATCGCCGTGCAGTGGCATCCCGAGCGTATGGATGAAGGCCGCTCGGCCGCATCACAAGCGCTGATGCAACTGATGCTCAGCTTGGTCTAATGGTCTTTGTTCCTACGGGCGATTGCCGCCCACAGCGAATTTTGCTACATATCTTCCGACCTGCGGTCAGGAGCGATGGCTCTGCAGCCAAGGGCGAACAAGGCCGTCGCGGTTCCGGCAGCCCCATCGCTTTTGGCGGTGGGGTTTTTATTTTGTGGAGATGGACTATGGACAAGCGACTGGGCTTTGTAGGTATCATTATTGAGGATCGGCAGCGTGCGGCGCCGCTGGTGAACGAAGTGCTGACGACGTTCGGCGCTTGCATCGTTGCGCGCACCGGCATTCCTTACGAGAGCAAGCACTGCTGTGTTATTACGCTGATCGTGGACGCCACCACCGACCAAGTCGGCGAGTTGACTGGTCGCCTCGGAAAATTGCCGGGCATTTCGGTCAAGTCAGCGTTGAGCAAAGGCAAATGACATGGCTAATTTCCGCACAGAACACGATTTATTGGGCGAACTCGCCATACCGTCCGATGCGCTTTACGGCATCCATACCGCGCGAGCGCTGGCTAACTTCCGGATTAGCGGTCGCGTGGTATCGCCGGCGCTGGTTCGTGCGCTGGCGCAGGTGAAGAAAGCCTGTGCACTGGCCAACCGCGAACTCGGTTTCCAAGGTTTGGAAAAGTGTGACGCGATCTGCCGTGCGTGTGACGAGATCGTCGCCGGCCAGCACGCCGACCAATTTCCGCTCGACGCTTTGCAGGGTGGGGCGGGCACCTCGACGAACATGAACCTCAACGAGGTCATCGCCAATCGCGCGCTGGAACTGTTGGGCGCGATGCGTGGCGACTACGCAAAATTGCATCCGATCGAGGATGTCAATCTGCACCAGTCCACGAACGACGTTTATCCGACCGCGCTCAAAGTCGCAGCGATTTTCGGGCTGCGTGAATTGAGTGCAGCGCTGGCGACGCTCCAGGGCGCATTTCAGAAAAAGGAAAAAGAATTTTCGGGTATCGTCAAATTGGGCCGTACGGAAATGCAGGACGCGGTGCCGATGACGATGGGCGCGGAGTTCTCCGCTTTCGCCGAGGCGTTCGCGCGCGACCGCTGGCGCACCTTCAAGGCCGAGGAACGCCTGCGCGTGGTCAACCTTGGCGGCACCGCCCTTGGTACCGGGCTGACCGCGTCGCGTAGTTATATCTTTCTCGTCATCGAAAAACTCCGCGAGGTCAGCGGGCTCGGTCTGACGCGCGCGGAAAATCTAGTGGATGCGACCGCGAATGCCGATTGCTTTGCCGAGGTTGCCGGTATTCTGAACGCCTGTGCCGCGAACTTCATCAAGATCGCGCGTGACTTGCGGCTGCTACACATGCTCGGCGAAATTCGCCTGCCGCCGGTGCAGGCCGGTTCAAGCCTCATGCCCGGTAAGATCAACCCGGTGATCGCCGAGGCCACGGTACAGGCCGGCATGCAGGCCCGGGCCGCGGGTGCACTCGTGGCCGAGGTCGCCGCAAGCGGCACACTCCAGATCAACGAGTACCTGCCGCTACTGGCCGCGTCGCTGCTCGATCAAATTGCGTTGCTCAAGAACGCGGCAGAAATGCTCGCGTCGCATGTGGCCGGCATCACCGCCGCTGCCGCTGCCTGCCGCCGCCATCTCGATCACAGCCGCGCGTTAATCAATGCGTTTCTGCCGCGCATCGGCTACGAGCAGGCGCAGCGGTGGTTCGGCGAATTCAATGCTGACGGTGGGAACGACTTGCGAGCATTTTTGATCGGGAAATTGGGCCGCGCCATTGTGGAGCAGACGCTCTCGCCGGAAAATCTGACGGCGCTGGGCTATCGGGAAAAAGAAAGATGCTGACGACGCCTAAAGCTTTGCGGTTGCAAATTGGCCTCGTCGGGCGGACGAACGTCGGGAAGTCCAGCTTCCTGAATTACGTTGCCGGGCAGGATGTCGCGGTGACCTCGCCGGTACCGGGCACGACGACCGATGTAGTCGAGAAAGCGATGGAGCTGTTGCCTATCGGGCCGGTGACGTTCCTCGACACCGCTGGACTTGACGACCAATCTGAATTGGCCGAACGCCGCCTGCAAAAAACGGCCGCCGCACTCGACCGCGCCGATATTGTCGCGCTGCTGACCGAGCCGGGCCAGTGGGGCGAGTTCGAGGAGCGCGTCGTGGCCGCGGCTGCGCAGCGCAAACAGCCGGTGATCGTCGTGGTGAACAAAACCGATCTTCCAAGCCTTGGAAAACCGGTCCCGGCCTTTTTCCAGGCCTTGGAAAAGTGCGCCGGCTGGCTGGAATGTTCGTGTCTGGATGCGGCGCGGCGCGAGCGCGTGGTCTGTCGGTTCAAGGAACTGCTGCTCAAGGCGTGCCCGGATGATTATGTGAATCCGCCGGCGCTGGTCGCCGATCTGTTGCCGCCGGGTGGGCTGATGGTGATGGTGGTGCCGATTGATTTGCAGGCGCCAAAAGGCCGGCTGATTTTGCCACAGGTGCAGGCGCTCCGCGACGCGCTCGATGGCGATGCCGCCGCGCTCGTGGTCAAGGAACGCGAATATGCGGCGCTGCTCGGTCGCCTGAACTGCCCGCCGGATTTGGTCGTCTGTGATTCGCAGGTCGTGCTGAAGATGGTCGCCGATACACCGAACGATGTGAAGTGCACCACGTTTTCGATCCTGTTCGCGCGCTATAAGGGCGACTTGCAGGAGTTGGCGCGTGGCGCGGCGATGATTGACCGACTACGCGCGGGCGACCGCGTGCTCGTGGCCGAGTCGTGCAGCCATCATGCGCTGGAGGATGACATCGGGCGGGTGAAAATTCCGCGCTGGCTGCGGCAATACACCGGCCTCGACGTACAGATTGACGTGAGCGCGGGCCGCGATTTTCCGCAGGACCTGACCGGCTACAAGTTAGTGGTGCACTGCGGTTCGTGCATGCTAACGCGGCGCGAGATGCTCGCGCACATTCAGCGCGCACAGGCGCAGGGCGTGGCGATCACAAACTATGGGCTGGCGATTTCGGCGACGCAGGGCGTGCTCCAGCGGGCGCTTTCGCCGTTTCCGGCGGCGCGCGATGCCTATGAGCGTGCACAACAAAATTGAATTTGAAACCACGGAACACACGGAAGGACACGGAAATATGACGGCGATTGTGGAGAAACAGAGCGCTCATGAGTGGCGGGAGCGCCGGATTGTACCGGAGCAGATGGAGAAGTATCTGCAGAACGGACGCGACTTTATTGACGATGAGCTGATTGATTCCAAAATTCGGATGACCGCGCAACCAGACGCGGCGCGAGTTCGTGAGATCATTGCGAAGGCCAAGGCGATCCAGTCGCTCGACCTCGATGAAACGGCGGCGCTGTTGGCCGTCAAAGACCCGGAACTCTGGGCCGAGATGCGGCAGGCGGCGGCGGAGATCAAGCACACGGTATACGACAACCGCATCGTCACGTTTGCGCCACTTTACTTGAGCAACGCGTGCGTCAATAACTGCCTCTATTGTGGCCTGCGCTGCGAAAATGACGTGGTGGAGCGGCGAACGTTGACGATGGACGAAATCCGCGCCGAGACCGAGGTGCTCGCCGGTAAGATTGGCCACAAGCGGTTGATTGTGGTGTATGGCGAACATCCGCGCAGCGATTTGAAGTATATGCAGGAGTCCATTCGCGCGGTCTACGGTGTTAAGGTGCCGGCGCGGCGTGGTCACGGCCAAATTCGGCGCGTCAACATCAACGCCGCACCAATGCCGACCGAGGAATTGCGCGAACTGCCGGCGATCGGGGTGGGGACTTATCAGGTTTTCCAAGAGACCTATCATAAAGCGACCTATCGTGCCGTGCATCCGGCGGGCACGCTCAAGAGTGACTACCGCTGGCGGCTCTACACGATGCACCGCGCGTTGGAAGCGGGTATTGAGGATGTGGGCATCGGCGCACTGTTTGGACTTTATGACTGGCGCTTCGAGGTCATGGGGTTGGTGGCGCATGCGCTGGAGTTGGAGCGTGCGCTCGGCATCGGTCCGCATACGGTCAGTTTTCCACGGCTTGAGCCGGCGGCGAATACGCCGTTCAATGAGTCGTTACGCTGGCAGGTCAGCGACGAAGATTTTGAGAAAGTTGTCGTCGTGCTGCGGTTGGCCGTGCCCTATGCCGGCATGATCGTCACCTGTCGTGAGAATCCCGGCATGCGTCGGCGCCTGCTGCCGCTGGGCTGCACGCAGACGGACGCGTCCTCGAATATCGGCGTCGGCGGTTATCAGGATGAAGAACAGCACGGCGACCGCCAGCAGTTTTTGCTGGCCGACACGCGCACGCTGGATGAGGTCGTTCGCGACCTCGCGGCGATGGGTAACATCACCAGTTTTTGCACGGCGGGCTACCGTTGCGGGCGCACCGGCCACTGCATCATGGATTTGCTGCGTAGCGGTGCGGAAGGCAAGTTCTGCAAGTTGAACGCGATTTTGACATTCCGTGAATGGCTCGACGATTTTGCCAGCGATGCGACCCGCGCCGCCGGCGAGCCACTCCTCAAAAAGGAAATTGAGGAAGTTCGCCAGAAGATGCCGCGCGCCTTTGACGAGTTTATGAAATCCTACGAACGGATTTGCCAAGGTGAGCGCGATTTGTATTTTTGAACAGCTTTTTCCAAGGGTTGGAAAAACGAGCGATCAGCCTTTCCAAGCCTTGGAAAACTTCTGCGGTCTCACCAGACTTCGGTGACTTTTTGCACGATGTCGTGCGCGAGGTCCTTCGCGGCTTTGGGCAGGCCGACGCGTTTGGAGGAAGAGAGGTCGCCGATGACGGGGAACGTGCTTTCGCCGTAGCAACGCGGGTGCTCGACGATGACTTTGCGGTCGCTCTTGCGCGTGAGCATGATGGAGGCGTAGAGCGTGATGCGATATTCGGTGGCGGCCGTCAGGCGCGAGTTGTCGTATTGCAGTGGCGTGAGACGGTAGTCGGTGAGTTTGACCTGCAAGGTGGCGTCGGCATCTTCTTCCGCGACGATTTTCAACGAGCCATCGCGCTGGAATTCCGCCAGCGCCGAACGCGTCGCCTCCATTTCGATTTGTGGTTCGGCCGTTTTGTTGATGAAGGCGGGTACGTACACCGTTTTGATGTCCGGCGGCAACATGGACCCGAGGCGATAACCCGCGCAACCGGGTAGCAGCAGGGTCGCGGCCAGCGCGAGGCTCGCCGTCATGAGCAAGGCTTTATGAGCCGGCATGTGCATGTTCATTCGTTGGCTCCACAAGATGGGTGAGCGCTTCTATACGTTTTTGCGCCTGCGGCGTCCAGTCTGAATGCGGAAAGAGACGGACAAAATCCTGATATTCCATCAGCGCGGCCTTGGGCTGGTGTGCGATGGTGTCGTAGTAGGCGGCGCGATCATAGGCGAGGCGCGCGCGCCGATTGAGGAGCTCGTCGCGCAAGGTGAGCATCGCGGGCGTTTTTTCGGCATTCGGATAGCGGGTGACGAATTGATGCGCCGCGCTCCAGGCCTCGTCGAGTGCGGCTTCGTTGTTCGGCTCTTCGTGGGCGAGATGTTCCAAGCAGATGGCGCGGTTGTAAGACGCTTTTTCGGCGAAAGGCGTTTCGGGGTAGCGTACTTGCGTGGTCAAATAGGCGGCCACGGCCAACTCATATTGCTGACTGAGTTCGTTGGCCAAGCCCATGAGGTACTGAACTTCGGGCGCTTTTTCCCATTCGGGGCCATGTTCCAAAATCTTTTCGAACAGCGGCACGGCGCGTTCCGGCGACATGAATCCAGGGAGAAATAGAAACTTGCCTTTCGGCGTATTCATCAAGGTTTCGGCGATTTCAAATTGGCGCTGCAAAATGTCGTTGTAGGGGAAGGTGCCGGAGTAATGTTCGACGAGATAGGTGTATTCATCAAAAGCATCCTGCCACCTGCGCTGCTCATCGAGGATGCGAGCGTAGGCCAGTTGCGCTTGCGGGGCTTCGGCAGCCTCCGGCCAGAAAACGGTTAGCAGGCGGTATTGTTTTCCGGCGGCACGCAATTTGCCGGCGGCGCGCAGACTTTCCGCATAGACGAGTTGGTCCTGCGGATTACCCTTGGCCGGGCGGATAAAGGAATTATACCAGTGGCGGCGGGTGGCTGTTTCTTCGTAGGGCGTCGCGGCGGGCGCTGCTATGGCGCTCCAGAGCGCCAAGAGGATCGCCAGCAGTCCGATGTGTCGCAAGGGCGTATGCATGGCGGCAAAGTATGAAGGGCTACGTGCGGCGGTCAAGCCAGAAGAAAAATCAAGATTGAAAAAATGAGAACAAGGTTTAATCTCCTGTTCTTGTTCTGATGGACGTAACCGAAGGGGAAGATAAAACTATGCCGCGAGTTCTTGTGGTTGACGATGAGCCCAGTATTCTCAGCGTGCTGGGGACGTTGTTAAAAGCGCAAAGCCATGAAGTGACACCCGCACGTAGCGGCGAAGCGGCCCTCGCCCTCATGCAACAACAGTCATTTGATCTGTTGATCTCCGACATCCGCATGGGCGCGATGGATGGTATGCAGTTGCTGCGCCAGGTGCGGCGTGAGCATCCCAACATGGCTGTGATTTTGTTGACGGCCTATGGCACGGTGGAGACGGCCGTTGAAGCCATGAAGGAAGGCGCGTTTGATTATGTGACCAAGCCGTTCAAGGTGGATGAATTGCTCATCACGGTGCAACGGGCGTTGCAATACCAGAATCTGCTCAGTGAAAACGTGGCGTTGAAGGAGGAATTGGCGGGGCGTTATCAGTTTGAAAATATCGTGGCCGAGAGCGTGGGGATGCGCAAGGTGTGCGAAATGATTGAACGTGTGGCCCCCACCGATACGACGGTGTTGGTGCTGGGGGAAAGTGGAACAGGCAAGGAATTGGTGGCCAAAGCGATTCATGCGCATAGTACGCGCAAGACCAAGAATTTCCTGCCGATCAATTGCGCCGCACTGCCGGAGCCGTTGCTGGAGTCCGAAATGTTTGGCCATGTGAAAGGCGCTTTTACCGGAGCCACGGTGAATAAAGAGGGGTTATTTGAAGCGGCGAACGGCGGCACCATTTTTCTGGACGAAATCGGCTCCATGCCGCTGAGCATTCAGGCCAAATTGCTGCGTGTATTACAAGACAAGGAAGTACGGCGTGTGGGCAGCACGGAAAATATTCCGGTCAATGTGCGTGTGTTGGCGGCGACCAATGACCGTTTGGAGGATTTGATTGCGAAAGGAAGGTTTCGCGAGGATTTGTATTACCGGTTCAGCGTAATCACCATTCAAATTCCTCCGCTCCGTGAACGGCCGGAGGATGTCTTGCCGCTGGTCAAACACATCTTGCGGCGTGAGCTGGGCAAAGATAAACCCTTGCCCACGTTGGATCCGGATGTGCAACGTATCTTGGAGTCCTATCCGTGGCCTGGCAATGTGCGTGAATTGGAAAATGCCATCCGGCACGCGCTTACGTTCGCGGGTAGCAATCAAATTACCAAAGATGTTTTGCCGGCTAAAATTGCCGATGTATCAATCCACGGCGCAACTCCGGTTGGTCCCGCCCTGCCCTTTGAGGATTTCCGGGGTAAATCGCTCAAATCGTTTTTGCGCAAAAAAGAGCAAGAATATCTTGGTTCGGTCATCAGCTCGATGGGGGGCGACAAGGAAAAAGCTGCCAAAGCCCTGAAAATCAGCCTAGCTACGCTCTATCGCAAAATACCTCTGGATGAGGAATGAAACCTCAAATTCTCTAAAGTTAGACGGTTTTGCGGTTCAGACGGTCCAAAACAGCAGTTTTTACGCTTTAAGTTCTTTTTCTCGTGGTCAGATCGAATATTTATTGACTGGCATATGTTCTGCTTATTAACCTTTCACCATAAATGGTTACCGGCGTGACTCGGTGTGTTACTGAGATGCGGGTGACCGATTAAATAGAAAATAAGAGGAAGAAATGAAAAAGCAGAAAAAGGGGTTCACCCTGGTAGAAATCATGATTGTCGTGGCGATCATCGGATTGCTCGCGGCGATCGCGGTGCCGTCGTTCATGAACGCGCGCTCCAACTCCATGAAGAATTCGTGCTTCAATAACTTGCGCCTGATTGACGGGGCGAAGGATCAGTACGCATTGGATCATTCCAACGCTGCGCCCACCCAACTCTCGGACTTGGTGGGCCCCTATATCAAGGAAACGCCGGTGTGTAAGGGGGGCGGCAGTTATAACGGGCCATGGACCTTGGGTGAGAAGCCGTCCTGCACTACTCATGGTACGGCGAACTAATCTCGTCATAAATTAGGTTTGAAAAGCCCCGCAATCGTGCGGGGCTTTTTTTGTGTTGTGCGGTGTCCCCTGTGCCGGTTTTTCCAAGCGTTGGAAAAGATAGCCGATTGATTTTCCAAGCCTTGGAAAAGCCTCAAACTTTCCTGTTTTTCCAACGGCCAACCTCGAACCACGCGGTGATCATCAAGCCGTGCGCGAGGCTGGCGGCGCCGATGGCCCACCAAATGCCTTGCGTCGCCGGTAGCACGATTTTCGCCAGCCAGATTGCGAGCGGTACTTGCAGACCCCAGAGCGCGAGGATCGTACAGACCATTGGGCCGAACGTATCGCCTGCGCCGTTCAGTCCGCGTCCGAGCACGATGCCAAGCGCCGCGAAAACATAAAAAGGTGAAACGGTGCGCATGTAGCCGACGCCAATTTGGATCACGTCCGGGTCGTGATTGAACAGGCGCATGAGATGCGGCGCGAACGTCATCATCACGAAAATCGCGATGAACATGAAGATCAGGTCGAGGCCGGTGGCGAGCCAGGCGGCGGCGCGGGCGCGCCCCGGTTTGCCCGCGCCGAGATTTTGACCGACAAGTGTCGCTGCCGCACCGCCGAGCGAAAAGGCCGGCATGAGCACGATCATGTGGATGCGTAGGCCGGTACCATAGGCCGCCACCGCGGCCGTGCCGCAACCGGCGACGATGCGCATCAGCACCGCGCCCATCACGCTGCGCGTGAGCATTTGGCCGGAGCCGGGCAGGCCGATGCGTAGAATGCGCCAGGCTAGTTTCAGGTTGGGGCGCCATTCGTGCCAGCCGATGCGTACGGCGGCGCGCTCGGCGAACAGCCCGCGCACCACCATCGTTGCGGCGACGGTCTGCGCGAGCATCGAAGCCCACGCCGCGCCGGGGACGCCGAGCCGCGGGAAGCCGCCGAGGCCGTAGATCAGCAGTGGGTCGAGCACGATGTTAAGAATGTTTTCGGTGACGCCCGCCCACATCGGCGTGCGTGCGTCGCCCGCGCCTTGCAAGGCGGCCGCACCGATGACTTGCAGGTAGAGCGTGAAGCTGAAAACCATGTTGATCCGCAGATAGGCTTCGGCGTCCGGCAACACCGCCGCTTCCACGCCGAGCAGGCGCGCGAGGGTGTCGGCATAGTGCCAGCCGATCGCGCCGGACAGGCCGCCGAAGATCAACGCGAGCAGCAGCGATTGGCCTGCCGCGGCCGAAGCATCCGCGCGCTGCCCGCCGCCAATGGCGCGCGACACCAGCGCTACCGTGCCGGTGGAAAGTCCCATCAGCGCCGGGAACAGCAACATCAAAATGGTGCCGCCTACCGCGACCGCCGCGATGGCATTCGCGCCGAGATGCCCCACCCAAAATAGGTTGATGACGCTTTGCAGATTACTAAGCACCGCGCCAATCAGCATCGGCATCGCCAGCCGATGCAGCGAGCGCAGCAAGCTGCCTTTGGTGAGCAGTGGCGTAGGTGGCTGAAGTGGTTCGGGCACAGGCCGAAGATAGCGGGAACAGCGTCGGATGTCAGCGGATTTGCGCCGCGATTGAATCTGGCGCGGAAAGCCGTTAGACTGCCGCCGCTTTTTCACGAGGAATGGACATGCGTGTACCGATCAGTTGGCTGAAGGATTATGTGGATTTTGCCGATACGCCCCAAGGGTTGGCGGCGAAGCTGACCTTTTCCGGCTTGGAGGTCGAGCACCTCGAAACCATCGGCTGCGATGCGAAGGGCATCGTCGTTGGCGAAATTCTCCAAGTGGAGCGTCATCCGAACGCCGACAAACTGACGCTGTGCACCGTCAATCATGGCGCGGGCCAACTCGTGGTGGTGTGCGGCGCGCCGAATGCGCGCGTCGGCCTGAAGGCGCTGTTTGCGCCGTCGGGCGTGACGCTGCCGAATGGGCTGACACTGAAAAAAGCCAAGATTCGCGGTGTTTTTTCCGAAGGTATGCTTTGCGCGCCGGACGAACTCGGCCTCTCGAAGGATCATGCCGGCCTGTTGGAACTCGATGCCAAGTGGGCCCCCGGCACACCGATTGCCGAAGTCCTCGGCGCGCCGGAAACCGTACTCGAACTGGAAGTGACGCCGAATCGGCCCGACTGTTTGAGTCTGATCGGCATCGCACGCGAAGTCGCCGCGCTCTACGGCACGAAACTTCGCATACCGGAGATCAAGCTCGCCGAATCCGGCAAACCGGTGGCCGAGTTGACGCATGTCGTGGTTGAAGAGGCCGAAGGCTGTCCGCGTTACACCGCACGCATTCTGCATGGCGTGAAGATGGGGGCATCGCCCACGTGGATGCAAAAGCGGCTGGAACTCGCCGGTATTCGTGCGATCAACAACGTCGTGGATATCACCAATTACGTCATGCTCGAGTGCGGACACCCGCTGCACGCGTTCGATCAGACGCTACTCGCGGAAGGCCGGATTGTTGTTCGTCGTGCGCGCGCCGGTGAGAAGATGAAAACGCTTGATGGCGTCGAACGCGAATTGAACCCAACGACGCTCGTCATTGCCGATGCCCGGCAAGCGGTCGCCGTTGCTGGTGTGATGGGTGGCGGCAACAGCGAAATTCGCCCTGCGACCACGACGGTGCTCTTGGAGGGTGCCGCGTTCAAGCCCTCCGATGTTCGCACCACGGCGCGTAGCTTGGGCCTTTCCACGGAATCGTCTTATCGGTTTGAGCGCGGGGTGAACCCGGCCACAGTTGATTGGGCGAGCCGCCGTGCCGTGATGCTGATGACGGAATTGGCCGGTGCGACGTGTGCGCCGGGTGTCCTCGATCTTTATGCCCAGCCGGCGCCGCCGCGCGTGTTGCATTGTCGCGGCGATTACATCCGTGACCGGACGGGTTTGGAAATTTCCGACGAACAGATTCGGGCGATTTTCCAAGGCTTGGAAATGTCCGTCCAAAGCTTGGAAAATGGTGCGTATGCGGTGGGTATACCGACGTTTCGCCGCGATCTGGAGCGTGAGATTGACCTCGTTGAAGAAGTCGCGCGCATTCATGGCCTCGATCAAATCCCCGCGCCGGCGCCGCGCGCGATTCTCGTGCCCGGCGTGGATGATCGTCCGGCCCAAGCTATTGCATGGGGCCGGCGTGCGCTTGTCGGTCTCGGCCTGCGCGAGACGCTGAACTATAGTTTTCTTTCCGAGAGGTTGCTCAATCTTTTCGATCCGGCGGCGGCGCCACGCCGTGTGGTGATTCCGAATCCGGTCAGCGCCGATCAAGCGATCCTCCGCGACTCGCTCGTGCCGCAGATGGTCGAGACGCTGGGTCGCAACCACGCGCGGCAGGTCGCCGAGGCTGCGCTGTTCGAAATCGGTCGCGTGTTCGCGCTCGACGCCAGCGGCGCGATGATCGAGGAGGATCGTTTGGCGATTGGTCTGATGGGGCCGGTTGGTCGTACCGGTCTCGACAAGCATTTGCCGATCAAGAGCGATGAAATTTTCTTGTGGCTCAAAGGTGTCTGGGAAGCGCTCGCCGTCGCGCTTGGATTGAAAAAAGCTGAATGCCGCGTCGCGGAGCGGCCGTGGGGCGAGCCGGGCTGCACCGTCGCGTTGTTGGTGAATGGGGTGGGAGTTGGCGCGCTAGGCGTCGTCAAACACGGTATTGCGTGTGAATGGCGGCTGACCGCACCGGTGGCGGTGCTCGAAGCGCAACTCGCGCCGTTACTGGCGAACGTGTTCGCCGTGCCGCGTGCGGTGCCCATCGCGCAATTCCCTGCCATACGCCGCGACATGGCGCTGGTCGCCAGCGATGCGCTCAAGCATGAAGATGTGGTGCGGGTGGTTCGCCAAGCCGCGCCGGCGGAACTGGAAAACGTCGAATTATTCGATATATTCCATGGTGGGAATTTGGGCGCGGGTCGGAAAAGCATGGCTTACGCCTGCACGTACCGCGCCGCGGATCGCACCTTGACAGATGAAGACGCCAACCGGTATCATGTGGGGGTCAAGGAAGCCGTGAAGCGGGAACTGGGCGTGGAAATCCGCGAAGGTTGAAACAAGGGTTTCCAAGGGTGGGAAGGCGGTATGGAAAAGTTAAATTTACAAGGCAGACAAGTCCCATGCTGATGACATGGATTGAAATGATGGTTCCGCTGGCGTTCCTGTTGGCGACAGTGCTGGCGTGGGGTTTGCATCCACGCGTGTGCGTAGCGGAGGGCCGGTTCATCACCGGTCGGCGGGCGTTGCGTCAGCGCCGGTTGCGGGAGCGTTGGGGCGAGGCCTATGGCCGTGGTTCTTTTTCAGAGGGGCTTTGATTCTCCCTGAAGTTGCGGCTTCTGGGCGAAGATACCCTGCCTTGTGCGTGACGGGGCCGATTCTTCTGACCCTACATGGTTAACTCCATTGGGAGCTCGGCATCCGGTGGCGGCGGCAAGCTGCATTGCTTGCCTTAACCAGCGGTAGAGCACCCACCTCGATATTCGAGGTTCAGAAGACAATGCCCTTGACGGCAAGGCGGGGTTTTTTCTTTGCGGAGTAGGCGATGGAGTTGTTCGGCGAACAAAAAAGTGGGCGACAGCCGCTGGCGGCGCGGATGCGTCCGCGTACGCTGGAGGACGTGGTCGGGCAGGAGCATATCCTTGGCCCCGGCAAATTGCTCCGGCGCGCGATCGAAGCTGACCGGCTCGGCAGCGTCATCCTTTATGGTCCGCCGGGCTGCGGTAAGACCTCGCTGGCCGAGGTCATCGCCAACGTCACGCACCGCATCTTTGAGCGCACCAGCGGCGTGCTCGCCGGCGTCGAGGTGTTGCGCGATTTGCTGAAAAAAGCGCAGGTGGAAAAAGCGCACCGCGGCCGCGAGACGATCCTTTTTATTGACGAAATCCACCGCTTCAATAAGTCGCAGCAAGACGTGCTGTTGCCTTATCTTGAAGAAGGGGCCTGTACGTTGATCGGCGCGACGACACACAATCCGTTTTTTTTCATCAACAGCCCGTTGACTTCCCGTTCGCAAATTTTTGAACTCGAACCATTGAACGAGGCCGCGGTGGTCACGTTGCTGGAGCGCGCCACGACCAGCACGGAGGGACTTGGCGCGCTGAAGGTGCGGGCCGACCGTGATGCGCTCGAACATCTCGCCCGCGTTTGCGAGGGCGACGCGCGCCGCGCGCTCAACGCCTTGGAAATCGCCGCGTTGACCACGCCGCCGGGCGCGGATGGCGTCATCCATCTGACGCGCGCCGTGACCGAAGAATCCATTCAGAAAAAAGCCGTTGTCTATGACCACGACGAGGATGGTCACTACGACACGATTTCCGCGTTCATCAAGAGTGTCCGCGGTAGCGATCCGCATGCGGCGGTTTACTGGCTGGCGAAAATGCTCTACGCGGGCGAGGACCCGCGTTTCGTCGCACGCCGCCTGATCATCTTGGCGAGCGAGGATATTGGCAATGCCGATCCGCGCGCGCTGACCGTGGCGACGAGCGCGCTCGCGGGTGTCGAGTTCGTCGGCATGCCGGAGGCGCGCATCATCCTCGCGCAGGCGACGACCTATCTGGCGACCGCGCCGAAGAGCAACGCGTCCTATCTTGCGATTGATGCCGCGATGAGCGATGTCAAGGAAGGCCGCGTGCTGCCGGTGCCGCGTCCGCTGCGCAGCACCGGCTCGAAGAAGGCGGCCAAGGCCTTCGGTCATACCGGTTACACATATGCCCACAATGGCGCAGGCCATTTTGTGGACCAAGAATATGTGCCGACGAGCAAAGTCTATTACGTGCCGACCGATCAAGGCTACGAAGACACCATCGCCAAGCGTATGGCACATTGGGAGTCATTAAGGAAAACACCACGAAAACAAACCGAACAGAGCAGTTAAAAAAGACCGTCCGGGCGGAGGCACGCGCGCTTCGTGCCCAACTGAATTTGGACGACGTGGCGGTGTGGAGCGCGCAAATCGCGGAGCGCGTCCAAGGCTTGGAAAAATTCCGCCGCGCAAAAGTGATCGCGCTCTATCTGGCGTTGCCGGGCGAAGTGCAGACCGCGCCGATCCTGACCGCTTGCCACCGGCTGGGCCAGCGGGTGTGCGTGCCGGCCTTCGACAACCGCGCGGGCTGCTATCGGCTGGCCTGGCTGACGGCCAACGATATATTGGCGGCCGGCCGTTTGCAGATTCCAGAACCGGCCGAGCCGGTCTGGGTTGCACAACCGGAAACCGTGGACGTGGCGCTGGTTCCGGGCTTGGCGTTTGATGCGAAGGGCCACCGGCTCGGCCACGGTCGCGGGTGGCTGGATCGTTTGCTGGAAAGTCTCGCTGCCTATAAAATCGGCTTGGGTTTTGCGGTACAGATTGTGGCGCGCGTGCCGGTGGCAGCCCACGATGTGCTGATGGATGCCGTGGTGACGGAAAAAGAAATTTATCTCCGCGCATGACGGGGTGCGCGGACGTGAAACTAAAAGTTCCAAGGGTTGGAAAAACGACCGTCCGGGTTTTCCAAGCCTTGGAAGACCGGCGCAACACCCGGCGGCGGTGCAACTAAAAACGGACGGAACAAGCCCGGCGGTGGACGCCGGAGGTGAACCATGCAAAATCTGGTTGTGGACGTTATCTGGTGGGTGCCGGCCGGCATCGCTTTCGTCGGGATCCTGTTCGGCGTGCTACTCCACATGATCTATGACCGGGCGCGCGGTAGCGCGGCGGTACATCAAGCGAAGGTTATCCAGGAGCAAGCACAGCGTGACGCCGGCAACGTGGCGCGCGAAGCCGAAATTCTGGCGCGCAATGAAATCATGAAGGCCCGCGAGGTGTTTGAGCACGAGATGCAGACCCGCCGGAAGGAAATCGCGGTGACGGAAGAACGCTTGATGCAGCGCGAGATCAACCTCGACCGGCGCGTGGGGGTGGTGGATCGGAAGGAACAGACGCTTGATGAGAAAATGGACAACGTGGAGCAACAGCAGTCGGCGTTAAAAAACGCGGAGGTAGAGGCGCAAAAGTTGAACGCTGCCCTTCAGACCAGATTGGAGGAACGGGCGACGTTGCCCCGCGAGGAAGCACGGCGTCTGTTGCTGCAGCAGATGGAAGAAGAACTGCGTGGCGAAACCAACCAGATCATTCGTCGCAGTCAGCAGGAAGCTCACGCGACGGCCGTCGCTGAGGCGCGGACGATCATTTTGCAGGCGATTGAGCGCTATGCCGCGCCGGTGGTGAACGAGGCGGCGGTGTGTAGCGTCACCCTGCCGGGCGAGGAAATGAAAGGACGCATCATTGGGCGTGAGGGGCGCAATATCCGCACCATCGAGCAGGTGTGCGGCGTGCAAATCATTATTGATGACACGCCGGGCGTGGTGCAGGTTTCGAGTTTCGATCCGATCCGGCGCGAAGTGGCGCGGCAGACGCTGGAGCAACTGGTTGCCGACGGGCGCATTCAACCTGCGCGTATCGAGGAAATATCCACCAAAGTCCGAACGGAACTCGACGACATCATGCTAAAGGCCGCTGAACAGGCTGTGACGGAGCTGGGGCTTCAGCCTGTTGTGCCAGAAATCACGCGGCTACTCGGGCGTCTGAAATTTCGGCAGAGCTACGCTCAAAATGTGCTCGCACATTCCGTAGAAACCGCGCGCCTGATGGGGTTGATGGCCCCCGATCTCGGGCTTGATCCGGCCCTCGCCAAACGCGTCGGATTGTTTCACGATATTGGCAAGGCGCTCGATCATGAAGTCGAAGGTAATCATGCGGTCATTGGTGCGGATTTTCTCAAACGGCATGGCGAAGCCGCGGTGGTCTATAGCGCGGTCGCGGCGCATCACCACGAAACCGAGGGCGACAATCTCTATTCGGCGCTGGCCAGCGCGGCGGACGCCATCACGGCGGCCCGGCCTGGGGCACGCGCGGAGAATACCGAGTTGTTTATTCAACGTTTGGCGGAATTGGAAGCGCTGGCCATGCGTCAACCCGGCGTGGAAAAAGCCTTTGCCTTTCAAGCGGGCCGAGAAATCCGCGTGTTTGTTGAGCCGCGCATGGTGGACGATGCTGCCGCGCTCAAGCTGGCCCGCGAACTAACCCGTCAAATCGAGTACGAACTGAAATATCCAGGGCAAATTCGCGTCGTCGTGGTGCGCGAGACGCGTTTTGTGGAATACGCACACTGAACTTAAAGGAACCAGATGAACATTTTGATTGCAGGCGATATTGTCGGCGGGCCGGGGCGGCTCGCCTTTGCTGCCGTTGCTGGACGGATGAAACAGGCGGGCCAGGTAGACTTTGTCATCGGTAATGCCGAAAATGCCGCCGGTGGCCGCGGTATCACCATGCCGCTCGCCGAGGCGCTCTTCGCCGCCGGCGCTGATGCGCTCACACTTGGTGATCACGTTTGGGATCAACGGGAAATCGTCAAGGCGCTCGACCGCGAGCCACGCCTCGTGCGTCCCGCCAACTATGCGCCGACCTGTCCCGGGCGCGGTTGGAGCACGTTCGAGACGCCGCTCGGTAAAGTCACCGTCATGTCGCTCCAAGGCCGTACGTTTATGCCGCCCAGCGACTGCCCGTTTCGCGCCGCCGACGCGATTTTGCAGCGCGGCAGCGCCGATCTCGGCAAAATCATTGTTGTGGATATGCATGCCGAAGCAACCTCGGAAAAAATCGCGATGGGCCGCTATCTCGATGGTCGTGTCAGTGTCGTCGTTGGCACACACACCCATGTGCAAACCGCTGACGACGCCATTTTGCCCAAAGGCACCGCCTACCTGACCGATCTCGGGATGACCGGTCCGAAAGATTCAGTACTGGGCCGCGACGTCGGTGCGGTACTGAAAAAATTCCTGACCGGTATGCCGCAGCAATTCGAGGTTGCCACCGGCGATGTGCGCTTCGAGGGCCTGCTGGTGACCGTGGACGAAAAGACCGGCTTCGCCACAAAGGTTAAACGTATCCAGGAGAAGATTAGTTAGGATTGAATATGTTTGGGTAGGAGCCCGGCTCCGCCGGGCGATATGCTTGCGTTATCTTTGCTGTTCGTCCTGCGGGGCAGGACTCCTACAAACTAGGCTATGAACTTAGAGGCCCATCAACGCGCATTACGGCGTGGACGTTTTTCGCAAGCGTGGGGTCTCTATTATGTTACCAAGTGTGTCCAGACTCCTTCCCAATTAACAACTGTACAACGCGATGATGTCGTTAAGGCCTTTTTGTATGGGCGCGCACAAGGTTGGCTGCTATTGCACGCTTTTGTGGTGATGCCGGACCACTGGCACGCCTTACTTTCCTTACAGGCGAAGAAAACTTTGCCGCAGGTTGTCCTCGCCCTCTGTCGTCACGCCTCTTTCAATTCCCGGAAACTGGGCCGTTTGCTATGGCAAACCGGCTTTCACGATCACAAGGTGCGCTCCGGAGAATCCGTGGTGGACATTGTTCGCTATATCGAAAACAATCCCGTGCGGAAACAATTAGTCGTTAGGCAACAGAATGGGCTTGGTCAAGTGCGGACGTTGCTTTCCATGATCAATTAGACAGAAATTTTTTGGGTTATGAACGGTGGGATGAGAAATAGAGCAAATCTTTGTAGGAGCCCAGCCCCGCTGGGCGATTGGGGGGTTATCGCCCGGCGGGGCCGGGCTCCTACCTGGCGAATTCCATGAAGAGCGAAATCACATCTACCGTCGCGGACAGCCGGAAGATTTATCAGGTTTCCGAACTCACCCGGATGATCAAGGCCGCGCTCGAAAACGAGTTCGGCATGGTTTGGATCGAAGGCGAGCTTTCCAACCTTCGGAAACCGACCTCCGGGCATCTTTACTTCACGCTTAAAGACGCCGAGGCGCAACTTGCCGCCGTCCTGTTTCGTGGCAGCCAGCTTGGTTTGCGTTTGGACTTGCGCGATGGCCTGAAAATCCGCGCCTATGGGCAGATCACCGCCTACGAAAAATCCGGCCAGTGCCAGATCATCGTCCGCCGCGTCGAGGAAGCGGGGAAGGGCAGTTTGCAGGAGCAGTTCGAGGTGCTGAGGAAGAAGCTCGCCGCCGAGGGCCTCTTTGCGCCGGAGCGCAAAAAGCCGCTGCCATTGCTGCCACAGCACATCGGCATTGTCACCAGCCCGAGCGGCGCGGCGATCCGCGACATTCTGAACATTCTCAACCGTCGTTTTCCTAATTTACACATCCTCATCGCGCCGGTTCGTGTCCAAGGCGACGATGCGGGACAGGAAATTGCCGCTGCGATTGACCTGCTCAATGCGCGCGGCGGATTAGATGTGCTGATCATCGGGCGCGGCGGCGGTAGCTTGGAAGATTTGTGGTGCTTCAACGAAGAAGTCGTCGCCCGCGCCATCGCGCGTTCGCGAATTCCGGTGATTTCGGCGGTCGGCCACGAAATTGATTTCACGATCAGCGACTTCGTCGCCGATCTACGCGCGCCGACGCCGAGCGCGGCGGCAGAACTACTCGTGGGCAATAAAGAGGCATTTGAGGAGCAATTGCGGCAGAGCGGCGCGCGGTTGGCGCGTGCACTCAAAACGCAGATGCTGGAATTGCGTAACCGCCTGACTGCCGTCGCCGGCAGTTATGTGTTCCGCGAACCGCAGAATATTATCCGTCGTCTACGCGACCGCTTGGAGGCGCTCCGCACGGCGATGGCCAACGACTTGCGCGACATCGTGCAGCAACGCAGCCAGCAGGTGGATGAATTCGGCCTGCGCTTGACCCATCGGTTGGAGTTGTGGCGCGGTGCGCGTACGCAGGATGTCCGGCGTCTGGAAGATCATCTGCGCGCGCTTAGCCCGCTGGCGGTGCTGGAGCGCGGATTCAGTTTAACGCGCACGGCGGATGGCAAGATCATTCGCGATGCCGCAGAGGCACCGGTCGGCACGAAACTGGAAACCCGCTTGGCACACGGTAGCTTGGAATCGGAAGTGACGGCTTCAAAGAAGGAGAATGTTCGATAGAGACAAAATTTTCGGCACGTTCAGAGAACGCGCCCTACCGTAGAAGCGACCTCCGGTCGCTTGACTGAATGTGGCCGGAGGCCGCATCTACGACGTCATCAAAAGGAGAATAATCATGGCAGACAAAACCGCAGAACCCACCCAAAGCTTCGAGAAGGCGCTGGAGCGGGTGGAACAGATCGTTGCCGAGATGGAGAGTGGCAAGCTGACGCTCGAAAAAATGATCAGCCATTTCGAGGAAGGCTCCAAGCTGGTCAAATTCTGCTCGACCAAACTCAACGAAGTGGAAAAGAAAATCGAGCTATTGCTGACCAAAGACGGCCAAGTCTCCACCATCCCCTTCGATCCCGAACAGGAAAACTAATGTTCAGGCAATGCCGCAAATTTCTAGGCGTCTTCTAGGCGCAACATGATGACAACTCCCGGGCGATCCGCCTGCCCTATCTGTCCAGCAGGATTCGTTTCGACTGCTTCCAATCTGGTGATAACTAAGTCTGGTGTCGGATGGATGTAACCCATTTTGGGAAATCCGGCGTGTCAATGAATCGGACGTTTTCTGCTTTTTCTTGGCTCACGATATAAATTGAGAGTGGCGTCACCGGCGTATTATTGCGACACCCGGCGAGTAGCGCTATGAGAATCGTCAAACTATAAAAAAATGCGCGCATGTCTCATTTACCGCGGAGAAAATGCGCCGTCTTTATAAGCGGGTCAAGGCAGGTGTGGGTAGATCGAGTTGTTGCTTGAAGAAATGTGGCGGCGCGCCCAAAAGAATCCCCGGTTGTGGTGATAAGTATCCCGGTAAAATGTGGCCCGACTTGATGAGCAGTACTCTTGGTGGGCGGGGCTTTCCAGCCCCGCCCACAGCAGAAGTAAAATCCTTTCGCGCGTCGAATTTCCAAGTCTCGGAAATCTAAAGCCTCATTTCTGCAACATGTCCGGCAAAGGACAGGTGGCGCAGCGGGAGCGGTCGTTCAGGCAGTAGGTGTGGAAGATGTGGAGCAGGCCTTGGCGGCGGAGGCCGTCGCGGAGGAGCGAGTTTGGTGCGTCGCGACCAAACAGGGCGAAGGCGGTTTCGCGTAGCACGGCGTTATCTTGCTCCGTTGGCAACTGTGCGAGCAGTTCCGGGGCGAACGTTGCGCGGCTGTGTTGTGCGGCGAGGAACGGCACAAAGTCGTTGATCAGAATCGCGTCGGCGCGCGCTTCGCCAAGCAACGCGGTGGGTTTAGCGGTGCGCTTGCCGGTCAGCGTCAGGTGGTAATCCCAGAACGGATGGCGCATGGCAAGCAGATGCGCGTGTGCAGGGGCCAGGCAATCGTTGGGAAATTTTGCGGCCAGTTCGGTCCAGACTTCGGCGAGCGAACGCGGTGCGGTGAAAAGTACCGCCGCGGCGGCCAGCCGGCGCAGTGGATGATTCAGCGGACGCAGGCCGGAAAGTCGCCACGCATCGGCGGCGAGTATAGCGCCGGTAAAACGCTCGCGTCGTTTCCACCACGCATCCCACAAGCCGCGCACAAACGTGCGCGATTCCTCGTCCATGCGGGCGGCGAGTTGGCTGGGCAACAGACCGGCCACGCCAGCGAGCAGGGCGTAGGCGATGTCGGCTTGGCCGTTGGCTTCGGCGCGCAACGTCGCCAGCGGCACCGCTTCGGCGAGGCGTCGGAACGCGCCCTGATTTTGTTTGTAGCCGAGTGCGGCCATGACTTCTTCGTAGATGACTTGGTCGGGCCCGCGTTTCGCGATGGCGCGCGCGATTCGCTCGGCACGTTGGCGGAGTCGAGTTTCGCCTGCGGAAGCGAGCCACGCTTCACGGTCGTCGGGCGTCCAGTTTTGCAACGCCACACCGCAGGGCGGGGCAGGCGAGCGCACGCCATACGGATAGGCGGTCAGGTCAATACTCTCGAAAGCAAAGCGTGGTTGGGCGGCCAGTGCGTCGCGTAAGGCAATGTGCGTGACGTTCGGCGGTAAGTCGGCGATGCCGGGAAAAAACGTGACGTGGAAGCGGACGCGGTCATAGCGCGGCTCGGTGCTATGGCCGTGCGCCTGCCAGTCGGCGGGGTGAATGTGGATTTCGACATCGCCGGTGACGCGGCGGCGCTCCGGGCCAAGGCGCAACGCCGCGCCGAGAAAATCCGGGCCGGCTTCGAGGTTCCAGACGCCGGGCGATTCGACCTCAATCGCTTCGCCCTGCGCGGTGACGAGATTCGGCGGACGCAGCTCGGCGTCGAACCAGACACATTGTAGATGTCGCTCAGAGAAGATTCGTTCTTCTCGGCGCGGGAGTTGGAACTCCCGCCCACAAGAATCCTTTTTGTTTTCCAAGGGTTGGAAAACGGGAAGGGTGGTTTTTCCAAGGCTTGGAACAGCCTTGGCTGACACTATTTTTGCTTCGTGTTTGGCACGCATCGCCCCTTGACTCCCTGAACTTCACCAGCATAATACCAGCCCCGCGGCGGTTGAGAACGCAAAAAATATTTTTGAACGCAAAATGAAAAGTCGTGTCCAATTTGTCCAGGTGTGGAGCCGTAGGCTCTGTGTTCTTTGGCTATTGAGTTTGTGCGTCGCGTGGTCGGCTGTGGCGGCGAATCGCCGTACGCCGGTGGTCGAGGCGGTGGAAAAAGCGCTGCCGAGCGTCGTCAATATCGGTACCGAAAAATTGGTCAAGGTGCAGCACGCCGATCCGCTGCAGCAGTTTCGAGGCGAGATGTTCGATCAGTTCTTTCGCGACTTCTATGAACGGCAGATGCAGCCAGAATATCGGTTGAGTCATTCACTGGGGTCGGGCGTGATCATTGATCCGCTGGGTTATATCCTGACCAACTTCCACGTGATCGAGCGCGCGTCGAAGATTCAGGTGACGCTGGCCGATGGACATGCGTATCCGGCGGTATTTCTGGCGGGCGATCCGATCAACGATCTGGCGTTGATCAAAATTGAGCCGGCCGCACCACTGACGGCGGTGGAATTTGCGGCTGATGACGATGCGCTACTCGGCGAAACGGTGATCGCGCTCGGTAATCCGTTCGGGCTGGGGCATTCGGTGACGGTGGGCGTGCTTTCGGCGAAGAACCGCGAGGCGCGTTATGGCGACAAGGTGCTGTATAAGGACATTCTCCAGACCGATGCCGCGGTGAATCCCGGCAGCTCTGGCGGTCCGCTGCTGAATCTGGACGGGCAGTTGATGGGGCTGAATGTGGCGATTTATCAAGAAGCGCAGAATATCGGATTTGCTTTACCGGTGAAGCGTGCGCGGGAATTGCTGGGGCGCTGGCTCGCGCCACGATTGCTCAAGAAGGCGACGCTCGGTTTTGAGGTTGCGCCGCGCGACGAAAAATTGCTGGTGACGCAGGTGGCACCGGATTTGAAACTGTCGCAGGGCATGGTGGCTGAGGGCGACGTCGTCACGACTGTCAACCGCAAGCCGGTGGCGACGCTGTTTGGTTACCATCATGCGCTGCTGGCACTCCAGGCGGGTTATCCGGTGCGGTTGGGCGTGGCGCACGGTAATGTGACGAACGAAGTCATCGCGCGTCTGGTCATGTTGCCCAAGCCTGACGGCATGAAGCTCGCGCGGTCGTTGTTGGGCTTGGAACTGAAGCCGCTCGCGGAGATTCCGGGCGCGGCAGTGCTGGCGCGGCATGGTCTGGCGATTACGCTCACCAGCACGAATGGTCCGGCCCAGCGCGCCGGGTTGCCGCCGGGACTGATTGTCGAGCGGATCAACAATGTGGACGTGGCAACGTTGGATGACGTTGGTGCGGCCTTGGAAAATGTGGCGCGGGGTGCGCCGGTGACGTTGGGTGTGGTAAGCGTGCGTGAGCAGCAAGGCTTTTTGATTACGCAGAGCGCAGTGGTGACGGTGCAAAGTGGAAAGTAAGCTGGAGGTGGGAATGTCATGGACAACATGATTGAAGTGAAGAATCTGACCAAGCGTTACGCCGGTTGTACGGCGGTGGACGATGTTTCTTTTGAGGTCAAGAAAGGCGAGATTGTCGGCTTTCTTGGCCCGAACGGAGCGGGGAAATCCACGACGTTGCGTATTTTGTCGTGCTATCTGCCGGCGTCGGGTGGCGCGGCGAAAGTCGCCGGCTTCGACGTCTTCCGACATTCGCTGGAAGTGCGGCGGCGCATCGGCTATCTGCCGGAAAGCACACCGCTCTATCCTGAAATGCGCGTGGATGAATATCTCAGCTATCGTGCCGCGCTCAAGGGCGTCGGTGGCCAGCGGCGGCGTCAGCGCGTCAACGAGGTCAAGGAATTGTGCGGGCTGACGGACGTCGGCCGGCGCATCGTGGGTCAGCTTTCCAAGGGTTATCGCCAGCGCGTCGGTATGGCCGATGCGTTGGTGCACGATCCGGAACTTGTTATTCTCGACGAGCCGACCATTGGTCTCGATCCCAACCAAATCCGGCACGTACGTGATGTGATCAAAAACCTGGCGGCGCGTCACACGGTCTTGCTTTCGACGCACATCCTGCCGGAAGTGGAGATGACCTGCCAGCGTGTGCTGATCATCAACCGCGGCAAAATCGTGGCGTCGGACACGCCCGACAAGTTACGCACGCGGTTGCAAGGCGGGCGCGAGATTGTCGCCGAAATGCGTGGCGCCAAAAATAATGTGGCACAGGAACTTTATAAATTGCCGGGCGTCACGCGCGTGACGACGGAGGCCGAGGATGGTTGGACGCGCTTTCGCATGGAATGTGGCGCCGAGGACGTCCGTCCGCTGGTGTTCGAGGCGGCGGCGCGCAGTGGCTGGACGCTGCGTGAGTTGCGGCAGGAGAAGCAAAGTCTGGAAGATATTTTCGTGGCGCTGACGCGCGTGGAACAGGAGGTCAAATGAGCGCATTTTTCACTTTGTGGCGGCGGGAAATCGCCGCCTATTTCCTCTCGCCCATCGCCTATGTGATGATGATGTTTTTTCTCGTCATCATGGGTTTCAGCTTCTGGCTGCTGGCCAACGTCCTGGCGCAGGGCGTTGCGGGTGTTTCGATCATGCGGGAGTTGTTCGACAGCTTCTTTTTTTGGATAACCACGCTGACGCTCGTGCCGGTGCTGACCATGCGGCTCTTCGCCGAGGAAAAGCGCAGCGGCACCATTGAGACGCTGATGACCGCGCCGGTGAGCGATGCCGCCGTCGTGCTGGCCAAATATTTTGGTGCGCTCTCCTTCTACATGATGATTTGGGCGCCGACCATCCTCTATGTGGTGGTTTTACGCGCCTTCAGTCCGCTGGCTGCACCGCCGGACCTCGGCCCGATTGCGGCCAGTTACCTCGGCACGCTGCTCATCGGCGCGTTCTATCTCGCCATCGGCCTGATGTGTTCGGCGATGACGCGCAATCAGATCGTCGCGGCAATCGTCTGTTTTGCGTTGTTGTGCGTGCTGTTCTTCGGCGGCTTCATCGCTTTCATTGCGCGCGTGGACACGGTGCGCGAGATCGCCAATTACTTCTGCTCGCTCGCGCATATGCGTGATTTTGTGCGCGGCGTGGTGGATACGCGACCGGTGGTGTTCTATCTCAGCGGTGCGGCGCTGATGTTGTTCCTCGCCATCAAACTCGTCGAAGCCCGCAAGTGGAAATGAGGAAAAAACCATGACGGAAAACAAAAATTTCCAAGCCTTGGAAAAACAGAGCGATACGGTTTCCAACCCTGGGAAACCCGGCGCATCGGCGGCCGAAAAATCCACGCGCCAGAGCCGTAAACTCAAATTTGCCATCTCGCTGAACACCGGTGTCGCGTTGACGCTGGCGGTCGTGATCTTCGGGATGATCAACTACATGAGTTTCCGACACTACCAGCACACCGACGTGAGCCGGAACAAGCTCTATCAGCTTTCGGACAAAACGCAGGGTTTGCTCAAAAGCTTGACGAACGCGGTGGACGTCATCGTGTTCTTCCAGCCGGGACAGGATATCTATGAGGATGTGGATAACCTGCTGAAGGAATATCAGGATGCTTCAAAGCTGATTCGTGTGCAGAAGGTGGACCCCGACCGCGATTTGGCGCGAACGGAAATGCTGGCGAAGAAGTATCAGGTCAGCAAGCCCAACGTGGTGGTGTTCGAGTCTAATGGGCGGAGTAAATTTGTTACGGCGGATGACATCGTGGAGCTGGATTATTCCGGGATGCAGATGGGCGCGCCGCCGCGCAAGACCGGATTCAAGGGCGAGCAGGCGTTCTCCTCGGCGCTCTTGAATATCACGCAGGCGAAGGTGCCCACCGTGTATTTCCTGCAAGGCCATGGTGAGCGCGATCCGGAGAGCTATGATCGGGCGAAGGGCTATTCCGCGCTGGTCCGCGAGATCAAACGCGATAATGCCACGGTCACGAAAGTGACGCTGGGCGAGCAGAAAGCGATTCCCGCCGATGCCGATGTGCTCGTCATCGCCGGGCCGCAGAAGCGGTTCGCGCCGGCGGAGGTCGAGCAAGTCAAGCAGTTCATCACCAAAAACGGCCGTGTGTTGTTCCTGCTGGACTCACTGACAGACACCGGTCTGGCCCCGTTACTCAAGGAATGGGGCGTGCAGGTCGGTGACGATGTGGTGGTGGACCCGACGCGTACGCTAAGCGGCAATGAATTATTTGTGACGCAATATGAGCGCCATCCGATCACTGAGAAGCTGACCGGTGTTTCGTCCATCCTTTATTTGCCGCGGTCGGTTGAGGCGATCGAGGAGGCGACGCCGGGGGCGGACGCCACGCCGGACAAGCCGCGTGTCACGACGCTCATCAAATGTACCGAGCAGGGCTGGGGCGAGACTGATCCGAACGAGAATCCGCTGCGTTTCGATCCGGGCGTGGATCACAAAGGGCCGGTGGGCGTGGCGGTGGCCGTGGAGAAGGGTGGGGCGCCGGGCGCGCTGGATACGCAGATCAAGCCGATGCGGCTCGTGGTGTTTGGCGATTCCAGTTTTCTGGCCAATGGCGCGCTGATTGGCGGCAACGCCGATCTGGTGCAAAGCGCACTGAATTGGCTGCTCGATCGCAAAGAATTGATGGCCATTGCGCCCAAGGCGGTCGAGGAGTATCGCTTGGTGTTGGATCAAAGCCAACTGCGCTTGCTGGGGTGGGTCACCATTGGCGGCCTGCCGGCGTTGGTGGCGGTGTTGGGCTTTTTGGTTTGGCTGCGGAGGAGGGCTTGAGATGAATCCACGTACAACGGTAATTTTGTTGCTGGTGGCCTTGGGGCTGGGCGCTTGGATTGTGGGGGTCGAGCGGAAAGGCGAGACGACCAAGCAGCGCGAAGAGGCTGCGCGCAAGGCGTTGAAAATTGAGCAGGGGCAGGTGACGGGCTTCACGTTTGTGGCGGGTACGAATCCGGTGGTGACCTGCGCGAAGCAAAACGACAAGTGGCGCATCACGGCGCCGGTTGCCGCGCGCGCCGATGCCGCGGCCGTGGATCGGCTGCTTTCCGGGCTGGCCGAAATGAAACGTGGTGAGATCATCAGCGCGCAGGATCGGACTCAACGGAACGCGCAGCTTGCGGATTATGGGTTGGAGCCGGCACGTTGCGCGCTGGCGCTCGAGCTTGGTGGACGCAAGCAAACGGTGTTGTTTGGCCGCACCGCCCCGGTGGGCGACGCCCTTTACGTCAAAGACAACGCGCATGCCGACATCGTGGCGACCGATGCGGCGGTGACCAACAGTTTTCCGACGAATGCGGTGGCGTTGCGTGATCGTGCGCTGTTCAGCGGCTCCGCGTTCGACGTGAAGCGGCTTGATCTGCGCGGCGGTGGGCGATTGGTTCAACTCGCCAAAAATGACAAGGGCGACTGGCAAATTCAACAGCCCTTGCTGGCGCGCGCCGACCGCCCGGCCGTGCAAGGCGTGCTCGATGCCCTCTTCGATTGGAAGGTTGACCAGTTTGCCCGTGACGGCGTGGCGGATTTTACGGCGTATGGACTTGATGAAAACGCCACCAAGATCACCGTCAATGCCGGTGACAAAATCAGCGAGCAAGTGTTGCTCATTGGCAAGCCGGCTGGCATCAATGCGGCGCTGGTCTATGCCGCCACGCCGCCGGAAAAATCTGTGTATGCGGTCAGCACTGTGACGCTGGCCAAGGTGAGCATCAAGCTCAACGAGCTGCGCGACCGCCGGTTGCTCACGTTTTCGTCCTATGATGTGGCCGGGTTGAAACTACAGCAGGGCGAGAAAACGCTGGAGTTAAAAAAGGCGGCCAACGGCAACTGGAGTATTGTGCAGCCGCGTCCGTCCAAGGCCGATAGTCAGCGCGTGCAGGATTTTCTGACGCAGATCACAGGTGTGAAAATCGAAGATTTTCTTGATCAGGCCACGGCCAATCCGGTGGCACTGGGCTTGGCGGAACCAGCTTGGCGGGTGACGTTGCTCAAAGCGGGCACGGAGTCTGTTGGCGGCGGTATGCAAAAGGCTGTTGCGCCCGGCGAGAAGGAACAAACGATACTGGTGAGCGGCTTGACGCGTACTGGTGGTCACGTCGCCGTCCGGCTGGAGCATGAAGCCACGCCGTATGAAATTCCCGGTGCTGCCATCACCAATCTGACGGTGGATCCGTTAGCCTTCCGTGGGCGCGAGATTCTGAATCTTTATAGCGGCGACGTCCTGAAGCTGGCGTTGGCGCATGAGGGTGTGACGCAGGTCGTGGAGCGTGCGACTGTCACCAACGATTTTGCGGTCGTAGCGCCGGTCAAGGGTATCGCCGACAAGGAACAGATCCATGCCGTGTTGAACGCTTTCTGTAATCTCCAAGCGCAGCGGTTGGTGGCTGAGGACGCCAAAGACCTTGTCCCATTCGGGTTGGCACAGCCGGAATTTTCCCTGACACTTGGCGTCAAGGGCGACGCTAGCTTGTCCAAAACCGTCGTGATTGGCGCAGTGGTGGCGGGTGGGCACTATGCGATGGTGCGAGGGCAGGATCTTGTTTTTGTGCTGGACGCCGAGGCTGCAATGCTGCTGACTAAGGGCTGGCTTAAGCCGGTACCGATGCCGGCGGCCACGAATGAGGCCGTGCGTGCCACCACCACAACCAACGCCGCCGGAACCGGAGCAGGGCGCTAAGCGCTCGCTCTCCGGCCGCTTTTTTTTGCTGCGCTGGCGCTTTCATCGCTTTTGTGCCACCTGCGGTTGTCTGTTTCATGCGGCCATCTTTGTCCTGAAATGGGCCGCCATCCTGCTCGTGCTGGCTATCATCTGGCTGAGCGTGTGGGGGTTGCCGCGTCCCTGGCTCAATCGCGCGCTGGATGAACTGGGCCAACACGGCATCTATCTGCGCGTCGGCCAGGCGCGGCTGGATATTTTCAACGGTCTCGCTTTCGAGGACGTGGCGCTCTATGAATTGCCCAAGGCTGCGCAACCGCTGCTCGCGGCGGAAAAGCTGCGCATCTTTTTCGATCCACGCGATTGGCGGCGCGGTGAACATGGTATCCGTTCCGTCAGCATTCGAAATGGCACGGCCTGTTTGATCCTTGGTTATCCGCATCTGCCCTGTTTGACCGTGAGCAATATCCATGCGCGATTGCGTGTGGAAGGTGGCAATCTGCGCTTGAGCGACTGGGTTTGCGACACGTTCGGTGTCTCGTGGCGCGGGCACGGCTTGGTTCGCGATGCGTTCACCGGGCCGACGGTTTCTCCGCAAAAAGTGGATTTGGCCCAAGCGCTGGACCCCTTGCGCCGTCAGGAACCGGCGTGGCTCGCGCCGGTGTTGGAGTTCCGGCAATCCGTGGTGATGGCCGACGTGCCGACGCTCGATTTTGATTTCATGCTGTGCCGCGCGGCGTCAACGTCCAATATCATCCATGCCGTCTGGCGTGGTAATGCGGCGGAATTTCGTGGTGTACGTTTTTCCCCGTGGCAGGCTGAGGTCAGCACCACCGGCGCGGTGATTCAGGCCGCCGCAACCGTGCAGCAGGATCAGCAACGTTTGGTCGCTCGTGGCGGGATCAATCTCGATCTACCACGTCAAGCTTGGGCCCATGTGTATTGCGATCTGCCGGTGAGTCAGGTGCTGGCCGTATTACCCTCCGCCTGGCAGCAGGCCTACACGAATAGTGGTGTGTTGGTGCACGGGCCCGCGAGCATGACGCTCAACCTCGGCCCTGCGCCGGTGGAACATCTGGTGGAACACATCGCGGGCTCCTGCCGCGCCAAAAACATGGTTGCGTCCGGCGTGCCGCTACCCCAGCTGCGCCTGCAATTCCACCGTGACGGCGATGCCGTGACGCTCACCAATGTCGTCGCGGAAGTTGGCGAGGGCCGGCAGCGCGGCAAATTGGATGGTCACTTCGCTTTGCACCTTCAAACGCAGGCCTTCTCGGGGCAGGCGCATACCACTTTTGACCCCCACGCGCTTTTTCCCGTGATGGGCGCCGGTCTTTCCAATGTGATCGCCTTGATGCAATTCAACAGCCAGCCACCGGTCACCGATGTCGGTGTGAAGGGTACGTTGAGTGATCCCAACCAACTGGTGGTCACCGGTCGTATCGCCGCCACCGATTTCACGTTCCGCGACGAACGGGTGGTGCTGGCCACTTCCGCTTTTCAGGAGGCTCACGGGGTGCTTGATTTGCCCGACGCCCAGGTGATTCGGGAAGACGGTTATGCGCGGGGACATGTGACGTATAACATGGACGACGACCTGATCGAACTGGACGCCAACGGGGTCGCTTCACCCTACGCGGTGGCGCATATGATTGCGCCGGCGTTGGAGAAAATCATACGGAAATTTGTTTTCCAAGGGCCAGTGCGGGTGGCCGTCAACGGCCGGGTGTCGGTGGGGCCTACGCTCGCCGGCACCGATCTCCACGTCAACGCCGAAGGCGAACGCATGGGGTGGCGACGGTTGGTGGCAGATCATGCCAGCTTTGACCTGCTGGCCGTCGGCGCGCACTTCACCTTCACCAACGTTCATGGCGTTTTTTGTGGCGGGCCGTTCCACGGCGCGGCAGATTTCAGCGATGTGGAAACGCTGACCAATTGCCACTACACCGCCACGGTAGTGCTCACGAACGCTGATTTCGCCCGCGTCTGCGACTTGTTACGTCCCGCGACGGGTGGAAGCGCGCCGACCAACGGCACCATGACTGGCTCGCTGATCGGGCAGGCGCATTTCGCCGGTTCGCTGGAGCCGTGGCAGTCCGTGACGGGCGCAGGCGAGGTCTATATCCACAACGGCTCGATCTTCCAAGTGCGACTGTTTGGCGGACTCTCCAAGCTCCTCAGCAAAATCTATCCGGGCCTGGGCTATCTCTCGCAAACCGAACTCCACCTGCCCTTCACCATTGGCGATGGCCGGTTGCGCTCCGAGGATATCAATATCAAAGGTGCCGTCCTTAGCCTCACCGGCCGCGGCGAATATCGCTTCAACAACGAATTGGATTTTCAAGCGCAGCTCCAGCTTTTGCGGAGCGGCGCGCTGGCCGAAATCCTGCGGGCCGTCACCTTCCCGGTGACCAAGCTGCTGGAACTCAAGCTGCTGGGCACGCTCGACGACCCGCGCTGGCGCCCGCTCAACCTGCCGAAGGAACTCTTTTTGCAATTCGACTGAGCGCAGCGGCCGCTTTTCCAAGCCTTGGAAACTGTTCGATTTTTAGGAGGGCGTGGTGTAAACTTCCGCCGCGTTGCGCGGGAGCACACCATGTCACATACTACGTTTTTGGGTTCAGGTCGTGAAGAGCAGCAGGCCATGTTGGCGGGGATCGGAGCCAGGGGCTTCGATGAATTATTTGCCGACGTGCCGGTGGAATATCAGACCGCAGATTTCAACGTGCCGGAGGGCCGTTCGGAGTTGGAAATGCTCCAAACGTTGCGCGCGTTGGCGGCAAAGAATTCTACGCTGACCAATTTTTGCGGCGGCGGTTTCTATGACCATTTCATCCCGTCGGCGGTGGACGCGCTCACGAGCCGCGGCGAATTTTTCACGGCCTACACGCCGTATCAGCCGGAGGCGTCGCAGGGCACCTTGCAGTCAATCTATGAGTTCCAGACCGCTATTGCGCGGCTGACCGATATGGAGGCGGCGAACGCGTCGCTCTATGACGGCGGCACGGCGCTGTTCGAGGGGTTGATGATGGCGCTGCGCATCACGGGTCGCAACAAGGTGCTGGTGGATGAAGGCGTCAATCCAATCTACCGCACGATGTTGCGTTGCTACACCCGCAACCTCTCCATTGCCTATGAGGAAATTCCGCTGGCTGACGGTTTGGCTGACCGCGCCACATTTCGACAGAAGCTCGATAAATCTATTGCGGCGGTGCTGGTACAAAATCCGAATTTCTTCGGCTGTCTTGATGACTTGACCGATCTGGTGGAAGCCGCACACGGCGTCGGCGCGCTGGCGGTGTTTTCCGTCTATCCAATGTCGCTCGGCATTGTCAAGACGCCGGGCGTGATGGGTGCGGACGTGGTCACCGGCGAAGGCCAGAGCCTCGGCCTGCCGCTCTCGTTCGGCGGGCCTTATCTCGGCTTTATGGCCACGCGCAAGGCCCACGTGCGCAAAATGCCGGGCCGGATCGTCGGCGCGACGCACGACGCGCAGGGGCGGCGCGGCTTTGTGCTCACGCTCCAAGCGCGCGAGCAGCACATCCGCCGCGAGAAGGCGATGAGTAACATTTGTACGAACGAGTCGCTGTGCGCCTTGCGGGCGACGATTTATCTGGCGCTGATGGGTAAGCAAGGTTTTGTCGAAGCGGCGCGCCAGTGTGCGGTGCGCGCCGCCTACGCCTATGAGCGGCTGCATAACATTCCCGGCGTGCATCCGGCTTTTCCGGGCCGTTATTTCTTCAATGAGTTCGCGCTCGCGTTGTCGCGCGACGCCGCCGAAGTCGTCAGCGCGCTGATTGATCAGGGCATTGCCGCCGGATTTCCGGTGGGCCGCTATTATGCCGGTATGCAGAACGTGCTGCTAGTGGCCTGCACCGAGCAGCGCACCAAGGCCGAAGTGGATATCCTCGCGGCAAAACTGGAAAATACGCTCTGATTGGAACAGAAGGTAACGAAGGAACGAAGAAGAGATGCATTCGAAGTTCCAAAAGGCCGATCAATGGAGCCATGCGGTAATTGGTGCGGCCATCGAAGTGCATAAAACGGTAGGTCCCGGATTGTTGGAGAGCGTCTACGAGAAGTGTCTGTTGCGAGAATTGGAACTCCAGAAGATTCCTACGGAAAAGCAAGTTGTAGTTCCGTTGGAATACAAGGGCTGCGTTTTCGAGGAGGCGCTACGGTTGGATATTTTGGTGGAGCTCAAGGCGGTAGAGACGATCTTGCCGGTGCATAAAGCCGTTGTGTTGAGTTATATGAAAATGATGGATGTCCCCTTGGGTTTACTGATTAACTTTCATGAGCCGATGCTTACTGCGGGTTTGAACCGCCTGATACTTCCGGGAGCCAACCAAGCATAACTTTGTTTCTTTGTTAACTTTTGTTCAAAAATTTGAGGTGAACATGCAATTGATTTATGAAAAAAGCGTGGCGGGTCGGCGGGCGGTGCAATTGCCGACGCGGCGCGACGACGCCCAACCGCGCATCAACCGGCAACTGCTCCGTGCGCAAGCTGCGGAACTGCCGGAGTTGAGCGAGCTGGATGTCGTACGGCATTACACAGCGCTCAGCCGCCGCAATTTTTCGGTGGATACGCATTTCTATCCGCTCGGTTCCTGCACGATGAAATATAATCCGAAGGCGTGCGAAACTGCCGCCGCGCTGCCGGGCCTCGCCGGCCTGCATCCGCTCTGGCCGCAGCTTCGGCACGGCGGTCTGTTGACGCAGGGCGCGCTGCAACTGCTTTACGAAACCGAACGTCTGTTGGTCGAGATTTGCGGCATGGCGGAGTTCACGCTCCAGCCGCTCGCCGGCGCGCATGGCGAGCTGACCGGCTGCATGATTATGGCGGCCTATCACCGCGATCGGGGCAATAAGAAAACGCATATTCTGATCCCCGATTCGGCCCACGGCACCAACCCGGCGAGCGCCGCGATTGCCGGCTATGACGTATGCACCGTGCCCTCCGACGCGCAGGGCAATATGCACTTGGATGCGCTCCGCAAGGCGGTGAATGCGGAAACCGCCGGCCTGATGCTGACTTGTCCCTCGACGCTCGGCCTGTTCGTGGATCATCTCAAGGAAATTGCCGAAATCATCCATGGCGTGGATGGGCTGATGTATTACGACGGCGCGAATCTCAACGCGATCCTCGGACGCGTGAAACCCGGTAAGATCGGCTTTGATCTTTGCCAACTCAATTTACACAAAAGTTTTTCCACACCGCATGGCGGTGGTGGGCCCGGCTCCGGGCCGGTCGGCGTGGTCGAAAAATTGCGCCCTTTCCTGCCGGTTTCGCGCATCGTCAAACGTTCCGATGGCACCTTTTCTCTGAACTACGACGAACCCAGGAGCATCGGTTACATTGCGCCGTTCTACGGTAATTTTGGCATCATCATTCGCGCCTATGCCTATCTGCTCATGCTCGGACGGGAGGGCTTGCGCGAGACCAGCGACGCTGCGGTGCTTAACGCCAATTATCTCCAGGAAAAGCTGCGGCCATGGCTGAAGGCCGTCGCGCCGGGGCGGTGTATGCACGAGTGCGTGTTCTCCGGCGAGCCGCTCAAGGCACACGGCGTCCACACCTTGGACTTGGCCAAGGCGCTGATTGACCGCGGCATTCATCCACCGACGATCTACTTCCCGCTCAACGTCTCCGAAGCGTTCATGGTCGAGCCGACCGAGAGCGAGAGCCGCGAGACGCTCGACGGTTTTGCGCGGTCCGTCAGCGAAGTGCTGGAGCTTGCCAAACGTGATCCTGACGCTTTGCATCACGCGCCGGTGACCACGCCGGTCGGGCGCCTCGACGAAGTTGCCGCCGCGAAAAATATGGATTTGGTCTTCAAGTCCGTACCGTGAAGAGATTACTTCAATACATTTTACTGCTGGTACTCGTCAGTTTGACCGGCTGTGCGACGGATCCGGTGACGGGCAAGTCGGCCTACAACATTTATACCCTTGATGACGATATCAAAATCGGCACACAAGGCATGGCTGCGAACGTCAAACAAATGCAGAAGCAGCACGTGCGTCTCAATGCCGACCCTGAAAAAACGGCGCAACTGAACGGAATCATCCGGAGATTAGGCGCGGTCACCCACTATCCCAATTTGCCCTACAGCGTGACGCTCTTCCACACCAACATCGTCAACGCCGCCGCGTTTCCCGGTGGGCCGATGATGGTTTTCGAGGGCCTCTATGATCGGAAGAAAGGCCTCGTGCGCGATGAAGATGAACTGGCCGCTGTCATGGGGCACGAACTCGCGCATGTCAACTGTCGTCACACCACGCGGCGAATGAGCGTCGTGACGCCGGTCGTGGTCATTGCCGAAATTGGCGTGGCGGTGTTGGAAGCAAAGGATCAACAGGATTGGGCGCAAGTCCTCGCAGCCGGCTTTACCGTCAGCGGTGCCTTGCTGCTGCCGGCCTATTCGCGCAAGGATGAGGCGCAGGCCGACGCCGTCGGGCTGATGTATATGGCCAAAGCCGGCTACGATCCGCGCGCCGCACCGCGCATCTGGCAGCGCGCCATGCAACAGAACGGGAATCATGGCGACGCCATCGGCGGTGGTTTCAACGCGTTTTTCTCCGATCATCCGTCCGACAAAGCGCGCTACGAGGCGCTGCAAAAACTGCTGCCCGCCGCGATGGCCGAATACGCGAAAGTCCACGGCGGCTATCCGGCTGATTACGCTCCGCCGGCTGATGCACCGGTGCGTTGAATGATTTTTCCAAGCCTTGGAAAACCCGCCGCGCCGCAGCGTTGACGTCTGTGCTCGCGCCCGCTACGGTAGCGCCGCAGCGGGTTTTATGAATTATCTCTGGGTATTTTTTGGCGGCGGCCTCGGCAGCATCCTGCGTTATATTCTGTCGGGCGTCATCGTCCGCCATGTCGGCGAAACGTTCCCGTGGGGCACGCTACTCGTCAACGTCAGTGGCTCGTTCATCATCGGCTTCTTCGCCACCTACACCGGCCCCGATGGCCGTTGGTTCGTCGGGCCTTCGTTCCGTACATTTTTCATGATCGGCATTTGCGGCGGCTACACCACGTTCTCCGCCTTCAGCCTGCAAACGTTGGCGCAGTTGCAGGACGGCGAATGGTTCCGCGCTGGTGCCAACATCCTCCTCTCAGTGATGCTCTGCCTGCTGGGCGTCTGGCTGGGTCATCTACTGGCCGCCAACCTCGGTGCAATGAAAGGGAGTTGATATGCATATTCCGCATGACGCGACGTTGCTGCGCATCTTCATCGGCGAAAGCGATCGTTGGGAACATCGCCCGCTCTTCGAGGCGATCGTCCTCAAGGCGCGCGAACTGCATTTGGCCGGTGCGACCGTACTGCGCGGCCCGATGGGCTTCGGCAAATCGAGCCGCCTGCATACGGCCAAAATCCTGCGCCTTTCCATGGACCTTCCGCTGATTATCGAGATCGTGGATAGCGAGGAAAAGATTCAGAGCTTCTTACCTATACTCGACAAAATGATGGGCGCAGGCTTGGTGACGCTAGAAAAAGTCCGCGTCATCAGTTATCGCGCTGAGACGGATGCGGTCACGGGATGACGGCGGCACACGTGATTGACTTTGCCCCGCAGATGGATTATGAAATTAACCGTCATGCTTGGCGACGAAACACGGAGGCAACGATGAAAAGCAAATTGCTCTTGGCGGCGTTGGTAATCGGCAGCACGGGTTGGGCTTCGGCGGCCACGTTGGGCGGTGCGGGTATGCGCGATTCACTCACGGAAGCCGAGAGCCTCGGCCCCGTCAGCGCCGGCGTGGACTATCAAATGCTCAAACGCAAGGTGTCGCTCGATGGCGGCGGCACCGCGCAGTTACAAACCAAAGTTTATTCGGCCCAACTCGGTGTGGATTTGACACCGTGGTGCATGGTGTTTGGCACATTTGGCCGCAGCGAAGCCGGTTGGGACGGCGGCGACTATGGCACCGGCAAAGCCAAATGGTCCGCCGGCACACGCCTCAACTGGTGGCACACCGACATCACCGACCCGGAATTCATGGAAGGCCGTTTGAGCTTCCAGACCGTCGCCGAGTTCGCGCAGTATCGCTCCGGCGACGACTGGCGCTGGAACGAAGGCTATGCCGACCTGACGCTGAACTACGAACTTTTCGTTGAGAAAATGAAGGACATCAAGAGCTATCCCTATAGCCTCGTGCTCTATGGCGGCCCGGCGGTTTCCAAACTTAGCGGACACGCCGGTAGCGCGGATTTCAGCGAAGACAAACTTCTCGGTGCTGTCGGCGGCGTGGACCTCTATCTTTCGCACAACCTTTCACTCGGCGGCCAGCTCACCTACTTCGATCAGGCGAGCTTCGGCATCAGCGCACGCTACCACTTCTAACCGCTGTTATAACCGGGGGTCGGCTTAGAATTTCGGCGGTTTCACGCCGCGGAGCGCGGTGATGATGTGCAGATCCGCCCGGGAAAATGGTTTTTTCCAAAGCTTGGAAAAGGGCACCCACGCGTTTTCCAGGCATTGGAAATTCCGCGGTCGCCCGCGTTCGATCCGGCACCAATGCGCGTGCAGCGCAATCGTAAAGTGGCTGTAAGCGTGGTGCACCACTGTCAGGCACGGGCCGACGCGGACATGAATCCCAAGTTCCTCGCGTAATTCGCGGGCAATGCACTGCTCCATCGTTTCGCCCGGCTCCTGCTTGCCGCCCGGAAATTCCCACAGCCCGCCGAGCATCTCGTGTTCGTGCCGCTGCGCGATCAAAAATTCGCCGTGCCGGTTCACGATCACGCCCGCGCCGACAATTTTGTGCGGCAGCTTTTTCTTCGCAGTTTTTGTCGGAAAATTTTCCGGTCGGCCTTCGGCATAGGCTTGGCATGTTTTCAGCAGTGGACATTTTGGGCAGTCCGGTTTGCGCGGCGTACAGCAGAGTGCCCCAAGTTCCATCAGCGACTCGTTGAATGCCCCGGCCCTACCGTGCGGCAGCAGTTCATCCACCCAGGCCTGCAACTTTTTTTTGCCAGCCCCGCCGCGCGGATCGCCGTCAAAGGCGAACACGCGGCAAAGCACGCGCGCCACGTTGCCATCCACCACCGCCACATCGAGGTTGAACGCGAGGCTGCCGACCGCCGCCGCGGTATAGGGCCCAATGCCCGGGAGCGCGAGCAGGCCCTCGAATGTTCGCGGAAATTTCCCATTACATTTTTCGATCAGCCATTGCGCCGTCTGATGCGCACGGCGAGCACGGGAATAATAACCGAGACCCTCCCAGAGCTTGAGCACGTCCTGCTGACTCGCCGCCGCCAGCGCTTTCAGATTTGGAAACCGCTTCATAAAGCGCAGAAAATAATCGCGCGCCTGCTCGACGCGGGTCTGCTGAAGCATCAGCTCGGAAATCCAGACGCGATAGGGCGTGCGCCGCGTCCGCCACGGCAACGCCCGCCGATGCCGCCGAAACCACGCCAGTAAATCATGCCGAAATACTCTGACGATTTTTGCTTCCATTTTTTAGCCGCAAAGGGGCGCAACCTTCACAGGTTTGTGTTTCTTGTGCTTCTTTGTGGCTGTTCCTTTCAAAGCATTTGCAGCGCATCCACATCCACGCTGCATTCGATGTCATTGGGCCATTTGAATTCCACCAACACTTGCCGCAGCGGGTCAGTGATCTGCTTGGTCAGTGGCGCGCGCAGGAGAAGCTGGTAGCGGTAGAGGCCTTTGGCGCGGGCGAGCGGCGCAGGCATCGGCCCGGTCAGCATCACTTGCGGGCCAAGCCGTGGCTGGAGTTGCTTCACAAACTGTTCGCCTGCGAATTGAATGCGCTGCTCCGACGCACCTTTCAGCGTCAGCACGACGAGGTGCGTGAACGGCGGGTAACTCAACTCGCGGCGCCCTTCGAGTTCTTGATCCATGAAGCCGGTGTAGTCGAGCCGCCGTGCGGCTTGGATCGCCGGATGATACGGCGTGAAGGTTTGCACAATCACCTCGCCTTTCAAATCGCCGCGCCCGGCGCGGCCCGCGACCTGCGTCAGCAGTTGGAACGTGCGCTCGGAGGCACGGAAGTCCGGCTTGTGCAGGCTCATATCGGCGAAAACGACGCCGACCAGCGTGACGTTCGGAAAATCGAGGCCCTTCGCGATCATCTGTGTGCCGATCAGCACATCAATTTTACCACCGCGAAAGTCGCTCAGAATCCGGCGATGTGAGCCTTTCTGCGTGGTCGTGTCCGAATCCATCCGCGTGACGCGCGCGATGGGGAAGAGCTTGTTCAGAATGGTCTCGACGCGCTGCGTGCCAAGCCCCGCGTACTTGAACGCCGGGTCGCCGCACTTGGGTGCGGGGCAGCGTTCCGGTACGCGCTGGCGCGCGCCGCAGATGTGGCAAAGCAATTCGTCGGTGGACTTGTGATAGGTCAGTGCGACGCTACACGAGCGACACTGCGCCACATAGCCGCACTTCGGGCAAATCAGTTGTGAGGCGTAGCCGCGCCGATTGAGAAACAGCATCGTCTGTTCCGCGCGCTCGATGCGCGTACGGATCGCCTCGATCAGGTCGCGCGAGAAGACGTTGACGCGCCCCTCGCGCTCGGCCTCGATGCGCATATCCACCACGCGCACCACCGGCATCTGGCGGTGATCCACGCGCACGAGCATCTCCGCCAGCGCATATTTGCCGCGCCGCACGTTGGCGAACGACTCCAACGCGGGCGTCGCCGAGCCGAGCACGACCGCGCACTTCTCCAGTTTGCCGCGCACCACGGCAACGTCGCGTGCATTATAGCGCGGCGCTTCCTCCTGTTTGTAGGAAGGCTCGTGTTCCTCATCTACGACGATCAGGCCAAGGTTGTGTACCGGCGCGAACACGGCGGAACGTGGGCCGACGACGATGCGTGCGACGCCGTCGTGGATGCGATGCCATTCGTCGTGGCGCTCGCCCTGCGAGAGGCGGCTGTGCAATACCGCCACATCATCGCCAAAGCGTCCGCGGAAGCGTTCAATGGTTTGCGGCGTCAGCGCGATCTCCGGCACCAGCACGATCGCGCCCTGCCCGCGCGCCAGCACATGCTTGATCGCCTGCAAATAAACCTCGGTCTTGCCGCTGCCGGTGACGCCGAACAGCAGTACGACCGGTGGCGTCAGCGTTTCAATGGACTGCCGGACGATCTTGAGCGCGTCCTCCTGCTGCGGCATCAGCGGCGGTGCTTCGGTCCGCAGGATCGTCTGGTTCGCCATGGGATCGCGCGTCATCTTCTCCTTGATGATCTGGACGAAACCTTTGGCTTCCAGCCCGCGAATGGCGGCGGGCGTGGTCTGTGCCGATTGCGCGAGGTGGCTCATAAACGCGGGGCCGCCGCCCAGCAACACATCGAGCGCCGCCGCCTGCTTCGGTGCGCGCTTGTGCAACTCCAGCACCGCCGCGGGATCGCGACTTTTTTCCGTCACCACCACTTGCAACCGTTCGACGAACGCCGCACCCTTTTTGCGCACGGCGCTCGGCAAGACGGTGCGCACGGCGATTTCGTAGGGCGCGAGATAATAGTCGGCCATCCAGCGCGCGAGCTTGAGCATCGTCTCGCTGACGACCGCTTTACGTCCGGCGGCATCGCGGATTTCTTTCAGCCCTGTGCGTGTGACGACCGTCGGCAGCGCGACCACGTAACCACGCGCCTCGCTTTTGCCGAACGGCACGATCACCTGCGAGCCGATGTGGACCGCGTCACGCAAGGCTGCGGGTATCCGGTAATCGAACTCCCGGTTGCGCGCGACCTCGACGATGACTCTGGCAAACTCGGCCATGCGGGGAGGATGCAGGGCGCACCGCGTGGCGTCAATCCTGCGGAGTTTTTCCAAGCCTTGGAAAAAGTGCGCGCCGGGTTTTCCAAGGCTTGGAAACGCGCGCACTTCGCCATTGACGCGATGCAGATGAGCCGCTATTTTGCGCCCCGGCTTTTACGCCCTTATCGTCTAGAGGCCTAGGACACCAGGTTCTCATCCTGGGAACATCGGTTCGAATCCGGTTAGGGGCGCCACGCCGCACGACCCCCCCCCAAAAAAAAAAGCACGGATGCACTAGCGCTTTCCCGGTACGCTGCGCGTAGTGATAAGCGGAAGCGGTCTTGGCTGCCGGTGGGCGGGAATTTTGAAGAAAGGGCGTCGCGATGAAGCTGTTGCAATCCGTGTGGGATGGTTTTTTTGTCTGACGGTCGAATTTACGCCGCATAGCGCCGCCGGCGGGCTTTGATTTTCGAGGCTTGGAAAAGTAAAACGCTGATTTTTCCAAGCCTTGGAAAATCGTGTGGCCTTCACGAAAAAATAATGTGCAAACCCGTGGGGCGCGACTTATAGTCGCGGCCAGCCAGTCAGGAATTCCGACATGCTGAAATCGTTGTTCCAAAAAATTTCGCCGGCGTTGATCGTCAAGGAAGCGAAGGCCCCCGCGCGCGCCGTTTCCGAGCACGAGCAGCGGCTCGCCGAAGTGTGTGCGGCGCCGGTCGCCGAAGCGCTGTCGCGGATGACGACGACCGAGCGCGGGCTGGGCGCGGGCGAGGTGGCGGAGCGCCGGGAAGAATATGGTCCGAACGAAATCGGCGTCAAAAAGCACACCGGCACGGTGATGGAATTGCTGCGCCGCTTCCGTAATCCGTTGGTGATTCAACTGCTGGTCATCACCATGGTGGCGCTGGCGATGGGCGATGTGCGCTCGGCGGTGGTCGTCGGCGTGATGGTGTTCTTGAGTGTGGTGCTGGCGCAGGTGCAGGAGAGCCGCTCGAATCGCGCGGTGGAAAAATTGCGCGAGCTGGTGCAGACGACCGTGGTGGTGATCCGCGATGGCGTCGAGACCGAAATCAGTTTTGCCGAGCTGGTGCCGGGCGACGTCGTCGTGCTGCACGCCGGCTCGATCATTCCGGCGGATTTACGGTTGATTTCCACGAAAGATTTTTTCGTTAGCCAGGCGGCGCTGACCGGTGAATCCATGCCGGTGGAAAAAAATGCCGAGCCGTGCGCGACGGCGGGTCGCGGCACGATTGAGTTGCCCAATGCGTGTTTCCAAGGCAGCAACGTCTTGAGCGGGTCGGCGCGCGGGGTGGTGGTGCTGACTGGCGCGCGGACCTATTTCGGTGCAATTTCGGCGCGGCTTTCTGGTCAGCAAGTTCAGACCAGTTTTGATCGCGGTATCGCTGGTTTCACGTGGTTAATGATCTACACCATGGTCGGAATGGTCAGCTTGGTGTTCTTGATTGTTGGGGGGACCAAGGGAAATTGGATGGAGGCGCTGTTGTTCGCGCTCTCGGTGGCGGTGGGGCTGACGCCGGAAATGCTGCCGATGATCGTCACGGTGAATCTTTCCAAGGGCGCGCTGGCGATGAGCCGCAAGAAGGTGATCGTCAAGCGGCTCAACGCGATCCAGAACTTCGGCGCGATGGATATTTTGTGTTCCGACAAAACCGGTACGCTGACGCAGGATCGCGTAGTGCTGGAAAAATACGTGGATGTGACCAGCCGGCAGAGCGAGGACGTGCTGCGCTATGCCTACATGAACAGCTATTATCAGACCGGTCTGCGTAATCTGCTCGACCGCGCGATTTTGGCGCATTCCGACCTCGATGTGGAGCGCAGTTGCCCGAAGGTGGACGAGATTCCATTCGATTTTCAGCGGCGACGGATGTCCGTGGTGATTGACTACGAAGACGCGCACGTCTTGATCTGCAAGGGCGCGGTGGAGGAAGTCTATCGGACGTGCGACCGCTATCAGGTGGACGAGGAAATCAATCCGCTGATCGACGTGATCAAAAACGACCTGATGGAGGAATTCGAGTCGTTGAGCGCCGATGGTTATCGCGTGCTGGCCATTGCCTACAAGGAATTTCCCAAGGACAAAAAAGTTTTCTCCGTCGCCGACGAAAATCAGATGATTTTGCTCGGCTATATTGCGTTTTTCGATCCGCCGAAGGATTCGACCGCGCGCGCGATTCAACTGCTGCACAAGAGCGGCGTCGGCGTCAAAGTGCTCACCGGCGACAACGCGCTCGTCACGCGCAAGGTTTGCCGCGATGTCGGTTTGGATGTTGGCGAAATCGTCACCGGCGATCAGTTGGCGGGTTTGGATCGCGCGAAACTGGAAGATTTGGCCGAGCGGCATTCGGTTTTTGCGCGTCTTTCGCCGGCGCAAAAGGATGACCTCATTCAGGCGCTCCAGCGGCGCGGCCACGTGGTCGGTTTCCTCGGCGACGGCATCAACGACGCGCCGTCGCTCAAAACCGCCGACGTCGGCATCTCGGTGGATTCGGCGGTGGACGTCGCCAAGGAATCGGCGGATATCATCCTACTGGAAAAAAATCTGCTCGTGCTCGAAGATGGCATCATCGAAGGCCGGCGCGTCTTCAGCAATATCATTAAATATATCCGCATGGGTGCCAGTTCGAACTTCGGCAACATGTTCAGCGTGGTCGGCGGCAGCTATTTCCTGCCGTTTTTGCCGATGTCCTCGATCCAGATTTTGGTGAACAACCTGCTTTATGATTTTTCGCAGGCCGGCATTCCATCCGACCGGGTGGATGACGAATTCCTCCAGCAGCCGCGCAAGTGGAACATCGGCAACATCAAAAAATTCATGATGTTCATCGGGCCGATGAGCTCGATCTTCGACTACGCCACGTTTTTCCTCATGCTCTATTTCTTCAACTGCAAATTGTTTTCCGCGCCCGGCACAACCGAGGTGATGAAAAACCACTACGAGCAACTTTTCCATACCGGCTGGTTCGTCGAGTCGTTGCTGACGCAAACGATGATCGTCTATATCATTCGCACCCGCAAAATCCCATTTTTCCAGAGTCGGCCGAGCGGTGGTATGCTGCTCACGACGCTGGTCGTCATGGCCGTCGGCGCGTGGCTGCCCTATTCGCCGTTTGCCCATTTCTTCGGTTTCGTACGGCTACCCGCGATCTACTGGGCCTGGCTCGCCGGTTTCCTGCTGGCCTATGCGGTGTTGACGCACTTCGTCAAAGTCTGGTTTCATAACCGTTACGGAGTTGATTGACCATGAAGACCCTGTTGTCTGCGCTGGAAGAAGGCCGGTTGATCGAACTGCCGGAGAATAATAAGGACAAGGCGCTGCAAATTCTTGGCAGCCTGATCGAAGCCATCCCTGGCCTCAAGGCCGGCACGCAGGTGGTCGAGTCCGTGCTCGCGCGCGAGCGCGCCGCGAACACCGCGCTCGGGATGGGCTGGGCCTGTCCGCATGCGCGCACCGCCGCCGAAGGCGAGCTCCTCTGTGCCGTTGGCTGGAGTCCCACCGGCATTGACTACGGCGCGCCCGACAATCTACCCGTTCGTCTCGTCGTGATGTATTACATCCCTGATGCGCAGAAGAACGCCTACCTCAAGGAAATCTCCGCACTCGCCCGCGTGATCGGCAAAGCCGGCGGCTTGCCGCAAATCGAGCAAGCCAAAGACCTCAACGAAGTCCGCATCCGCCTGCTCGACGTGATTTCCGCCGCGCTCGAAACCGATACGCCCGAAGCGCGTGCGCGCATGGTGCGCATCGAAGCCAAGCAGGCCGCCGTCGCCGCCGTGCCCACCGCGCCGATTGCCGGCGTCGCCTGGCCGGCACAGATTATGCCGCTTTCCGTTCTCATGGTGCCCGGCAAGTCGCCATTGATCCTTGCGCAGGATCGCGAATTGGTCATGGCGTTGGAAACCGCCGCCGACTTGCCCACGCAACTCGCCCGGCAAAGCCAGGCCGATGCTGTCGGCTATCGCGTGCTCACGCGCCACACCATTGCCTACGCCCCCGACCGCGTCCTCTACGAATGTCTCGCGCTCAAACTGACCAACGGCGCGCCGAAGCCCGCGTGACAAGCGCGCCGCGCCGTGTTACAAACTTCCGGCTTTTCCAATGATTGGAAAAGTGAAAGTGCAGTTTTTCCAAGGCTTGGAAAATGAACATTGCCGAACAAAAAAAACAGGCGTTGAACGACGTGCAAAGCGCGGCCGATGCCGCGGCGCTGGAAGCCGTCCGTATCAAATGGCTGGGTCGCAGCGGCCAGTTGCCGGCGATCATGAAGAGCCTCGGCGCACTCGCGCCCGAAGCGCGCCGCGAGGCGGGCCGGCTTGCCAACGAGCTTAAAAACGAAGTCACCGCCGCGCTCGATGCGCGCAAGGCTGCGTTCGAGTCCGCCGCGGTGCGTACCTCCGCCTCCGCCTTCGATGTCACCTTGCCCGGTCGCTGGCGTGGGCTTGGCTCGCTGCATCCGATTACGCAGGTCATCGAACGCGCGACGGCGATTTTCCGCTCGATGGGTTTCACGGTCGCGTCCGGGCCGGACATCGAGACGGTGTTCAACAATTTTACGGCGCTGAATACGCCGGAGGATCATCCTTCGCGCGCGCCGACCGATACGTTTTATCTCAAGGAAAACACGATTTTACGGACGCACACCTCGCCGGTGCAGGTGCGAACGATGCTCGCGCAAAAGCCGCCAATCCGCATCATCGCGCCCGGTCGCTGCTATCGCCGCGACACGACCGATGCGACGCACAGCGCCAGCTTCCATCAAGTCGAAGGGCTGTATGTGGATCGCAAGGTTTCGCTGGCCGACCTCAAGGGCGACGTCAGTTATTTCGCCAAGCAGATGATGGGGCCGGACGTCAAGGTGCGCTTCCGCCCGCATTTTTTCCCGTTCACGGAGCCGAGCGTGGAATATGATTTCTCGTGTCACGTCTGCGGCGACAAAGGTTGTCGCGTTTGCAAGCAAAGCGGCTGGATTGAGATTTCCGGAGCGGGGCTGGTCAATCCGCGGGTCTTTGAGCACGTCGGCATTGACGCCAATGAGTGGCAGGGCTACGCCTTCGGCATGGGCGTCGAGCGCATTGCGATGATCCTGTTCGGCATCGGCGACATTCGTAATCTCTACGAGAATGATGTACGTTTTCTGGCCCAGTTTGCGTGAGGTCGGCGGACCAAGCGGAGGGCAGGTCGGGCGCTGGGAACGAAAGATTAAAAAGTGGGATCCTTTGTTGCCCTGTTGGATGAAAAGGGCGAACCGATCAAGCCGGAGATCACGTTTCAATGGACGGAAACACCACCGGTGCAGACCAATCCGCCCCGTCCGCATCCGGTATTGCATTGGACGGTGGTCATTTTATTCATCATGCTGGCCTTGGGTTTGGTGTCGTATCGCACCGTCCGGCACTATCTGGAGCAGAACAAAAAGCATGTGCGGCCGGCCAGTACGCACATGATGGTCGTTGAGCCCCCACACTAGCTCAGGTGCAGCCAACCGGCGCTTTTCCCGGTATTTATTTTGCGTGGCTGTGATTTCATTGACAGGGTAAGGGGGTTCTGGTAAAAGCCCCCGCTCTTTTCGTTCGGCGAGCTATGGCGCGGCGGACGAAAAGGTTTGAGGAGTGGATTTATGGCCACAAAAAAAGCCAAGACGACCGTGAAAAAAGCCGCCAAACCGGCGACCCAGGCGAAGCCCCACGCCAAACGCACCAAGGCCGTGGCGCGGCCGCCGGCCAAGAGCGTAGCGAAGCCCAAGGTGACGCCGGCCGACGAAGTGGTGCAACCCAAGCGGGTCAAATGGCCGGTGGCGGAGTTGAAGGAGTTTCGTGCGCATCTCCAGAAGTTGCGTGACCGCGTGGTGGACGAAATCAATTTTCTCGCCGGCGACAACCTGAACCGCTCGCAGCGCGAATCTTCTGGCGATCTCTCCAGTTACAGCTTCCACATGGCCGATCACGGCACGGATAATTTCGACCGCGAATTCGCGCTGAACCTGGTCAGCAGCGAACAAGATGCGCTCTACGAAATTGATGACGCGATGCGGCGCATCGAAATGGGCGTCTACGGCGCGTGCGAACGTTGCGGCGAGATGATCGCCATGCCGCGGCTCAAGGCCCAGCCGTTCGCCAAGATGTGCATCAAGTGCCAGTCCGAAGCCGAGCGCGGGCGGACCCACTATCGCCCGTTCGGGAAAACCATTTCCCAAGCGGTGGAGACGTCCGAAAGCTGATCCCGCTGTGGCGGAACACAGCGGCAGGAAAGCAAAATATGCGCGTCTGGTTATGGGCTTTACTGATTGCGGTGGCCGACCAGGCGAGCAAACACTGGGTGCGCGACGTGTTCGCGCTGGGCGAATCACGGCCCATCATCGCATCGGTTTTCCACTTCACCTATCTGCGCAACACCGGTGCCGCGTGGAGCATGTTGGGCGGGCAGAATCTCTGGCTCGCCGCGCTTTCCGTGGTGGTGCTGGCGGTGATGGTGATTTTCCGCCGCGCATTTTTGAGCGATGGCTGGGAACACCGCCTCGCGCTCGGCCTGCTCGCCGGCGGCATCCTCGGCAACGTCTGCGACCGCATCAAGCTCGGCTACGTGACCGACTTCCTCGACTTTTTCTGGCACGGTCACCATTTTCCGGTTTTCAACGTTGCGGATTCAGCGATCTGCGTCGGTGTGTTCCTCTACGTGCTGTCCTCGCTTTGGGTGGCCGGGCATCCGCTAAATGATCAGGCGCTCAAGACTTCTTCCCATGGCGGCAACGCGACATGAAGCTTTCATGCTCGTCGGCGCGACGGCTACCGGCAAAACCGCGGTCGCCCAGCGACTGGCCGGGGAACTGAACGCCGTCATCCTCTCCGCCGACTCCATGCTCGTCTATCGTGGCCTGGATATCGGCACCGCCAAGCCGACCGCCGCCGAGCGTGGCCACATCCGTTATGGCGGTCTGGATTTGGTCAACCCGGACGAAGAGTTCCACGTTGCGGCGTGGATCGAGCACGCGCGGGGATTCCTCGCTACGGCGCGCGCCGCCGACCAGCCGGTCATCATCGTCGGCGGCACCGGCCTCTACGTCAAATGTTTGCTGACCGGGCTGACGGCGCAGCCCGCCGCCGATCCCGCGTGGCGCGCTACGGCGGTAAAAATGAGCCGCGCCGAACTTCAAGAAAAATTGCAGCAACTTGATCCCGTGCGCTATGCCGCGCTGACGGAATCCGACCGCCAAAATCCGCGCCGCTTGATCCGCGCGCTGGAGCTTGCGCGCGAAGTTCCAAGCCTTGGAAAAAGCGACGGTTCCGATTTCCAAGCCTCGGAAGAGGAAGCCGTCAGCGGTCAGCCGTCAGCGGTCAGCCGGACGATCGTCGGTTTGCGTCTCCCGCCGGCGTTGCTTGCCGAACGAATTCGGACTAGAGTGCAACTGATGTTTGCACAAGGATTGCTCGCCGAAGCCCGTCGCTTGCGTGAAAAATTCCCGCAGCTTTCCGCCACCGCGCGCCAAGCCATCGGTTATGCCGAAGCCTTTGCGGTGCTGGGTGGAGAATGCACCGCGGCGGCGGCGTGCGAGAAGATCGCCGTCCGTACACGCCAGCTTGCCAAGCGGCAGATGACGTGGTTTCGGCATCAGGCGAGCACCGCGTGGGTCGAGGCCGATGGTGACGCGGCGCAACGTGTCCGCGAATTTTGGAGCACGCATGGGCCGACCCCTCTGGCCTACTGAATCCGCGCAGGAAATTGCGCTGCTCGTTGGCGTGCTGCCGTCCGGCGGTAAAGCGTGGGAGGTGCAGGATTCGCTCGACGAACTCGCGTTGCTCGCCGATACCGCCGGCGCGCGGATCGCGGAGCGCGCGGTCGCGCGCCAATCACAGCCGCATCCGGCGACGTTCATCGGCAGCGGCAAGGCTGCACAACTGGCCGAGCAAGCGCAGTCCTTGGGCGTGAACCTCGTGATTTTCGATGACGATTTGACGCCGGTGCAGGGGCGTAATCTGGAGGAGACCTTTGGCGTCAAGGTGCTTGACCGGACGCAATTGATTCTCGACATCTTTGCGCGGCACGCCCAGACACGCGAAGGACGCTTGCAGGTGGAACTGGCGCAGGCGGAATATATGCTGCCGCGCCTGCGCCGCAGCGCGACGACGTTCGGCCAGCAGAAGGGCGGCATCGGTCTGCGCGGCCCCGGTGAGCGGCAAATCGAAATTGATCGCCGGCAACTGCAACTGCGCGTGACGCAACTACGGCGCGCGCTGGACGAAGTGCGCGAGCGCCGCGCCGAATTGCGTCGCAGTCGTCATCGCCAGGGTTGGTCGCTGCTGACGCTCGTCGGTTATACGAACGCCGGAAAATCCACCCTGCTCAACAAGCTGACCGGTGCGGACGTGCTCGCCGACGATCAACTTTTTGCCACGCTCGACCCCACGACACGCAAGCTGACGCTGCCTAACAAACGCGCGGCGCTGCTGACCGACACGGTTGGCTTCATCCGCAAGCTGCCGCACCATTTGGTGGAGTCCTTCAAGGCGACGCTGGAAGAAGTCATGCAAGCTGATGTGCTGCTCCACGTGATTGATGCCGCACATCCGCGCGTGGATGAACAGATCGAAGCGGTGGATCGCGTTTTGGCCGAACTGGGTGTCCAGGGGAAACCGGTGGTGCACGTGCTGAACAAAAGCGATCAGCCGCAAACGGCCGGTGTGAGCGCGCGTTTGGTTGCGCGCCTGCCGCGCGCGACGGCGGTCTCGGCGCTGACGGGCGCGGGGCTGGATGAGTTGGTGCAGCTGGTGGCCGATTGCCTTGCGCGCGAGCGGCGTACGTTGCACCTGCGCGTCCCGCTGGCCGAGGCCGCACTGTTGGCGGCCTTGCGTTCGCACAACCAGATTGTTGCCGCACGCTACGACGAGGCCTTTGCCGATCTTGAAGTCAATATCCCGCTCGAATGGGTCGGCAAGTATACGGTGTTTGTTGTGCCCGAGTCAGCGCGGTAAGGACGGCTCGCCGAGCTGTCCGCAGCGTTCGCGGTGCGAGCGCCCTACCATGACAGCAAGGCGGTGGCATTCCGCTCCGCAATCGTGCTATGCTACGCCATGCGAGCGCATCAAAAAAACAGGAAGCGATGAACATTCATCCAACGGCAGTGGTAGAATCGGGCGCCGAATTGGGCGCGGGAACCAGTGTGGGGCCGGGCGCGTTTATTGAAGCCGGCGCGAAAATCGGGGCGGACTGCGTGATTGGGCCGCATGTGGTCATTTTCAAATACGTCACACTCGGCCCGCGCTGTCGCGTCCATGCCAACGCGGTGCTGGGCGACTTGCCGCAGGACTTGGCCTTCAAAAACAGCGATGAAAGTTTTGTGCGAATTGGCGCGGACTGTGTCATTCGCGAAGGCGTCACCATTCATCGCGGCACAAAACCGGGCACGGCCACGGTCGTCGGCGAGCATTGTTTTCTGATGGCGAACAGCCACCTCGGCCATAACGTCCAACTTGGCAACCGCGTGATCTTGGTCAATGGCGTGTTGTTGGCCGGTTATGTCGAGGTGGGCGACGGCGCATTTTTTGGCGGCGGCGCAGGGATTCACCAGTTTGTGCGGATTGGCCGCCTGGCGATGTTGCAGGGCATGTCCGCGATCAGTCAGGATGTTCCGCCGTTTTGTACGACGCACGGCACTACGCTGAACAGCGTGGCCGGCTTGAATATCGTTGGCCTGCGCCGCGCCGGGCTGACGCCGGAGCAGCGGTTGGAGATCAAGCACGCGTTCAAATTACTTTACTGTTCGGGCTTAAACTATCGCGCCGCCGTGGCGCGAATCCGCGCTGAGTTGCCGCCGGGGCCGGCGCACGAAATGGCGGATTTCGTAACCGCCTCGAAGCGCGGCATCGTCGGCTACGGTGGTGCGGCGAGCGGCGACGCGGCGGAATGAGCCGTTTTCCAAGCCTTGGAAAAGCTTTCGCCGCAGCATTGACCCTTGGGTAAAAGTCGCTAAGGTCGCCACGTGTAATCGTGAAAAAAACCGGCGAACATGTTTCGGCAGAAAATGCCGCGTCGCAGCGGTTCCTGAGCATGCTGCAATCCATCACGGAGGGGGTGGTGGCGGCCGATTTGGATGGCAACGTGCTGTGGTTGAATCCGGCGGCGGAAAAATTAACGGGCTGGTCACAAGCCGAAGCGCTGGGCCGGCCGGTGCCGGAAATTTACAAGGTGGTGGATGCCCAGACGCGGGAAGCGTTGCCCAATCCGACGCCGCATATTTTGCAAGGCACCACGCGGGTCAGCGGCGGGGCGGCCGTGCTGTTGACGCGGGACGGACGCGCCGTGCCCGTGACTGATAGCGGGGCGATCCTGCGTGGCAACGCCGGCCACGCGCAAGGCGTGGTGGTGATCTTCCGGGACGATACGGAGCGCCGCGAAGCGCACCGCGCATTACGCGAGAGTTCCCGCGTCTTTCGTGCGATCTTCATGCGCGCCGGCAGCGGCATGGCACTGACCGACCTGCGGGGTACCATCCTGGACACCAATCAAGTGTTGCAAAACATGCTGGGCTATACCGCCGGCGAACTCTATGGGCGACCGCTTTCTGCGATTACGCATCCCGATGATATCGCCGCCGAAATGGCCGAGCTGCGCAAAATCATCAGCGAACGGCAGCGCGACCAACGTCTGCAACTGGACAAGCGTTATTTGCGCAAGGATGGTTCCGTGTTGTGGGGCCGCCTGACGGCCACGGTAATTTTTGACGCCGATGGGCTACCGCTGTTCGGTCTCAACATGGTGGAAGATATTACCTCGATACGACAGGTGGATGCCGCGTTGGAGGCCGAAAAGGAGCGGTTGATGGTGACGCTACGCTCGATTGGCGACGGCGTGATCGCCACCGATGCCGATGGCCACGTGCAACTGCTGAACCGCGCGGCAGAAAAGCTGACCGGCTGGTCGCAGGACGAGGCGGTGGGGCGTACGCTCGACGAAGTGTTCCTGCTGCTGGATACGGAGACGCGGCAGCCGCTGGGCGAGGATGTGTTGCGCAGCCTCATTCGGACCGGCACCTTTGCGGCCTTCCCCGAACACACGTTGTTGCGTACGCGCGAAGGGAATGAGCGCGACATCGCAGAAATCGCCACGCCCATCCGCGACCGCAAAGGGCAGATTTCCGGCTTGGTCATCACTTTCCGCGACGTCACGCAGGAGCGCCAGCAGGAAGAAGAACTCATTCGGAATCAGAAACTGGAATCACTGGGCGTGCTGGCGGGCGGTATCGCCCACGACTTCAACAATATTCTGACGGCGATTCTGGGCAATGTTGCGCTCGTGCGTTCGCTGTCGCAGGTTGCGGAGGAGAATACGCTGCTCGACGAGGTGGAAAAGGCCTCGTGGCGTGCCAAGGATTTGACGCAGCAGCTTTTGACCTTTGCCAAGGGCGGGCTGCCGATCAAGAAAGTCATTCCGCTGGCCCAGTTGCTGCAGGAATCGGCGCAGTTCGCCATCCGTGGTTCCAACTGTATCTGCGAGTTTCAACTGGCGAGCGATTTATGGCCGGTGGAGGTGGATCCTTCGCAGATCAGCCAGGTGCTACACAACTTGGTGATCAACGCCGTCCAAGCCATGCCTACCGGCGGTGCGATCCAGATTCATGCCGCCAATGTGGCGCGGGACTTGCAACATGACCCGCCGCTTAAGCCGGGTTGCTATGTGCAGGTCAGCGTGCGCGACCACGGCCATGGCATCCCCGACCGCGATCTGCCGCGTGTTTTCGATCCCTATTTCACGACCAAAACCAAGGGTAGCGGGCTGGGCCTCACCACGACCTTTTCGATCATCCGCAAGCACGGTGGTGCGATCACGGTCTCCTCCAAAATGGATGCGGGCACCACGTTCACCTTCTATCTGCCGGTGGCGACGACGCAACCGATGATGCCCGAGCCACCGTCATCCGTGGCTGCGCCGACCAAGACCCAGCAGCGTATTTTGGTGATGGATGACGAAGTGTCCATCCGTCTGTTAGCCCAACGCGCATTGGAGCGGGGCGGCTATATTGTGGAAGTTGCCGCCGATGGCGCCGAGACGATCCGGCGCTATCAGGCGGCGCAGACACAAGGCACGCCTTTCGCCGCCGTCATTTTGGATATGACCATCCCCGGCGGCATGGGCGGACGGGAAACACTGGCCCAGCTCCAGAAAATGGATCCCGCCGTCAAAGCCATCGTGTCGAGCGGCTATTCCACCGATGCGGCGATGGCGTCGCACCGCGAATTCGGTTTTGCGGGCGTCGTCACCAAACCGTACCGGCCGCAAGAGTTGCTGGCGGCGGTGCGGCAGATACTTGCGGAATAACAGCGCGCCGTTTTCCTCGGTCGCCTTAGGCGACCAAGGCTTGGAAAAAGTTGCGGCGCGCCTTTCCAACCCTTGGAAAACCGTCGGCGTTTTTCGGCTCGAAATCCAAGGACGGGCGGATTAGGCTGCCGCCCGCGCCACGAAAAGGGCGCGGGAGAACACCACCGATGATATACCGCGATAACCCGTTGAAAGATCTGCCGTGGGCGGAGTTTCAGCGACTCGGCCAATCGGAGAAGGCGGCCCATTTCAAGCGCAATGGGCGACCCTACCACGCGTTGCTGGCCCAACAATTCGACCGTCCGATGCTGGAGCGGCTTTGCGATTTGGCGACGAAAATACGACGTATTGCCAAAACGCGCGGCGGGATGCTGTTCCTACAGGACTTGTTGCGCGAAAAACGCGCGATGCTTTATTTCGCGCAGCCCTCGACGCGCACCTTCCTTTCGTTTTATACCGCCGGTCAGATCGTCGGCCTCAATCTGGCCGAGGTCCGCGACACCGCGACCTCCAGCGAGGTGAAGGGTGAGTCGCAGGAGGACAGCGTTCGCGTGTTCAGCAGCTACGTGGACATGATCATCATGCGTCACCCGGAAGGCGGCTTCGCGGAGCGTATCGCCTGGCTGCTTTCCAATACGACGCGGCCGGTGCCGGTGATTAACGCCGGTTCCGGCAAGGACCAGCATCCGACGCAGGCGCTGCTCGATATTTATACGCTCGAGCGCAGCTTTGAAAGCCACGGCGGTATTGACGGCAAGACCGTGGCCTTCGTCGGCGATCTGGCACGCGGGCGCACCGTGCGTTCGCTGGCGTGGCTGCTGACGAAATACCGCGACGTGCGCATGTTTTTCGTCGCGCCGCCGGAGTTGCAGATCGGCAAGGACATCCTCGCCGCGCTGGATGCGGCGGGCGTCAAGTATGAGTTGACCGCAGACTTCGCGAAGGTGATGCCGGAGGTGGATGCGATCTATATGACGCGCATTCAGGACGAGTGGGACCAGCCCGGCGAGAGTGCCCAGCGGGATGTTTCCACGTTCCATTTACGCGCCGAACACCTCGCGCGTCTCAAGCCCCACGCCGCGATTCTCCACCCGCTGCCGCGCCGCGCCGAGATCGCCACCGAAATTGATAATGACCCGCGCGCCATGTACTGGCGACAGGTGCGCAATGGCATGTGGATTCGCGCGGCGCTCATTTTGAGTGTCTTCGAGCGCGATGCCGAGGCCGACCGTTACTATCAGGATTTAACCAGTTGAACGAAGGAGCGTTGGTATGTTGCACCTCATCAGTCTCAAGGATTGGTCACCGGAGTTGATCGGTGAGGTCTTGGACCTCGCCGACGATGTGAAGAAACAGCCCGCGCGTTATGCCACCGCGATGGCCGGCAAGACGTTGCTCATGATCTTCGAGAAACCCAGCCTGCGTACGCGCGTCTCGTTCGAGACCGGCGTCACGCAGATGGGCGGCCACGCGATCTATTACGACATGGGCACTTCGCCGCTTGGCGCGGGCAAGGAAAACATCGCCGATACCGCGCGCGTCATCAGCCGCTATGTGGATGTGGTCATGGCCCGGCTCTTCAAGCATGAGGTGATCGTCGAACTGGCGCGCCACGCGACAATCCCGGTGATCAATGCCCTCACCGACCATTCGCACCCGACGCAGATCATGGCCGACCTGCAAACCATCCGTGAGAAAAAAGGCCGGCTCAACGGTCTCAAGCTCGCCTACTTGGGCGATGGCTGCAACAACGTCACCTATTCGCTGCTTTTCGGCTGCACCAAGATGGGTGTGGATATTCGCGTCGCGTGTCCGCCCGGCCCGGACTATAGTCCTGCATCCGAAGTCACTCGATCGGCGCAGGCCTTGGCCAAGAAAGCCGGTTCGCAGGTGTTGATCACCCACGACGCGATCGAAGCCGTGCGTGGCGCGGACGTGGTCTATACCGATTCGTGGATGAGTTATCACGTCGCGCACGAAAAGCTCGAAGAGCGCGTTCGCGTCTTCACGCCCTATCAGGTCAATGCCACGCTGATGCAGCAGGCCGCGCCGGACGCAATTTTTATGAACTGTCTGCCCGCGTTGCGCGGTTTTGAGCAAACTGCCGAGGTCATGGATGGCTCGCAGTCCGTCGTCTTCGACGAAGCGGAAAACCGGCTCCACGCACACAAAGCGATTCTGCTCAAACTGCTGGAGGCGGCGAAAAAATAACGCCGGGTTCCAAGGCTTGGAAAAATAAAACCGAACTTTTCCAAGCCTTGGAAAATCCGACGCTTCCCCTTTCCAAGCCTTGGAAAATGCAAATTCTCGTCATCAAACTCAGCTCGCTCGGCGATTTGTTTCACGCGTTGCCGGCGGTGCATGCGCTCAAGCAGGGCTTGAACGCGGAGGTGGACTGGGCAACGCACACCTATTACGTCGAGGTGGTCAAATGTTTCACGGACGTCCGGCGTGTAATCGGATTTGCCCGCCGCGGCGGCTTGGCCGACGGGCTGCGTTTTCTGCATGAGCTCCGGCGCGAGCGTTATGATCTGATTCTTGACCTGCAGGGGTTGCTGAAAAGCGCTGTGGTGGCGCGCGCGGCGCGCGGTGCGCGGCGGATCGGACCGAGCTTCCACCGCGAAGGTTCGCGGCTGTTCTATAACACGGTCGCCGGTATGCGCGACAAACAGCGCCACGCCGTCGAAGAAGTGCTCGATGTTGTTCGTCATTTGAACTTACCGGTTCCGTCGGTGCCGGACTTTCCGGTGGTCTTCCCAAAGTTGCAAGCAATTTCACCTCAAGGCGGCAGTGGTGTAGATGCGGCCTCTGGCCGCATTTTGGCAAGCGACCAGAGGTCGCTTCTACGCAGCGAAACCAGCCTTGCGCCGCATCCGCGCATCGCACTTGCGCCATGCTCGCGCTGGCCGACGAAGAACTGGCCGGCGGCGCGGTTCAGCGAGGTCGCGCGCGCGCTCCACGAAAGAACCGGCGCGACGTTTTTCCTCGTCGGTGCGCCGGAGGATAAAGCGGTGTGCGATGCAATCGCCGCCGCGCTCGGCAGTGCTGCCGTGAATTTGTGCGGCCAGACCTCGCTCGTGGAACTCGGCAGCGTCTTGGCGGAGATGGATTTGGCGCTGACGGTGGATACCGGGCCGATGCACGTGGCGGCGGCGCTCGGCGTGCCGGTGCTGGCGCTGTTCGGTCCCACCGATCCGCGGCGCACCGGGCCGTTTGGCGCGCAACATCGCGTATTGCAGGTGACCGAGCAGGTGTGCGCGATGTGTTTTGATGCACGTTGCCATAGCGGCGATTTGATTTGCATGACGCGGATTCGGCCCGATGTTGTCACAAGGGCGGCACTGGATATGCTGGAGGCGAAAAAATGAAACGCTTTTTAGGGATAGGTGTCATGGTCTGCCTGCTGGGGGGCTGCATTACCCACCCGCTACCGATCTTGCCACGCGATCCGGCTAAACCGGTGGAGCCATGGCCGCTGGCGCAGGGTACGCGGTGGATTTATACCGGCACGATCATCCGTATGGCTGCACCGGATCGGGTGGAAACCAATGATGTTCGCCTGACCTGCGCGGTGTTGGAGTCGCAGACGCAGCGCGGCTATCAGGTGGCGCGGTTGAGTAATTTTCCACTGGAACTTTCGCCGTGGGAGCCGATCCCGACCAACGCGGTGGCGGTGCTGGTCCGTACGCCCGCCAGTGAGTTCCACGCAGTGGAAGCGGGCCAAGCGCGGCATATGCTGGCGCGGTTGGCCGATCCGCAGGACAAGCTGGACGACCTGTTCGACGTTAGCACCCAAGTGATGGCGTGGCCGCTGCGGCCCGATCAGCGGTGGGGCGACGAAGCCGCGACGCAACGACTTGATGCGCTGAATTGTTGGCGCGTGGATAGTCAGCGAAAGGTGCGCGTCAGTGATGTGCGCGGCATCTATCGCAGTTGGAATTTACCGATCTATCAAATCACCTATCGCACCCTGCCGGATCAGTTGACGTTGCAATTTGCGGCGCACGTCGGTCTGCTGACCTGCGACTATGTCCACCACGGCACACCCGGCGAGATGCATTTGAAGCTGGTGGAGTTCCATCAACCGGTTTCGGAAACCGAAAAGTGATCCACGGATTGAGCCGATGAAGATTCGCCGTGTAGGGGCGTCGCTTGCCGACGCCCTTACCGCGAGGAGTTCTCGGCCACCGGATCGGCGCCGGGGGCGTCGAGGTGGCGACGGAGGAGCAAGGAGCCGTCGAGGCGGTAGAGTTGGATGAGCGCTTCGCGGCAATCGGCGGCGGCTTGGACTTCGTCGAGTTGCGCCTGCGCGGCGTCGCGCTGGGCTTGGGCGACGAGCAGGGCGGTGGATTTGCCAATGCGGAATTTTTCGGTCTCGGCGCGTAGTTTTTCTTCCTGCAAGCGGCGCGTGGCGGCGGTGGCCAGACGTTGTGCTTGGCAGCGCAGGACTTCCACATGCGCGGAACGGACATCGTTTTGCACCAGCAGGCGCAGGTTATCCAAGGCGAAGTTCTGCTGCTCGTGGGTCAGCGTGGCGCGCTCGAGTTGCGCGAGATTTTGGCGGCCACCGATTGGCCAGTCGCCGGTCAGACCAATCGCGAAGTCGTTGCCGCGATCCATCTCGCCGCGCAGCGAACCGCCGAAGCTATCCGCATAGCCGCTACGACCGAGCGTGACGAATAAGTCCAGCCGCGGCAACAGGCCGTTGCGCGTTTTGACTACATCGAGTTCGTTGCGTTGCAGCGCGAGCAACGCTTGGTTCATCTCCGGGCGCATACGCAGCGCCTGTTCGACGTGCGCGAAGACGGCACCGGGTTCTTCCGGCGGAGTATCGGGCAGGCGGATGGAAACATCGCGATCCCACGCAGTCATCTTCCGGCTGGATTGCAGCAACTGCAGCAGCGTCAGCCGATTTAAGGACAGCGCGCTTTCGGCGTTGATGACGGCTTGGCGGCGCAGCGCCACTTCCGCTTCTGCGGCGGCGCGCTCGACGGCGGCGAGCGCACCGAGCTTGATGCGCTCGACCGTCTCATTGAATTGATCTTCGGCCAGTTTGAGTGACGAGTACCCGATCTCCAGCCGCTGGCGTGCGAGTTCCAAGTCCCAGCAGGCGCGCTCGACCTGCGCGACGAAGGCTTCCGTGAAACCACGGAATTCATATTCGCTCATCCGCGTATCCAACCGTGCTTGTCGCAAGTTGGCGAGCGTGACCGCCGTGCCCGCGCCGCGCAGCAACGGTTGTGTGGCGGAAATGCCGGCGCGCGCTGTGTAGAACGGATCGGCGCTGTTGATGACTTGGTTGGAGACGCCGCCATCGAGCGCCAGGCGTGTGCCCGCTGGCAGCAGAGTGCTCAGGTTGAGGTCGGCACCCTCGCTGTGGCTGGTGACGCTGAATTGGTTCGTGTTGACTGACAGCATCCGCAAACCATCGGACTTGCCGCGGCCAACACTGTAACTGAGAGTCGGGTCGAATGCGGCCCGCTGTTCCCGCTCGAAAGTGCGAGTGATGGGTGTGGTTTGGCGTTCGACGGCGACCGCGGGATTGTGATCCAGTGCCATCAACACAGCATCGGCGATGGAGAGATTGAGGTTGGTCTCTGCGGCACGTAGCGGCAGAGAAAGCAAAAGCAGGGAAACCGCAAATGAACACAGATGAACGCGGATGCAGGGGAAGAGTTTTCCAAGGGTTGGAATCCTCCAGCAGGAGTTTTTCCAAGGTTTGGAAAGGGTAAGTTCCACCCTTTCAATTTTTAAATTTACGGTGCGCATGGCTGGATTGCGTTTGTGGGCGGGAGCTCCAGCTCCCGCGAAACCCAGCGGAAATCGCGGGAGCTGGAGCTCCCGCCCACCAGAGGGTTGGACTGTGACTGCACAAGCGAAACGCCGGTACCACGGCCCCACAAATCTGAAAGCTGCAATCATAAATTTTAAATCCTCAGCGCCGACACCGCTGCCGCACGGCGCGCGCGGCGGCGCTCCTGCATGCGCTCCATATAGACGTAGAAAACTGGTGTGACGTAAAGCGTCAGCAGTTGCGAGAAGAGCAGGCCGCCGACCACCGCGAGGCCGAGCGGGCGGCGTGCTTCGCCGCCAGAACCAAAGCCGAGGGCGATTGGCAATGCGCCCATCAACGCGGCCATCGTGGTCATCATGATGGGGCGGAAGCGGATCAGGCACGCTTCGTGGATGGCGTCGCGCGCGTTCTTGCCTTCCTTCTCGCGGGCGGCGATGGCGAAGTCCACCATCATGATACCGTTCTTCTTGACCAAGCCGACGAGCATGATGATGCCGACAAAGGCGTAGAGCGAGATTTCCGCGCCGAAGCCCCAGAGTGTGGCGAGCGCGCCGACGCCGGCGAAGGGCAACGCGGTGAGGATCGTGATCGGGTGGATGAAATCTTCGTAGAGGATGCCGAGTACGATATAGATGACGAAGATCGCGAGCAGCAGCAGGATGCCCATGCCGCGGATGGCTTTCTCGAAGGCCTGCGCAGTGCCTTGGAACGAGGCTTGTACGGATTGCGGTAGCGTGCCGGTGGATGCCGCCTTGATCGTTGCGACCGCCTCGCCGAGCGCGGTGCCGGGCAGCAGATTGAAGGAAAGGGTGACCGCCGGGAGTTGGCCAACGTGGCTGATGCTGAGCGGCCCGGTACTTTCTTTGAGTGCGGCGACCGTCTTGAGCGGCACGAGCGCGCCGGCGGCGGAGCGAACGTTGAGCAGCGAAAGTAATTCCGGGTGCGCTTGGTAGGCCGGCGGCAGCTCGATCATCACTTGGTATTGGTTATCGGCGCCGTAGATCGTGGAGACTTGCGGCGTGGCGTAGGCGTTGAGCAGCGCCTCTTCAATCTGACCGGCGCTGATGCCGAGCGACGAGGCGAGGTCGCGGCGGATGACGACGTTCAGTTCGGGGTTCTTGATCTGTAGGTCGCTGCTGATATCGGTGATGCCGGAGATGGCGCGCATTTTTTCGGCAAGCTGCAAGGAGCTTTCGTAGAGTGGCGCGCTGTCGGGGCAGGTGAGTGTGTATTGATATTTGGCTTTGGTAAACATCCCGCCGATGGGCAGCGAATCGGGTACCTGCGGATAGGTCTGGATGCCTGGAACGACGGCGAAGCGTTTGCGGAGGACTTGCACAAACTGGTCGGCGGAAAGTGGGCGCTGATCGCGCGGTTTGAGCGTGAAGATCAGTCGCCCGGTGTTGTTGCCGGAGGCCTGGCGATTGCCGGCGCTGATGAGGAAACTTTCGACGTTGGGATCGCCCGCGACCACCGCCGCCAGTTCGTGCATGTGGGCACAGAGCGCCTCGAACGAAATGCCCTCGATGGCCTCGCACTGGACGAATACGCGATTCTGGTCTTCGACCGGGAGGAAGCCCTTGGGTACATATTTGAAAAGAAAGCCGGTGGCGATGAGTACGACCGCGGAGAAGATCATGATTCCGCGACGGTGATCCAGCGCCCAGCAGAGTGTGCGATCATAGAACGCCAGCAGCGCCTGGAAGCCGCGCTCGGTGAAGGCATAAAGCCGGCCATGATGCGCACTGGCGGGCGGGCGCAGAAAACGACTGCACAGCATCGGCGTCAACGTCAACGAGATGAAGCCCGAAATCAGGACCGCGACGCCGATAGTCACGGAAAATTCGCGGAATAGCCGACCGATCAATCCACCGAGCAATAATACCGGGATGAACACCGCCGCCAGCGAGAGCGTCATGGAGAGGATCGTGAAGCTGACCTCGCGCGAGCCTTCCAGTGCCGCCGTCATGCGGTCTTTGCCCATCTCGACGTGCCGCACGATGTTTTCGAGCATGACGATGGCATCATCCACGACGAATCCGATGGCGAGCGTCAGCGCCATCAGCGAGAGATTGTCGAGGCTGTAGTTCAGCAGATACATCGTGGCGAAGGTGCCGATGATGGACATCGGGAGCGCCAGACTGGGAATGACCGTTGCACCGACGCTACGCAGGAAAATGAAAATCACCAACACCACCAAGCCGAAGGTCAACAACAGCGTGAACTGCGCATCGGCGACGGAATTGCGGATCGGCTGGCTGCGGTCATAAAACGTATTTAGCGTAGCGGCCGCCGGCAGGGTCGCGCGGAGTTGCGGCAGCAGCGCATGGATGCGGTCAGCGACCTCGACAGTGTTGACGCCCGGCTGGCGCTGGATGAGCAGTGCGATGGCGCGTTGCCGCTGACCGTCGCGCCACTGCCAGAGGGCGACCTTATTGTTCTCGACGTCGTCGCGTACCTCTGCCACTTCCTCCAGCCGCACGGGTGCCTTGTTGCGGTAGGCCACGATCAGCGGCTTGAAGTCCGCCGCGCGCATGAGTTGGCCGGTGGCGCGCAGAGTATAGGAGCGTAACGGGCCATAGAGGACGCCGGTGGGCAGATTGACGTTGCCGCGCTGGATCGCCTGCACGACTTCGTCGAGGCCAATGCCGCGGGCGAACAGCGCCTCGGGATTGATCTGGATGCGGACGGCAAATTTCTGCGAGCCGAGCACTTCGACCTGGGCCACGCCGTCAATCATCGAGATCCGCGGCGCCAGGACCGACTGCGCGTAGCGGTCGAGTTCGGACATCGGCAGTGTTGGGCTGGACAGCATGAAGTAGAGGAACGGCTGGTCGGCAGGATTGACCTTCTGGAAGCTCGGCGGCGTTGGCATATCCGGCGGCAACTGCCGCGCGGCGCGAGCAATGGCCGATTGCACGTCTTGCGCCGCACTATCAATATCGCGGCTCAAGCTGAACTGAATCGTGATTTGTGATACGCCCAAGATGCTGGCCGAATTCATCGAATCAATGCCGGCGATGGTTGAAAACTGGCGTTCAAGTACTGTGGCGACCGCCGATGCCATCGTCTCGGGACTCGCGCCCGGCAGATTTGCGGTCACTTGGATGGTCGGAAAATCTACCGCTGGCAGATCGCTGACTGGGAGTTGCTTGTAGGCCAATATGCCGGCCATCAGGATGCTCACCATGATGAGCGTCGTGGCCACCGGGCGGCGGATGAATGGCGCGGCGAGGTTCATGGCTGCGTCGGTTTGGTGACTGTGACTTTTGCGCCGGACGCGAGGCGCTGTTGCCCATCCACGATGACCTGCTCGCCCTCTTGAACGCCCTCACCGATCACCGCCGTTTGTTCATACGTGCGGATGTGCTTGATGAACCGTGCCTCGGTGGTTTGGTCGGCCTTCACGACGAACACCAATGGCCCTTTCTGTCCGGTCAGCACCGCACTGGCCGGGATTGTCAGCGCCTTCGCATCCAAGCCGACGCCTAGCACGATGCTAACGAACTTACCGGGCCAGAGTGTGCGGTTTTCGTTTTCAAATTTTCCTTTGAGCCGGATGGTGCCGGTGGTCGCATCCACCGCGTTATCCACGAACGTCAGCACGCCGCGATCGACCACCTCGGGGCGCTCGGTCGCGAACGCGCGGATTTCGAGTGGCCCTTGCGCCTGTGCAGTCAGAATGTCCGCCAACTCCTGTTGCGGTGCCGTAAAACTGATTTCCACCGGTTGAATCTGGTTGATCGTAACCAGCACTTGGTCGTTGGCCTTCACGAGATTGCCTGCATCCACCCGCCGTTCACCGATGCGCCCGAAGATTGGCGCGCGAATACTGCAATATTCGAGGTTCAGTTTTGCGTTAGCCACAGCGGCTTCGTCGGCGTGCACCGTCGCGGCCAGCGCCTCGGCCTGCGTGCGGGCTCGTTCGGCTGCATCCTGTGCCGCTAATCCTTTCTTGAGCAATTCCTCCTGTCGCACCGCCTCACGATTGGCATCGGCCTGCAAGGCGCGGTCACGTGCCAGATTGGCCTCGGCTAGCTTTAGCGCCGCTTCCATCGGTCGCGCATCCAGCGAGATGAGCAAATCACCCGCCTTGACGTCTTGGCCTTCCTGAAAATGCAACTGGGTGATCGGCCCTCCGACCTGGGCGCGGATTTCCACCGATTGCAATGCTTGGACGGCGCCGAAGGTTCGCAACTCGCGTGGCACGGCCTGACGCGTCGCGACGGCCACGCGTACCGGCACTGGAGGCGCGCTTTTCTTGCTGTCCGTTTTTCCCGCCGGGCGACACGAGGCCAACATACCTAAGCTCAAGAGTAGAACGATCGTTTTTTTCATGATGTATCCAAGAAGTCGTAGAAACGGGGTGAAAGGTTACGCTCCGCAGGATGATTTTCCAAGCTTTGGAAAAACCATTCGCCTATTTTTCCAAGCCTTGGAAAAGATGCGCCAGCAGCGTAGGCTGGAAGGCATGGAAGCGACTATTCAATTCGACAACGCGCGCGAGACGCAGGACATCACCGGGCGGCGCGGCGATCATCTGCCACGTGCCGCGCGCGAACTCGGCGTCCGCCTGACCGGCCGCGACACATGGCTCAAGATCGAGGGCGAGGCGGAGGCCGTCGCCCGTGCCCAGCGCTTTTTTGCGCGGCTGCGCGCGGCGCGTCGCGACGGCAATCTGATCCGCGAGCACACGATTGCCTACGCGCTGCGCGCCTTCGCCGAAGGCCGTGAGGCCGATTTGGAGCAACTCTATCTCTGCCGTATTGACGTGAGCACCGGCAAGCCGCCGGTCTTTCCGCGTACGTTCGGCCAGCAGCGCTATGTGGAAGCGGTGCGCGCCAACGATATTTGTTTTGGCCTCGGCCCGGCGGGCACCGGCAAGACCTATCTCGCGATGGCGATGGCGGTCCGCGAACTGTTGCGCGGCGAAGTCAGCCGCATCATCCTCACGCGGCCCGCGGTCGAGGCCGGCGAGGCGCTCGGCTTTTTGCCCGGCGATCTGCACCAGAAAGTGTTGCCCTATCTGCGTCCGCTCTACGACGCACTCTATGACATGATGGGGCCGGAGGATATCGAGCGGCAGATGGAGCGCGGTGTGCTCGAGGTTGCGCCGCTCGCCTATATGCGTGGGCGCACGCTCAACCACGCGTTCGTGATCCTCGACGAAGCGCAGAACACGACGCCGGAGCAGATGCTGATGTTTCTGACGCGGCTTGGATTCGACTCCAAATGCGTCATCACCGGCGACCTGACGCAGCTTGATCTGCCGCCGCACAAGATTTCCGGCCTGCTCGAAGCGCGGCGTATTTTGAACGGCATCGAAGGCATCGCCTTTGCTGAACTCAAAGACGCCGACGTCGTCCGCCACGAACTCGTCCAGCGCGTCATCCAAGCCTACCGCGAGGGTCGGACGGAAGAGCGGCAGAAAAAGAACGCTCGATGAAAATCGTCATCAACAACCAGCAAAAAGTTTTTTGCATCAGTACGCTGCGTCTGCGGTGGTTAGTGGCGTGGCTGCTTCAGCGCTCTGTGGGCGGGAGCTCCGGCTCCCGCGCGCGGGGTCTGGAGACCCCGCCCACAAAACAGCTATCGAATATGCGCTGGCAGGAAGTAGGTATTCTGCTGACCGACGATGCTGGTATCGTGATGGCGAACGAGGCGGTGTTCGGACGGGATTACGTCACCGACGTGATTAGCCTGACTTATCTGCCACAGCCGGGCGAGGTTGGCTTGAGCGGCGAACTCATTATCAATGTCGAACTGGCTGTGCGCGAAGGTGCGCGGCGCGCCGGCGGGCCGGATCGCGAATTGGCGCTCTATCTGGCACATGGCTGCGATCATCTGGCCGGGGCCGACGACGCGACGCCGCGGCAGCGCGCCGCGATGCGGCGGCGCGAGTTGCGCTGGCTGCGACTAGCGGCGCGTGAAGGTTTACTGAAAGGACTTTTTCCAAGGGTTGGAAAAAGGAAGCGATGATTTTTCCAACCCTTGGAAAACGATAAACGAGGACGACGATGACAACGACGATCTGGCGAAACGTACGGAATAATATTTTGATCGGCTTGATGCTGTTTTTGCCGGTGGCGGTGACGGTGATGATCGTCAACTGGCTGTTCACGTCGGCGACCGATTTTTTGGTGTCGTGGTTACCAGAAGAAGTACGGCGTGCACCGGGCGAGCTGTTCTTGCTGCGACTGGTGGCGCTGGTGGCCTTGGTGGCGCTGCTGTTTGTCGCGGGACTGCTGGCGCGCAATGTGGCCGGGAAGCGGCTCTATGATCTCGGCGATAAGCTGCTGGCGCGTGTGCCGGTGGTCAACAAGCTCTACGTCTCGATTCGGCAGATCAGCGAAACGCTACTCGATCAAAGCGGCGGGATGTTCAAGGAGGTCGTGCTGCTGGAGTATCCGCGGCAGGGCGTTTTTGCGGTAGGCTTCATTACGGCGGATGTGCCGCCGGCGCTCGCGTTGCGGCTGGCTGGGCAGGAGTTGAAAGAAGCGTGGGTGGGCGTTTTCCTGCCGGGTTCGCCGCCGACCTCCGGCTTCTTCGTACTGGCCCGTCGCGCGGAGTTACGCATATTGAAAATCTCCGTAGCTGACGCGATGAAACTCCTGATTTCCGGAGGGACGGTGTTCCCCGGTACGGTTGGAGCGGAGGAGGGGGCGTCGTTGCTGGAAAAGGCTGAGGATTGGGTTGCGCGCCAGATATGAACGTGATGGGTCAGGGTGTCATTCTCAAAGACAACGCCATCGTGTTGCGGGTGGCGCCGGTCTCGAACACGTCGCGTATGGTGCAGTGGCTGACGCTGGAGCACGGCAAGCTTGCCACGCTGATCAAAGGCGCACAGCGACCCAAGAGCGCATTTCTCGGACAGTTCGATTTGTTCTATACCTGCGAACTGCTGTTTTATGCGCGTGAGCGTAACCACATTCACATCGCCCGTGAGTGCGCGCCGCTGACACGCCGTGAGCGATTTCGCGTGGATTGGAACGCGGCGGCAGCGGCCTCCTATTTTGCCGATGCCGCGGCGCGCCTGACGATGCCCGATACGCCGCAACCGGCGCTGTTCCAGCTCTTGGAAACCGTGTTCGACGAATTGGCGGCGGGCGGCGCAACCGAATCTTGTGTGTACTGGTTTGAGTTGAAATTATTGGAAGCGCTCGGTGTGCAGCCGCGTTTGATGGTTTGCCTTGATTGCGGCGCAGCGCTGTTGCCGGCGACGCGTCAGCCGAGCTTTGTTATGGCGCGCGGCGGTTTGGTCTGCGCGAAGTGCGCGGCGCAGGGCGGCGGCGGCGAGCCGGTGGCGTCCGATGCGCTCGCGATGCTCGCGGGTTGGCAGACGTCCGGCAGTTTGCGCGCGGCGCGGCTGACGCAGTGCACCGTGCGGCAGCTCGGGGCGATGGAGACCCTGCTGGGCCGTTTTTTACAGGCACATCTGGATTTGCAGCTACACAGCCGCGCTATTGCGCTCGAAGTGTTGCGTCAGCGAGCGCCCGTGGACGCTTGACGTGAGCTCCTTTGAATCGCATTATCACAACAGATAATGCCAAATTTTACATGATAAAAATTTTGCATCCATTCTCTGCTGGTCAGCTTATCGCGCATCCTTGTGCACACAAGCGACGCGTAATGGGAAACAAAATGCACAAGCAATGGCTTTGGGGCTTTTTCAGCATCATAGCCGTCAACTCGATCGGTCTGCCGTTATGGGCCAGTTCACCGGTCGCCGCGGAGCAAAAAGCAACATCGGTCGGGAAAGCGATTAAGGTCGGCAAACCGGAGCTGATCTACACGCAGGAGGAGATTCCCATCCGCTATGACGGGACGGTCTCCACGTTGCGGAAAGACGGCAAAGACATGTGCTTTTTCAGTTCCTACGGCTGCCGGATCAAACCCGGCGGGAATCATCGGAGCCGGCACAGTTGGTTTTCCGGCCCGCCGGAAGACCCGCTGAAGGTTCATCTTTCGAGCAAGACGGAAGAGGAATTTTGGGACTACAACGGCTACTATCAGAATATGCAGGAGGCCGGCCTCTGGATTCTGGCCCTGCACCAGCTCGAAAACGGTGACCTGCTGGCCATCACCCACGCGGAACTGCAATATCCAACCAACAAAATTTACCGCTTCCGGCTGGGGCTGGGATATTCGACCGACAAGGGAGCGCATTTCACTTATTGCGGCGAGATCATCAAAGCCGCCGACGACATCACGAATGTGGGCGGCGGCGCCTATATCCTGCGCGACGGTTATATTTACGCCTACTACAACGACGGCGATCCGGTCACCAAGGAGCGGCGGGAATGTGTGGCGCGGGCAAAACTGGATGACGTCGTGCAGGCCGCAGCCAGGCATCAGGTGACCACGTGGAACCGCTACCGCGACGGCCGATGGGCGACGCCCGCGTTGTCCGACACTCCGGGTAGCAACATCTTGCCGCGAGTTTATGGGGGCGAGGATTTGCATTCCGATGCGGCCTATTGCACGGCGCTTGACCGCTACCTGATGACGGTGCAAACCCACAGCGCCCACAAGTTGCTGCTCTTCGCCTCAACCGACGGGCTGGACTGGAAGCAGGCGGCCATTGTGGACGAGACGGCTGAAAAGGTGATGCAGCCCTACGCCGCGTTTGTTGATTACAACAGCCCTACGGACGATGGTCTGGTGGTGGGCGGTCAGTTCTACATTTATTACCCCCGGATGAAAATTAACGACCAGAACAAGTCCGCCATGTATCGGCGACTGATCACCATCGAATAAGCAATCCTGCCCAACCGGCCTATGAAAAATAAATCACTTATGATCGGACTTGCCACCGGCGCAGTGCTGCTGGCCACTGTCGCGCAGGCTGGGGAAAATGCCGCGGTGCAGCCGAATCAAAAAAAGACCGGGGTGGCGAATGCAGCACTCCCAATCATGACGGAAACGTTGGAGGTCAAGCTGGGCACGCCGGAGTTCGCCCAATTGCGGGCCAAGCGGCTGGAGTGGTTTAATCAGGCCAAGTATGGGCTGTTCATTCACTGGGGCATCTGCAGCATTCCGGCCGGCGAATGGAACGGGAAGCCCGTTGAGGGCGACCCGATTTCGATTCAGAAGGACGGGCATATTCCCGGGGCGGAATACCGGAAGCTGGCGGAAAAGTTCAATCCAACCAAGTTCGACGCCGACGCCTGGGCCCAATGCGCCGAGGATGCGGGGATGAAATATGTGGTATATATCGCCAAACACATGGATGGCTTTGCCATGTTCCGTTCGCAGGTGAGTCCTTACAACGTCTATGACGCCACGCCGTGGAAGCGTGACCCCTTGAAGGAGCTGCAGATCGCCTGTCAGAAGCGCGGGCTGATATTGTGTGTGTATTACTCGCAGACGATAGACTGGGAAGATCCCGACGCGCTGGAGAATCCCTGGGTGTCCGGCGGTTCCGACGACGAAATCGTGCCACGACAACACATCTTCAAAAAAGATTTGGACAAGTATCTGGAACGAAAGGCGATTCCCCAGCTCAAAGAACTGCTGACCAACTATGGGCCGATTGGCATGCTTTGGTTCGACAATCCCTTTGGCATGACCAAAGAACGCTCCATCCGGCTGGCCGAAGTGGTTCGGCAGCTTCAGCCCGACACGCTCCTCAACACGCGGCTCACCATCGTGGGGAGTGCCACCTATCTCTGCGATGTCCAATCCTTGGGCGACAACGCGGGTCCCGTGAGCATTCATCCCGGCGCATGGGAGACCTGCGCGACGCTGAATTGGTGCTGGGCTTACCGTGCCAAACCCACCGCTTGGCCGTGGGCAAAAACAGCCGATGGCGGGCCGTTGAGCCGTGGTGCTTGGTCTGGCTATCAATACTCGGACACCGAATGGAAGACGCCCAAGACGGTCTGCCTGACGTTGGTGGACATCGTCAGCAAAGGCGGCAACTATCTTTTGGATGTCGGCCCGACGGACAAGGGTGAATTTCCGCAGGAAGCGCAGGACATATTGCGCAAAGTGGGGGCGTGGTTGAAGGTCAACGGCGAAGCCATTTACGGCGCCGGGCGAACCCCGTTTGGAGCCGAGTTTGGCAAGCCTATGGACACTTACGTTGAAGCCGGTCGTAAGGTGCAGATTTCCAGCGGCACTGATTGGCGCTGCACGACGAAGCCGGGCAAGCTCTACATCCACATCTTCAAGCGTCCGGCCAATGGCAGGCAGCTTGTGCCAATGTCCACCACGATTACAAAGGCCGTGATGTTGGGGGATCCGATGGCCAAACCCCTGAATCTCCAGCAGACTGAAGCGGGCTGGGAAGTAACCTTGCCGGAAACGCCCGACCCGCTGGCCACCGTGCTGGCTCTGGACGTGGCCAATCCGGTAGTGCCCATCAAAAGTGACAAATGACAGGATCAGTTCCGTCGGCATATTGATAACTTTGAGATAAAAGAAAAGCATCACGCCTCACCAAAAGGAACCAGCATGAATCCAACCACACCCCAAACTGAACGGCGCTCAGCCACCCGGCTCCGCACGACGAGTTGCGTTGTCCTAGCCATCGGGTTGCTCTGCCCGCTGTTGCCGGCCGATGAGCCGGCGGCGGAAAAGAAAGCGCCGCTGATCGCGCCGCAGTTGAGCGGCGGCGGGTTGGAAGTCCGCTACAAACTCGAAGGCCGGAAATTGCGGGAACTGTCCGTGCTGCCGGCGGGGATGACGAACAAGCCGGTCAAAGCCGTGGGCGATGTGGAGGTGGAATTGCAGGTCACCGGCTTGAATTGGGCCGGACACCATGCCAAAAAACTCATCGCCGGCAATCCCGGTACACAATTGATTTATTTGGGACAGCACACGCTGGAATCGAAACTGGGCCGGCATGAAATGCTGTTGCAGCGCGCGCCGGACCTCGGATTACGCGTCGAATCGCACTACGAATTCTTTCAGGATATCCCGGTCATGCGCCGCTGGACGCGGGTCGTGAACGAGAGCCAGACACCGGTGGGCCTTGAGCACGTCAGTTCCGCGATGGTTTATAATTTCGCGAACTTCGGCGCGAGTCCGCTCGAACAAAAGTTACGGATTCATTACGCGAATAATAGCTGGAAATCCGAGGCGCAGTGGCAAACCGCGGCGCCGTCCCGTTGGGGTTTTCTGGAGAACGGACTTTTTAGTCTCACCGCGATCGCCTTCAACAACATCGGCAGTTGGTCCACGATGTCGCAGTTGCCCATCGGCATGGCCGAGAACCGCGATCTGGGCGTCATGTGGTGCTGGCAGATTGAGCACAACGGTTCCTGGCACTGGGAAATTTCCGAAACCACCAGCCGGACGAGCTATCTGTACCTGGGCGGTCCCGACGAGCTTTTCAGCCAAGCTTGGAAACAACTGCAACCCGGCCAGAGCTACGTTTCCGTCCCGGTGGCCGTGGGCTGCGTCAAAGGCGGTTTCGATGAAGCCGTGGCGGCGATGACGGCCTATCGGCGCAAGGCCTGCCTGATGCCGCATGAGGATAACGTGAAATGTCCGGTGATCTTCAACGATTATATGAACTGTCTGAACGCCGATCCGACCGCCGAAAAAGAGACGCCGGTCATCGCGGCCGCCGCCGCCGCGGGTTGCGAATACTTCGTGATTGACGCCGGTTGGTATGCTGAACGGTCCGAGAAGTGGTGGGAATCGGTGGGCCTGTGGCAGCCTTCCAAAACACGCTTTGGCCCCAACGGCTTGATGGGGGTGCTGGATCAAATTCGCGCCAAGGGCATGGTGCCGGGCTTGTGGTTGGAGATCGAGGTCGCGGGTATCAACTCGCCGCTGAAAGACAAACCTGATAGTTGGTTTTTCATGCGGCACGGTAAACGGGTGATTGCCAGTGGTCGCTATCTGCTGGACTATCGCAATCCCGAAGTGCGCGCCCATGCCGACGAGGTGATCAATCGGTTGGTGCGGGACTATCGCGTGGGTTATATCAAGATGGATTACAACGTGGATGCCCTGCTCGGCACCGAAACTCAGGCCGATAGTTTTGGCCAGGGATTGCTCGAACATCAGCGCGCCTATCTTGCTTGGACGGACGCGGTACATCAGCGCTTCCCGAACCTCGTGATCGAAAATTGCAGTAGCGGCGGCGGCCGGATGGACTACGGCATGCTCTCCCGCCATCAACTCCAATCCTCCAGCGATCAGGATGATTACCGGAAATATCCCACCATTGTCGCCGGCGGCCTGGCGGCGGTGCTGCCGGAGCAATTTGCGGTGTGGTCCTATCCCAAGGCCGAGGACGACGCCGACGCCGCGAGTTTCAACATGGTCAACGCCATGCTCGCGCGCATTCATCAGAGCGGCGGCATCGCCAATCTGAAAGACGAAAGCCGCCAGCAGGTTCACACGGGCATCCGCATCTATAAAGAGCACATTCGCCCGTATATCCCACAGCTGACGCCGTTCTATCCGCTGGGCCAGCCGCCCTCGATGGCCGACACGACCGCGCCCGTCGCCGTCGGCTTGCGCAATGCGGAGCGCGCCTTGGTGGCGGTCTGGCGCTTGGCGGGCGCAGAAAGCGTGGCGTTGCCCAATACGCTGGACGGTCGCGTGTCATTGCTCTATCCCACGGACTTGGGGATCAAGCTGGAATCTTCCAACCAATCTGTGGTAGTTAAGTTCCCGCGCCCCTACATGGCGGCGATTCTGGAAATCACGAAGTAAATTTTGTTTTTCCAAGGCTTGGAAAAAGTGACCGGTCCGCTTTCCAAGTCTTGGAAATTTGACGTAGGACGAGAGGAAAACATATGCAGTCCATTGCGCTCGGCTGGTTGGATTATCTGATTCTGGCAATCTATGTGATCTTCGTGTTGGGCATCGGCTTCGCGCTGAAGCGCTACATGAAAACGGCCTCGGACTTCTTCCTCTCCGGGCGCAGCATCCCGGCGTGGGTCACGGGGCTGGCGTTCATGTCGGCGAACCTCGGTGCGCTGGAGCTGGTCGGCATGGCCGCGAGTGGCGCGAAGTATGGTATTGCCACAGCGCACTTCTATTGGGTGGGCGCGATCCCGGCGATGGTCTTCCTCGCGGTCTTCATGATGCCGTTCTATTACGGCAGCAAGGCGCGCTCGGTGCCGGAATACCTGAAGATGCGCTTCGATGAACGCGTGCGCTGCCTCAACTCCATTTCCTTTGCGGTGATGACGCTGTTTGCCTCCGGCATTTCGATGAATGCGTTGGCGAAGTTGCTCAATCAATTACTCGGCTGGAACTATCACATCAGTCTCTGGATTTGCTCCGGCGTGGTGCTGCTCTATGTGCTCAAGGGCGGGCTGACCTCGGCGATCTACACGGAAGTACTCCAATTTTTCATGATCGTGCTGGGCTTCGCGCCGGTGGTTTGGCTGGGCCTGAAAGACGTGGGCGGCTGGGACAAGCTGACGCACGCGCTCGGCAACGTGGCTCAAAACCCGGCGGCGTTGTCCTTGAGCGAGAAGACCTTCCAAGCCGACGCGTGGTCGAGCGCGTGGCAGCCGCTGCTCGGCGGGCCGTCAAGCAATCCGATGGGTGTGGATGCGTTTGCGATGGTCTTCGGGCTTGGCTTCGTCATGAGCTTTGGCTACTGGTGCACCAACTTCCTCGTCATCCAGCGCGCGATGGCGGCCAAGGACATGACGGCGGCCCGGCGTACGCCGCTGATTGCCGCGATTCCGAAGATGATCATGCCGGCGTTGGTGATCCTCCCCGGTATGCTGGCGATTGCGCTCGCCACACTGCCGGGCAAAAACTACCGGCTCCCGCCGCGTCCGATCATCAACCAGACCGAAGCCGTCGCTGCCGTCAAGGCCGCCACGCCGGTGGACGTGACGGTGGTCGCCAAGGCCGTCGGCATGCAACTGAATCAAGCGAAAGTCACCGCGTTGGTCACCGAGAACTCCGCCCAGAAACTATCCGACGTCCAAATCGCCGCGCGGCTGCAGGATGCGGTGACGGAGAACGATTACGACGGCGTAATCCTCTCGCTGGTGAAAAAATACTGCCCGATGGGCCTGCTCGGTTTGGCGTTGACCGCGCTGCTGGCTTCGTTCATGTCCGGTATGGCCGGCAACGTCACGGCGCTCAACACGATTTGGACCTACGACATCTATCAGGCCTATCTGGTCAAGAACCGGAGCGACGCGCATTACATGTGGATGGGCCGTTTCATCACGGTGGTGGGCAGCCTCTTGAGCATCGCGTGCGCCTACTTTGCGAGCAACTATTCCAACGCGATGGACATCATCCAACTCGTCTTCAGTTTCGTGAATGCGCCGCTGTTTGCCACCTTCCTCTTGGGTATGTTCTGGGTGCGTTGTACCGGCACTGGCGCCTTCCTTGGTCTGTTCGGCGGCATTGCCACCAGCGCGTTTTTCCACGCCCTGACGCTCGCCGTTGGGAACGTCCCCGGCATCAAGGGCGGCTATCTGGCCGTGCTCAAAGGATTTCCCAGCGACATGGCCCAAAACTTCTGGCTGGCTATCTTCGCGTTTGGCGCCTGCTTCCTGCTGACGATCATCCTCTCGCTGCTCACCAAGCAAACAAAGACCAACGAAGACCTCAAGGGCCTCGTTTATGCGCTGACGCCGCGCGTGGTGGATGGCGAGCAACTATGGATCACACGTCCGGCGGTCTTCGGCACGATTCTGTTGATCGGTTGCGTCATCCTCAACATTATCTTCTGGTAAATTAGAGCGTTTCCATAAATGATGTGGCCGGCTGAAGCCCCGGCGTAGATGCGGACTCCGTCCGCATCAGGAAAAGCGACCGGAGGTCGCTTCTACGTGGCGCGTGGCCAACATCACGTTTGGTTCGCAGCAGCT
>SCQF01000028.1 GCA_004321905.1 Verrucomicrobiota bacterium | reverse complement strand
ATACGATGGCTTTGGTCGTCCCGCCGAGCTTGCTCTTGTGGGCGGGTTTCCAACCCCGCGTATACCATCGGTTACGGGTATGACGCCGTGGGTCACTTCTCCGCCGTGTCTTCCTCCGTGCAAGCCGTGTCATCCGTGGTTAACTATTCCTATTTGCCGGACTCCGACTTGCTGACGGGTTGGAAGAACTCTGCGGGATTGGAGGTTACGCGCGAATACGAACCGGACCGCGACCTGCAACACAAGGAGGTAAGAAGGAGTGATAACACTAAAAAACTCTTGATTTATTGGCGACCCCAACGGGATTCGAACCCGTGTTATCAGGATGAAAACCTGATGTCCTAGGCCTCTAGACGATGGGGTCGTGCAAAGCGGCGCAAACGATAGCAAAATTTTCCGTTTGGACAACCGAATTATTGCGCGCGGGTTCCCAAGCTTGGAAAAAGTTGCGGATTTGTGATTATTCCATATATTCCAACAGCAATGGAGGTTGGATAGGAGTTCGATCATGAGGGATAGCTATGATTTATGCGTCATCGGCGGCGGGCCGTCGGGCTACGCGGCGGCGATGCGCGCGGTGGATTTCGGGAAATCGGTGTTGTTGGTCGAAAAGAACCGGCTCGGCGGCACCGGTATTTTCGATGGCGCGTTGGCCTCGAAGACGATGTGGGAGCTTTCCAACAAAGCCAAAACCATTCGCGATGAGTTGGGCGTTAGCGCGGCCAGCGAGCTGCCGTTCGCGCAAGTCAAGGCGGTCATTCAGGATGCGATCGAAGAAAATCAGGCGTTACTTCAGCGCCAACTGAGCCTGATTCAGGAGCGCACCAGCAGTATTAACTTTGTCCAAGGTATGGCGAGTTTTGTCGCGCCCACGCAACTCAAGATCACCTTGCCCGATGGTTCCGCGCAAATGATTACGGCGGAAAAAACCATCATCGCGGCCGGCAGTCGGCCCCGTCTGTTGCCGGAAATTCCCGTGGACGAAAAAGTGATCGTCACCAGCAACGGCATCCTGCACTTCGACCGCTTTCCCAAGAGCCTGGTGATCGTCGGCGGCGGCATCATCGGCTGCGAATTTGCCAGTATGTTCGCCAATTTTGGCCAGACCAAGGTGTTCATGATTGAGCGGGAGAACCGGCTCCTGCCATTTGAAGATGAAGACATTTCGCAAATCGTCACGCAGAACCTCGTGCGTAGCGGCGTGACGGTACACGAGCAAGCGCGGCTCGTCCGGCTGGAGCAAAAGGGTGGCGAGGTGGAGTATGAAATCGCCTGTCCGGATGAACAGCGGCAGGTGTTGCGTGTCGAGCGGGCGCTGGTTTCCGTGGGTCGCGTGCCGAACAGCGAGGCGTTGCAGTTACAGCAGGCCAAGGTGCGGACGAACGAACGCGGCATCGAAATTCCCGACAACGATACGCAGACCAACGTGCCGAATATCCACGCGGTGGGCGATATTTCCGGGCACATCGCGCTGGTCAGCGTGGGCGAACGCGAAGCGCGCCACGCGGTGGTCAGTATGTTCGCCGATTTCAAAGCGGCGCCGATCCGCTACAAAATCATGTCTTCGATCATGTTCCTCAGCCCGGAAGTCGCACTGGTCGGCGCGAACGAGCAGACGTTACGACAGCAAGGCATCCCCTATCGCGTGGCGAAGGTAGCTTACTCAGTGCTCTCGCGCGCCATTGCGATGCGTAAGACGCGCGGCTTCTTCAAGCTGCTGGTTTCCGACGATGACAAAATGAAGGTACTCGGCATGCGTGCGGTCGGCGAACACGCCTCCGATGCCATTCAAGTCGTCGCGCTGGTGATCTACCTCGGCAAGGGCATCACCGAGCTGGCCGACATGATTTTTCCTTACCCGTCGATTGTCGAAGGCATCCAGACCTGTACGCGACTGCTGATGGGCAAGGCGGTCTTCAAACCTGCTATGCTGCCCGACAAACTGCAATGTTACCGTTATTTTCAGGGCGAAAAAATCCCGATCTATAATCAAGGCGCGCGGTGCGTCGTGGCGGTGTAGCTTTGTCCTGCGCGAAGCCGTCGTGTTTTTAATACTGGCCTTCTACCGCGTCTCACGCGCATCATGGGCGCATGCGCGGTCACTGGGAACATTTTGAGCACAAAGCCGATATCGACATTCGTGGCTGGGGTATTACGCCCGCAGCCGCTTTCGCGCCGTGCGCGCTCGCGCTGACCGCCGTCATCACCGATCTCAAAACCATCGTACCGCGTACGCCGCGGGTCTCGCGCGCAAGGTCGCCAAACTCGTACCGTTGGTGTGCGTCAAAGGATGCAAGGAGTAACCACGGAATACACGGAACCACACGGAAAAATCTGTGTGCATCCGCGTTTATCTACGGTTCCCAATTTTTATGATTTTTCAAAATCGAAAGGAAGCGGCAGACAAGCTGGTGGAGAAGCTTGCGCTGTACCGTGGAAGAAATCCATTGGTGCTGGGAATTCCACGGGGTGGGGTGGTGCTCGCGGCGCGCCTCGCGGAGCAGCTGGAAGGCGAAGTGGATGTGGTGTTGACCCACAAACTCGGTGCACCCGGCAATCCGGAGGTGGCGATCGGCGCGATTGATGAAAGCGGTCAAATTTTTCTCAACGATCCGCGTTGGCGTCGCGAAGTTTCCACCTATCTTGATCGCGAAGCCACGGAGCAGCTTCAGGAGTTGCGTCGCCGCCGTCAGCTTTTTTCCGCCGATCGCGCGCCACGTGATCCCGCTGGACGCAACGTCATCATCACCGACGACGGCCTTGCCACCGGCGCAACAATGCTTGCCGCCTTGCAAGGGCTGCGTCCGCGCAAACCGGCGCGGCTGATCGTCGCCGTGCCGGTTGCGCCGCCGGATACCTTGGCGAAAGTAGCCGCGTTGGCGGATGAAACCATCTGTTTGCACGCGCCGGAATGGTTCATGGCCGTGGGCCAGTTCTATCAGGACTTCGGCCAGATTGAAGACGATGAAGTCGTGCGCTTGCTCAGCGGCAAGGCTTGACTCGCCGCGCGGTGCGTTTGATGATGGGTTCCAACTTATGAGCAACTTAGCCGCGGTAATTTTTGATTTTGATGGCGTGCTGGTGGACTCCGAGCCGTTTCATCAGGCGGCGATCAACGTGGTGCTTGAGCCCCTCGGGTTGGCGCTTTCGCCAGAGGAATACGAGGAACATTATCTCGGTTTCGATGATCGGGGTGTGTTCCTGCATCGTTTTCAACAGGCGCATCAGCCGCTGGCGCAAGACCGGTTGCGCCAATTAGTGGCCAGCAAAGCCGACGCCTTTGCGAATGTGATTGAGCGCCGGGGTATTCAACCCTTTCCCGGCGCGGTGGAATTGCTCGCGGCACTGAAGGTGGCAAAAATTCCACTCGCGCTCTGTACGGGCGCAACACACCGTGACGTGAGCGCGATACTCCACCAAGTTAAAGGGTTGGACGTGTTCGACACCATCGTCACCGCCGACGAGGTTGCCGCCAGCAAACCTGATCCAACGTGTTATCGCCTTGCGCTGGAAAAACTGTGGCGGGCACAGCCCGCGCATACGATTGAGCCGTCGCAGGTGTTGGCTATTGAAGATTCTCCTTGGGGGATCGAGGCCGCGAAGGGCGCGGGCTTGCGTGTGCTTGCCGTGCAGACCAGTTATGGTGCACCGCGCTTGCACAAGGCCGATTTCACCACGCCTTCGCTCGCGGGTATGACGCCGGAGCGACTGCGTTTTTTCATGGATTAAGCCTGGCGGCGCGCATGGCGGCCAGCAGTGCGGCCATGTCGGCGGGTAGCGGCGCTTCCAATTCCAGCATACGGCGGGTCCGGGGATGTTGAATTCGTAGGCTCGCGGCATGTAATGCCTGCCGATCCATTCGTAAGCGCGCGCGGTCCTCGTCGGTCAGTTCATCCTTGCAAAACCGGACAAAAATCGCAGGGTCGTGTCCATAGAGTTTATCGCCGACAACGGGGAAGCCGAGGGTTTGCAGCGTTGCGCGGATTTGATGCAGGCGGCCGGTGGTCGGCAGGGCCTCAATCAAACTGACCGGGCCGGATTTCCAAGCCTTGGAAACATCACCGCTCACGGTTTCCAAACCTTGGAAAACGGTTTCGGCCCACCGGCTGGCGTGCTCCGGCGGCGCGACTTCGGCACTGACAAATTTCACTTTTTTCTTCACCGGCGAGTCCGGGTCCGGCAGGAGCAGGCCGCGCGCGGCGAGCCGCGGCGGAAACACACCCTCGACCAGTGCGAGATATTTCTTTTCGACACGTCGCGAACTGAACTCGGTGCGAAGCTCTTTGGCCGCTTGCTCATTTTTTGCGACGAGGGTCAAACCGGAGGTCTCGCGATCAAGGCGATTGATGAGCATGGGCTGCGCCAAACCGAAGTGCGTCTTGAGCCTGGCCCAGAGTGTGTGCTGGAAGTAGCGCCCACCCGGATGACTCGGCAAATTCGGCGGCTTGTTGATGGCGAACAGGTCCGCGTCCTCAAAAATCACCGTCACATCAAGATTGACACGTGGTTCGGGAATATCGCTGGCGATATATTCGACGAGATCGCCCCGCGCCAGCGCGCAGGCAGCCTCCACGGGGCGGTGATTGACTTGGAGGCGATGCTGTGCGATGCGTTCCGCCCACCCCGTTTGGTCGTGATAGGGAAAGCGTTGGGCAAGAAACTCCAACAGGGATAAGCCGGCATAGGCTTGCGGAATGTGGAATTGGATGCGGCGCTTCATGTGTGCGCTTTGTTTCTCCGAAAACCACGCTATAATGCAAGCGCGAATACGAAGCGCGAATTGCTTTGATTTGCCGGCGGCGATGATTTAACAATCCATCCACGGTGTGAGAAAAAGAATATGTCCATGGTGTACGATCCCGTGACGCGGGAGTTTCGTCCGCAGGAAGCCCTTGGCGTCAAGCCGCCGGCGGGTCAGGGCCTTGCAGCCGCGCCGATCTCGGCGGGTGCGGTGTTCCACCGTTCGCGGCGCCGGCAGGGAGTGCTTCGCCGGCGTGAAATCTTGTTTTGGTTTTTAATGATGATTGTGGTCACGGCGCTCGTTTGGTCTACGCTGTTGATCGCCAAGGAACTGGGTTCGCGTTTTACGGCTCCAGAAAAGTCCATCATTGACCGTGTTTGGCGAATGCTGGATTAATGGACATCGTCACAAGAGGAGAGACAACATGAAGTCATGGATTATTGGGTTTTTAGCCGTCGCCGTGTTGGTGCCGGTCGTGGGGGCGCGTTCCGACAACTCCAATGTGGGACAGAAATTTCCGGCGGGGAAACTGGCCTTTATTAAGGGGCAGGCTGACCTGAGCGGCAAGCCGCGGATCGTCGAATTCTGGGCCACGTGGTGTCCGCCTTGCCGGCAGAGCATCCCGCATCTGAACGAAATCTATAAAAAATACAAAGATCAGGGCCTCGAAATTGTCGGCATCACCGGCGAAAACCCTTCCGAAGTGCGTGCCTTTATAAAAAAGGTGCCGATGGACTATCTCGTGGCGCACGATAGTGGCGGTAAGCTTGCTGGAAAATTTGGTGTCACGGGCATTCCTCACGCCATCGTGGTCAACAAAGATAATGTGATTGTCTGGGAAGGGCATCCCATGTCCTTGCCGGAAGGCGAAATCAAAAAAATATTACCGTGAGCCTCCCCGTGGCGTGCGCTGTGTTCGCGTTTGTCCGGGCGGCATCGTGGCAATCGTGCAATTTCCAAGGCTTGGAAAAATGCGGGACCCGCTTGCAACCCGGCGCATTCCGGTTACATTCAATCGCATCGGAGGCGCGCATGAAACAATGGCTGTTTTTCTTTGCGATGGTGATCGGTCTTGCGACGGTGGAAGCTGCCAGTCCGTTTGGCGTCGAAGCGACGGCGCAGCGGTCGGATGGCCAAACCCTGGTAGAAGTGGCGCTCAAGATTCCTGCCGGCCATTTCCTCTATGCCGAGCACCTGAAGGTGTCCACAACAGGCGCGCAGTTGGCACCGCTTGATCCCCCGCGCCCGGTAAAAATCCATGACAAGTTTAGTGGGGCAGAGAAAGCCGTTTTCGATCGCGACGTGACGCTACGCTATCGCGCTGAACCGCCGCCCGTCAAACTGGACTGCGCGGTGGAGTTTCAAGGCTGTAACGACACGATGTGTTTTTTCCCGGAAAAGAAAATTTTCCACCTCGTCTGGACGGGCCTTTCTGCACCGCGACAAGAAGCCCAGCCGCAACCGTCCCACAATACGGCTTCGTCCGCAACGGCAACTGAGGCATGGGTGGGCGAAGCGAGTCATTTTGTTGTTGCCGCAAGTACCGCCGGCTATCTCGATAAAACAAAATTTCTCGCGTTTCTGGACTCAGCCGCAGGGCCCTCGGCGGCCAAGGTGACGGCGGTGGGCGAAGCCTTTTCATGGGCGACGGTGTTGATTCTTTTAGTGGGCGGATTGCTATTGAACCTGACGCCGTGTGTGTTGCCGATGATTCCGGTGAACCTGGCCATCATCGGCGCCGGCGCGCGTGCTGGCTCGCCGCGCCGCGGTTTTTTGCTCGGCGGCATCTATGGACTGGGTATGGCGTTGACCTATGGCGTACTCGGTCTGATCGTCGTGCTGACCGGTGCGAAGTTCGGCGCGCTCAATGCTTCGCCGTGGTTCAATGCCGGGATCGCGGTGATCTTCGTGGTCTTGGCCCTGGCGATGTTCGATCTCATCCAAGTTGATTTCTCGCGCTTCCAGAGCAACATCGGTGTGCCTGCGCAACAGCGGCGTGGCTCGCTGGGCATCGCGTTCACGATGGGCCTCGTGGCGGCGCTGCTGGCGGGTGCCTGCGTCGCGCCGGTGGTGCTGACGGTGCTCCTGCTCGCCGGTAAACTCTATAGCCAGGGCCAGCCGCTCGGCCTTTTGCTGCCGTTTGTGTTGGGCCTCGGCATGGCCTTGCCGTGGCCCCTCGCGGGTGCCGGCCTTTCCTTCCTGCCCAAGCCGGGCGCCTGGATGACCAAGGTGAAGTATACGTTTGGCCTTCTGATCCTCGTGCTCGCCGGCTACTACGGCTTGGAAGCCTATCGTTTGTTTCGTCCGCTGGCCGGCGGTGGGAATACACCCGCCAGGGAATTCGCGCAACAACTCGCCGCTGCGCGCACGGACGGCAAAGCGGTCTTCATTGATTTTTGGGCCACGTGGTGCAAAAACTGCCATGCGATGGAAGCGACCACCTTCAAAGATCCCGAAGTGCAAAAGCGCCTCGCCGGCTTCGCGGTCATCAAATATCAGGCCGACCAACCCAACGATGCGCCCGCCAAGGCCATTCTCGATCACTATGGTGCGGTGGGTCTGCCAACCTACGTCATCCTGCGTCCGCAATAGAAATCATCGGCAGACTTTTCCCAGGCTTGGAAAATCAGGTCGCTTCGTTTTCCAACCCTTGGAAAACTATCGGTTCAGCGGCCAGGCAATGCCCAGCAGCTTGGATAGTGCCGCGTGGAATTCGGCGCGTTCGGCGCTGACGAGTTCGGCGATGGCGACGATGCGGGCGGTGGTCGCGTCAAAATCCAGTCCAGCGGGTGCGCCGAGATGCGTCTTCTTGGTGACCGCCGTGAACGGATCCATGTTTTCCAATTCGTCGAGGTGGGCCTTGACGTGGTGGTAGGCATCGCGGAACGGCATGCCGCCGGCGACGAGTTCGAGCGCGTGGTCGGTGGCGAACACGTCGGCTGAGAAAGCGGTAACTAACGCATCGGCGTTGATTTCCATATCGGCGATCAGTGGCGTGAGAATGCGCAATGTGGCGCGCGTCATGGCCAAGCCTTCCATGAACGGCTCCTTGGCATCCTGCAGGTCGCGGTTGTAGCCGGAGGGTGCGGAACGGACGATGTCGAGCACAGCCGTCTGGCAAGCGGTGACGCGCGCAGCGCGCGAGCGGACGAGTTCGAGCACGTCGGGATTCTTCTTTTGCGGCATGATGCTGCTGCCGGTGCAGAACGCGGCGGGCAGTTCGAAGTAGCCGAACTCCGGCATCGTGAACAGCATCAAATCCTGGGCGAGTCGTGAAAGCGAGAGCATCACGTGCGTCAGTGCGCCGAGGATGACGCTTTCCAGCTTGCCGCGGCTGTTGATGGCGTGCAGGACGTTGCCGACCGGGTGGCTGAAGCCGAGTAGATCGGAGACGAGTTGGCGGTCAATCGGGAGCGGTACGCCGTAGCTGGCGGCGGCGCCGAGCGGGCATTGGTCGTTAAGCTGATAGGCGGCGAGCACGAGTGCGGCATCGTCGAGTAGCGCTGCGGCATGCGCGTCAGCCCAGAGACCAACGCTGCTGGGCATCGCCGGTTGCATATGCGTGCGGCCCACCATCGGGATCGTGGCGTGGCGGCGGGCAAAGTCGCTGAGCACGCCGGAAAGCGAGGCGATTTCCGCGAGTACGCTGAGCAATTCTTCCTTGGCGAAGAGCCGCAAATCAACGGCCACTTGGTCGTTGCGGCTGCGGCAAGTATGCACTTTTTTGCCGAGGTCGCCGAGTTGCGCGGTCAGGTGGCGCTCAACGGCAAGGTGGACATCCTGGTCGTCCAAGGTGATTTTGAATTTTCCGGCGCGCGCCTGTTTGAGAATGGTGACCAACGTGGTGATGACCTTTTTTGCGTCGGCGGTGGAAAGCACGCGGCACTTTTCTGGCATACGCGCGAGCATGGTGACGTGCGCGGCCGTGCCCACGCAATCAGCCGTGATCAGGTTACGATCCAACTCGACATCGCGACCGGCGGTATAGGCCAGCACATCGGTGTCAATCACGCCTACCGTGGTTTTATGTTTTGCAGTTTTCATCGGCGCCTCTTCACTTTTCGCGGTTGCCATGAGGGTAGGGGAACGGCACGTGCTGTCAAGCTTCGCGTCATGGCGGCGGCGCGTTGGTGGCGGACGCCTGCTGGATTTTTTCAGCCACCCGCTCCAGGTAACGCTGTCGTTCATCCAGTGTTTTTTCAAGGGCGATAAGCTGTTGCTGGGCCGCCGCTAGTTGGCTGCGTAATTTTTTCTCGCTGGGTGGGCGATGAAAAAAGCGCGCCAGCCGGTTATGCGACGACGCATCGGCGATGGAATCGAAAAACTGCTCAAAGGAGGCCAAAACTTGCTGAAATTCCAGTGGACGCCCCAGGCCCAATGATGGCAACGCGGCGCCTACTTGTTCCGCCAGCCGGCGAATCCACTCTTCTTGGCGGTGCTCAATGAGATAGTCCGCCGTCAGCCGCACGTTGCTCGATGGGCCGCCGCTATAGGCGCTGGGATCAATCTGGAGTACGTCGCGTAGGGCATCGGTTTGTTGTCGGGTCAACGTCCCCAAGTTGGGCACGGCGTCCGCCCAGTGCAGCACCCACAAATCCCATTGTTTTTCCAAGTCGCGTGCGGTGGGCGTATTCGGCAGCCGTTGGGCCAGCCATTCTACGGTGATCGGTTGTTGCGCCATCGTTCGCGCCAATAATGCCGCGAGCAGCGTGGTGCGGTTGGGCTGGCTCAAGAGCCACTCGACGGCCGTGCCGCAGACGGCCTTCCCGGTCCAGCGTCCCTCCGGTAGTAAGCGCCACGTGAGCACTTCAGCCAATCGTGTGGTGCGACCCTGTTGCCAACGGCGCAGGGTTACCTGACGATTGCGCAAAGGATATTGCGAAAATAGATTCTGGGCCAAGCCCACCGACAGCCATTCCGGCATCCGGGGTGGCGCGGGCATCGTCATCCGCGTCTGCGCTTGGACCGCCAGCCGATTCAATAGCAGCCAGCTCAGTGCCTCCAGAAAATCTTCGATGTCGGCATGGGCGGGGTTGAGCATGCGGATGCGCTGATCAAGCAACCCGTCGGCCATGTTTTGCAACTTGGTCACGCGCTGTTCCGGCTGGTCATTGTCTACTGCGATTTCGATCTTGATCGGAGGAAAAAGTTCTTGGCGGATCATCAATCCGGTCAAGTGCACGCTTTTCGTCAACGCAGCCTCGGCATAGGCCGCGACAACCGCGTTGTTGGCCGAATCAGGACCGCTGACGCGGCAGTGGCGCGAAAAGACCGGAGTGGCGGGCGCGTTGGTGCTGTTGGCTGCCGAAGCCGTCTCTGCGGAAATTAAGATTGCCAGTAGACTCGCCAGAAACTTACGCATGACGTAATCTTAACGGGCCACGGTGTGTTTTCCAAGCCGGCACATGCACAGACTACGTGCACCACCCTAAGCGGACGGGTGCACCTAACGGTTGTTGGCGTTAACAACCCCCGCAAGGGCCGGGATTCGGATGATTTTTGAAGCGGGTCAGTTGCGAATGATTTTGATAACCACGTGTTTTGCCGTGCAAAACTTTTGTACCAGCAGGCCTGCGCGCCACAGCGCCAGCAAACCCTGCCGGTCCAAGTGTCGTGGATGGATGGTCCAGAGGCGCACGGGTTTATTGTGCGGTGACGTTCACCGTCACGGTGAAGGAGAGCGTGGTGTTCAGACCGTTGGTATCGCTGTAATGAAGTTGCAGGGGCGAGGAGCCGAGGGCGGTGGCTTGGTAGTGGAAAAGATAGGTGCCGCTGGCGCCGATATCGGTGCTGTCCGGATTATACTCCGTGCTCTGATATTGCAGGATGGCTGGATTGATGGCGATGGTCTGCCAGCGGTAGCCGGTGGAGGGATTGCCTTTGAGCACCACTTCCAAGTTCGCATGGAGCGGCAAGCCGACGGTGCGGCCATTGTCTTCCACCGTCAGGATGACGGTCGGGTGGTCGGCGCTGTGCGACCATTCGCACGCGCTCAAAAACAGCAAGGGCAGACTTGTCAGCACTACAAACCATCCGGATGTTTTCATGCGAAGTCCTTTTGTGGAAATTCTATTCAGTGCTTCCGACAAAAGCAATGTTCTGCCCGGTGTGCGACAGCGGCGGTGAAAAATCAGGTTTACGTACCCAGCAACGTGCGGATGACATCGGCGGCGGTGAAGTCCGGATGTTCCGACGTACAAAAGCGACCGATGCCGGTGAAGTCGTCGCCCAGCGTGATGAGCGGGAGTTCGGTGTTACCATCCGCTAGTTGTTGCGGCATGCCGACGTTGGCGATCAGGGCATTGCACAGACACTTGCGCCCGACGGCGTCTTCCGCCTTGCCGCCCTTGGCGACAAAGGCAGCGGTCGGCTCTGCGGGACAGCGGTAACCCATGGTGCCATCGTCACGTTGATAGGGTTCACGTAAAAGGCCAAGGTCACAGACCCGCCGCCGGTCGCTATAGATGTCGCGATCGGAAAGCGTGCCGGTCAGTTCGGCGACCTTGAACGGAAATCCCGTAGGTGAGGCGAGGGGATCGGTGAAGACTTTGGCGTCGCCTGCCAGTGCTTTTTGAATGAGTTCCCGCCGGAATTCCGGGGTGAGGCCCGATTCTGTGCACAAAGCAAAAGGTGTACCCACCTGCACTCCGGCGGCACCGGCGGCCAGCGCCTCGCGCACACGTTCGGGCGAGCCATAGGAACCGGCCAGCCAGAACGGCAGGCCCAGTTGGCGGATGCTCTCCAGCGACACTTCGTCGCGCGGCCCATAAACCGGTTGACCGTCTGCGGTCAGTGTCAGCCGTCCGCGCGGTGGCGCATTGTGACCGCCGGCCAGCGGCCCTTCGATGATGAACCCATCCACGAAGCCTTTGGCGCGCTTGTGCAGAATTGCGGCCAACGCGTCGGAGGAAACAATCGGCAGGAATTTCGGTCGCGCCAGCGCCGGCGGTATTTCGCCGGGTTCGTGAAAAAGGGCGGGATCAAAGGTCAAGCGGCAGGTCTCGCCAGCCGGCAGGCCGGAAACGTGTACGGTATAGGTGGCCGGCTGATGCATGGCCAGCGCCGTCAGCGCTGCGGGAAATTCCAGCGGAATGCCGGCCCCGACAATCACGACGGCGACGCCCGCCAGCATGGCACCATAGAGCGAAGGCAGGTGCGGCAACTGGATTTTTTCGAGATAGTTGATGCCCACGGGATTGTCGTGGCCTTCCCGCGCCAGAAACACTTCCACGAAATTGCCGACGATGCAAAGTTCCTGAATCAACGGGTCATTCTTGACCGAGTGCATTTGGGTCGGACGGTAGCGGGCCTTATCTTTCCGCCCTTCGGGGATGAAATGCGCGTCTAAAATTCGCTGCGCGATGCGCGGGAAAGGAAAATGTTCCAATGCGCGCCGGATATGCCCTTCGACGTCACCATCCTGCAACCGCCGGGAAAGAATCTGACCCAACGCAGTCCCGGAGACGACGCCGAGTTGCCCCAGTCGCGACACCGCTTGCGCCAAGCGCCAGTTGGACACACCTGCGCCCATGCCGCCTTGAATGATGATGGGCAGTTTATGGTTCACATGCGCAATATGCTTCATATTCATCAAAATAGCCATAAGGCAATTTCAAGCTAACACAAATCTTACAAAAAGGCGGGGGCTGAACCGTTGCCTTGCCAAGGTTTGGAAAACCACACGGTTCGTTTTTCCAGGCCTTGGAAAATTTCGCGCGGGCTTGCTGAACGCGTGCGGATTTGCCAAGGTCGCCGCCGCCGAACGGAGAACAGCACGTGTTCGATAAACTTTCAGCTTCGCTGCAAAAGGTGTTCAAAAACCTGCGCGGCTACGGAAAATTGACGGAGCGCAATGTCCAAGATGCGTTGCGCGAAGTACGCATGGCGCTGTTGGAGGCCGACGTCAATTTTCAGGTGGCGCGCGAATTCATCGCCCGCGTCCAAGCCAAGTGCCTCGGCGCAGAAGTGCTCGATAGCGTCACACCCGGTCAGCAGGTCATCAAACATGTTCACGATGAATTGGTGGCGTTGCTGGGCGGTGGTACACGCGAGTTCGATCTCGGCGGCGGCCAGCCGGCGAAGGTGCTGCTGCTCGGGCTCAACGGCGCCGGCAAGACGACGACGGCGGGCAAGCTGGCACGCTTCTGGAAAAAGCAGGGCCGCCGCGTGGTGCTCGTCGCGTGCGATTTGAAACGTCCGGCGGCGGTCGAACAACTCAAGATTTTGGCGGGACAGGTCGGTGTGGACTTCGTCGGGCCGCAGACAGACGAAGGAATTCATGATTTTGGACGGCGCGCGCTACGCGAGGTGGAGCAGGGCGGCTGGGATATTGCCCTCTTCGACTCCGCGGGCCGGTTGCAAGTGGACGCCGAGTTGGTGCAGGAACTCAAAGAGCTGAAAGAAATTCTGGCACCGCGTAACGCCGTGCTCGTGCTCGATGCGGCGATTGGTCAGGAGGCGGTCAACGTCGCCGAGACGTTCCACCGCGAGATCGGGCTGACCGGTTTGCTCCTGACGAAACTCGATGGTGACGCGCGCGGCGGCGCGGCCTTGAGCGTGCAGCATGTGGCGAAGTGCCCGATTTTAATGGTGGGCGTCGGCGAGCGGCCCGACGATTTGGAAATGTTTCATCCCGACCGGATGGCGTCGCGGATCCTCGGCATGGGCGATATCGTCAGCTTGGTCGAGAAGGCGCAGGCGGCGGTGGATGTGGAAATGCTGGCGCAGGCCGAAGAAACGCTCCGCAAGAAAACGCTGACGCTGGAAGACTTTCTCGCGCAGATGCAGCAGATGAAAAAACTCGGTTCAATGGGCAGCTTGCTGGAAATGCTGCCGGGGGCGGGGCAGATACCGGCGGATGTGCGCGAGCAGGCGATGGCCAACTCCGAGCAGGAGCTGAAGCGCGCCGAGGCGATCATCCGTTCGATGACGAAACAGGAGCGGCGACGACCCGAAGTCCTCGACGCCAGCCGCAAACGGCGCATTGCCCGTGGCAGCGGCACCGACGTTACCGCCGTCAACGAAGTATTGAACAATTTCCGGCGGGCGCAGCAGATGATGCAGAAGATGGGCAAGCTGCAGAAGAAGATGCTGCGGATGAAGAAATTCTAGCCGTTTCCAAGGTTTGGAAAAAGTGATGATTTCGACTTCCAAGGTTTGGAAAGGGGCTGTTTTCGGCGGAATTTCTCGGTGATCTCTGTGTCCTCGGTGGTGAAATAATCCGATTTTTCCCGGAAAAAAGGTTGCCGCCGGTGGGGGAATAGGCTATAGAACCGCGCTCGTTTGTCCGGCGGCGGCGTCTGCGTGTGCGGCGGGCCGGCCGGTTGTGAGTCTGGAGGAATGTTATGGCAGTCATCGTCAGGTTGCGGCGGATGGGCGGAAACAAAAAGCCGTTCTTCCGTGTCGTGGCGACCGATTCGCGGCGTCCCAACGAGGGGCGCTTCCTGGAAGCCTTGGGCTGGTATGACCCGAAGAAAAAGGGCACCAACTTCGAGCTGAAGGCCGACCGCGTGGAGTACTGGGTCAGCAAGGGCGCGCGGCTTTCCGATACCGTGCGCAGTCTGATGCGGAAGTTGCGCAAGGCGGCCACGCCGGCCGCGCAGGCGTAACGGGAAACGCGGTCCATGAGAGAGTTTGTAGAACAGATTTTGCGCGCGCTCGCCGACCACCCCGAGGATATTCGCGTGGCGGAGTTGGCGGGTGAGCATTTGACCGTGTTCGAGCTGCGCTGCCATGCCGAGGATATCGGCAAGTTGATCGGCAAGAGCGGCCGTACGGTCAGCGCGGTACGCACGCTGCTCGGCGCCTTGGCGGCCAAGAATGGCCGGCGCGCCATGCTCGAAATTGTCGAGTGAGGCTGGGCGCTGTATGCGCACGCCGCTGCAGATTGACGTCATCACCATCTTCCCGGAGATGCTGGACGGCTTTCTGGGCGTGAGCATGATGAAGCGTGCGGCGCAGATGGGCGCGGTGATTTTTCGCGCGGTGAATCTGCGGACCTTCACCACCGACGTGCACCGGACGACCGATGATCGGCCGTTCGGCGGCGGGCCGGGGATGGTGATGAAATGCGAGCCGGTGTTCGCGGCGGTGGAAGCCGCGCGGACGGCAGGTTCGCGGGTGATTTTGATGACGCCGCAAGGGCGGCGGTTCGATCAGGCGACGGCGCGGCGGTTGGCCGACGAGCAGCACCTGATCTTCGTCTGCGGCCACTATGAGGGCGTGGATGAACGCATCCGGCAGGCGGTGGTGGATGAAGAAATCTCCATCGGCGACTATGTGCTGACCAACGGGGTGTTGCCGGCGGCGGTGGTGATTGATGCGGTGGTGCGGTTGCTGCCGAATGTGTTGGGCGGCGAGGGCGCCACCGAGGAAGAATCGTTTGCGGCGGGGCAGTTGGAGTATCCGCAGTATACGCGTCCGGCGGAGTTCCGCGGGCTGAAGGTGCCGGAGGTGCTGATGTCCGGCAACCATGCGGCGATTGACCGCTGGCGGGCGGAGGCCGCGCACCGGCGTACGCGTGAGCGACGGCCGGATTTGTTGAAAGAGGAAGGACAGGATAAGCATGAGCAAGATACTTGAAGCGATTCGTCAGGAACAATTGAAGAAGGATGCTGCCCCGGAATTTTCCGTCGGCGACTCCGTACGCGTTCACGTGAAAATCAAGGAAGGCGACAAAGAACGCGTTCAGGTTTTCGCCGGCACGGTCATCGCTCGCGATGGGCGTGGCGCCACAGAAACGTTCACCGTGCGTCGCATCAGCTACGGCGAAGGCGTTGAGCGTATTTTCCCGATTTGCTCGCCGAGCGTGACCAAGGTCGAGGTGGAGAAATCCAGCCGCGTCCGCCGTGCCAAGCTCTACTATCTGCGCAGCCGCACCGGCAAGGCCACCAAGCTTGATGACGAAGTCGAGCCGGACGCCAAGCCCGTCGCCGCTGCCGCCAAGGCCTGACGCCGGAGGATGCCGTGCTCGATCATGAGCGCGTCTGCTGGGCCGAAGGTGTTCAGCGCCTCGCTGGCGTGGACGAAGCCGGGCGCGGCCCGTGGGCCGGCCCGGTGGTGGCTGCCGCCGTGGTCATCGAACCGGCTTTTGCCCAAACTGAATTGAACGGATTGTTGCGCGGTCTCAACGATTCCAAAAAACTCACGCCCCAGCGGCGTGAGTTTTTTTTTGAGTTGCTCCAACAGCGCACGGAAGTCGCCATTGGAGTGGGGCAGGCCAGCGTGGCGGAAATTGACGAGCTGAACATTCTACGCGCGACGCATCTGGCGATGGCCCGCGCGCTCGCGGCGCTCCAGCCACCGGCAGACTTTGCGCTGGTGGATGGCTTGCCGGTGAAGGGCCTACCTTGCCCGCACCGCGCTATCGTCCGTGGTGATTCCTTGAGCCTTTCCATCGCTGCCGCCAGCATCATCGCCAAGGTCACGCGTGACCGGCAGATGCTGGAATTGGATCGCGAATTTCCCGCCTACGGTTTTGCCGCCCACAAAGGTTATGGGACCGAAGTTCATCAGCGCGCCCTGCGTACATTGGGCGTCACGCCGCACCACCGCCGCAGCTTCCGCCCGATCCGTGAACTGCTGGGACTTGAAAATCCAACCTGACCAAGTAGGGTTCGCACACGATGAAAATGTTTGACCATTCTGTGTTGGTAGGGACGGCGCGCCGCGCCGTCCGCCCGCCCGCAAACAACGGACGGCGCGGCGCGCCGTCCCTACCGGTTTTTCCAGCACTGCTGTGCGCCTTCCTGTTCGCCGGTTGCACAGCCCAACCGCCTGCAAAGCAATCGGTGCCTGCGCCCGTGAAAGGAACCAACACCATGCAAAAGGTTATCAAGACGGACGCCGAATGGCGGAAACTGCTGACGCCAGAGCAGTACGAGGTGACGCGGCAGAAGGGCACCGAGCCGGCCTTCTGCGGAACCTTGCATCTAAGCAAAAAGACCGGTGCGTTCCAGTGTGTATGTTGCGGGCTGGAACTCTTCAACTCCGGTAAAAAATTCCAGTCCGGCACCGGCTGGCCAAGCTTCTTCGAGCCGGTCGCGCCCGACCGCCTGCAATACATCACCGACAAAAGTCACGGGATGACGCGGGTGGAAGTACAATGCGCGCGTTGCGATGCGCACCTTGGACATGTTTTTGACGATGGGCCGCCGCCGACCGGCAAGCGCTACTGCATCAACGAAGTCGCGCTGAAATTCATTCCCGCCAAAGCGAAGTGAAAAGTAGAAAGTGGAAAGTGCTCTCTCTTTTCACTTTCGACTTTGTGCTTTTAACTTCCTACAGATGACAGTTGGAGAGCCCGCGTTTCTTTAGATATTGCTGGTGATATTCCTCGGCGCGGTAGAAGGTGCTGGCTGGCACGATTTGCGTCACAATGTTCCGCGCGCCGAATTTCCCGGATTTCTGCAGTTTTTCCAGCGAAGCCCGCGCCGCTTGCTGCTGTTCCGGTGAGTGATAAAAAATCGCCGAACGATAATTCGTTCCGACGTCCGGGCCTTGCCGATTGAGTTGCGTCGGATCGTGGTTGTGCCAAAATACGTCCAGCAACTCGGCATAGCTGACCACCTTGGGATCGAACACCATGTCCACTGCTTCGGCGTGACCGGTGGTGTGCGAACAGACCATTGCATAGGTGGGGTTGGGCATGGTGCCGCCGGTATAGCCGACCGCCGTACTGGCGACGCCCTTGATCTGCCGGAAGGTTTCTTCGACCCCCCAAAAACAACCCGCCGCGAACGTCGCGTGTTCCATGTGGGTTTCTCCTTGGGTCGGCGCATTGGTTGCGGTCGCGCCCCGCGCCGCGCAGCTGACGAAAACCGCCGCGAGTACTGCAAAACATTGTTTCATGTGCGCAATATCCGCTGCCGGTGGCGGATTGCAAGGCGGTTTTCCAAGGTTTGGAAAACGGTCAGCGGTAGAGCGCGGTTTGCGGGCGATCGGTGAGCGTGTTGTAGTGGCGCATGGCGAGTTTCCACCACGGCGCGAGATGCGCTTCGGGATCGTGCCAAATCCGGTGATGCAGGCTGGTGATCGCATCGGAATTCATCAACAGCGCCATCTGCTCGCGGCGTTTGAGATCGGCCGGGCCTTTTTGCACCAGACGATCTTGCAGTTGGTGGAGATAATCGGTGACGGCGTGCGGCTGGTGGCGTTTCTGGCGTAGTAGCGAGACGTGCGCGGCGTTGATGTAGGGGTCGAGCACGGCCTGCATCACGCCATTATGCGGCGCGAGCCAGTCGGGCGGCGCGAGGTGGCGGCGCTCGGCGGCTTCGAGATTTTTTTCCAGATGCGCGATGACGGCGTTGGGCGCGATTTCCATCGGCGTACGGAACAGGCCGAGGCGCTTGAGCGTGTCGCCCACGCCGGTGTAGCTCAGCAGCGCGGAGAGCGGGATCGAGCCGATGAGGCCGAAGGTGATTGGACTGATCCACCAGAAAAAGGCGGGGTTGATGTGCCACGCGACCAGCGCCCAGACGACGCCGATGATGGTCTGCGCGGCGTGCGCGATGATGATGCCGCCCCAGTCCGCGCCGCCGCTGGCGTCGCGGCGTTGCGGGTTCCAGGCCACGTCACGGCCCAACAAAATTTCGATCACCCAACGCGTATTGAACAACATCAGGATCGGCGCGACGATGGCGGATAGCAGATGTTCGATGGCGAAGCTGGCGATGATGGGGAGGGTGCCGCCAAAGGAACGCCGGCGCTCGCGACGCAGGAGCGTCCAACCTACGGCCAGCATTTTCGGCAGGGTCAGCAAACCGATGGTGACGAGAAAGAGCAGGAGCGCCAATTTGCCGCCGCCAATGTCGAGGAACGACGATATGCCGACATCGGCATCGAAGCGCGGTGGTGCACTGGCGGCCCAATAGAGCCGGCATTGCACCGTGCCGAGCAAAAGGAAAATGAGCCAGAGCGGCGAGGCGAGATAGGACAAAATGCCGAGCAGCAGGTGGAGGCGGTTGATCGGATGCAATCCTTGGGCGGTGAGCAGCCAGCTATGTTGCAGATTGCCACGACACCAGCGGCGGTCGCGGCGCGTGTGATCCACGAGCGTGGGCGGCAGATTCTCGTAACTGCCGCCCAGTTCGTAGGCCAGCCAAACCTCGAAATTGGCCCGCCGCATGAGCGCCGCCTCGACATAGTCGTGGCTCATGAAGCGGACGCGTTCGGAGTGCAACGGCGGTAACGCGCAGTGGTCCATGAACGGTGCGACGCGGATGATGGCGTTGTGACCCCAGAAATTCCCGCTGCCGGCCTGCCAGTAATTCAGGCCGGCTTGGAACACCGGGCCGTAGAGCGTGCCGGCAAATTGCATCAACCGCGCAAAGAAGGTGCGGCTTTGAATCGGCGCCGGCACAGTCTGGATGATGCCCGCCTGCGGGTTGACTTCCATCATCTGCACCAGCCGCGTGAGCGTCGTGGCCTCCATCAGGCTATCGGCGTCGAGCACGACCATGTAACGATATTTCCGGCCCCAGCGGCGCAGAAAATCGCTGATATTGCCGCTCTTGCGGTTCAGCGGCGCACTACGTTTGCGGTAAAAAATCCGGCCGAAACCCTTGAGTTGTTTGCAGAGATCGAGCCACGCGACTTCTTCTTCGATCCATTTGTTCGGATCGGTGGAATCGCTGAGGATGAAAAAGTCGAACCGGCCCAGGCAGCCGGAACGGGCGAGATCGAGGTAAATCGTGCGCAGTCCTTCATAGACGCGGCCCACATCCTCGTTATAGATCGGCAACGCGATGGCCGTGGCGGGCAACTCGTCCGGCTTCGGCGGTTGTTCCGGCAGCGTCCGCGCGATGCTGAACGGATCCTGCTGGCGCAGCAGCGTAAGGAAGCCGAACACCGCTTGCGTGAAGCCCAACGCCACCATGCCGAACATCGGCACAAATAAAGTCAACAGCACCGCTTCGATCTGGGTCAGTCCGCCGCGCCAGAGAATGTCGGCCATGACCCAGGTTGCAAAACCGGTCAACACGACCACGGTCGAGAAAAAAAGCACCTGCCGCCGGGATGAGCGGCGCAAGGGCGAACGCGCAATGATGTGTAGATTGCTCATGATTTCAGTGGTGACGTGTGTACCAGAATAATCCAATCAACACCGCGGCATAGAGCAGCCAAGCCAGCAGCGTGCGTAGAATCGGTAAGCGTTCAAACGTGTCCATCGCGGAGCCGGCGAGGTCGGGCAGCAGTCCGAAATCCATCGGCCGCGGCACCATGCTGCTGACTTCCAGTTCCGGGCCGGTCTTGACCAGTCGCGAACGCAGCGTATCGGCTAAATCCGGCGGCGCCTGCTGCGGATTGAGGAACGCGCCGGGCCAGCGCATCGGCGCGTCACACAAATACAGCGCCAAGAATCCTTCCGCCAGTGTGAAGGGCTGTTCGGTGGCCTGTCCGGGCAGGAGATTGGCCAGCCAGAGCGCGATCAATTCGCGCGCTTCTTCGATCGCCAGCGTCGCGAGCGCGGGTTTTTCCAAGGCTTGGAAAGTGGCGGCGCGCCGCTCGATCGCGCGCTGCAAAATCAGCGCCGTCAGCCGCGCGCGGTGCAGCCGGCTGGCCACACGACAGGCGCGCAGGTAGTTTTCCACTTTCTCGAACGCCTCGTCCCACTCGGACGCCGACGCCGGGTCCCACGCGGGCAGCTTTATGGCCTCCAGAGATAGGTCCATGTTTCCGTTTGCGGTTGTCCCGCGGCTTTGAGGGTGGCGCGTACTCCCACGGCGTCCGCTTTGTCGTCGGCCGTCACGTTGAACGCCAGGCGCCACGTTTTGTCATAGGGGTTGAATTCCGACGAAAGGCCGTTGACCTTGCCGTGGTCGGCGTGGACGACCGGCTCGACCTTGCCGCCTTCGGCCTCGCGCGCGAGGGTCGGCCAGACCAAATCGAGCACGAATTTTTTCGTGCGTGGGCCGGCCCAGCCGGTACGCGTGGCCAGACAACGGCCGAGTGGCGGCAGCGCGGGATCATCGCCGAGCCAGACGAGTTGATAGGCGAACTCGGCCGTGCCGCCGGCTTTGAGGCCGTTGGCCGGCTCCCAAAACGCGACAATGTTATCCATGAATTCGTTTTCGGTTTCGATCTCGACGAGTTTGATGGCGCCTTCGCCCCAGTCACCAGTGGGCCGCACCCACGCGGAAGGGCGGCGCTGATAGAGCGCTTCGAGGTCTTCGTAGGCGGCGAAATTGCGTTCGCGCTGGAACAGGCCGAAGCCTTTGGGCTGTTTGTCACGGAACAAGCTCATGCGTAAACGTCCGTCGTTTTCGAGCGGACGCCAGAGCCACTCGCCGGCGCTGGTTTGCATGAGCAGGCCGTCGGAGTCGTGGACTTCGGGCCGGAAGTCGGCGAATTTGCGCGCGGTGTTTTTCCCGTACCAGAACATGCTGGTCAGCGGCGCGATGCCGTAGCGCGGGAGGTCGGTGCGCGCGAAAACAGCGACGCGGGCCTCCACAACGGTTTGCGCGCCCGGTTTGACGAGGAACGCCGCCGCGCCGGTCAGGCTGGGGCCTTCGAACAAGCCCAGCACCAGCATCTTCGCGCCTTCCTTGTCGGGGCGATGAATCCAGAACGTGCGGAAGCGCGGGAATTCCTCCATGCCGGGGCCGCCGCAGTTGACGGCGAGCGCGCGCGCTGAAAGGCCGTAAATCAGATTTTGCGCCAACGCGCGGAAGTAGGTCGCGCCTTGGAAGACGATCAGTTCATCGAGAACATCCGGACGGTTGAGTGGATAGTGGACGCGGAAGCCGGAAAATTTCAGGCCGCGCATGTCAAACCAGTTGAACTTGTTCGTACCGTAACTGAAAAAATCGCGGCTGAAGGGCAGCTCACTGACCGCGTCGCCATCCACCAGAAACACGTCAATCTGGGTCTGCTGCGGGCCGCCGGGATGGAAAAACTGGAGTTGGAACGGCAAGCGCTCGCGGCGCCAGACGGCTTCGCGCGGGTCAAAGCGGATCTCGCGCATTTGGTCGTAGGTGATCTCACGTAACTTTTGGGCCAGATCGAGCCGGTCCTCGCGTATCGGTCGGCTGGCCAACTCGCGGGCCTTGGCCTTGACCTGCTCGAAATCCATGCCGTTGGTGGCGGCATAAAGATCGTGGCCAAGACCCGTCCATCCACCCAAGACAATGACGGCAAGCGCGCCGCCGCGCCGCCACGTGTTCGCATACGCTTTCATATTTGGCAAACTCTAACAAAAAAGTTCTACGGCTACAATTTCTGTCGTAGCAATCCGTTATTGACTCAAATTTGGCGGGAGGTCAATCTCCCGCGCCACGAGTTAACGGCAAAACATTATGCGCTATCACGTCTATCTGCTCATCATGCTGGCGGCTATGCCGACCGCGGTTGTATGGGCGACCGAGACGAATCAGCCCACCACGTTAACCTTGGACGACTGTTTGGACGAAGCCGTGCGTCACCAACCCGATGTGGCTGCCGCCAAAGAGGCGCTGCAGCGCGCCGAATTTCAATATCGTGCGGCGATGAGCGCTTTCCTGCCGCAACTCTCCGCCAACGCCTCGGCCGACCGTTCGAGTGTCGCATCGGGCAGCAATGTATTGGTGAACAACAGTTACACCGCCAATCTGCAAGCGCAAGAGTCGCTGTATAGTGGCGGACACGACACGGCTTTACTCGCCCAGCGCACCGCCGAGCGCGAGGTGGCCTGCGAGCAGTATCGCCTGGCCTTGGCCCAATTAAGTTTTGATGTTCGGGTGGCCTTTGCGCGGCAACTCTATGCCGTGGATTTGATCGAGCAAACTTCTGTCATCGTCAAACGGCGCGCGGGTAACGCGGATCTTGTGGCGTTGCGCTATGAAGGTGGCCGCGAGCACAAAGGATCGCTCCTGCGCATGCAGGCCATTCTGAGTCAGGCCAGACTCGACCAAGAAAGTGCACAGCGTGCGTTGGATGTGGCGCGTCAGCGATTGGCGCGTGCGTTGGGGCGCGAGATGCCGGTGGCGGTGATAAATGGGTCGCTCGTCTGTGAACCGCCCGAAACCATGGCGGACTGTGACAAACTCGCCGAAGCGGTGCCCGATGTGCGCATTGCTGCGGCCCAGGCGAAAGCGGCGAAGGCAGGTGTCCGTGTCGCCAAAAGCGAGTATTTCCCCACGATTACGGCGGCCGGCAGTGTCAGCCGCAGCGACGACGTTTTTTTTCCGCAGAACGACGGCTGGTCGGTGGGCGTGCAGCTCAACTATCCGTTTTTCTCCGGTGGTCGCAATATCATGGACGTGCGCACGGCGCAGTCGGATGAGCGGCGTTTTGCCTGGTTGTTGCGCAGCCAATGGCAGCAAACCCTGACGGATTTGCGGCAAGCGTATAGCGATTGGTTGGATGCCTATCAGCGGTTGAGTGTGCAGAAGGAATTTTTGCAGGCGGCGACGATCCGCGCTGAAATTGCCCGCAACCAATACACAACCGGCCTGCTTTCCTTTGATAATTGGGATATCATCGAAAATGATCTGATCACGCAGCAGAAGGCCGAGTTGACCGCGCGGCGGGATGCGGCTTTGGCGCAGGCCGCGTGGGAAAAGGCGCGCGGCATCAGCCTGCTGCCAGCAAAGTAGGTGGTGCGGTGCCTTTCAAACCAGGATCACGAAAGATGGGTGCGATGTGAAAATCATTAAGGTTATAGGCTGGTTGGTGTTGCTGGTCGCCGTGGGCGGCGCAGGCTATTGGTATTGGCAACGCGAGCAGCGGCGGGAGCAAAAGCCGGTATATGACGCGTCCCCGGTGCAGCGCGGCGACATCAATGTGAACATCGAAGCGACGGCCTCGGTCACGCCGGAAAATCGCGTGGAGATCAAACCGCCCGTCAGTGGCCGGATGGAAGAAGTTTTGGTGAAAGAGGGTGACGTGGTGAAAAAAGGGCAGGTATTGGCCCGGATGAGTTCCACCGATCGTGCCGCCCTGATTGATGCCGCCCGCGCCCGTGGTCCGGCGGAGGTCGCGCGTTGGGAGGAAATCATGAGGCCGGCGCCGCTCGTTGCGCCGCTGGATGGCACGGTGATTTTACGCAACGTGGAGCCGGGCCAAACCATCACGCCGCAGGACGCGGTTTTGGTGCTTTCGGATCATCTCATTCTCGAGGCGCAAGTGGACGAAACCGATCTCGCGCAAATCCGGTTGGACCAACCCGTGAAGATTGTGCTCGACGCCTATCCGGGAAAGGTCATTCAAGGACATGTCAGTCGCATTTCCTACGAGGCCAAAACCATCAGCAATGTGACCATCTATATCATCGAAATTCGCGCAACGCCCATCCCCGCGTTCGTGCGTAGCGGTATGACCGCCGTGTCCACGTTCCTGGTCGCGTCGCACACCAATGTGCTCTATGTTGCGACGGACACCGTGCATCGCGAAAAAGGACGTGCTTTCGTCTGGGTGCCGGCGGAAGGCGATCCCGACCAGCCGCCCGTCACGCGTGAGATCAAGACCGGCTTGAGCGATGGCAAACACATCGAGGTACTGTCCGGTTTGGAAGAAAACGACACCGTGTTGATTAAGCAGGTGTCCGCCACCGCCGTGACGACCGAGAGCAATCCGTTCATGCCCAAATTCCCGAGCCGCCGCGCGCGCGGTGCCGCCCGCTAATGATCCAACTCGAAAATGTTTATAAGACGTATCGCATGGGCGATACCACGGTGCGCGCCCTCAATGGTGTATCGCTGGAAATCCGCGCGGGTGAATTTGTCGCGATCATGGGGGCCTCCGGTTCCGGCAAATCCACGTTGATGCATGTGTTGGGGCTGCTGGATCAACCCACCTCCGGAGCTTTTCGTCTTTTCGGACGCGATGTCTCCAGGCTCAGCGAAGACGAATTGGCGATTTTGCGTAGTCGCACCGTGGGTTTTGTTTTTCAGCAATTTCACCTGCTGGCGCGCACCAGTGCGGCGGAAAACGCGGCGCTGCCCGCGCTCTATAGCTTCGATCCCGTGCCGGACGGCCGCGCCGCCGAACTCCTGCGCGGCATCGGTTTGGGGGAGCGGTTGCAACACAATCCCAACGAACTCTCCGGCGGCCAGCAGCAGCGCGTCGCCATCGCCCGCAGCCTCGTCAACGATCCGCAGATTCTTTTCGCCGATGAACCCACCGGTAACCTTGATTCCACCAGCGCCGAAGAAATCATGGGGATTCTCACGGAACTCAACCGGCAGGGGAAAACGATCATCCTTGTCACGCACGAACCCGATCTGGCGCAATATGCCAAACGGATCATCCGTTTGCGCGACGGCCATCTTCTTGCGGATGAGCCGAATACGCCGCGCCCCACGCCGCATACGATCACGTTTCCAAGCCTTGGGAAAAACAGCTTGCCCGGTTTCCAAGGTTCGGAGAGATCTACCGCCTTCGACGGTGCAGGGCTCCTGCCGGGTCGCGCGGCGCGCTTGCGCAGTAGTTTGCGACGCATCGGGCCGCTACTCCGGCAGGCATTCCGTTCCATCGCGGCCGCCAAAGTTCGTTCGGCGCTCTCCATGCTTGGTATTCTGATCGGGGTGGGGGCGATCATCGCGGTGCTGGCGTTGGGTACGGGCGCGAAGGAAGCGATGCGCCGGTCGCTTTCGTCGCTTGGCTCGAATTTGCTTTCGCTGAATCCCGGCGCGGTCCAGAGTTCCGGTGTCCGGCAAGCCGTCGGCGCTACGACGCGCTTGACGCTGGACGATGCGGAAGAACTGCCGAAGGCCATCCCGTTGATTGCGCGTGCCTCGGCGTTCGTGCGGGATCGCGGTCAGACGGTTTTTCAGGACCATAATTGGAATACCGAAGTGGATGGGGTGGCGCCTGCCTACCAGCAAATGCGTAACTGGGAAATACGCGCGGGCCGTTTCTTTACGGAAGGGGAAATGAACGAGCGGCACCGCGTGGCTGTGATTGGTGCGACGGTGGCGCGCGAGTTGTTCGGCGAAGGCAACACCGGCGTGGGCGAATTTATCCGCATTAACCGTGTCAGTTTTCAGGTCATCGGGTCGTTGGCGGGTAAGGGTGCCTCCAGTTTTGGCGATCAAGACGATGTGATCCTGATCCCGGTGACAACGGCGATGTATCGCCTGATGGGTCGCCGTTATGTGGATCGGATTTACGCGGAAGCGCGCACCATGGCGGCCATTCCACTGACGCAGGATCGGATCTTGGAAGTGATGAAACGGCGGCATCATATTCCGCCCTCGCAAGAAAATCCGTTTGAGGTCCGCAACATGGCGGAAATTCAGGAAGCGCTGATGAGCACGACGCGCACCATGTCCGTCTTGGGGTCTTCCATCGCCGTGATCTCGCTGTTGGTGGGCGGCATCGGCATCATGAACATCATGCTGGTCAGCGTCACCGAGCGGACGCGTGAGATTGGTTTGCGTAAGGCCATCGGTGCGCGCCGCGGCGAAATCATGATGCAATTTTTGGTCGAGGCGCTGGTGATCAGCGTAACCGGCGGTTGCCTGGGCATCCTGCTGGGGTGGGGGATCAGCTTCGGGATGAAAAGGTTTGCCGACTGGCCGACATCCGTCTCTGTGCAGTCAGTTGCCTTGGCGGTGATCTTCTCCGGGTTGGTCGGCATCGTCTTCGGCCTCTGGCCGGCACGCAAAGCCGCGTTGCTTAATCCCATCGAAGCCTTGCGCTATGAATAGAAAAAGACCTTTTTCCAAGCTTGGAATGCTGACCGGTCTGTTTTCCCGCGCCTTGGAAACGTGAAAGTGCGCGTGCTTATTTAACGTAAAAATATGTTGACTGATTAAATTTCAACGTTATAATCCAGCGCCCGATACGCTGCGGGATGAGCCCGTGGCAAACGGTGGAAAGAAAAATGAAGAAATTACAGATAGCAATGCTGGCAGGCGCGATGGCTTTAGTGATCGGTTTGGGCGTGACGGGCTGTGGTGGTGGTGGCGATAGCGGGGGTTCGCCCGCGAAGGGTTTGAACGCGACTGGTTTCTGGGAAAATCCGCTGAATGGGCGGACTGCTGCCGGTAATATGGAGCAAAAGGGTGGAAACCTTACCGCCTACTTGCTCTTGCCGCCTAGTGGGATGGGGCACATCATCGGTACCATTGATGGCTATCATGTGAAGTACACGATGGCGTGGGATGATGGTGGCACGGAGTCCGGCGAAGGCGATTTTGTGTTGGTGAATAATTCCGTGGATAAACTGGTCTTCCGTAGCAGCCTGCCGTCGGTCGGTAGTTTTGAAATTTCGTGGCGCGGTCCCGACTTTGACCATCACGATCCGGCGGGCGTGACGTTGACCTATGATCCGTCCGCGCCGACTTGGTAATTAAGCGGCAAATGTCAGCGAAACCATGGTCAACCTGCGCGACAACAGGTTGACCATGGTTTTTTCTTCCGCCGGAGGAAATGTTCTGCTAGTGAAGCGGCGAGATGGTGGAAAAAACATGGCAATAAAATCCTACGCTGACCAAATGAGTAGCGTTTCCGTCTTCTTGCCCGTGATGGACGAGACGGAATCACTGGTGAAAACCGTCGAGATCATTCTCGCCGATTGCGGCGACGCCATCCGTGAATTTCTCGTCGTCGTTTGCAAGAAGACCACGCCGGCCGCGCGCGAGACCGCCGCCGGGCTGCGTGCGCGCTTCCCCGACAAGGTCAAAGTCATCGAGCAGCAGCGGCCATTTCTCGGCGGGGCGACGCAGGACGCGTTTGACTTTGCAACGGGCAGCCACGTTCTGATGATGGCTAGCGATCTGGAAACGCCGCCGGACCGCGTGAAGGAATACGTCGCGCAAGGTCGTGCGCACCCGAATGCGATCATCACCGGCTCGCGCTGGATCAAGGGCGGCGGCTTCGAGGGTTATAGCAAGCTGAAATGGTTCCTAAACTTCATTTTCCAAAAATCATTCTCCATCATGTATATGACCCATCTGTCGGATATGACCTATGGGTTTCGTTTGATCCCTACCGCCTTGGTCAAGGCCATCCGCTGGGAAGAGACGCGCCACCCGTTCCTGTTCGAGACGCTGGTCAAGCCGCTGCGCCTCGGCGTCGAGGTCATTGAGCTTCCGATCACGTGGCGGGCGCGTGAGGAAGGCGTCTCCAACAATCCGTTCATGCGCAACTTTGAATATTTCCGTATCGGTTTGAAAACGCGCTTCTACTCGCGCGAACGCATCCTCAAGCAACCGGAGCCAAAACCATGAAGAAAGTCATCGTCACCACCACGATCAATCCGCCGACCGAGGCCATTGAGCGCTTCGACGCGCGCACCGACTGGGAGCTCGTCGTCATCGGCGACCTGAAGACGCCGAAGGACTACAAGCTCAAGCGTGGCCTCTACGTCTCGCCGGAAGAGCAGGAAAAATTCGACAAGCCGCTTTCCGACGCCATCGGTTGGCGCTGCATCCAGCGCCGCAACTTCGGCCTGCTTTGGGCCGCGCAGATGAAGCCGGACATCGTTGCCGTGATTGATGACGACAACATTCCGCGTCCCGGTTGGGGCGAGAACCTGATGATCGGCCAGCCGACCGAGGTCAACTATTACGAGACCGACCTGCCCGCGTTCGATCCCGTTGGCGCGACCAATCACAAGGAAATCTGGCACCGCGGCTATCCGTTGCAACTCCTGCCCAAGCGCGACTACAGCCGTAAATCGCGCAAGACCATCACGCCCGACGTGCAGGCGGATTTCTGGGACGGCGATCCCGATATCGACGCCGTCTGTCGCATGATCTATGCGCCGGAGTGCAAGTTCGACGACAAGTTTTTCCCGATGGCCGGCAACAAGCTCTCGCCGTTCAATTCGCAGAACACCTTCATCAGCGGCAAGTGGCTCAAGGATTACTTCCTCTTCCCGCACGTCGGCCGCATGGACGACATCTGGGCCGCCTACTACATTGAGGCACTCGGCGCGCAGGTCGTCTATAACAAGGCGACCGTCTACCAGCAGCGCAACATCCACGACCTCGTCGTGGACATGAAGAAGGAATACTGCGGTTACGAAAACAATCTGCAGATCGTGAACGAGTTGCCCGGCAACCCGGACGCGCTGCTCAAATATCTTCCGGCGCAGTCGGCGGAAGCGTTCAAACTCTATCGGAGACACTTCCATGGCTAAGGTGCTCGTGACCGGTGGCGCAGGTTTCGTGGGTCGGCATTGCGTCGGTCGTTTGCTTGCGCGCGGCGACGAGGTCCATTGCGTGGATCCCATCGTCCCGCTGACCGGCGGACTCCCGCTCGACAAGTGGCCGTTCTTCAATCCGCGCGACTACAAGAATTTTCACTTCTACCAGGAAGATTGCCGCGCGTGGTTCAAGCGCGTGGGCGACACCGACTTCGACTACGCATTCCACCTCGCCGCGATGGTCGGCGGCCGCATGATGATCGAGCACAATCCGCTCGCTGTCGCCGATGATCTCTCGATTGACGCCGAGTATTGGCAGTGGGCCGTCCGCGCCAAGCCGCGCAAATCGCTCTGCTTCAGCTCCAGCGCCGCCTACCCGATCAAGCTCCAGCGCCGCGAACACTACGAACTGCTCAAAGAGGACATGATCACGTTCGACTTCGACATCGGCATGCCCGACATGTCCTACGGCTGGGCCAAGCTCACCTGCGAATACCTCGCGCGCCTCGCCTACCAGAAGCACGGCCTCAAATCCATCTGCTACCGCCCCTTCTCCGGCTACGGCGAAGACCAGGACGACACCTATCCCTTCCCCAGCATCTGCAAGCGCGTCCTCGCCAACCGCGGCCAGCCCACGCTCACCGTCTGGGGCAGCGGCCAGCAATTCCGCGACTTCATCCACATCGAAGATTGCGTCACGGAAATCATCGGCTCGATGGACAAAATTGATGACGCCAGTGCGCTGAACCTCTCCACCGGCATCTACACCAGCTTCATCCAGTTCGCACAGCTCGCCGCCGAGTTATGCGGCTTCAAGCCGGAAGTCCGCGGCACCTCGAACACGCCGGAAGGCGTCTTCGCGCGCGGCGGCGACACGGCCAAGCAAAAAACACTCGGCTTGAGTTACACGGTTGATTTCCGTTCGGGAGTCCAACGCGCGTTGGAATATTACGCGCGTGGTTCGGCGCAAAAATAATCCGCGTTTTCCAAGCCTTGGAAAATGGGATTGTGCGGTGATGGGTTTTGACGTAGAAGGTTGGCATGGAACGACGCAAATCCAGAGGGCGACCGCCGAATTTTGAAGAAGCGCGGCGACCCATCACTGTGACGTTGCCGGAGCGTGTTCTTCATCAACTCGCGGCCCTCCACGTTGATCGGGCGCGGGCCATCGTCAAAGCGACGACGTTGGCGATTGGGTTCGATAAGGAAGAACATCCGTTAGTGGATGTGGTCGAGGTGCGACCGGGCGAGGCGTTGATCATCGTCGGACCGAGCAAGCGCCTGCTTGAAATCGAATGGCTCCGTTTGGTCGAAATTGCGCCGGCGCGGCATCTGCTCGTGATCCCCACCGGTACAACGATTGAACAATTAGAAGTCGCGGTCGGCGATATGCTGGATCGGTTATCGCCGGAAGAGAAATACGAGCGTGAGTTGTTGACTGAACTACATCGGCTCTTGCGTTACCGCCGGCAGCAGCAGGAAGTCTCCAAAGCGGAAATTTTGCTAATCAATATTCGTAAAAAATGATTTTCTTTCCCCCGCCGAAGTTGTTTCGTGTTCTTGTTTGACGCGTCTCTAGGCTGGTTTTAAAGGGTTCCGAGTATTTCAACGTAATAATTGGTTGTAATGTTTCAATATTCCGTTATTATTCGTCCGTTATGGAAAAACGGAAATCCAGTGGCCGTCCGCCCAAGTTCGAGGAGGCGCGGCGACCGGTCACAGTGACGTTGCCGGAAGGCACGCTTCAGCAATTAGCTGCACTGCATGACGATCGTGCGCGCGCCATTGTCAAGGCAACGGCGCTTGCCATTGGGTTCGAGCAAGAAGAATATCCACTCGTGGATGTGGTCGAAGTGCGACCGGGCGAGGCGCTCATCATCGTCGGGCCAAGCAAGCGCCTGCTCGAAATCGAATGGCTGCGTTTAGTGGAAATTGCGCCGGCGCGGCATCTGTTGGTGATTCCGACCGGCACGGCGATTGAGCAGTTGGAGGTCGCCGTGGGCGACTTGCTGGAGCGACTCGCGCCGGAGGAAAATTATGAGCGTGAGTTGTTGGGCGAGCTACATCGGTTGATGCGCTACCGTCGCCAGCAGCAGGATGTTTCCAAGGCGGAAATTCTACTGATTCGCCTTGGCAAAAAATAACCCATGTTCGTGAAACTCCAGGCAGGTTTGACCGCGTTGCTGGATTTTTCTTTCGGCCCGCCGTCGGTTGGGCGTTACCGGCGGGCGCAATTGACTTTTCTCGTGCTGGCTTTTCTCTTGGGCGGTGCTTTCTGGCTGACGTTCTTCAAATGTAAAGAACCGGAACCATTTTTCCACGCGATTGACTGGAAAGTTGAGCAACAATACTACCACATCATTCAGCAGGCCTATCAGACCCATCAAATTCCCTATCACGTGTCGAAACCGGTCCAGCCACTGCGCCCGACACAGCGCTTTATGGCCGTGCCGGAGTCGCTCTATTGGCTTGCCCCGCAGGCTCCGTTGTTGGCTTTTCTGACCATCAAACAGTTTGTGATCGTCAACGTGCTGCTGCATTTCGCCATCGGTTTCTGGGGCTGTTTGCTGTTACGCCGTCGCTTCGACCTCTCACCGGTGGCGTTTTTGATTTTGATGCTGCTGTTCAACCTCAACGGTCACATCATCGCCCATGTCGCTGCCGGCCATAAATGGAATGGCTATTTTTATCTTTCGTGGTTCGCCGTCTTTGTGTTCGATGCCGTGGAACGCAAAGCGCCGGTTTTTGAGACGGCTGCCAAAATCGCGCTCGTCAATCTGTTGATCTTGTTGCAAGGCACGTTGCATCTTTTTGCATTATGTATGATTTTTCTCGGCCTGCTGTTCGTGTTCAGTGGTCGGGCGCGTTGGACGGCGTTGCTTGCCGGCACGCTGACCGGCCTGCTCGCCGTCTTTCGCCTGGCACCCGCGGCGCTCACGCTGGGTAAATTGACGGCCCTTGATTTTGAGTCGGGCTATGGCACGCTGCGCAGCCTGTTCGATCGCATGGAATCGCTGGCCATGCTCAAGACCGCCACGTTTCCGTGGGAATATGACTTGTATGTCGGCCTGATTGGTGTCGCGTTCCTGTTCATCTTTGGCATCTGGCTGGCATTCAGTTCGCGCCCTGAATTGGTTAACACGCGCTTCCGCGGGATCAACCTGCCGCTGGTGATTTTGCTCGTTTTATCCTTGAGCGATGTCTATCACCAAATCATCACCTATCTGCCGAGTGCCGTGCCGAATACGGAACGTGTGCCCTCGCGCTTCATGATTCTGCCGCTGGTCTTTCTGCTCGTGATCGCCTGTGCGCGTTTTCAGCGGCTGCACCAACGCTTCGTGCAGATCAAATGGCTGGGCCTTGGACTATTGCTGGGCGTTGGAGGGATGCTTGTTCAACTGCGTTATCATTGGGCGCTCTGGCGGATGAATTCCGTCGAGCGTAATTATGCCAGCCTCGTAGCGTATCTGCCCCTGCCTGACATCGTTCAGATGTCGGATCCCGGCTATCTACGCGCGGTACAGGTGACCTTGGCCTTTTCGGTGTTCGTGCTGCTGGCGCTCGTGGTGGCGCTGTTTTGGCGGCGTGCACGGCGGTCAGCGGTTGCGCCCACCGCAGAATTTGTGCGCGAAGTATCCGGCGCGGTGACCTTGGCCGACCGGCAGCGGACGGTTTACTGGGCGCTTGCCGTCGGTGGCACCATGCTCGCGGTCATTTTTGCCGGAGAAGTCCAGCGTTGGCGTTCACCCGAAGGACTTTTCGTCACCTATTACGAAGATACCAACCTGACGCTTCCGAGCTGGCGCGGCGTCGAGCGTGACCTCGTTCGCGATTTTGAAGATGATCCGCCGGTGCCGTGGATTCTGCCCGGTGGTTTTTCCTCGCGTTGGACGGGCTACCTGAGTACGCCGCGGGAGGATGATTACATTTTCTACGCGCAAAGTAGCGACGGTCTCCGCTTCTATCTGGATGGCAAATGCGTCATGGATAATTGGCGCCAGCAGGAATTTCGGGGTAGTGGCAAAGCCATGAAAATCCATCTGGGCCAAGGCTTGCATCCGCTGGTCGTGGAGCACTTCACGCATACCCAATCCGGGGCCTTGCGGGTGCGCTGGTGCGGCGGTGGCGTTCCTGCCAACACGATTCTCGCCGCGCCCTATCTGCGCAAGCGCCCGTGATTTTTCCAAGGTTTGGAAAAGTGAAACGCACGTTTTTCCAAGCCTTGGCATGCCGCGGTGGCACACCTTAATTCCCCCGTTAAAAAGGCGGTCGTGATCGAATTATTAAGTGCGTGACGGAACCCGGGAGGTTTCCTAAGAATGCATGCGTGACAAAGAATCATCGTAATTTGCGGAAGCGTGCTCGTTCAGCGGGCCGCATGGATGTGTTGGGCGTGCCGGATCCGATCATCGCGGGAGTGGAGCCGTGAACGCCACGATTTTTGAGGTTGTGGATGCGGCGGTGCGACGCTATGCGCAGAAATATTTTATGCTCTGTTTGGTCGCGATGGTTCTCTTCACCCTGTTGTATTATGGCTTGGGTGTGGTGCCGCGTGAGTTCTATCGTGAACTGGCGACAAATCCTTATATCCAACGGACGGATATTCATCGGCAGAATTATTTTCAAGAATCGCCCTTGCTGCCCGTGCTGGCGCATCTCACCGGTTTGGGATCGCGGTGGGCTTTCAATGCTTTCTGTTTCACCTTTCTGGCCGTGGGCTTTGTTTTTTTGATGCGGGCCAGCCGGCGGCGCTATGGGGCGTTCTGGGCTTTGCTGTTGTTGGGTGCGCTCTTGGCGCATCCCGTGACGCTGGTGTTGCTGTCATGGCTGGGCATGCCGGATAGCATGACCTTTCTGATCACGGCGCTGTTGTTATATACCCGGCGCAGCTGGGTGATGGTGGTGCTTGTTCTGCTGGGTTCCTATAACCATCCCATCATGATGTTTGTGGCGCCGGCGGTGCTGGGGCTGCGCCTGTTGGCGCGTGAGAACGGGTTGGCTTATCGCCACCTGGCGTTTGTAGTGCTGGGCGCGGTGGGCGGTTGGTTGGCGGTGCGGTTTTTTCTGCACGTCAACAGCATTGCCGTGGTTTCGCGTGCCGCCTATATGGGTGATCAGAATCTTGCCTTCTGGATCAAATATAATCTGACGCATCTACCCCTGGCGCTTTTCTCTTTCCACAACGTGATCTGGTTTGCGCTGGGTGCCTGTCTATTGGTTTTGGCGCGTTTCGATAAGCGCTATGTGCTGGCTTTCCTGACCTTGCAATTCCTGTTCTACGGCATCACCTTCTTCTGCCTGGATACCACACGGGTGTTCGCGTTGCTGGCTTGGGCCCCGGCCTGGCATTGTCTGGTTTACGCGCTACAGCGGACGGAAGCCGCCTCGTTCGCGTTACGACGCCAACTGGAGCGGCTGCTCGTGGTCGTGGTCATGATGGGGCTGTTGGCCCCGACGTATTACAGCTATCTGGGCGAATTGTATTTTCCGGGGCAAAACGAGATTCATTTTTGGTCGTGGATAAAATCGCGGCCATGATTCCGTGGTCTGAATTTTTCACAACCCACATGACAAAAGAACCGACAGAAACACTGGAACTGGTGCGTTATCGGATGGTGCAGCAGTTGTTGCGCGACGCCACCCGCGAAATCGAGCGCGTCTTTACCCGGCGCGACGAAACCCAGGCGCGCGGTGGTTTGGCGCATGTCGTCACCTTGCTCCAGACCGCAGCCGCGGAATTACGGCAAGCACAGCCTGCGCCGGTGGCTTATGCTGTGGATGAATGGGAGGCGCATGGGCGGGCCTTGCGGCGGTGGGCGGAAGCGTTAAGTGCCGTATTGTATGTCCAGCGACCGACCGCCATCAAGCAGGCCAGTCGTGGCCGTAAAGTCCTCAAACTCGTGCTGGTATTGGGGGTGGTGTTGGTCAGTGTGGTCATGGGTGAGTGGCGGCGCTGGCGTTCACCCGCCGGTTTACAGGTCACCTATTTTTTTGACTGCCAACTCCAGCAATCGGCGTGGGGTGGTGTTGAGATGCAGCTCGCTCGTAATTTCCGCGACTGGCCACCTGTTTGGTGGACGCGCCCCGGTGGATTCTCGTCCCGGTGGCGTGGTCTCCTGGCGGTTCCGCAGGACGATCAATATACTTTTAATACCCAGAACTGTGATGGTCTGCGCTTCTATCTCGATGGCAAATGCGTCATAGATAATTGGCGGGATCAGGCTTGGGAGGCGAGCGGTCGTGAGGTGCGCTTACAGCTTTCCAAAGGAGCGCATCCTTTGGTGGTGGAGCATTATTGTCGCACAACACGTGAGGGTGCCCTGCGGGTGTGCTGGCGCGGCGGTGGTATTCCTGAAAACACGCTGCTCGCCGCGCCCTATCTGCGGAAGCGCCCGTGATTTTTCAAAGGTTTGGAAAAGTGAAACGCACGTTTTTCCAAGCCTGGGAAAGAGTTCACCAGTTCCGCGGTTGGAAATTGGAAACGCGCGCGAGTTCTTCCAGCAGCGCGCGCTCCTTGGTGGAGGGTTTCTGGGGCACGACAATTTTCACCACGGCATACAGATCGCCGCTGCCGCGTCCGCCGGGCTTCGGCAGGCCTTTGCCACGGAGCCGCAGGCGCTGTCCGCTTTCGGTGCCCGGCGGAATCGTCAGCGTGACCGCGCCGGCCAAGGCCGGGATGGTCACCTTGCCGCCGAGCGTGGCTTCCCACGGCGCGAGCGGCAAATCCATTTCGAGGTCGTGTCCGTTGATTTTGAACAGCGGGTGTGGCGCGATGTGGAGCGTGAGGTAGAGGTGGCCGGCCGGGCCGCCATAGGGGCTGGTCGCGCCCTGGCCGGCGAGCCGGATGCGCGTGCCTTCGGTGGCGCCGGCGGGGATTTTCACTTCGTAATTTTTCACACGGCGGCTCGGTTGGCCGCGCGCGTCAACTTGTTCCGCTTGTAGCGCCAGAGACTTGGTCGCGCCGCGATAGATATCCTCAAGGCTGACGGTAAAACCGGCCTCCTGATCCTGGCCGCTGACCGGTTCCTCGTCGGGCTGTCCGCCGAAAGCGTCGGGCCGGTAGCGGAAGGATCCGCGCCGGCCTTGCGCGCCGCCCATACCACCGAATAGCGCCTCGAAGAAATCGCTGAACCCACCCGCGCCGCCGCCCATGCCCTCGAAGTGGATACCGCCGGGCGCGCCTTGGGCGCCGCCGAAATCAAACCGCATGTTCTCAAAACCGGGCGGCGGCGTGAATTCCTGTCCCCCGCGCCAATTTGCGCCAAGCGCATCGTACCGCTTGCGCTTTTCGGCATCGCCGAGCACTTCATAGGCCTCGTTGATTTCCTTGAAGCGCGCCTCGGCGCTGGCGGCTTTGTTCACGTCCGGATGAAATTGCCGCGCCAGCTTGCGGTAGACTTTTTTTATTTCCTCCGCGCTGGCTGTGCGGCTGACGCCGAGGGTCTCGTAGTAATCCTTAAACTTTACGGGCATGCCCTGTCACTCCCTTGGTTTGCGCGCCACATCTTAGCAAATCGAGATTGAACTTGTGAAATAAAAGCGTGAGCCGGGCGCAGGCCCGGCTCACATCCGGCGGTACGTGCCGCCGTTTTCTGCGGGGTGTTGCTCGCCCCGCACCCCAACATACGCCCGTTATGCGTTCGTGCAACATGGATTTGTTTCGGACCGGTCGGCTGTGGTAAATTCGCGCGGGATGAAAAAAACGCCGTCAAATACCGCGGTTTCCAAGCCTTGGAAAAACTACCTGACCGGTTTTCCAAGCCTTGGAAAACGTCCACTGATCGTTGGCGTACTGGCAGGTTTTGGCGAAGCGACGCAAATTCTGAAGGCCAAAGAGCGCCCGTTCGATCTTGTCGAGTGGCGGTTGGATTTGACCGGACAACGCAGCGGGATGTGGGTCGAGCGCTGTTTTGAATTGGAGCAGGCCGATATTCGCGTGCTGCTGACAATCCGTTCCTCCGCCGAAGGCGGCAAGTGGTTTGGCGCGGAAGATGAACGGCTGGTGCTCTATCGGCGCGGCTTGGAAGTCGTCAGCATGGTGGATATCGAAATCAACAACCGGCTGCTGTCGCGCGTCGTCGCCGCCGCGCACGAAGTTGGCCGGCCGGTGATCGGTTCGTTCCACGATTTTTCCGAGACGCCGCCGCGCGCCGTGCTGGAAGAGGTCATCACGCGTGGCTGGAAAACCGGTGTGGACGTGGTCAAGCTGGCCCTGCGGCTGAAAACCGACGCCGATCTGCCGCTGCTGCTGGATGTGCTCAAGACCGGTACGCCGCAGCGCCCGCTGTGCGTCATCGGTATGGGCGCGCCGGAAGCACGGCTGGAACTGGCGCGGGCGGGATCGTGTCTGGCGTATGGATTTTTGGGGCAATTCACCGCGCCGGGACAAATCGCCTGCCAGGAATTGGCCACGCAGTTGGCTTAGCGCCAGCCGACAACGCGGCCGATTTGCCAGACGATAAAGCAGGCCAGCCACGCCGCGCCGGTCATGTAGAACCACTGGAACCCAACCCATTTCCAACCGCCCGTTTCGCGGCGGACAACGATCATCGTGCTGAAACACTGCATCGCCAGCACATAAAACAGCATGATGCTGATGCCGCGTAATGGCGTGAAGAATGGTTTTCCTTGCACATCTTTTTCAGCGGCGAGGCGTGTCTGCAAGTCGGCCATGTTGTGTGGGTCGGTCACCTGTGCGCCATAGATCGTGGCCATGGAGGAGACGAAGACCTCGCGCGCCGCAAAACTACTGATGATGGCGATCCCGATGCGCCAGTCGAAGCCGATCGGTTGAATCACCGGTTCCAATACGCGGCCCAGCATGCCGGCAAAGCTCTGCTCCAATGGCGTGCCGGGCCGGGCGGGGTTGTGGCGCGGATAATTCGTCAGGCCCCACATCAGCACGCTCATGAGCAAAATCACGGTGCCGGCCTTGCGCAGAAACAGCGCGCTCCGTTCCCACATGATGTGCAGTAGCGTTCGCAGTTGCGGCAGGCGGTAGGGTGGCAACTCCTGCGCCAGCGTCGTCGAAGGTCCGCGCAGAATGGTTTTGCGGAAACCCCACGCGGAGAAAATCGCCGCGAGTACGCCGAGCAGCACCAGTCCGCCCAGCACCAGCGCTTGCAACGGCAAAAAGCCCCAGATGACGGTGGCCGGAATCACGGTGCCGGCCAGCAGCAGATAGATGGGCCAGCGCGCGCTGCAACACATCAATGGCGCGACGAGGATCGTGATGAGCCGGTCGCGGGCGTTATCAATCGTGCGCGTGGCCATGATGCCCGGTATGGCGCAGGCGAAGCTCGAAAACAGCGGGATGAACGCCTTGCCATGCAGGCCGAACCGGCTCATCACACGGTCGAGCAGAAACGCGATGCGCGCGGTGTAGCCGCTGTCTTCGATGATGGCGATGAAGAGAAACAGCAGCATGATCTGTGGCAGAAACATCAGCACGCCGCCGACGCCGGCGATGATACCATCGGTCAACAGGCTCTGGATCTGGCCCGGTGGCACCACGTGCGTGATCCCCTCGGCGACTAGGCCAAAGCCATGTTTGATCCACTCCATCGGCGCGCGCGCCAGCCGGAAGATCGCGCCAAACATGGTCAGCACAACAACGCTCAAGGCGGCAATACCCCACACCGGATGCGTCAGCCAATGATCCAGCCGGTCCGCCGCGGTCGGTGCGGCTGGTTGCACTCTCCGTATGTGCGGCAGCAGGCCATCAATCCAGCGATACCGCAATTCGGCCTCCAGCGTGGGCCAGTTCATGCCGGCGGCGGTGAGTTGCTGCCGGGCGCGTTCAACGACCGGTTGTAACTCGTCGCGCCACGGCTTGAGCCGGGGCATATCGAGCGAAGTCGGTGTACAAATCACACGCAAGGCCTCGCCGGGGGCTGAGGTGGGGCCGGCCAGATTGTGATCGCGCAACAACGTGGCGACCTCGGCCAACGGTCCGGCAATCGGCAGCGGTAGCTCCACCGTATCGCGTGCGGGTAGGGGAACCTGTAACAACTCGTCCAATGCGGTGCGGAGTTCCTCAAAGCCGCGCCCCGCGCTCGCGGTCATCGGGATCACTTGCGCGCCCAGTCGCTTGGTCAGTTCGGCGAGGTTGATGTGCTGCCCGGTTTGCTCGCACACATCCATCATGTTCAACACCACCACCGTGGGCCGGCCCAAGCCGAGGATTTGCGTGGCAAAAAACAAATGGCGCTCCAAGTTGCTCGCGTCGAGCACGACGAGGATCGCGCACGGCACCGGCGTGTCTTCGTGCAACCCCATGAGCACGTCGTGCGTCACCTGTTCATCCAACGATCGCGGATTGAGCGAGTAGGTGCCCGGCAAATCAATCAGGTGAATCTCGCCGGTCTGCGGCAACCGCACCACGCCGCCGTGCTTTTCCACCGTCACGCCCGGATAGTTGGATACTTTTTGGCGCAGCCCGGTCAGCCCGTTGAAAATCGTGGACTTGCCGCTGTTCGGGTTGCCGGCGACGGCGACGTGCGGGATGTTTTCTTCAGCCATGGCCCGCGCCCTCCGCCACCCACGTCACTTGAATCTGCCGCGCCACATTCCGCCGCAAACTGAGCTTGCACCCGCGTACGCGAATTTCCAGCGGCCCGCCCACGTGTCCGTGTTTGGTGACGATCACCGGCGTGCCGGCCGTCAAACCCATCTCCGCCATCCGCTGCTGTTCCGCAGGCGGCAACTGCATCGCGCCGAGCCGCCCGCCATGGCCTGCGGGCAGCGCGTCGAGCGTCGTGATGGTTTCCGGCTTCTGCATGGGGCGGGAATATCGCCTAGAGCAGCGGGAACGTCAAACCCAGACAAAAGTTTCCAAGGCTTGGAAAACCAAGATTGGATTTTCTCCTTTCGGTGGAGCGCACGCGCCCTCGCGTGCGGCAGACCGCGCCCCGCGGTCTGCGTAGAGGAACGATTTTGTGCTGGATGCGTGTGGCGAGGCGCCTCACGCCGCACGCGAGGGCGCGTGCGCTCCCCAACCACACCAACCAGAATCACAGGCGGTGAGGCATTTCAACCGTAGCCGAGTTGCGGAATATTCTACCGGCAGTAAAATTAGCCATGCACCGCAACCCACAGATGCTGCATCTGCCCGCCATTGTGCTGTTGATCGTGGCGCTATTCCCTATGCCGGCGGGCTACGACCTCTTTCTACGCATCGCGCTCTGTATGCTGTTTGGTCTTATTTTCGCCGTCCACATCGAACGCGGCGCCAAGGTGTGGCCACTGATCTGTGGAGCCGTGATCGTGCTCTATAACCCCATCATCCGCGTCCATCTGACCCGTGCTGTTTGGTTCGGGATCCATCTGGCTACGATCATCATGGTGGTGATCTCGGCTGTGATCGTGTGGCGCGCGCACACCCGCAAAGATGGCGTTCCCTTTCACATCGGACGCTGGTTCTGACCTGGCGCGAATTCCGCTTCTTGGAAATGGCGCAAGCTGGCGTATGTTGCCGCCATGCAAATGGACAATACGATCACACAACCGGCGCATACGAATCATTTGGCGCACGAGACCAGCCCCTATCTGCTGCAACACGCACATAATCCGGTGGACTGGTATCCGTGGAGTACGGCGGCGCTGGAGCGCGCGCGGCGGGAAGACAAACCGATCTTCCTTTCCATCGGTTATTCCGCCTGTCACTGGTGCCACGTGATGGAGCGTGAGTCGTTCGAGAATCAGCAGACCGCCGAGCTGCTCAACCGACACTTCGTCTGCATCAAAGTGGACCGCGAGGAGCGGCCTGATCTCGACGAAATTTATATGACGGCGGTGCAGATGATGACTGGTAGCGGCGGCTGGCCACTCTCTGTTTTTCTGACGCCCGACCTCAAACCGATTTTTGGCGGCACCTATTTCCCGCCGGAGGCGCGCCATGGCATGGCCAGTTTCCGCACCGTGCTCGAAAGCATCGCCAACCTCTGGGAGAAAAAACGCGCGAATCTTTTGGCCAACGCCGAAGAAGTCACGCGCGCTGTACGCGCGCACGCTGCCGCCGCGGGCGCGGGGAACGGAAAGCTAAAGGCGGCTTTGCCGGAAGTTGCGACCAAGGAACTCCTGGCCTCGTTTGATAGACGTTGGGGCGGGTTTGGTGGCGCGCCGAAGTTTCCGCCGACCGCTGCGTTGGCGCTGCTGCTCCAGCAGTACGCGCAGACGAAGAATCCGCAACTCCTGCAACCCGTCACGTTCACGTTGGATGCCATGGCGCACGGCGGCATCCATGACCAACTCGGCGGTGGTTTCCATCGCTATGTGGTGGATGAGCGCTGGCTGGTGCCGCATTTTGAAAAGATGCTTTATGACAACGCGTTGCTGGCGGGCGTCTATCTCGACGCGTGGCAGGTCACCGGCCAGCCGCTCTATCGCCACGTGGTCTGTACCACGTGCGATTATGTCTTGCGCGACATGACTGCGCCGGGCGGCGGATTTTGTTCGTCGCAGGACGCCGATAGCGAGGGACACGAAGGTTTGTTCTATATCTGGACGCCGGCAGAAATTCAGAAAGTGCTCGGCGCGGACGATACCGGGTTGTTTTGCAAATTCTATGACGTGACGCGTGAAGGAAATTTTGAAGGGCGGAACATTTTGCATGTATCGCGCGATCTGGAGACCTTCGCCCGCATCGAAAAGCTCGACGCCGCAGAGGTGGAGCAGCGGCTGGCTGCGATACGTGCCAAACTGTTCGCCGCGCGCACCCAACGTATATCGCCGGGACTCGACGACAAAGTACTCACGTCGTGGAATGCGCTGATGATCTCCACGCTGGCCCGCGCCGCGCGCACTTTGGATATATTGCGCTATCGCCTCGCCGCCGAACAAGCCGCAGCTTTCATCCTGACCACCATGCGTGTGGAGGGCCGGCTGCTGCACACCAGTCGCGCCGGACAAGCCCGGCAGCCGGCGTTTTTGGATGATTATGCTTTGCTCTGCAACGCGCTGTTGGATCTCTATGAAACCACTCAGGATGCGCGCCGTCTCGCGACCGCGGAGGAACTCGCGGAGCAAATGGTAGCGTTGTTCCATGATGAAAAAGCCGGCGGATTTTTTATGACATCATCCGAGCACACCGATCTGCTCGCGCGGACCAAGCCCGCGTTCGATGGCCAGGAGCCGTCGGCGAATTTCGCCGCCGCTCGTGCGCTCTGGCGCTTGGGCCGGTTGCTCGACAAAAACGAATATCTGAAAGAAGCCGAGCGTACGCTGCAGGCATTCGCGCCGGCGATGGAGCAGATGCCGCGTGGCCAGCTCAACATGATCGGATTGCTCGGCACGTGGTTCCAGTCCGGCCCGGATGTCGCGATCATCGGCGCGGCGGATGCACCCGAAACGCGCGCTTTGTGGCAGGAGGTCTATCATCACTATCTGCCCGGCAGTATTTGGGTCGGTCTCGATCCGGAGCAGCCCGACGCGCAAGAGATCGTGCGGCGCATTCCGCTGCTCGCCGACCGGCCCGCGCTCGCGGGCCGGTCCACCGCCTACGTTTGCCGCAATCGCGCCTGTCAAAAACCGGTCACAACGCCGGGCGAGTTGCGTAAACTGCTGCCCTGATTTCCAAGGCTTGGAAAAGTTGCGGATAAATTACTTTTGCGGCGCGTTGATCGGGCCTAGGAAGCGGATCGTATTAGCGGGAAAACGTTTGATGATGCCGGGGCGGAGTTCCATTTCCACATCGCCGTTGGGGTATTTGCGCACGAAGACGCCGGTATAACTTTCGTCCGCCGTGGTGCCGGTACGTACGATGGTGTCCGGGATGAAGAGGCGTGTCATCCGCTCAGTGCGCGTGATCAGGCGGTCGGTATCAATCATGAATTTGGACGGGGTGTGGGTGAAGCCGGGTTTGACGAGCTTGAGCCAGTGGTCGCCGCGCGCGATCGAACCCACGCGGAGCGGCTCGGACACCTGCGGATTGGTGGCCAAGGGCTGCGTCGTGCCGACGAGGTCGTCATCCACATAGATTTGCGCGCCCGCCGGCTCGCTGATGATGACCAACCCGCCGTTGTTGCGTTGGAGGCGGAATTCCTCCGTGGTTTGATCTTCGGGCTTGAGCGTGATGGTGCGCGCGTCGGCTTCGTAGCCACGCAGTTCGGCGCGGAGGCGGTATTCGCCCGGCGGTAAATTGGTCAGGGCGATGGGCGCGTCGCCCTTGTACTGGTTGTTGACGTAGATGCGCGCCTTCTCGGGGATTGTGGTCACCGCCAGCGCCGCGGGTACGGCCTTGAGTTGGGCGCGTACGTCCACCACGTCGCCGGCTTTGAGCACGATGCGGTCGCGATAGGGCGCGAAACCTTTCAGCCCGATTTCCAATTCCACCGTGCCCCCGGGGATGCGCTCCACGACGCACGGCGTGGTGCCACGCGAAGCGCCATTGAGGGTCACGACGGCGTTCGTCGGATCGGAGACGATGTTGAGTTTGGCGGAATCGGAGGCCAAATCGGTGCGGAGTTTGATGGGTGTGCGGTCGGCGATTTTGAGCGGGAGGGTGCGCGGCTGAAACCCTTCGGTTCGCAAAACCACCTGATGATCGCCCAGCGCGAGGTCGGTCAGCAACAACGGCGTTTTGCCGCGATAGGCGCCGTCAATATCCACTTCGACGCCCGGCGGTGCGGTGTGAACCAAGACGAGGCCTTTGACGGGTTCCAGTTTGAATTCTACGGCGGTCTTTTCGCCTGCGAGCAAAGCGAGCGTACGGCGCAATGGTTGATAGCCGTCCTTGCGGATTTCCAACAAGTGCTGGCCCGGATGAATGCCTTGCAGGGTGAGCGGCGTGATGTCCTGCGCTTGGTTATCCAGCATCACTTGTGCGCCCGCCGGCACGCTGGTCACGCGCAGTTGCGCGCCGCTGCCGAAGAAGCCCTGCGCCGCGCCGCTCGTCAGCCATAGCCCGATCGCCAGCCACACGTTGTGAGGTACACGCGCCTTCATCGTTTCAAATGTCGCTCCACATCCATCAGTTTGACTTGCGCCTGCTTGTTGCGCTCATCCTCGCGTTCCGGGATCATCTCCAAAATAATGCGTAGTTGTTTGGCGGCGTCCGTCCAGTCGTTCAACTTCACGGCGCGCTCGGCCCGGAAGTCACGGTCATCATAGCGCTGTTGCAACTCGCGTTTGGCGTCCGCCTGGCCACCGATGACCTGGGCGTAAAAATCCGGCTTGGGGTCAATCGTCTCCAGATACACATCGGCTTCATGATAGGCCTTGAGGGCCTTATAGAGCCGGCCGAAGCTGACCTCGCGCTCGTCAAAAATTTTCCGGCCTTGCAACATGGCCTCGCGCGCCAGTTCGATCAAGCGTTCCGGCGGCAGCGAGAGCGCGGCCAGCCCCAACTCGTTCTTCCCAAACTCCTCCACTATCGCCCGCACGGCGGCGAACGCTTCCGGCTCCACGCGGTTCACCACGCGTACGTGTTTGGTACGCGTGCCCAGCGTGAGGGTCAAATCCCACGCATCCAAGACGTCTTGCGCCATGCCTTGGTAATCATCCTGTAGCGTGAAAAACCCGGACGTTTCCAGGCGTTGGATCAGCGGGCCCAGCGTTTGTGGTTCCACTTTCTTGTCGCGCGTCACATGGCGGGCGTTGTCAAGGTTGTCAATGCGCGCGATGAGCGTGTTGCCGCCGAAGTTTAAGGCGTAACGGAAAATGTTGGACGCGGTGGCTTGCACTTTTTCGTACTGGATTTCCAAGCCCGTCAGCGCCGCGCCCGCCGTGGCGATGCGCTTGTTGGTGTCGAATAGGCCCAGCTTGAAGAACAGGGCAATGACGGCCACCACGACGACGGTCACCACGCCGAACCACAGCGACTTGGGCAGATGGTTGCCGCTGGTGGCCTCGTGGGCGGACTGATCGAAGAGGTTCGGCACCTCCGGCGCCGAATGGCCTGCAACCGGTGGCGGTATGGCGAACGTATCGGTGGTGATCACCGCCGCGGGTTGCGGCGAGCCGCCCAATACGCGGACAACGGTGTCGCCAATGGCAATCCGGTCGCCGGGCATCAGGGCGACGTCCTGAACGGGCTGGCGATTGACTTCCGTAGTGTTCGTGCTGCCGAGATCGGCAATCCGCAGCTGTCCCTCCGGCGTCCAATAAATCCGACAATGAAAACGCGAGAGCGAGGGGTCGTGGATGACGAAGTCGTTGCTGGAGTCGCGCCCGATGCGCGCGCCATTCGGTCCGATCACGTAGCGTTGGCCGCGGGCGGGCCCGACCTCAATCTCCAACAGCGTGTTGTTTGGGTTCTCGCTCAACGTGTTGTCCCGCAAAATCGTGACCATTAATAGCGCGCCGCGCCGGAATGTCAATGGCGCGTCGCAGAATCGCGCTTGCGCTCACCGCCCGAAATTCCTACGGTGCGCGCATGGACGTGAGTGGCGAACTCAAACGGCTGACGGCACAACTGAAAGCGGCGGGCCGCGACGAAGCGGTTGCGGAGGCCGAATCCCTGCTGGCACACACGCTCGGCTGCCGTCGGTTGGCGGTTTATCTGCACGGCGAGCGGCAGCTCACCGCGGAACAACTTTCCACCTTGAAAATTCGGACACAGCGCTTGCTGGCCGGCGAACCGCTCCAATATGTCCTCGGCGAAGTCGAATTTTGCGGCCGAATTTTCGCTTGCGACAAGCGCGCGCTGATTCCGCGACCGGAAACCGAGTTGCTGGTCGAGGTTGCGCTCGGGTTTTCCAAGGCTTGGAAAAAGAAAACACCCAAAGTTCCAGACCTTGGAACCGGTACCGGCTGCCTCGCCATCACGCTCGCGTTGGAACGTCCGCATGCGCAAATTTTTGCCGTAGATGTCAGCGCCGACGCACTCGCGTTGGCGCGCGCAAACGCCGCGCGGCATGGCGTCGCCGACAAAATCAAATTTGTACAAGCTGATCTGCTCGCACCGTTCGCGGATGCTTCGCTGGACTTGATCGTCTCGAATCCGCCGTATGTGCCGACGGCGGAGTGGGGCGACCTGCCGCGCCACATCCGCGACTTCGAGCCGCGCGTCGCGCTCGACGCCGGGCCGGATGGGCTCGACGTGCTGCGACGTTTGATTGCGCAGGCGGCGGCGAAGCTCGCGCTTGGCGGTGCGTTGGCGCTGGAGATCGGCGAAGACCAAGGCCGGCGCGTCGCGGGCTTGCTGCACGCCTCCGGTTTCCGCAACGTGGTCGTGCACAAGGATTTTGCCGGTTGGGACCGCGTCGTCACCGGTTGCTTGTGAGTTGCCGTAAAATGTGCGGGCGCAGTCTTGCTGCGCCCCTACACCGGCGAAAATGTTCGGGGCTTGAACATTTTCGGTCGCATCGCCGTCAAACCCGTGTAAAATTTGTGGCGAGGGCTTAGCCATGCAACAAGATAAACTGACCATCAAGGCGCAAGAGGCGCTGCGTGCGGCGCAACGACTGGCGGAAAAACAACATCATACGGAAGTGGACGTGGAGCACCTGCTGCTCGCGCTGATTGGGCAGGAAGATGGCGTCGTTCCGCCCTTGCTGGAGAAACTTGGTATACCGCGCGAGACCCTCGCCAAAAAACTCGACGAAACGCTGGGTCGGCGTGCAACGATCGAGGGCGGGGCCGATCATTATCTTTCGTCAAATCTCCGCAAAGGACTGGATGCGGCGCTGACGCTGGCGGAAAAGATGAAGGACGAATACGTCAGCACGGAACACTTGTTGCTGGCGGTCATTCAGCAGAAGAACACCGACGCGGCGAAGATTGCCGCCGGTTTGGGCCTGACCGCTGAGGCGGTGCTCAAGGCGCTGCAAAGCGTCCGTGGCAACCAGCGCGTAACCGACGCCAACCCGGAAGATAAATATGAGACGCTCAAGAAGTACGGGCGCGACCTGACCGCGGCGGCGCGGCAGGGCAAGCTTGATCCGGTGATCGGGCGCGACAACGAAATTCGGCGCGTCATCCAGGTGCTGTCGCGGCGGACGAAAAACAATCCGGTGCTGATCGGCGAGCCGGGCGTCGGCAAGACGGCCATTGCGGAAGGACTGGCGCAGCGGATCGTCGCCGGCGACGTGCCGGAGGGGTTGAAGAATAAGCGTGTCGTGTCGCTCGATATTGGTTCGATGATCGCCGGCGCGAAGTTTCGCGGCGAGTTCGAGGACCGCTTCAAGGCGTTCATGAAGGAAGTAATCGAGTCGGCGGGCCAGATCATCCTGTTTATTGACGAGCTGCACACGCTCGTCGGTGCGGGCGGCGCGGAAGGCGCCGTGGATGCCTCGAACATGATCAAGCCCCCGCTGGCGCGCGGGGAGTTGCGCTGCGTCGGCGCGACGACGCTGAACGAGTACCGCAAGCACGTCGAAAAAGACCCCGCACTGGAACGACGCTTCCAGCCGGTATTGGTCGAGGAGCCGACGGTTGAGGCGACGATTGCGATCCTGCGCGGCCTGCGCGAACGCTATGAGGTGCATCACGGCGTACGCATCACCGACGACGCGCTGGTTGCCGCCGCCAAACTGTCGCACCGCTACATCGCCGACCGCTTCCTGCCGGACAAGGCGATTGACCTCGTGGACGAGGCGGCGAGCAAGTTACGCATGGAAATTGACAGCCTGCCGACGCCGATTGACGAAGTTGAGCGGCGCATCATACAGCTGGAGATCGAGCGTTCCGCGCTCAAGAAAGACAAGAACGCGGCGGCGCAGGAGCGGCTCGCAAAACTGGAGAAGGAACTCGCCGATCTGCGCGAAAATAGCAAGCAGATGAAGCTGCATTGGGAAAAGGAAAAAGGTCTCATTGGCAACATTCGGAAACTGACCGAATCGTTGGATACACTGCGCACGGAGGCGGAGAACGCCAAGCGGTCGGGCCAGCTCGACAAGGCGTCGGAAATTCTTTATGGCCGTATTCCGCAGGCCGGAAAAGAAATCAAAGACGCACAGGCGAAACTCGCCAAGCTGCAAAAAGACCAGCGAATGCTCAAGGAAGAAGTGGACGCCGAGGACATCGCCAAGGTGGTCGCGGTTTGGACGCACATCCCGGTCAGCAGCCTGCTGGAGTCGGAGAAGGACAAATTACTGCGCATGGAAGATCGGTTGCGGCAACGCGTCGTCGGTCAGGACGAGGCGCTGAAGGCGGTCGCCAACGCGATTCGTCGCGCACGCTCCGGTTTGCAAGACCCGCATCGGCCCATCGGCTCGTTTATTTTCCTCGGCCCGACCGGCGTCGGAAAAACCGAACTCGCCAAGGCGCTCGCCGAATTTTTGTTTGATGATGAACACGCGTTGATTCGTGTGGATATGAGCGAGTTCATGGAGAAGCACACGGTCAGCCGCCTGATCGGCGCGCCGCCGGGCTACGTGGGCTATGAGGAGGGCGGTTACCTGACCGAGCATGTCCGTCGCAAACCCTATTCCGTCGTGCTGTTCGACGAGATCGAAAAGGCGCACGCCGATGTGTTCAACGTCCTGCTGCAAATCCTTGACGATGGCCGGCTGACTGATGGGCAGGGGCGCACGGTGGACTTCACCAATACATTGTGCATCATGACCAGCAACATCGGCGGGCAGGTGATCCATGACACGCTGGAGAAAAATCCCGAACTTTCGCGTGATGGCTCCGCCTACGAGCAGATGGCGGCGAAGGTCACCGATCTGTTGCGCCGCCAGTTTCGTCCGGAATTTCTCAACCGAATTGACGAGACCATTATCTTCCATAGCTTGAGTCGCGACCAAATCGCGCAAATCGTGGACATCCAATTACGGCGTGTGGAGAAATACCTCGCCGAGAGAAAAATCACCCTGACGCTGACCGCGGAGGCCAAGACGCTGATTGCCAACGAAGGTTATGACCCGGCCTTCGGCGCGCGCCCGCTCAAGCGCGTCATCCAGCAACGCATCTTGGACGCCCTCGCCACCGACTTGCTGGCCGGGGAAATTCGAGATGGTGACCACGTCACCGCCGAAGTGGATCCCAAGCGTCGCGCGGAGCTGCGCTTCACAACGGAGCGGTAACCTCAGAACAAAGATGCTGGCAGGGCGAAGGCTTCAGTTAATGGTGTAGCCGCCTTGGCTGGTGGCGTTGAGGCGTACGTTGTGGCCATCGGTGCTGATCGTCCAACCGCTGCCGATATGTGCCACGCTGGCCGACTTGCCCTGACCATAGATGGCGAAGCCAGCGGCGTTGGGAACCACGCTGGCGGGCGGTGGGGTCGGTGTGCTGGGCGACTTGGTCGCCGTCGTGTTGTCTGCGGCACGCAAGCCGAGCGTGACCAGTTGTAATTTCGTGTACGAAGTATAAGTCTGCCACGCCAACCGGTCAACGCGTCGTCTGGCGGTGAAATATCCGCGAAAAAAGCTGGACGGCGGGTAGGGGATGCCGTAAAACATCCACCCCGTGCGTCACTCGCCGATGGGTGGGGCGCGGTAACAGGAGTCAGTCATGGGCAACAAAGTGAAGCATAAAACACGCAAGGCTGTGGCCAAGCGGTTCAAAAAGACGAAGAACGGCAAGATTTTGCATCGCAAAGCCAGCCGCGGACATTTGCTTTCCAGCAAGACGCGCAAGCGCAAACGCCAACTGCGGGCCGGCGGTCAACTGACCGGCGGTGATTATGATCGCATAATCCATCACCTGCCACGCTAAGCCTCATAGCAAAGGAATCCGACCATGCCTCGTTCAACCAATGCACCTGCTTCCCGTATGCGCCGCAAACGCCGCTTGGAATTGGCCAAGGGCTTCCGTGGCAGCCGCAGCAAACTTTTCCGTCAAGCCACCGAGGCCGTGGACCGCGCCATGGTCATGGCCACGAAGCATCGCCGGAAGAAAAAAGTCGCCTATCGCCAGCTTTGGATCGCGCGTCTGTCTGGCGCTTGCGAAAAATGCGGCATCACCTACAGCCGTTTCATCCAAGGGCTGACCAAAGCCAGGATCACGCTAAACCGCAAGATGCTCTCGGAAATTTCGATCCACGATCCACAGGGTTTTGCGAGCATTATTGCTTTGGCGAAGAAGCAACTCGCTTAAGCGAAGTGCCCCGTCAGCAGCCGGTTTTCCAAGGCTTGGAAAAACGGCTGTTTGTTTTTTCCAAGCCTTGGTTGCTTCCGGCACCGCCAAAGGCGGGCAAACCTTGGAAACCCACGTATTAGAGCGTTTCCATAAATGATGTGGCCGGCTGAAGCCCCGGCGTAGATGCGGACTTCGTCCGCATCAGGAAAAGCGACCGGAGGTCGCTTCTACGTGGCGCGTGGCTAACATCACGTTTGTTTCGCAGCATCTGCGCTACATGATTACCAGAAACGCTCTAGAGCATTTCCACCAAGCATGTGGCGATAACTGGGCTTGCGAGGCTCTTGCCAAACCCACAGCCGCATCGGCCTGCTAGGGCAGGCCTCCTACACAACCCCGGAAAAATACGGCCCGTCGTGGAGGAGGTAGGAGCGCTGCCCCGCCAGCGCGATTAGCTTTGCAAGCGTCTCTTGAATCCCTTTGAGCACACCCCTTGTCAACACGCGATGCCGCTACATGGTTTCTGAAAACGCTCTAATTCGGCGCGCACGGCGCGACGGCATCGAGTTCCATCTCGAACAACAGGTCGCCGCGGCAGACGGTGGCGTGGGCCGGCGCGAGCGGTAGCGGTGGTATTCCGCGCGCGCGGCAGCAGGCGTCGAAAATCGCCAGATCATGAATATCACGGAAATAACCCACCGCCCGCGCGGTATTTTGCCAATTCATACCGCGTGATTTCAGAATGGCTTCCACCACATCCAGCGTCAGCTGAATCTGTTTGCCGACGTCGCCGGCGTACATGCTCTGGCCTTCGGGCGCGATGCTGGCGGTTCCAGAAATAATCAGGAGGCGGCGGTCAGGATAGCCGACTTCCACGGCGCGACTAAAAGAACTGCGGTATTTCGTAGCCGGGCATTGCAGGGGCGAGGAGACTTCCTGAATGCTCACGCGGTTGTGCCGGGGGCGGATGGCGAGCGCGCCAGCGGCCAGTGCTGCGCCGGCGGGATTACCGGCGCCGATACCGGTGCTGGCGGGGACCAAGCGATTGAACACGCCGTGCTCTTGGAAAAACGTGGTGCGTGCCGCATTGAATTCATCATACCAATCCAGCAAGTTGTCGAGAAACAGCCAGGTGCGGATGACATGGGCGAAGTCCATGCCGACCATCTGTAGCGCGGCTTCGATGCGCTCAAAACAACTGCGCGTTTGAATGGTGCGGTCGGCGGTGAGATCGGCGGGTAGAATACCGGCCAACAAACAGTAGTCGGCATCCGCATCCGACCAAAAGCTGCCGACCACGCGGTCATCGAGCACAACACGCCGGAGTGGCGAACCATCAAGCGCGAAGGCCTGTACGCCGGCCACGTGCGTGCCGGTGCACACATCGCCTTGCACCCAGAGCAACGGCCAGCCCGCGCCGGCCATCCGCGCCCGCGCGGCGTCGTGGAAACCGCAACCGCCGAACACCATTTGTGCGACCATAGTGCCCGACGCGGGTGGAAAATCGTCAAAAATCGCCAGCGCATCCGTCCCGTTCCGCCGCACGCTGATGAAGCGCTCTTGCAGCGCGCCGCGTTCCAGCGTGATCACATCGGTGTGCTCTGAATGCTGACGAGTGACGTTCATGTCGACACCTTCAATTGGGCTGCTGCTTGTTTCATCAGAATCATCCGCCACCCTAAAAACGTTAGGCCGGTATTTTTATTGTGCTGCTTTCTTTGTTAGGCGTCTTTTTCCAAGGGTTGAAAAAGCGTGTGCCAAGGTTTTCCAAGCCTTGGAAAACGATCCCGCTGCCGCATCGGGACCACTTTATTTACGCGAAGGGGCTCTTTCAGATAGCGCGGAGGAGCGCGTCCACTTTATCGGTGCGCTCCCACGTGAAGCCATCGAGGTTTTCCGTGCGGCCAAAGTGACCGTAGGCGCTGGTGGCCTGGTAGATCGGGCGCAGGAGGTTGAGCTGCGCGATGATTTCGGCGGGTTTGAGACTGAAGACTTTTTGAGCCGCGGCGGCGATTTTTTCATCGCGGGTGATGCCGGTGCCGAAGGTGTCCACGAGGACGCTGACGGGATTCGGGTGGCCGATGGCGTAGGCGACTTGGACTTCGCAGCGGCGCGCGAGTTTGGCGGCAACGATATTTTTGGCGATCCAGCGGCACATATAAGCGGCGCTACGATCCACTTTGCTCGGGTCCTTGCCGGAGAAAGCGCCGCCACCGTGGCGGCCCATGCCGCCGTAGGTGTCCACGATGATCTTGCGGCCGGTCAGGCCGGTGTCGCCCGATGGCCCGCCGACGACGAAGCGGCCGGTGGGGTTGATCAGATATTCGGTCGTGGGCGTCAGCAGCTTTTTCGGAATAACTTTCTTGATGACGTTCTCAATGCAGAATTTTTCGATTTCCCGGTGCTCGACATCGGCGGCATGTTGCGTGGAGATGACCACGTTGGTGACGGCGACGGGCCGGCCCTCTTCATACCGGACGGAGACCTGGCTTTTGGCGTCGGGGCGTAACCACGGGACTTTGCCGGTCTTGCGGATGCGGGTCAGTTCGCGGCCGAGGCGGTGAGCGAACATGATCGGCGCGGGCATGAGTTCCGGCGTTTCGTCGCAGGCATAGCCGAACATCAAGCCCTGGTCGCCGGCGCCTTGCTCCGCGGTTTTCTTACCCTTGGCTTTTTTCGCATCCACGCCCTGCGAGATGTCGGGCGACTGCGTGGTGAGGAGGTTGTTGATGAAGACTCGATCGGCGTGAAAGAGATCGTCATTGTGCGTATAGCCGATATCGCGGATGGCTTCGCGGACAATCGAACTGATATTGATGACGCTATCCACGGGCTTTTGGCCGATCTTGGGAATCGTGATTTCGCCACCGACGACCACGATGTTGCTCTTGGCATAGGTTTCACAAGCAACGCGGCTCCGGCGGTCGAGCGTAAGGCAGGCGTCGAGAACGGCGTCGGAAATCCGGTCGCAGACTTTGTCGGGGTGGCCTTCGCCGACCGACTCGGAAGTGAACAAATAGGCGTGCGATTTGATCATGGCGTTTTCCTTTCGTGAAAAAAGTTGGCGCACTATAGCGGGTTATTCGACCAATTCAAGAATTTCCGGGGCTGTGTGATTGACCAGCGCGCGGCAATTCGCGAGCACTTCCTCCGCAGAGCCGGAACGCAACGCCTGCTGCGCGAGTTCCTCGGCCTGCGAAAAACGCAGACTGCGGATCACGTCCTTGACCAGCGGTATACCGGGCGCATTGATGCTAAGTTCATCAATGCCCAAGCCGATGAGCAGCGGCACCAACAGCGGGTTTCCGCCCATTTCGCCGCAGACGCCCGTCCAGAGGCCATGCTCGTGCCCGACATCAATCGTATTCTTGATCAGCTTGAGGATCGCCGGATGCGTCGGCTCATAGAGATTGGTCACCAACTCGTTGACGCGATCCACGGCCAGCGTGTATTGAACCAAGTCGTTGGTCCCGATACTGAAAAAGCGAATGTGGGGTGCAATCAGATCGGCGGTGAGCGCCGCCGACGGCACTTCGATCATCACGCCGACCTCGATGTCGGGGTCGAACGCAACGCTGCGCGCGGCGAGTTCCGTCTTGGCTTCGGCCAGCAGCCGGTTGGCCTCGATGACTTCCTTCACGTTGCTGATCATGGGGTACATGATTTTCACGTTGCGGAGTGTGCTCGCCCGGAGAATCGCGCGGAGTTGCGTCTTGAAAATATCCGGTTGCGCCAGGCAGAACCGGATCGCCCGCCAGCCCATGAACGGGTTAACCTGTTGGGGCATTTTCAGGTGCGAGACAAACTTGTCGCCACCGATATCCATCGTGCGGATGATCGCGGGATACGGGGCCACCCGGCGGGCGACGTCTTCGTAGGCCGCCGCTTGTTCGTCCTCCGTCGGGAGATGGTCGCTTTTGACGAACAAGAATTCGGTGCGATAGAGGCCGATGCCCACCGCGCCGTTGGTGAGAACGGAATCCACATCGCTGGGCTGTTCGATGTTGGCCGCGAGGGGAATGTCGTAACCGTCGCGGGTGCGGGCGGGTTGATCCCGTAGTGTGGTCAGGCGCGCCTGGATGGTGCGCCGATCTTTGGCTTTGCGCTCATAACGTTCGAGGCGTTCACGCGCCGGCTGAATAAATACCTGGCCGTGCTGGCCATCCACGAGCACTGCATCGTTGGCCGCGACGCGCAGGCTGATATCGTGCATGCCGACCACGGCCGGGATACCCAACGCGCGCGCCATGATCGCCGTATGGCTGGTGGGACTGCCCAGGTCGGTGGCAAACCCCAACACCTTTTCGCGGTTCAGGCCGGCGGTCTCCGAGGGCGAAAGATCGTGCGCGATAACGATGCACGGCTGATCGAGGTCGGCGAGGGCCGAACTGCTGTGGCCCGCCAGATTGCGCAGCAACCGTCGCGCGATGTCGCGGACATCCACCGCGCGCTCGCGCAAATAGTCATCCTCCAGGCGGAGCAGGGCTTGTGTGTAGCGCTCCGCCACCTGCTGGACAACGAATTCGATGTTTTGCAGCTTGGTTTTCAAGACCCGCACGACTTCGTCGAGAATCGCGCGGTCTTCCAGCATGAGCAGGTGGGCTTCAAAAATCTGGGCGCTTTCCTGGCCCAGTTCCGCCGTCATCCGGTGTTGGAGGTCGTGAATTTGCTGCCGGGTGACGACGAGCGCGTTCTCAAACCGTTGGAGTTCGCGGGGGACATCTGCGACCGTGATCTCGCGCATCACCACCGTATCGTCATCGGGCGCGACAATGAACGCGGCGCCAATGGCGATCCCCGGCGAAACCCCGACGCCTTTGAATTCCAACTCCGCCGTGCGTGGCGTTGAGGTTCCGGTGGTCACATCAGTCCTCGAAGAATTTCTGTGCGACCAGTTCCTCGAGTGCATCGAGCGCCTCCGGCGCATCGGCTCCCGTGGCGCTGATGCGGATCGTGGCCCCTTGATAGCCTTCGATGGTCATCAAGCCGATGATGCTCTTGCCGGAGACGCGCACGTCGTCCTTCTCCACAGAAATATCGCATTGGAAGCGATTGGCGGTTTTGACGAACAGCGCCGCGGGACGGGCATGGATGCCAAACCGGTTCTGGATGGTCACGATGCGCGTTAACGCGTTGCTTTCGTCGCGGGCTATTTCCATCGGCGTGCTCACAAAATCATTATCACCTGCATGCCGTGCATGGCCATCCCGTCCACACGTCCACACGCTGGCTGCGGCGTCATAGTAACGCGCCCAGGGGCGGGCGGCAAGCGGGATTCGCAAAAAAGTCCGCGCGGTTTCCGAGGCTTGGAAAAGTGCGGCGGCGGTTTTTCCAGGCCTTGGAAACGTGGACCGTCTTTGCGCTTGCGCTTTGCGGTGTCCGCGGTATATTTCGCCCGTCAAATATTTTGGAAGGCGAAATATAAAATGCGCAGCGCAAGTCTATCGGTCGAAAAATTTGCCGAACGGTTGACGCATCTGCTGCCGCGCCTGGGGCGTGAGATGTCGTGCTACGATCGCACCTCCTTTCCGCAGGGCGATGTCACCTTGCCGCAACTCTGGACGCTGGAACATTTGATGGAATGTTCGGCGTGTACGATGTGCGCCTTGGCCGAGCGCTTGCATTTGCAGTGTTCCACCACGACCGGGTTGGTGGACCGGCTCGCCCGGCGCGGGTTGGTGCAGCGCCGCCGGAGTCAGACCGACCGGCGGGTGGTGCGCGTGGCGCTCACGGCCAAAGGTCGGCGCTGTATGGATGCAACCCGCCGTCAAAAGCAGGCGACCCTGGTCCGCTGGTTCAGCCGGCTGACGCGCGCCGAGCGGATGAATTTTTTGGTGACGATCGAGAAACTGGTGCAGGGGTTGGCCGATGCATCGAGCCGTGAGGGGCTTTCATGAAAAATTATTTTTGGGCGTGTGGGGTGGCTGCCGGAGTCTTGGTTTTGCTGGCGGGATGCAGGTCGGCGTCGGCGCCGGCTTCGGTCGCGACGCCGTGGTCGCCGCCGCGGGCGGCGCAAGCAACGGAAAAGACATGGCAGGAAATCCGCGCACGGCAGCCCGATTTTCCCAAACCGCAGTCGCTGGCCGAACTGGCCGATCTGGCGTTGCAAAATAATCCGGCCACCCGCAAGGCGTGGAACGATGCGCGCGTGGCGGCGGCGCAAGTCGCGCAGGCGCGGGGCTATTTTCTGCCGACACTCACCGCGGCGGGCAATGTATCGCGCGCCCGTACGGACGCCAATCCGGACACGCTCAGCTCGGACTATTTGCAATACGGGCCGGCTTTGCAGTTGAATTATCTGATCATCAACTTCGGCGGTGGACGTAGCGCGGCGGTGGAACAGGCGTTACAGACCGTGTATGCGGCAAATTTCACCTTCAATCGCACGCTGCAAGCGGTATTGCTTGCCGTCCAAAACGCCTATTTTGGCGTGGTCAGCGCACAGGCCGGGTTGGAAGCCGCACAGGCGCAGGTGCAGGACGCGCAAACGGCGCTGGAAGCCGCGAAACTGCGGCAGGCCAACGGTGTCGGCAACGAACTGGAAGTGCTTCAGGCGCAGGCACTCGCCGATCAAGCGCTGCTCGGTCAAGCGAGCGCCGAAGGCGCGCTGAAGACCGCGCAGTCCGCGCTCACGCAGGCGCTCGGTATACCGGCGGATGCGCCCGTGAAAGTGATCGCGCCGACCAACGATTTGCCGGTGGCGCCGGATACGCAACACCTGTCGCAACTGATTGACGAGGCGCTCCAACGGCGGCCGGACATCGCCGCCTTGCGCGCGCGACTCGCTGCCAGCGAAGCCGCCATCACCGTGGCTGGCGCGCAGCAGTGGCCCAACCTCTATGCCACCGGCCGGGCCAGCCGTGATTATAACGAACGCTGGAGCGGCCAGTTCCAACCGGACAACGATTGGTCGTATGCCGGCGGCCTTAGTTTGCAATGGACCTTTTTTGATGGACTGCAAACGATCAACGCCAAACGGGCGGCGCAGGCGCAAGCGGAGTCGGTGCGCAGCCAGCTCCAGCAGGCGGAATTGGCCGCCAGCGCGGAGGTCTGGAACGGGCATCAAACCTATGCCACAGCGCTGAAAAAATTCCAGTTCAGCGGCGCGGCGCTCCGCAGTTCGCAGGCGGCCTATGATTTGGCGCTGGATAGCTATAAGGCCGGTCTCAAAAGCATTCTGGATCTCTTGGGAGCGGAGAGCCAATTGGCGCAGGCGCGCAGTCAGCACATCGCGGCGCGGCAGGAAGCCTTCACCGCGCTGGCGAATCTGGCCTTCGTCAGCGGCTCACTGGAAAAAGATAATCTTGATAGGCCGACTGGCGCTACGCCGATGGAAAAAGGAAAATTATGAACATGGATAGCACGAAAAAATGGAACGGCAGGGTGGGGCTGACCTTGGCGGCATTATTGCTCGTTGGCTTGGGTTGCGGCAAGCACGATAGCGCGCCACACAAAATGGTTATGCCGGTCAAGCTGACGCCGGCGCTAAAAATGGAAACGCCAGTGATCATCAGCGCGTTCGGCATGACCGAAGACCGCGAAAGTGTGGACATCATTCCACAAGTTTCGGGGCAACTCGTCAAAACATTCATTCAGGATGGCGCGGTGGTGACCAACGGCCAGCCGCTGTTTTTGATTGATCCGCGTGACTATGAATCGCGCGTGCAGCAGGCCGAAGGCGCGGTGGCGGCGGATCGCGCGAACTCGGAACTCGCCCGCCTGACACTGGAGCGTACCCAGCCGCTGCTCGCCAAGAAACTTGTCTCCCAGGAAGATTTCGACACGCTCAAAACCAAGGAGGCCGCCGTTGCCGCGCAACTCAAAGCCGACGAAGCGCAGTTGGCGCTCGCCCGCCTCAATCTGGAACGCTGCACCGTCACTGCGCCGCTCGCCGGCGTCTGTTCCAAGCGTTACGTGGACGATGGCAACTTGGTCGCCGCCGGCCAATCGCGCCTGACGAATATCCGCAGCTACGACCCGTTGGACATCGAGTTTTCCATCTCGGAAGAATATCTGCTGATGCTGCGACAGGTCATGGCGACCGATCCGATCAAGCTCGATATCATTCCGCGCGGCGACACCAACCACTACACCGGTACGCTCACCTTCCTGGATAACGCCGTGGATCAGCAGACCGGTACGATCCGCCTACGCGGTCAACTGCCCAACCCGAAGCTGAAACTTTGGGCGCGCCAGTTCATCGAAGTGCGCATCATCGCCGGTATGCTCCACGACGCGGTGATGGTACCGGAAGGCGCGGTGCAGTTCGGCAAGCAAGGGCCGTATCTCTTCGTCGCCAAGCCGGACAGCACCGCCGATCTGCGCCCGGTCAAAACCGGCGTGCGTTACAACGATTTGTTGCAAATTGTTGCGGGCGTCAACGGCGATGAAAACGTCGTCGTGCTGGGCCAGTTGATGCTGTTCCCCGGTGCGCCGGTGATGGATGTTGCCAAAGTACCGCCGGCGGGCGCGCCGGGCGGACACGGCGCAAAGAAATAATTTCCAAGGGTTGGAAAACGATTGAGAAACGGAGCAAACCGTGAGCTTTTCTGAAATCTTTGTCCGTCGCCCGATAGCGACGACCCTCATGACGACCTTGATGGTCGTCGCCGGCGCTTGGGCCTACCTACGCCTGCCGGTGAACAGCCTGCCGACGGTGGACTATCCCGTCATTCAGGTCACGGTGTACTACCCGGGTGCCAGTCCGGCGACGATGGCTAGCGCCGTCGCACTGCCCTTGGAAAACGAATTCACACAGATTAACGGTCTGCAGTCCATGCTCTCGGACAATAAGCAGGGCATGAGCACGATCAACCTGACCTTCAGCCTGAACCGGAACGTGGACTTGGTGGCGCCGGACGTCCAGGCGGCGATCACCCGTGCGCAGAACAATCTGCCCAAGGATCTGCCGAATCCGCCGACCTACAAAAAATTCAATCCGTCGGATCAGCCGATCTACTACATCATGGTGCATTCCGACACGCTGACGCACGGTGACCTCAACGACTATGCGAGCCATATCATCGCGCGCAAGCTGAGTATGATCGAGGGCGTTTCGCAGGTGCAGGTGTTCGGCGCGAAACGCGCCGTGCGCGTACAGTTCAGCCCGGCCAAGTTGGCGGCCTACCAGATCGGTGTGGATGAACTGGCGCGGGCGCTGCAAGCCGGTACGGTCAACATCCCCGGCGGCACGCTCAACGGCACCATGCGGACCTATGTCGTCGAGCCGCAGGGGCAGCTCCGTACGGGTCGTGAGTTCGGTGAACTGATTATTGCCCAGCGCGCCGGCGCGCCCGTCCGCCTGAAGGATGTGGCGAGTTGCGTGGACAGCATCGCTAACGATCTGGTCAACATTCGATACACCAAACCCGGTGTGCCGGACACCGACAAGTGCGTGGTCATGGCGGTCTCGCGTGCCAGCGGTGCGAACACGGTCGAGGTCGGTGACAAGATTACGCAGGCGCTCGATGTCGCCAAACGCGAATTACCGGGTTCGGTCGAGATTGATGTGCTCCACAATGGTGCCGACCCGATCCGTGAATCCTTGCATGATGTCGAGGTGACGGTGGTCATTGCCCTGATTCTCGTTGTATTGGTGATCTTCTTCTTCCTCGGTCGGATTCGCGAGACGGTCATCCCCAGTATTGTGCTGCCGATTTCGCTGCTCGGCACGATGGTGCTCATGCTGCCGAGCAAATTCAACATTGATACCCTTTCTTTGATGGGCATCGTCCTGGCCGTGGGCTTCCTCGTGGATGACGCGATTGTCGTGTTGGAAAACACCGTCCGCCATTTGGAGGAGGGGAAGAAGCCGATTCCGGCGGCGTTGCAGAGCATGAAGGAAATCTCCTTCACCGTTCTCTCCACCAGCGCGGCGCTGATCATCGTCTTCATGCCGCTGGTGTTCATGGAAGGCGCGGTCGGTCGTAACCTGAATGAATTTGCGATGACGGTCATCTTTGCCATCATCGTCTCGACTATTCTCGCGCTGACGCTTTCGCCGATGATGTGCGCGCATATTTTGCATCACGAGAAAGCGCCCAATCGCGTGCAACTCTGGATCACGAATAGTATCGGGCGACTCATCCGCGGCTACGGGGTGGCCCTGCACTGGCAACTCCGTCACAAGTGGCTCGCGGTGGTCATGTGGATCACCTGTATTCTTGGCGCAGGCATTCTCTATTTCTTTCTTCCATCTTCCTTCCTGCCGCCTGGCGATAGCTCCTTCATCTTCGGCGCCATGATCATGCCGCAAGGTGCTTCGACCGAACAGATGCAGACTTACCAGTCGAAGGTTGTTGCCCTGCTTAAACAAGAACCTGCCGTGCGCCAGCTCGGCAGTGTCACCGGCTATCAGCCCGGCGCCGATCAAAGCATCGGGTTCGTCTTCATCCGCCTCAAGTCTGCGCATGAGCGCCCGCCGATTGAGCAACTTGTGCAGCAATACATGGGTAAGCTCGCCGGCTTCCCGGAAGGTATCGTGGCCCTGCGGGCGATGCCCGTCCTCAAGATCAGTTCCGGTGCCGAGTCCACCCAGATGGGTAGCGACTATGCCTATATGCTCACTGGTCTCGACCGCGAGACCGTCTATGCTACCGGTCTCCAACTCGAACGGGACATGCGGCAAATTCCCGGCATTGTGCCGTTCGCTGTGCAAAACAGTGTCAAACTCAACATGCCGCGCCTCAACGTCGCGCTCGACCGTGATCGCGCTTCCGCACTCGGCATTAGCGCCGCCTCCATCGAGCAGGCGCTCGCGCTTGCCTTCGCCGGTGGCTATGTGACGCAGTTCACCACCGATCAGGATCAATATCAGGTGATCCCGGAAATTGAAAAGATCAACCAGCGCCTACCGGAAAACCTCGGCTTGCTCTACCTGCGCTCACCGCTCAGTGGTGGTTTGACGCCGCTCAAATCGCTGGTCAAATGGACGGAAGAAGCGAGTCCCCAGAACGTTCCGCATGCCAATCAACACGAAGCGGCGACCATCTCGTTCAGTATCTGGCCCGGCGTCCCGCTCGGCTACATTACCAAGGCCATCGAAGACCGCGCCGAAAAGCTCATTCCGCCCGGCGTGGAAGGGAAATTCATTGGTGACGCCTTGGAATTCAAGAAGTCCATCGCCAGTCTCGGTGTGCTGCTATTGATTGCGATCTTCCTGAAATACATCGTGTTGGGCATCCTCTACGAGAGCTACATCCACCCCTTCACGATTCTCACCACGCTGCCGGTCGCGGTCTTTGGCGGTTTTCTGACGTTGTTCGCGTTCGGCAGTGAGCTTTCGCTCTATGCCTATATCGGTGTGTTCGTTTTGCTCGGGCTGATCACCAAGAACGGTATTTTGATGGTGGACTTTGCCGAGCAACGCCGGCGTGAGGGCATGAACGCTTACGACGCGATTCATGATGCGTGTGTTGTCCGTTTCCGCCCGATCTTGATGACCGGTCTGTGCGCGATTCTTGGCGCCATGCCCATCGCGCTCGGCTACGGCGCGGATGCCTCCAGCCGCAAACCGCTAGGGTTGGTCGTCGTCGGTGGCATGGTGTTTGCCCAACTCATCACGCTGTTCGTAACGCCGGGCATCTACCTCTACATGGAAAAAATCCAGGAGCGCTTTTTCAAAACGCGCACCGATCTGGAATGACCCACAAAGTTTCCAAGGCTTGGAAAATCAAACCAGTCCTTTTCCCAAGCCTTGGAAACTGTCCGTTGACGCTCACTCGCCGGCTGCACCGAGGCCGGCTACAGCAGCGGAGCGATGGCCGTTTTCTGTAGCCGGGGTCGGTGACCCCGGCTTGTTCTCACTCGCCGAGCGCCGTTTCGAGAGCGATGAGGGCATAGGCGGTGACGAGCACCCTATCGCCTTCCATCCAGCGGTTCTCGACGTTGACCCAGTAGCCGTGGCCGGTCTCGGCTTCGATCTTTTGCAGGCCGATCAGCTTCTTGATCGCTTCGACGCGCCAGCCAACGGCACCGGCGGCGGTGGGCACTTGTTCGGTGCCGTGGACGGCGAGCGCTTTGGCGAGCACGTTATAAAAATAGTACAGCCCTTGCTGGCCCATGCCGGGGTTTTGGTCCAGCGACCAGTTGTGCGCGGCCCAGTTGAAGGCCGACTGTACGCGCGGGTCTTTGCGGTCCACATCGGCGTAGATCAGGCTCAACAGGCCCGCGTAGGTCATGCTGCCATAGGAACGCAACTGAATCTCGCCCGCCGCGTTGGTGGTGGCACCGGCATTGCTCGCGCCGGGCTTATAGGCGAAGCCGCCGGCGTTGGGATCGTTCGGCGTGCTGGCTTTGTTCTGAATGCGCGTGACGAAATCGGCGGCGGCCTGCCAGTCGAGATTGGCGCGCTGCTCGCCGCTTTTGCGTAAATCCTCGACCGTTTGGGTCAGCCGCATCGCTTCGTAGGCCATGTAGGAATTGGAAAGATCGGCATAGGCGCGACCGGTCTCGGCATCGTAGCCCATGCCGCCGCGATATTCATCGCTACCCATGTATTGCGTGCCGGCGATGAAGTTGCGTGCCTTGAGCACAACGGGCGCGAGCGCCGGGTCGTTGAGCAGATGCAACGCCACCATGCAAATGGCGGTGTTATAGTTCGCCAACCCGCCACCCTTTTGTTTGGCCTTGGGCTCGCGGAAGATCGCGCCGTTCTCGTGGACACAGCTCAAAATATATTTTTTGGCGTTGGCAATGGCCGCTTTGTTTTCTGTGCCGCCTTTGGTCAAGGCCCACAGGGGTAGGGCCGTCAGCGCGGGGAAGTCGGCGTTCGACCAGTGGCCGTCGGCCTGTTGCTTGGCTTCGAGCCAACGCATACCGCGATTGAGCGCCGCGCGCGCCTCGTTCTGGAGCGTCAGCGGCACCGCGCCCGCGTCGGAGGTGGTGCTCGTGATTTTCAGTTCGGCGGCATTCGCGCCGAGACCGAGCGACAGCAATAACAGGCCCAAGGTTTTTTTCATGATTTTCTCCGTGCGCAAAATACCGGAATAACCGCCGGAATCAAGCGCCGTGAAATAAGCGTGCGCGGGTGGCAAAAGGTTCAGTTTCCAAGGTTTGAAACGGGCCAACGACAAAGCTCAGGCACGCGGAACCAAATGCTGCGAACCGCGAAGCAGAACTGGAGACGCCATCCCGCGTTGCCTACAGCGATTTGTTAGATCACAACTTTCGTAATGCAAAACTCATATCATCTGTTTATCTGTCTTCACGGCGAAAGCGCAACACCACGAGACTAAAGCTCAGCACACCACACAATATCCAACCCAATTTGGGGTTGATGCCAAGCCACTCAAAAATTCCGCGTTCCCACTGCCGGATGGACTGTCCGTAAATGACACGGAGAATCGGCGCCGCCACAACTAGAATGATAACGATCACTAGAGCGTTTCCATAAATGATGTGGCCGGCTGAAGCCCCGGCGTAGATGCGGACTCCGTCCGCACCAGGAAAAGCGACCGGAGGTCGCTTCTACGTGACGCGTGGCCAACATCACGTTTGGTTCGCAGCAGCTGCGCTACATGATTACCAGAAACGCTCTAACCGCACCTCTATCAATTTTGTGCGCATGGTGTGATGTCACCTAACAGTATTTATTGAACGGGTTTCGTATTCACGTATGTACCGCAGGGTGCGTGTCTATTGAGTGAGAGGCAGTCGCGCAGGAAGCGCTTGCGTGGCAAGGCGAAATCTTGTGTGGTGCAGAGCTTGTCGTGGCATATTTCCAAGGCTTGGAAAACTCATGCAGACGGCTGGTGGCCGAGTAGGTCAATCGTCTTCCAATGGCCGGCGTGGTAGCGCCACGCGAACCCGGCGACCATGATGAAAACATAGACCACCAGCCACGCCCACGCGGCGAGCATGCCGCCGTGGAATACGAGCAGTAGCAGCGCCTCGCCGCCCAGCCAGAGGATCCAACCGGCCATGAAGGAGAAAAGCATGACGAAACGCGTATCGCCGGCGCCGCGCAGCGCACTGGAGAGAATGATGTTCGCGGCGTCGGCCAAGCCCCAGACGGCCATCATCACGAGCATCCAGCGGCCGACGGGCAGCACGTCTTCGAGTTGCACCGCGCCGCCGGCGTGACCGGTGAAGAGCAGGAAGTAACCGTGTGGAAATAGCAGAAAAGTCAGTCCGATGGCACCCATGTAGTACCAGCCGATTTTTAGCGCGTTCCAGCCAGCGCGCTCGGCTACGTCGCTTTGGCCGCGTCCTTGATATTGCCCGACGAGGATCGAGGCGGCGGTGCCAATGCCGATCAGCGGCATGAATGCGAGATTGTTGATGCTGAACGCGATATTGCTCGCCGCCAGTTCCTTCGCGCCCAGTCGCGCGGTCAACAACAGGAAGAGCGTGAACGAGCCGACGTCGAGCAACAAATGCATCGCCGCCGGTAAGCCGAAGCGCAGCAGACGCAGCATCAGCGTCCAATCAAGGCGGAACGTGGCGAGCGTGTCGTAGGCCCGGCGCAGGCGCGGGCCGAAGTAAAGGGCCAGCAACATCAGTGGTGTCATCAAGCCGGAGAGTACGGTGGCCCAGCCGGCGCCGGCGATGCCCATGCGCGGGCAGCCCCAGTGGCCAAAAATAAACAGCCAATCCATCAGGATATTGGCAAGGTTGCCGATGACCACCGCGACCATATTCGTGCGGGTATCGCCGCGACCCGTGAAAAAGCCGCTGATCGCCGCGCCCAGCGGCACCGCCACACTGCCGAGCATTAAGATGCGGTAAAAAATAAGCTCCTCATGCAGGACGTCGGGTGCGTGGCCGCAGTGTCGCAGAATGATCTCGCCGACCGGGGTCAGCGCCAACATCAGCGGCCAAGCCAGCAGCGAGAGAATGACGGCCTGCGCCGTGGCGCGCGCGGTGCCACGCGGATCGCCGGCGCCGTGAAATTGCGCGACAAACGTGCCCGCGTAGGCGGTGATGCCGCTGAACATGCAGATGAGCGTGAACGCGAGTAGACCGGCCGGCAGCGCGGCTTGAATCGCGGCGACGCTGTAGCGTGTGAGGAAGATGCGATCCACAAACTGCATCAGCGTGAACGAGCCGGTGCTGATGACCAACGGTACGGCCATGCGTAAGGTTTCGCGATAGCCGCCGGGTTTTTCCAAGGGTTGGAAATTTGTAGCGCTCATTTTTCCAAATCTTGGAAGATTAACCACAAAGAAGCACAAGAATCACAAACATGCTTTCGATTTTGTGGCGCTTGTGCCTTTTGGTGGCAGTTCTTCTTCATGCCGATTTCTGCACGAAGATGGTTTCCAGCATCCCAAACATGTGGAGACGCGAGCCGGTGACGCTCAAGTTGTGCGTGGCAAAGCAGCGCCGGAGAGCCACGCGGTCGGGGAAGGCGTTCAAACTGGCCGTGATATAGGTGAAGAGTTTCGGGTTGCCGTAGAGGCCGAGGCCCCACGCGCCGCCCCAGATTTTCAGGAGCGCGTGATTCAGTCGGCGTAGCGCCGGTTGCGGCGGATTGGAGAAATCAAGGAAGGCCGCAGCGCCGCCGGGCTTGAGCAGGCGCGTGATTTCCTTCAACGCCAGATCGAGATCGGGCGCGTTGCGGAGCGCGTAGCCGCCGGTGATGAGGTCGCAACTGCCGGCGGGCAATCCGGTTTCCATCATATCGAGATTCTGAAATTCCACATGGGCGAATTGATTCCGTTTGCGGGCGAGTTCGAGCATGGCCTCGGTGATGTCGCTGCCGAGGATGCGACCCTGCGGATAGCGTTGGGCGAGCAGGAAGCAGAGGTCGCCGGTGCCGCAGGCGAGGTCGAGACACGCGGGCCGGGACAGTGGCGGTAACGTTGCCACAAGCTCGCGTTTCCATGCGTGGTCACGGAAAAATGAGAGGCCGGGTGTGAAGCGGTCATAGGTCGGCGCGAGCTTGGCGAACACCTCGCGCGTGACGCGCTGCTTGCGCGCCGGGTCGGCGAAATCCGCACGGGCATCAAATTCAAATTCTGTGCTCATTGGTTCCTTATTTGCAGCGAGCGGCGATACGCGGTAGATTGTCACGCAATCTTCCACATGTCCGCCCATATCCATAGCATAGCAACGGCGGTTCCGCCACTCCGCTACCGGCAGGAGCAAATCCGCGACTTTATGTTGCAGGCTGTGCCCGGCGATGAGCGAATGCGACGCGTGCTGCGCCGAATGTATGCGCAGTCGGGCATTGCCTTCCGGCATAGCGTGCTGGGTGATCTGAAGGGAGCGGTCGCGGAACCCTTTTTCGTCCAGACACTGGACTTACAGTGGCACACGCCGACCACGGCGCAGCGCAATGCGCGGTTCACGCGCGAAGCGCCGCCACTGTTTGTGGATATTGCGCGGCGCGCGTTGGCACAGAGCGACTTTGCGCCCAGTGAGGTCACGCACGTGGTCACCGCCTCTTGTACCGGATTTTTCAATCCCGGTCCGGATTTTCACATCGTACGCGCGCTCGGCTTGCCGGAGACCACGCACCGGGTACACGTTGGCTTCATGGGCTGTTACGCGATGTTTCCCGCGCTGAAAGTGGCCGAAGCGTTTTGTCGCGCCGACGCGAATGCCGTGGTGCTCGTGGTTTGTGTGGAGTTGTGTTCGCTGCATATTCAACTCAAACCAACCGGCGATTCGTTACTGGCCGGTTGCCTGTTCGCCGATGGCGGCGGGGGTGCCGTGGTCAGCGCAAAGTCACCGCGTATCAAAACGCCAACGCTCGCAATCCAAACCTTGGAAACTACACTTTTGCCGGACAGTGCCGCCGCGATGGCGTGGACGATTGGCGACGACGGTTTCGATATTGTGCTTTCCAGTTATGTGCCGGACATCATTCGTGCACACATCCAGCCTGCGGTTGAGCGTGTGCTCGCCAAGCAATCGCTGACGCTTTGCAATGTGTCACGCTGGGCAGTGCATCCTGGGGGACGCGCCATTCTCGACAAGGTGGCGACCGCGCTTGCGTTGCCGGCGGACGCGTGCGATGTGTCGCGTGAGGTGTTGCGTGATTACGGCAACATGAGCGGCGCGACCTTGTTTTTTGTATTGGAACGCATCTTGCACGGAAACGCACAACCGAGCGGCGCGACCCTTTGTGCGCTCGCCTTCGGGCCGGGGCTGACTTTGGAGATGGGGCTTTTTACTAGGAATGGTGGCGGCGCGTGATGCCGAAAACAATGGACGGCGCGTGTGTGGTGGCTATCATCTGGGCATGACGCAAAAGCTCGGCATCTTGGGCGGTACGTTCAATCCGGTGCATCAGGGTCATTTGATTCTGGCGCAGGATGCGCTGGAGCATTTCGGTTTGAATCGGGTGCTTTTCATTCCGTGCGCCCAACCGCCGCACAAAGCACCGAATAGCTTGGCCGCTGCCAAGCATCGGTTGGCGATGCTTCGTGCGGCAGTGGCCGACAATCCTCGTTTTGAGATCAGTACCATCGAGTTAGAGCGCAGCGGGCCATCGTTCACCATCGAGACGCTCAAGACATTGCGGGAAACGCATCCCGATACGCGCTTTTATTTCATGATCGGTACGGATTCTTTACTGGAGTTGCACCAGTGGCGCGAGATTAGCGAGTTACTCGAGCTCTGCGAATTTGTCACCATGCTGCGCCCGGGTTTTCCGGTGGAGCATCTCGCGGAGGAGCGGTTGAATCTGCCCCCGCCGTGGCCGGCGCGGTTGCTGAAAAATTTGTTCCCCGGCCATGCTGCCGACATCTCCTCGACGGACATTCGTCGCCGCGTGGCCGCTGGTTGCAGCATTCGTTATCTTGTACCCGACGCCGTGGCAGGCTACATTGCCGCCCAAGGACTCTATCAGGCATGAATAAAATCGAATCGTTGGCATTGGCACAACTGGCGCGCAAGGCCCTGCTCGACAAAAAAGGCGTGAACCCCATCCTGCTGGACGTGCGCGAACTTTCGTCCGTCACCGACTATTATCTGATCGCCACCGGCAACAGCGCCCCGCACCTCAAAGCGTTGGGGGAGGAAATGAACCATGTGTTGGGGCCGCTCGTCGGCGAGCGCAAACGCCGTGCGGGTAATCCCGACAGCGGTTGGCTGGTCGTGGACTACCTCAGCGTCGTCGTGCATCTCTTCCTGCCGCACACCCGCGAATACTACGCCCTCGAAGAACTCTGGAGCGACGCTCCGCGCATTAATTGATAATTTCGACGCAGATGGACGCAGATTGTTTGGATTCCGATCTGTGAAAATCTGCGTTCATCTGCGTCAAAAAAAGTCCGTTTAACGCTGCTGCTGCCGCAGCGCCTCGTAGAGCGCGATGCCGACCGAGGTGGCAAGATTCAAGGAGCGCACATCACCGTCGCGCATCGGAATGCCCACCATGCGATCTGGAAATTCGCGCAAAATGGGATCGGGTAGGCCGATGCTTTCGCCACCGAAAATCAACAGGTCGCCGGGGTGGAATTCAACTTCATACAAGTTGCGCGTGCCTGCCGTGCTGAACAGATGCACGCGCTCCGGCGGGAGCGGCAGCGCTTGGCGGAAGTCATCCCAGTCGCCGTGGGCGTGCATCTCCACCGCATCCCAATAGTCCAGTCCGGCGCGTTTCAGACTTTTATCGGAAAGCCGAAAACCCATCGGGCCAACGAGGTGCAACGGTGTATCGGTGGCCGCGCACAGTCGGGCGATGTTGCCGGTGTTCGGCGGAATTTCCGGGCGTACCAGCGCCACGGAAAATGGCGGATCAGGCCAGCAGAACGAGAGATCGTGCCGACGCAGATGCGGATGTTTCATGATTTGTGCAGACGGAAAGCGTGGGGCAACAGCGCGCCGAGCGTGAGGACTTCCGCGTTGCGCAAATGGCCGCGAATGGCGACCAGCACCGGCGTATCGTCCTTGGCAAATTCTGCCAGCACTTGCCGGCATGCGCCGCAAGGGTGGGGGGCGGCGGGACCATCGGCGACCACGGCCACGGCTTTGACGTGTTTCGCGCCGGCGGCAACTGCCGCGCCGACCGCGACGCGTTCCGCGCAATTCGTCAGGCCATAGGATGCGTTCTCGACGTTGCAGCCGGAGAAAATCTTCCCGCCGTCGGTTAACACGGCCGCACCGACGCGGTAGTGTGAATAGGGGGCGTGGGCGTTGCGTAGTGCACGCTCCGCCGCGTCAAGCAGTCGGGTTCGTTGTGCCGAGTTCATCGGGTAGCTCCTTCCATAGTTGTTCCAGGACGCCGCGCAAGCGCGGCAAAATTTCACGTGAGGTCTGGATCACGTCCTCGTGAGTGATCTCCTTCGCTTGTAGGCCCGCTGCGGGATTGGCGATGCATGAAAGCGCCGCGACGCGCAGTCCGGCGGCGTGCGCGAGGATTGCCTCCGGCACGGTGGACATGCCCACGGCATCCGCGCCAAGCGTGCGCAACATCCGCACCTCTGCCGGCGTCTCGTACGTCGGGCCAGTCATCGCCGCATAGACGCCTTCGCGGAACGGAATTTCCAAGGTTTGGAAAATCCGCTTTAACCGTTTTCCAAGGCTTGGACAATAGACGCGCGATAGATCCGGGAAGCGCGGTCCCCAAAAAAAATCGTGCGGTCCGATCAGCGGATGGCCGTCCATCAGATTGAGATGGTCGTTCAGCACCATCAAGTCGCCACCCTGCAAGTCGGCGCGAATGCCGCCGGCGGCGTTGGTAAGCACCAGCGCCTGCGCGCTGAACTGTTTCAGCAGATAAACCGGCGTGGCCAACGGCGTCCAGCCCGCGCCTTCGTAGTAATGCCGACGGCCTTGGAACATGAACGTCTCGACGCCGAAAGCATCGCACCAATGGAGCAGGCCGCTATGGCCAGTGACGGTGGAGGAGCCGAGGCCGGGGATATCGGCATAGGTCAGCGTGGCGCGGCAGTGCAAGAAATCGCCGGCGGCGTCCCAACCGGAACCGAGCACCAAGCCGACGCGTGGGCGCGCCGCCGGCCAATGCTGGCGAACAAAGTCTGCCGCCTTTTGCAGTTGATGTTTATCCATAAAATTTTGACGCAGATTAACCCAGATTCTCGCGGATTTTCCATGCCAAGACGCCAAGACGCAGAAACCAGCTAACAGCTATCTGCTAACCCTTTTCAGTTTTCCCATTTCAGGTTTCATATTTCTTCTAAAATCAGCGGTGGCGTGGCCACCGGTTTTTCCGAGCATTGGAAAGTTTGGGCAATCAGTTTCCGAGCTTCGGAAAGTCGCGCTGGATCGTTCGCGTGCAGTACGGCCAGCGGCTGCCCGCGCTCGACGCGTGCGCCGATTTTCGCGATCTGGCTGACGCCAACCGCGTGATCCACCGCGTCGGTCGTTTTCGTCCGGCCTGCGCCGAGTACGATACACGCCTTGCCGATCAACTCCGCGTCGGCTTGCGCCACATAGCCGGTTTGTGGGGCGGGAAACGGTTCCTGAATTTTGGCGCGCGGCAGGCGCGAGGTGTCTTCCAGCGCGGCGACGTTGCCACCGTGCAGCCGGACCATCTCCAAGAATGTTTCCCACGCCGTACCGCTCTCGATCTGCTTGGCGAGCATCGCGCCGGCCTCCGTGGTGCTCTGTGCCACGCCGGCCAGCAGCAGCATGCGCTCCGCCAGCGCCAGCGTGATCTCCATCAAGTCCACCGGGCCGCGTCCACGCAAGGCCTCGCAGGTCTCGACGATTTCCAGCGCATTGCCGGCGGCGCAGCCGAGCGGCTGATCCATGCCGGTAATCAGCGCGGTCATCTGCTTGCCCATCGCCCGGCCGACGCGTACCAAACTTTGCGCCAGCTCGCGGGCGGTCTCCAGCGTTTTCATGAACGCGCCGCGTCCGCACTTCACATCCAGCACGAGGCCATCCACGCCCTCCGCCAATTTCTTGGACATGATGCTGGCGGTGATCAACGGGATCGAGGGCACGGTGCCGGTGACATCGCGGAGCGCGTAAAGTTTTTTGTCCGCTGGCGCGAGCCGCTCCGTCTGGCCGATGATCGAGCAGCCGCACCGCGCAACCACGTCCAAAAATTCGTTGATCGCCAGATCGGTGCGATAGCCGGGGATGGCTTCGAGTTTATCGAGCGTGCCGCCGGTGATGCCGAGGCCACGCCCGGAGATCATTGGCACCGCGACGCCGCAACAGGCGACCAGCGGCGCGAACACCAGCGAAACCTTGTCGCCGATGCCGCCGGTGGAGTGCTTATCCATTTTCGGCGCGGCGATGGCGGAGGTATCTACGAGGTCGCCGGAGCGCATCATCGCATCGGTCAGCGCGGCGGTCTCGTCTGGCGTCATCCCGCGGAAGAAAATCGCCATTGCCAGTGCGGACATTTGGTAGTCGGGGATGGTGCCGGCGGTGAAGCCGGCGATGAATTCGCGGATTTCGTCCGCAGTCAGAACCTGTCCCTCCCGCTTCTTCTCGATAATCCACTGTGGCAGCATGTTGATAGCTTAGGCCGATCTGGGGAGGGTGTCAATCGTGTGGCGGAGCGCTAAACCCCCTGCGTGCCCGCAGGGCGTGCGGGGTATGGTGCAAGATTTGGTTTGGCCCGCTTAGGAGGCCCACTTCAGTTCGAGTTTCTTGCGGTTTAAGGAGCAATCGCGCAGATAGAGGTTGATGAGATTCTGATATGGCATGCCGAGCTCGGTGGCCAAGGTTTTGAAATAGGCCACGGTGGCCTTGTCCAAACGCATCGTGATCGGCTGTTTTAGCGCCTTGATGTAGGGGTTCCGCTCGCTCTTCAGCTTTCCGAAATCGTAGTGTGTTCTCATGCTGTCACCGTCCCTTCCAATAGGTTGCCTCTTCTTGTTTGTCGGCCTTGCGCGCAGAAATGATGCGAATGCTGGTGTCGCTGGCGCGGTGGCAGTGACACACGATCAAAACGCGGAGTCGAAAACTGATGCCGAGCATCAAAAAGCGATCTTCGTCCACCGAATGATCCGGATCGTAGAATCGCAGGGCGTTTTCGTCGAGGAAGACGGTTTGAGCTTCCTCGAACGACACGGCATGTTTACGCCGGTTGGTTCGGTTCTTTGTCGCATCCCACTCGAACCGCAACTCATTCATGCATACACTGTACATATTTCATGACGTGGTGGCAAGTTGTTTCCGATGGCCAACGGCCGGTGCGAGCCCGGTGCCAGAACCTGCCCCTCCCGCTTCTTCTTGATGGGCAGCATGTCGGCATGCCTAGGCTGCTCCGGTGAGGGTGTCAATCGCGCGACACCGCGAACTATATCTCGATCAGCGTGAGTTCGGGGCGGCATAAAAATCGCAGTTTTAGGTAAAACGTGCCAATGCCGGGGTTCACGTAGAGAGGGCCGCATGGCGTATGAAATAGACCTTTGTCAAAAGTGTCTAAATCAAACGGGAGCACGAATCTGTGGACAAAGGGGATTCGAACCTGCCCACCATGTGTGTGACCTGCAAGAATGACATCGAAACGGTCCCCTTGAAGTTGCTCCACGGCATTCGGGTAATGTTCCAAGAGAATCCGTTTGTATTCGGGAGGTGTTTGTTGCTGGCGGCTGATCAGCGTCAACAACGCAATGGAATTCGAACGAACCGAAACAGGCGTGTTGCCCAGCCAATCTCCGCCAGTCGCACGAAAGGTACTGCGGACTTTGTCAAAGGAGCGTATGGCCCATTGGTCGTGATTGCCGGGAACCCCATACACTGGCTTGTTGATTTTTGCGATGAATTGGAGTGCGCCTTGCAGAAAGGCAACATCCTCGACCAAGTCGCCAGTGAAACATACAAAATCCGCTTTCTCTCGGTTGATTGTCTGTGCTACCCGCTCAAGATATTGAGTGTCGCCGGCAAAGTGGATGTCCGAGATATGGATTATTCGTGCTGTGGAATGATTTGAAAGTGTGATGTGCTTAACGCGAAGCCAAGTTGGTTCGACAAATCTTGCATAGGCAAGGCAGAGAAACGTAAAGAGCACAACCCCCGCAATAACCAGAAAAACTATCAAGATGGATCGCTTCAATATTTGAAAGAAGTCAATGTGTTGCATGACTGCTTCTCTTGCGTCGGGATAACATCCTTCGACCGCCTTGTCGCAAAAACCGAAGGGACGGTCAAGGGCGGTGTTGTGGGTGTATTGGGATTCTTGTGGACGGGACTGGAAGTCCCGCCCACAGCAGAGGGCTTGGTTGTTACGAGAGCCACAACTCTGCCTCACTTCTGGAATTCTTGACGGGATGACTTGTGAACCCTGTTGTTTTCCATCCGGTTTATCCTGTTCAGCCTGTCAAAAATTCAGAGCCTTGCCGATGGTTGGGAATTGGAATTGACAGCGCGGGCTGGGGCGTGTTTTCTTTCGCGCCATGAACAACACCGATATCGTTGGATTGCACAAGCAATTCGTCATGAGCACCTACGCGCCGAGCATGCCGCTGGTTCGTGGTAAGGGTGCGCGCGTCTGGGATGCGGACGGGCGCGAATATCTCGATTTTCTCGCCGGTATCGCGGTCTGCGGCGTGGGCCACTGCCATCCGGCGGTGACGAAGGCAATCCGCCAGCAGGCGGCGAAGCTGGTGCACGTTTCCAATCTCTACTACAACGAAAACCAGCCGCAATTGGCGCAGAAGCTGGTGCAACTGGCGGGTCTCGAAGGCGGCAAGGTCTTCTTTTGTAACTCCGGCGCGGAGGCCAATGAAGCGCTCATCAAGCTCGCGCGGCTTTGGGGCCACGATGCGGGTCGCTACGAGGTGATCACGATGCGGAACAGCTTCCACGGGCGGACGCTGGCGACCTTGACAGCGACAGGGCAGGACAAGGTGCAGAAGGGCTTCGAGCCGCTGCCGACCGGCTTTGCCTATGCCGAGTTCAACAACCTCGAATCCGTACGCGCGGCGATCACCGACAAGACGGCGGCGATTTTGACCGAGGCCGTACAAGGCGAGGGCGGTATTCTGCCCGCGACGCCGGAATTCATGCAGGGCCTGCGGAAACTCTGCGACGAGAAGAATCTGTTGCTGCTCTGCGACGAAGTACAGTGCGGCATCGGTCGTACCGGCGCGTGGTTTGGTTTCCAAAACTACGGCGTGGCGCCGGACGCGTTCTCGCTGGCGAAGGGGCTCGGCAATGGTTATCCGATTGGCGCGGCGGTCGCTGGCGCAAAGCTGGCGAACCTGTTCCAGCCGGGTCATCACGCGAGCACCTTCGGCGGTACGCCGCTGGCGTGCGCGGCGGCGTTGGCGACGCTCGAAGCGACGGCAGCCGAAGGCTGCCTCGAAAATGCGAAGCAGATGGGTGAGCTTTTCATCGGCCTGCTGCAGAAGGTCGCCAAGAAATATAAGTTCATTCAGGTCGTGCGTGGTAAAGGTTTGATGGTCGGCATGGTCTGCGACCGGCCCTGCAAAGATTTGGAAGTGTTGCTGCGTGAGCGCGGGTTGATCGCGTTGACGACCAACAACGTCATCATGCGTTTCCTGCCGCCGCTGAACGTCACCGCCGGACAAGTCCGCAAGGCCGCGCGGATCGTCAAGGATGCGTGCGCCGCGTGGCAAGCAAAGCTCGCCGCTGCGCCACAGGCATAACACGCGCTCAAACCGGCGGCTGGGGACAGCCGCCCTCCATTTCCAATAAAACGGAGACTGGAGGGCGTGTGTCCTCACACGCCGCTTCCTTCGTGTCTATTTTCCAGACTCTGGAAACTCTGTCGCCGCACTTTTCCATCCTTTGGAAAGGTGCGGCGTTTTGCTTTCCAACCCTTGGAAAATCAAGCGATTCCGTAGGGTTTCGCATGTGCTGTTAGGGTTGCGTTTGGGCGGTTTCACGCTACAGTAGCCGCGCCCAATGCCCAGCGTGCTGGGCGATTTTTTGCAAAGGAAAACTGATATGCCCGCACAACCGGAACTGACCGCCATCGAACGCGACAAGCTGACCATCAATCCCGACTTCGATTTTCGCGAACTGGCGAAGAAATCGTTGGAAGAAATTCCGGCGAACCATCTGGCGTTCTTCAAGTGGACGGGCATCTATCAGCAGTTGCAAAAGGGTTTCTTCATGATGCGCATCCGCATCCCCGGCGGACTGCTTAAAGCGCCGCAGGTGCGACGTATCGCCGATTTGGCCGAGCAATATGCGCAAGGGCAGTTGTGCCTCACGACGCGGCAGACTTTTCAGCTTCACTGGCTGCGGCTGGGCGATCTTTACAAGGTGCTGGAGAGTTTGAAAGAGGTGGGGCTCGACACGAAGAACGCGTGCGGTGATGTGACGCGTAACGTGGTGACGTGCCCGTTGCAGGGTGGCTGCCCGCTGGAAGTGAAAAATGTGCGGACGATGATCGAGACCATCGCCAACGACCCCGAACTCAAAGATCGGCAGCGCAACTTGCCGCGCAAGCACAAGATCAGCGTGGCGGGTTGCGGGCGCGCGTGCGGTCAGACGTTGATGAATTGCCAAGGCTGGTATCCGGTCAGTCGGAAGAGCAGTCGTGGCGTGGAGGAGATCGGCTGGCGGCATCACGCCGGCGGCGGGTTGGGCGCGCGGCCGTATATGGGCAAGACGATTTTTGAATGGGTGCCGGAAGACCTCGTGCTGGAGGTGACACGGGCGACTACGGAGGTCTTTCGACGGCTGGGCAATCGGCGGATGCGCGGCCTGGCGCGACTCAAACTCGTGGTGGATCAGCTCGGCGCGGCCGGGTTCGCGGACAAGGTTTTGGAAGTGCTGCGGGAACGGAATATCCAGGGTTTGGAACGACTCGAAAAAGCCACGGTCTCCGCGATGATTGGCGCATCTTTTTTGGATGGGCAGGCAGTGATCGCGCAACGTCAGCCGGGGCTGAATACCGTGCGCGTGATGATTCTGCGCGGCGAAATGACGGCGGTTCAGGCGCGCCGGTTTTCCGGCTGGGCGGAAAAATATGGCGATGGCACGGTGATGCTGACGGCGCGGCAGAATATCCAACTCTGCAATGTGCCCACCGCGAATGTGGATGCGCTGTTGGCGGAGATTCATCAGGCCGGGTTCAACACCGAGGGACATGAACGCTTGCCGGACATGGTCGCGTGCGTCGGCACGACGATGTGTAATCTGGCGGTTTCGGATACGCCCAACGCCTATCGCCGGTTGTATGCGGAACTGGCGGCGGACAAAAAATTGTGGGAGCAGGTGGGCACGTTGCGTATGCACATGAACGGTTGTCCCAATTCCTGCGCGCAGCACTGGATGGCTGATATCGGGTTGCGCGGCATGCGCAAGGCAATGGCGACCGGCAGCGAGGAAGGCTTCTCGGTCTGCCTTGGCGGCGGGTTGGATGCCGCCGGGCATATCGCGCAACCGCTGTGCGATGTGACCTCTTCCGAGTTGGTATCCACCGTGCGCAAAATATTGGAAATCTATCTGGCGCAACGCGCCAGCCCGCAGGAAAAATTTGGTGAATATGCGCGGCGTGTTGGCAATGCCCGATATGCGGAGTTGTTGGGAATACCGCAAACGCAGAAGGGGCCGGCTAATCTGCGTAACTTGCAGTTACAGCCCGTTTTTGAACAGGCGGTGTTGGAATCGGGCGCGGTGGATACCAAGCAGCAAAACTGAATTCCACAAGAGCCGTCACGATGAAAAATACGGAAGCATTGTTGGTCGAAGCCGGACGCTTGTTGGAAAAACAGCAGAATGACCAAGCCATCAATCTGCTCCGTTCGCGCGAGTCGCTCAATCATCCGCAGCTATGCGCGTTGCTGGCGCGCGCCTACTATCAACGCGGCGATTCGCGTGGCGACGTTTTTTCCTGCCACTTTTTTGCCCAGCGTTCCCTTGAACTGGGCAATACCGATCCGCAGATGATGGCCATCTGTGGCGTGGCGGCTTTCCGTAAAGAATTATTCGTCGAAGCGGTTGGCTGGTTCGCGCGGTACATCACGGAACAATCGCCGCCGGCTTCACAATATCTGCGCGGTTTGGCGCTGCTGCATGCGGGGTGTGCCGCGGAGGCGGTGCCGTGGCTGCAACGCGCGGCCGCTGGTGATGCCGCTTCGACAACGTATCAACTGACTTTGCAGCAGGCTGAGGCGATACAGCAGGGGACTGCGCCGGCGCTGCCCCCGCGCATGTGGGAGAAGGCGAAGGAGCGTTTAGGCGGAGTGAATGACGTGCGTCTGTTGAACGAGCCTGCGCCGTATTCCTCCAACGCGGTGTCGGTGCTCCGTGGCGTTGGCACACAGCGAAAAGATTTGGATTGGCTGGGCCGCAATATCCCGTGCCAAAAAGCCTGTCCGGCGGGTACCGATATTCCCGAATATCTTTCTGCGATCTACCGTGGCGAATATGAACGCGCCTATCGAATCAATCTCCGCGACAATGTATTCCCCGGCGTGCTGGGGCGTGTCTGTGCGCGGCCCTGCGAGTCCGCCTGCCGACACGGCTGGGAAGGGCTGGGCGAGTCGGTGGCCATCTGTTCCTCCAAGCGCGCGGCGGCCGATCTGCGGCAGCAAGCGCCGGTGATGCTGGAGCCGTGGTTTCCGGCGAGCGGCAAAAAGGTGGCCGTGGTGGGTGCGGGTGTGGCGGGCTTGGCGACGGCGCGTAACCTCGCGTTGTTGGGGCACGCGGTGACCGTCTACGAAAAACACGTTCGCCCCGGCGGCATGATGAACCAAGGCATCCCTGAATTCCGGTTGCCGCGCGATGTCATTGAGCGCGAGATCGAGCAAGTTCGTCGGCTAGGTGTGCAGATCGTTTGCAACACGGCCATCGGACGCGATATCACGCTGGCGCAGCTCGTGAAGGATTTTGACGCCGTCGTGCTGGCGGCAGGGACGCTGCATCCGAACATGCTCAACATCCCCGGCCATGATTTCAAAGGTATTCGGCATGGGTTGGATTTTCTGCTGGAGGTCAACGAGACACGCACCACCGAGGTCGGCGCGAACGTGCTCGTCATTGGCGGTGGCTTTACGGCGATGGACTGTGCGCGGACGGCGGCTCGGCTGGGCGCCAAAACAGTGGAGTTGGAACTGGAAACCAATCGCCGGGGCGAACCCGCCGTCATGAAGCTTAAAGGCGAGAGTGTGAAGGTGCTCTACCGCCGGTCGCAGACCGAAATGCTGATCACACCGGGCGAGTTGGAAGAACTGGGGCACGAAGGTATCCCGATGCATTTCATGGTCAGCCCCGTGGCCTATGTCGGCGAAAACGGGCGTGTTCGGGCGATGCGGTTCGTCCGCACGGAACTCGGCGAGCCGGATTCGTCGGGCCGTCGCCGTCCGGTGGAAATCCCCGGCTCGGAATTTGAAATCCCCACGGACACCGTGCTGTTGGCTACCGGGCAATTCCCTCAGACGGTCTGGATTGATGCCGAGTTTCAAGACGCTTTGGTCGGGCCGGATGGCTGGCTCAAGAGTGGGAAGTCACCGGCGACCGCACATCCGAAAATTTTCGTCGCCGGCGATTACGCCACCGGTGCGTCGTCGTTGATCAACGCCATCGCGCACGGCAAGCAGTGTGCCGAAGTGGTGGATTTGAAGCTGACCGGTCAGCGGCGCTTACAGACCGTGGCGGTCGTTGAAGATGTGACAGCGACCGGACGTATCCGCGAAATGGATTTTGTGGCGCGGCAGAAAATGCCGGCATTACCGCTGGAGCAGCGCACACTGACGGCGGAAGTCGAGCGCGGCTATTCACCGTCGCTGGCCACCGACGAAACCCAGCGCTGCTATCTCTGCCATTACAAATTTGAAATTGACCCCGACAAGTGCATCTACTGCGATTGGTGCATCAAGGCCAAGCCACGACCAGAATGTATCGTCAAAATCAGCTCTCTCACGCACGATGCGCAAGGGCGGATCGTGGGCTATCAAAAAGCCCGCGGCACAGAAGACACCCAGCTGATTTGGATCAATCAGGAAGATTGCATCCGGTGCGGCGCGTGTGTCGAGGCGTGTCCGGTGGATGCCATCAGCATCCAAAAAGTTAACCGACGCACCATCCCGATAGCCGCGAAGTAAGACACGCGCGGCGCGTTTTCCAAGGCTTGGAAAATGTTTCCAACCGTTTTTCCAGACCTTGGAAAACAGGCGCGCTGACCGGGTTTAGCCGATGGCAACTTTGCCGGTCTCGCCCGTGCGGATACGAATGACTTCGTCGAGATTCAGCAGGAAAATCTTGCCGTCACCGACCTGGCCGGTGCGCCCGCCCTCGATGATCGCAGCGAGTGTGGGTTTGACGTATTCCGCGTTGACGGCGATTTCGAGTTTCACCTTTTTGAGCAAGGTGCCGGCTTCGCGGTGACTGCGATAGACTTCGGCGATGCCTTTCTGGCGGCCACGCCCCATGACGTTGGTCACGGTGACGAGATGGATTGCTTTCTCCTCCAGCCGCTGCATGACTTCGTCGAGCCGGTCGGGTTGAATGATGGCGATAATATATTTCATAGCGACCTCTTGAATTTCAAATTCCTGATTTCACCGTTTCAATCCAGCACCGTGTACCCGGTTTCGCGGTGGTCGGTCAAGTCGAGACCGATACGTTCGGACTGGGCGTCGGCACGCAGACCAACGAGCGCATCCACCAAGCGCAGGAGAATGAACGAGACGACGAAGGCGTAGGTGATCGTGACGACCACGGCGATGCACTGGACTTTGAAAAGGTGGAAATTGCCGTAGAGCAGTCCGTCGGCGCCGGCGGAGTTGACCGCCTTGCACGCGAAGACGCCGGTCAGCAACGCGCCGAGAATACCGCCGATGCCGTGGACGCCGAACGCGTCGAGCGCGTCGTCGTAGCCGAATTTCGGCTTGATGATGCTGACGAAAATCCACGGTACGATGCCCGCGATGATGCCGATGGCGATGGCGGCCATCGGCGTGACATAGCCGGCGGCTTGCGTGATCGTGGCGAGGCCGGCGACGCCGCCGGAGATGATGCCGAGCACCGTCGCGCGTTTATTGGCGACCATATCCATGACGGCCCACGTCAGGCCGCCCGCCGCCGCCGCGAGGTGCGTGGCGACGAACGCGCGGGTCGAGAGGCCGCCCGCGGACAGCGCGCTGCCGGCGTTGAAACCGAACCAGCCGAACCAGAGCAGGCCCGCGCCGAGCGTCGCGAACGGCAAATTGTGCGGCGGACTCATGCGGTTGGGATAACCGAGGCGCTTGCCGATGACGAGCGCGGCGACGAGGCTGGCGATACCGGCGTTGATATGGACGACCGTGCCGCCGGCGAAGTCGAGCACGCCCATGGTGTTCAGGAACCCGCCTTTACCCCAAACCCAGTGGCAGATCGGGTCATAGACGAATGTCGCCCAGAGCAGCGAGAAGATGGCGAACGCGGCGAACTTCATGCGTTCCGCGAAGGCGCCGACGATGAGCGCGGGCGTGATGACCGCAAACATCATCTGAAAAATCATGAACATCTGGTGTGGGATGGTCGGCGCATAGGCGCTCGGCGTATCCGCGCTGACATTTTGTAGTCCGGCCCACGCGAGATTGCCGATCAGGCCCTTCACGTCCGGGCCGAACGCGAGGCTGTAGCCAAACAACACCCATTGTAGTGTGATCAGACACATCATCATGAAGCACTGCATGAGGATGGAGAGCACGTTTTTGCGGCGCACGAGGCCGCCATAGAAAAACGCGAGTCCGGGGATGGTCATCAACAGAACCAAGCCGGTGCTGATACTGACCCACGCGGTGTCGCCCGCGCTAACGTCCTTGGCCGAAAGCACCGCCGGCGCCGCGCTCGCGGCCACCTGTTGCGCCGATGCGCCGATGGTCATGGCCAACACGGCCAACACCACCAACGCAGCCAATACGATTCGCTGCTGCATAAACCTGCCCTCCAACGGTTTTTGCCCGGCAGCCTCATTGCCACCGGCGCGGGCCACCGGCTTAGCAGCCATCGTGCCAAGGCGGCCTTGTCGTGGCGGTAAAAATTATCGCAGCCTTTTGGGGTGGAAAAAGTTGAACAGAAAAAAATTAAATATCAAATCAGTCACTCCGGCGCTCTTGCGCTACAAAAACAGCCATAAAATTAAAACGGAACGACAAAAACGTAGTCGCCAAAACTGTTTTTCCAAGCCTTGGAAAACGCCCTCGAATTGGTTTCCAAGGTTGGGAAAAGTTGGATAAGAAAGCCCCGCGGTGGGAGGGCGGTCTCACCGCGGGGCCGGCCTTGCGGCCTTTTGAAGACCGATCAGAACGGAACGTTGATGTCGAGTTGGGTTGTCCATTTCCATTCGCCGTTGATGCCCTTGTCGTTGAAGAAAACCGGGCCCGTCAACAGGCTGATGTTTTTGGTGAAGTAGTAATAGATGCCCGCGCCACCGCCGCCGACCGCGTTTTTGCCGGACATCCAGTCGGCCGCGAAGACCCATTTGCTGTATTCATCGCCGTTCTTCTCTTTGACGTTCCAGAACCCGTGATCCATCGCGAGCATGACGCCGGCGTTGTCGCTCTTACCGTCGCTATTAACGAGCGTCTTGGCGTTGCCGACATAGCCGCCGAGGAATAGGCGTCCGAAGTACGGGATGGTCTTGCCGATCATCGCGTCCACGATGTCATAGTCGGTGACCCCTTTTTGGGTGCCGACGTTGAAGATGCCCACGTTCAAGGCTGGCGATCCTCCAAACAACGCGCCTTCGGGCGTGCCGATCTTGGCATTGAAGAAGAACGGGTAATCTGAAGGCTCCAAGTAATCAATACCGATCTCCGCTTGGACCTTGTCGAACGGCAGGATGCCATATTCGGCCTGCAGATCGGTCGGGAACGCGCCCGCATTTTTGTCGGCCTTGCGCTGTACCGTGAAATAATTGTCAATGCCCAGATGCAGCACGTTATAGCCTTGGATGTCGGTGGTGTCCGGCGTCCAGTAGGTGGTTGAGGGCGTGGCCAAGGCCGATCCCGCTAGCAGACCGGCGGTCAGGCCGATCACGGCTAATTTCTTTATGTTTTTCATGATGGTGTTCCTTTTGTTTTTTTGTGGTTGAAGCGGGCCGGCCGAATGGCGGCCGGCCCGCAGTTTGTCTTTTAACCGATGGCCGGCCCGCCGGTTTCGCCGGTGCGGATGCGGATGCACTCATCAAGGTTCATCACGAAGATCTTGCCGTCGCCGACCTGCCCCGTACGTCCACCTTGGATGATCGCATCCAGCGCGGGTTTGAGGTAAGCGTCGTTGATGGCAATTTCGAGTTTCACCTTTTTGAGCAGCGTGCCCGCTTCCCGGTGGCTGCGGTACACCTCGGCGATGCCCTTCTGGCGACCGCGCCCCATGACGTTGGTCACGGTGACGAGATGGATTTCCTTTTCCTCCAACCGCTGCATAACTTCTTCGAGTCGGTCGGGCTGAATGATGGCGATAATGTATTTCATGTTCTTCTCCTATGGATTCAGGTTGTGCTTAGTCCAACACTGTATAGCCGGTTTCGCGATGGTCGGTGAGGTCGAGACCGATTTTCTCCGCTTGCGGCTCGGCGCGCAGCCCCATGACGAGATCCACGATTTTCAGCAGGATGAAGCTGACGACGAGGGAATAGACAATCGTCACGCCCACGGCCTTGAGTTGGATCAGGAGCTGAGCCGGATTGCCATAGAAGAGGCCGTCCGCGCCGGCACTGTTGATCGTCTTGGTCGCCCACAGACCCGTGGCGATGGCACCCCATGTGCCGCCGACGCCGTGGACGCCAAACGCGTCGAGTGCGTCGTCGTAACCGAGTTTCGGCTTGATGATGCTGACGAAGATCCACGGCAGGATGCCCGCGCCCACGCCGATGCCGATCGCGCCCATGACGTTGACGAAGCCAGACGCCGGGGTGATGGCCACGAGGCCGCCGACTGCACCGGAGATGACGCCGAGCAAGGTCGGGCGTTTGTTGAAGATCCAATCCATGAGCGCCCAAGTCAGGCCCGCGGCCGCCGTGGCCACATGCGTGACGACGAACGCGCTGGTGGCAAGACCGCCGGCGCTCAGCGCGCTACCCGCGTTGAAGCCGAACCAGCCAACCCACAACAAGGCGGCACCGAGCACCGCGAAGGGCAGGTTGTGCGGCGGGCTCATGCGGTCGGGATAGCCGATGCGTTTGCCCAACACAAGCGCCGTGACGAGACCCGCGATACCGGCGTTGATATGCACGACCGTACCGCCGGCGAAGTCGAGCGCGCCCATGAGGCCGAGGAATCCGTTCTTGCCCCACACCCAGTGCGCGACCGGATCATAGACGATCGTCGCCCAGAGAATCGCGAACACCAGGAACGCAGAGAACTTCATGCGTTCGGCGAACGAGCCGATGATGAGGCCCGGGGTGATGACCGCGAACATCATCTGGAAGATCATGAAGGACTGATGCGGAATCGTACCGGCATACGAACTGGCGGTGACCGCATCCCAGTGCGGCGTGTCAATGCTGACATTCTTTAGGAACGCCCAGTCCAGATTGCCGATGAGGTGTTTGATGTCCGGCCCGAACGCGAGGCTATAGCCGAACAGCACCCACTGAATGCTGATGACGCAGGCGAGGATGAAGCATTGCATCAACACGCTCAGCACATTTTTCCGGCGGACCAGCCCGCCATAGAAAAACGCCAGCGCGGGCACAGTCATCAACAGCACCAAGGCGGAACTGATGAGCACCCAGGCGTTATCACCGGAGTTGACGTCCTTCGCTGTGGGTGGCGTCGGTGCCGCCGGGGCCGCGGCAGGTGCCGCGACCGGCGGCGCTGCGATAGCGGCAACAGCCGGAGCCGTGTTCGATGTGGCGGACGGGGCTTGCGCGAATGCACTCCCCGTCACGACGGCCATCGTCGCTACGGCCAGTGCCCATTTCCAGAACCGATTCGTCTTCATGTTATGTGTCCTTTGTGTTGTGCCGACGCCGCGTGGTTCCCGCGCCGCGCCCGGCAATTGATCCCCGCCCGGATTTATTTTGTATCGAGCGGCCCCGCGACCACCGCGGAGCGAGAGAAGCCTTAGCAGGCGACATGCCAGACAGGCAGGTTCGAGCACGGGGGGACAACGTAACACATTACAAAAACATGAAATATAAAATTAAAACAAAATAATCAAAAATGAATCATCCGTTAAATATATATACAAATACGTAATACATATTACTGTTGGTTACAATTTGGTCTTATATTTTGAAGGGTCAATTTGGTGTAGCTGGATCTTGTAACCAAAGATGCGTTGCGTGGTGCCCAAAGCGCGCGCGGCAGCGGCGACGTTGCCGCGCGCCGACTTCAAAGCGTCGCGTAACAGGTCGCGCTCGTAGGCGCTGACGAGACTTTTGAGATCGCCCTTGGTCGCGGTGCCGCTGGCCTCGGCGGTCTGCAAGGTCGGCGGCAAATGATAGGGGTGGATCACTTCGCCTTCGGCCACCACCACCGCACGCTCAATGCAATTTTCCAGTTCGCGGACGTTGCCGGGCCAGTGATAGCTCATCAGCATGTCAATCACGGCGCTGGAGAGACGCCGGACGTTCTTGTGGTTTTGCTTGGCGTATTTTTCCAGAAAAAAATCGGCCAAAAGCACGATATCGGCCTTGCGCTTGCGGAGCGGTGGCAGGTAGAGCGGAAAGACATTGAGCCGATAGAACAAATCCTCGCGGAATTTTCCCTGTTGCACCATCGTTTGCAGATCGCGGTTGGTGGCCGCGATCAGGCGCACATTGACTTTGATCGTGCTCATGCCGCCGACGCGCTCGAACTCGCGCTCTTGCAACACGCGTAGAAGTTTGATTTGAATCGTGGCGGGGATGTCCCCGATCTCATCCAGAAACAACGTGCCGCCATTGGCCAGTTCAAAGCGGCCTTTGCGCTCGGCGATGGCGCCCGTAAACGCACCTTTTTCGTGTCCGAACAATTCGCTCTCGATCATGGTTTCCGGCAAGGCCGCGCAATGCGCTTTGATGAACGGCTTGTTGGCGCGGTCGCTGTTATAATGTACCGCCTGCGCGACCAACTCCTTGCCGGTACCGGTTTCGCCGTTGATCAACACGGTGGCCGCGCTTTTACAAACCAGCGCAATTTGATCATAAACCATCTGCATCTCGTGCGAGTTGCCGATGATGTTCGACGGGCGAAACCGGTCACGCAATTCGGCGCGCAGCCGTTCGTTTTCGGCGCTGAGCCGTTCCTGCGCCTCTTGTGCTTCACGTCGCAGGCGCACGGCTTGCGCGATCATGGAGGCGATGATTTCCAGCAGGCGGGCGCTTTCCTGTAATTCCGTTTCAGGGTGATACGCTCGATCTACACTCAACGCGCCGACCACCTCCGAACCGACTTTGATCGGTACGCAAACGAATGACGTGTCGGCCCGTTTGCCGCGCTTCGTACGGTCGAGAAATTGGGGCGACTCGCTGGTCTTCGGGATGACCATCGGCTTGCCGGTCAGCACCACTTGGCCGGTGACGCCTTCGCCGAGTTTATAACGTCCGCGCCGCGCCTGCTGCGGCGTCAGCCCGTGCGCCGCCTCGATCAAAATGTCGCCCGTCTTGCGATTGAGCAGCGTGATCGTGCCATAGCGCATGTCCATGTGGTCGGCCAGCGACTCCAGCACGGGGCTGACCACCTCGCGCATGTCCAGACTCTGATCCAAAATCTGGCTGACGTGATAAAGCAACGTCAACTCTTGCATCCGGCGCTTGGTTTCCGTTTCGGTTGTGGTGTGGCTCATGGCGTTCTCCTGCTTTTTCCAAGCCTTGGAAAATTTATACGCGCGTGTATTCCAGATATTGATTGGTAATCGGCATGCGTCGGTCGCGGCTGAACGCCTTCGGCGTGATTTTGATGCCCGGCGCGCCCTGCCGCCGCTTATATTCGTTCAGGTCCACCAGCTTGATGACACGCCGCACCAGCGCGGCGTCGTAACCGTCGGCGATGATTTTTTCCGCCGGCCAGTCGCGCTCCACGTAGCGTTCCAAAATCGGATCGAGCACCGCATATTCCGGCAGCGAGTCGCTGTCTTTTTGATTCGCACGCAGCTCGGCGGTCGGCGGGCGCTCGATGATGCTCGGCGGAATCACTGGGGCGGCACTCTGCCGATTCCGCCAGCGCGCGAGTTCGAAAACCAGCATCTTCGGCACGTCCTTGATGACGGCGAAGCCGCCGGCCATGTCGCCATAGAGCGTGCAGTAGCCGGTCGCGATTTCGCTCTTGTTGCCGGTGGTCAGCACCAGCCAGCCGAATTTATTCGAGAGCGCCATGACGATGTTGCCGCGGATGCGGGCCTGCAAGTTTTCTTCAGTCGCGTCCGGGGCGCGGCCCGGCCAGCATGGCGCGAGGTCTTCTAGGAAAGTTTGATGCAACCGCTCGATGGGTAACGTGCGGCACTCAATACCGAGGCATTGAGCGAGCAACTGCGCGTCGCTCAACGTTTCGCTCGAGGAAAAGCGTGACGGCATCGTGAGGCCGTGGACGCGCGCCGTGCCAAGCGCGTCCACCGCCAGCGCGGCGACCAGCGCGGAATCAATGCCGCCGCTCAAGGCGATCACGACTTCGCGAAAGCGGTTTTTTTCGACGTAATCGCGCAGGCCGAGCTTCAGCGCGGCATAAACCTCGGCGACATCGTCGAGCACGGGTTCGAGGCGCGGTGGTTGTGGTAGGGCGCGTTCTCCGAACGCGCCGGAGCGCGGCCGCTTCGGAGCAACCGCCCTGCTTGTCTGAACCCTATCAACCTGCGCCGGATTCAGCGCTGGCTTCGCGCCTCTGCTTGGTTCCAGCGTAACGAACAGCACGTCGTCTTCGAACTGTTTTGCGCGTGCCATTTCGCGGCCGTCGGCGGCGAGGCATAGGCTGGCGCCATCGAAGACCAGTTCGTCTTGCCCACCGACGAGATTGCAATAGGCGAGCGGCGCGTGGAGGCTCTGGGCCATCTTGCGCAGCACGTCCTCGCGCTGTTTCAGCTTGCCGTGGTGATAGGGCGAGGCCGAGATGTTGAGCAGCAAATCCAGGCCCGCGTCGCGCAGGCGGCGGCACGGCGTGCCGTTCAGCATCCACGAATCTTCGCAGATGTGCAGGCCGAGACGCAGCCCGGCGACTTCGATCACCAGCGGCTTTTCGCCGGGCGTGAACAGCCGCTTCTCGTCGAAAACGCCATAATTCGGCAGCAACATCTTGCGGTAGGTGGCGATAATTTTTCCGCCGTGCAACACCGCCGCCGCATTGAAAATTTTTCCGTCGGCAGCTTCCGGGAAGCCGGCGATGACCAACGGTTCCGGTGGCAGCGCGACGGCGAAACGCTGAAGTTCCGCGGCGGTATCGGCCAGGAAATGTGGCTTGAGCACGAGGTCTTCCGGTGGATAGCCGGAGAGCGCGAGTTCGGGGAACGCGATGAGCTGCGCGCCGCGCGCCGCCGCGGCCTGCGCAGCGCGCAGCAGCAGTCCCGCGTTGGCCGCCAGCGCTCCGACGGTCGTGTTCACTTGCGCCAGCGCTATGTGCCATGGGTTCATCCGACAAAATTGTAATCCCTATTTTTTGCCAAAACAATGGAAAACACGCGGCCACTCCGTCATTGACAGCAGGCGCGGCACTCGGCAGATTTCAAACCGTCAATTTTCAGGAGCGCTTGTGAGCAAAAAATTAAATAACAAACTCGATAATCTTGACCAGGTCTTTCCGGAAACTTTTACGCCCGACCAACGCGCCCACGCCAAAACGATGTTGTTGCAACGGCTGTCGCTTGCCGCACACCGTTTCTACGGCGGCAAGATGCAGACCGTGCCGCGCGTCGGCGCGTTTGGCTTCAACTGGTTCAACGTGTGGTATACGCCCGGTGTTTCCGCGGTCTCACGCGCGATCCGCGACGATAACGACGCCAGCTTTGATTTCTCCAATCGCGGTAACCTCGTGGCCATCGTCAGCGATTCCACGCGCGTGCTCGGCGACGGCAATTGCAGTCCCGCCGGCGGCCTCGGTGTGATGGAAGGCAAAGCGTTTTTGATGAAATATCTCGGCGGTGTGGACGCCGTTGCGCTGTGCATGGATAGTCGCAACGCCCAAGGCGAGCACGATCCCGCTGCCATCATCGAATTCGTCAAGCGCCTCCAACCGAGCTTCGGTGCGGTCAATCTGGAAGACATCTCGCAGCCGAACTGCTATCGCGTGCTCGACCAACTTCGCGAGGCGTGCAACATTCCGGTGTGGCACGACGACGCGCAAGGCACCGGTTGCGTCACACTCGCCGGACTGATCAACGCGCTCAAGGTCGCCGATAAGGACATCGCGAAGGCGCGCATGGTCTTCTACGGCGCGGGCGCCTCGAACACCACGATCGTCAGCCTCATCATGCAGGCCGGCGCCGATCCCGCAAATATCGTCATGTTCGATAGCCGCGACTCGCTGGGCCGGCATCGCGCCGATGTTCAAGCCGATCCGCGCTTTTATCGCAAGTGGGAAATCTGCGAAAAAACCAATCCCTCCGACATCCGCGACATGGAAAAAGCGATGACCGGCGCCGATGTGCTGATCGCGCTTTCCAAACCCGGCCCGGACGTCATCAAGCCCGAATGGGTGCGGAAAATGGCGAAGAAAGGCCTCGTTTTCGCCTGCGCGAATCCCGTGCCGGAAATCTATCCGCATACCGCCAAAGAGGCCGGCGCCTACATCGTGGCCACCGGTCGCGGCGATTTCCCGAACCAGGTGAATAATTCCGTCGGCTTCCCCGGCATCCTGAAAGGCGCGCTGCTCGTCCGTGCGAAAAAGATCACCGACGCGATGGCGATTACCGCCGCGCGTTCGCTCGCCGCGTTTGCCGAGAAGCAGGGCATCCATCCCGACTACATCATCCCGACGATGGACGAGGCCGATGTTTTTCCGCAGGAGGCCGCCGATGTGGCGATGCAGGCGATTGCCGATGGCGTCGCGCGCGCGCCGGCAACGCGCGAGGCGATTTATGAACGCGCGCGCGCCGATATCGCCGCGTCGCGCCGGATGCACGACCAATTGATTGCCAGCGGTTTTATTCCGCCGCCGCCGCAGGCGCTGCTCGATGCCGCGTTGACGGAAACGGTGGCGGAAATCAAGAAACAGAAGTAGCGTTTTCCAAAATTTGGAAAAAGTGCGGTTTCTATTTTCCAGGCTTTGGAAACAGTGTTGAAAAAGGAGTCCGACATGAAAAAAATATTGGTTTTTTCGGTCATGGCAGCGCTTTTTGCGCCGCTGGCGCACGGCGCGGGTTTTGGTCTGAATGCCGGCAGCGCGCGTGGTGATGCGCTCGGCGGCGCCATGGTGGGGCGTGCGGATGACGCCGCGGCGATTTATTACAATCCGGCGGGCATCGTGCAGTTGCCGGGCGATCAACTCATGGCGGGCGTTTCGCTGGTCACCTCGAAAACCGATGTGCGCGCGGGCGGGGTGACGACGAGCAGCGATGCGGGTTGGCAGTATCCGCCGCACACTTACTACACGCACCAGGTGAACGATCAGTTGTGGCTCGGCGCGGGGTTGTTTTCGCGGTTCGGGTTGGACACGGAATTTCCGTCGGACTGGCCGGGGCGCGGCAATGGCTATCTGGCACAGGTCCAGAGCTACACGTTCAATCCCGATGTGGCGCTGAAATTGAACGAGCAGTTGGCCATCGCAGTGGGCGTCAATGCGACGTGGTTCGATCTCAAGATGCAGAACGCGGCACAGGAAATCAAAGGCGACGCCATCGGTTACGGTTTTAATGTGGGTGCGCGCTATACACCGTCGGAGTGGCTCGCGCTCGGCGCGGCCTATCAGAGCAAGGTGACCGAGAATGTGGATGGCTCCGATACGTCCGGTTCGCTGGAATTGCCGCAGGAGTTTTCGTTCGGCATCGCGGTCAAGCCGGCGCCGCAGTGGTCGGTGGAAGTCGGCGCGGTGTATACGGGCTGGCAGTCCTATGACAAGCTCGATGTGGATTTCAAGAATGGCAGCAAGAGCGTGATTTCCAAGGATTGGAACAACGCGATGCGTTATCAGGCGGGCGTGGAATATGCGGCAACGAAGGCGTGGATGCTGCGCGCCGGTTATGCCTATGACGAGACGCCGATTCCGCTCCAGACCGCGGCCTATGACGTGCCGGAAAACGACCGGCACGAGTTCAGCCTCGGTGCGGGCTATCGCTGGTCGCGCTGGGTGCTGGACCTTTCCTACACCTATATGATGATTTTGGATCGTTATATTCCCGCGCGTCCGGCGGATGGCGTGCTCGAATCCAATTTCACCAAGGGCAGCGGTCAGATGATTGGACTGAGCCTTAGCACGAAAATCTGATGTCCGATGCGTGATCTGTTCGTGTTAGGGTGAGAGGCTTAGATATGAAATACCAATACGCCAAACATCAAATCCGCGAAATTATTAATGCGGCAAAATGCTTGCGAGATGGTGAAACAGCGGAAATAAAATCAAATGGACGTGGTGGCAAGTTGGATACCGACTTAGAACTCATGGATGGGCCTTTTGTGGATTTGCGTTATATCGTAAAAACGCATGATTATTCTTTAGTAGAAGGTTCGGAGTCCAATTTATTGCTTGCTGCTCAACGTGTGCGAGGCGTTGGGTATTGTGCGGTTGGGCGTAGGCATTTTTACACCCATCGAATTCCGCCCGGCTGGCATCAAAATATACTTGATCCAAACTTACCCACCACAGATTTTGATTATAACAAGCATGAACCATTGCTTAACTTCTCGCCTGTTGATTTTGATGACTTTATTCGAAAGACGGCAAAATTATGGAATATTGACTTAGCGTTTGGAGATCGCTTGCTGTGAACAACGAGAAACACACTTTGCTCCAACCTGAAGTCATTCGAAAAGTCTTACAATCTTTTTGGAATGATGTGTTGGAGATTACCATCACAAAAAGTGGTGTGGCTTTGGCTGTGCCTCTCTGTTATCCCGACGGCTGGCAAGTTGTTTTAGAGTTTCAGCAATTAACGCCGGGTTACTTTCGCGTTTCTGATCACGGACGAACATTACATTGGCTGGTAGGAACTGGTCAGAATGTGGAGTCAAGTGCGGTTTCTCATGTGCTTTCAGAGCGTATGAAAGCTTTCCAGTTGCAGCGCGACGGTTGGGAGTTGTTCCGTGAGATTCACTTTCCGCTTACCGGTGTGGATATACAACTGTTTGCAGAAGGGCTCGTGAGTATTGCCCATTTATTTTATCTCTATGAACCGAGTCCTAAAACATTGAATGTGGCTCAAGAAACAGTGGCCAAAGTTTTTCAAGAACATAAAATCACACCACAGCGTGGGCTTAAGCTTAATGGCCACATTGAGAAACAAATCCGGGTTGATTTTTATGCCGACATCGCTCATCCCGTCGCATTAGAAGTTGTCAGTCGTCGAACCAATCTTGTCTCTTATATGGAACAATGGGGGTTTCGTTGGGGCGATCTATGCGACTCCATACCTAACTTGTTGCCTGCTATGGTATTTGATCCTGACAATACCGAAATGGATCCTACATCACGCTCTATTGGTGAATCGGTCTGTAAATTATTCTGTCCGTATGTTGAAACCGACCGTATTCATAATTTCCTCTTGCAAGCGACCACAAATCACAATTAGCCCCCCCCCGAAAAAACGGGATAAATGATATCTGGCTTTTGATGAGCGTATGAAAAAAGTGCAAAAGGCATGGCTGGCGGAAATCTTCACTTCCATCCAAGGCGAAGGGCCGCTGGTGGGCGTGCGTCAGGTGTTTCTGCGTTTCGCCGGTTGCCATCGGCGCTGCGAATTCTGCGACACACCGGCGGCATTGATGCACAAACCGACGGTATGGCTGCAAGAATCGGCGCCGGGGCGTGACCAAAAGCGTGCCAACCCCATCATCGTGGATGAGTTGGTTACCATCCTGCGCGGCGTCCGGAAAGAAGTCGGACCGGTACACTCGCTTTCGTTAACCGGCGGCGAGCCGCTCCTGCAAGCGGATTTTCTGCGTGTGGCGTTGCCGTGCCTGCGTCGCGCTGGCTGGTCTATTTACCTCGAAACCACCGGTGACCGCTGGCGTGAACTCGCCATGGTTTTGTCGTGGCTGGATTTTGTGGCGATGGACATCAAGCTGCCGAGCGTTACGGGGCAAGCTGACGCATGGAGCGCGCATCGGAAATTTTTGAAACTGGCGACGGCTTCTCGTGCGGAGACTTTCGTAAAAATTGTGGTCAGCCGCGAGACATCAAAAGATGAGCTACGGCGTGCCGCGCGTTTGGTGAAAAAAGTGGCAGTGTATGTGCCGGTGATTTTGCAACCGGCGACGCCGCATGCAGGTGTGCACGCGCCCACCGCGACGCAGCTCGCGTGTTGGCAGGCGCTTGCGTTGGCCACTGGCCTGCGCGATGTCCGCGTGATCCCGCAGTGCCATGTTTTCATGGGGCAAAGGTGACGAACCGCTGATGAACGCCGATAAACGCAGATTGCACTCATGATCGGCGTGCATCTGTGTTAATCTGCGGTTGCACTCTATGCAGAAACAAAAATTAAAGGCGGTGGTGCTGTTGAGCGGCGGGCTGGACTCCGCCACGACGCTTTACGTCGCGCGGAGCCAAGGATTTGATCTCCATGCGCTCAGCTTTCGCTATGGCCAACGGCACATCCACGAACTCGACAGCGCCGCACGCATCGCTCGCGCCGCCGGCGTTATGCGCCATGTCGTGCTCGACGTCAATTTGCGGGCGTTTGGTGGCTCCGCGTTGACGGACGATATTGCCGTGCCCAAGCATCGGGAAATGGCGGAAATCGGCGCGGGTATCCCGGTGACCTATGTTCCGGCGCGTAACACCGTGTTCCTCTCGCTGGCGCTGGCGTGGGCCGAGTCGCTGGGCGCGACCGATATTTTCATCGGCGTCAACGCGCTCGATTATTCCGGCTATCCCGACTGCCGCCCCGAATTCATCGCCGCGTTTGAGCAGATGGCCAACTTGGCGACCAAGATGGGCGTGGAGGGTGGGGCGCGTTTCCGGATTCATACGCCGCTGATCAAATTGACCAAGGCGCAGATCATCAAAACTGGCACCGACTTGGGCGTAGACTTTGCGCTAACCAGCAGTTGCTATGACCCGCGTGCCGATGGTCGCCCATGCGGCGCGTGCGATTCGTGCGAACTGCGACGCAAAGGTTTTGCCGAACTCGGTTTGCGCGATCCATTGGAGCGGTAGACGGGATAACAGGATGAACAGGATTTGATTTATCCTGATAATCCTGTAATCCTGTCAAAAAATTTATGGAAATTTTCAAGACAGTCCACTTCGAGGCGGCGCACCGGTTGCCGCATGTGCCGGAGACGCATCCGTGTCGGCGACTGCATGGCCACGGTTATAAATTGGAAATTCACGTCGCCGGTCCCGTGGATGCGCGCATGGGCTGGGTGATGGACTTCGGCGACATCCGCAAGGCGCTGCAACCGATCTTGGAGCAACTAGATCACCGTTGCCTGAACGATGTCCAAGGCTTGGAAAATCCGACCAGCGAAAATCTGGTACGTTGGATTTGGCAGCGGCTCAAACCCGCGCTGCCGCAACTCTGCCGTCTTGTCCTACGCGAAACCGAATCTTCCGGCTGTATCTACGAAGGACAAGGGTAGAGCGGGACAGCCTGTCCCGCCGTTGATAGTTGTTTTCCGTTGCTTTGTGGGCGGGGCTTCCAGCCCCGCCCTCAAGAACCCAGCGGTAACCCCTATACTTTTTGCGCATCACGCATTGATCCCAACGAAAACACCGGAAGCACTTGTCGCCCTTGGAGAAGTCCAACTGCAAAATATGGGATTACTTGTTGGGATGGCTCGCCGTCACGCGAATGGCGATGCCGCCGCGCGCCGTGAAATCGCCCGTGACCGTTGCCCGGCGCGGCTTGCACGCCTGCACCACCGCATCAAGAATCCCGTTCACAATGGTTTCGGCAAACGCGCCGTGATTACGATAGCTGAACAGATGGAGCTTGAGCGACTTGCTCTCTATGCAGAATTTGTTCGGTACATATTCCAGCACAATATGCCCAAAATCCGGCTGACCGGTCACCGGGCAAATCGAGGTGAATTCCGGGCAATCGAAGCGAATCACGTAATCGCGTTTCGATTCCGGGTTTGGAAAAACTTCCAACCGCGCCGCGTCTGGCGAGGTCGGATAGGCTTGCTGACTGCGCCGCAGCAACGTCAAACCACTCAACGATTTCTTGGTTTTCATCATTTGCTCCGGCGCATTGGTAGCAAAATTATGGTTGTTTTCCAAGGTTTGGAAAGTCGCATGTTCCGGTTTTCCAAGCCCTGGAAAGGTAGGGCGGCCATGCCGTGGCCGCCGCTTGATGTGTTCAATTTTTTGCGGCGCTCGCGGCGCGAGCGCCCTACCTGTCAGACACTATGACTGCGTGGCGGTGGTTTGAGCAGCGCTTCGTCGGGGTGAATATAGACCAGCGGGCGTCCGATATATTCCTCGATCGCGGGCAACATGAAACCGGATTCTTCGTCGGCAAAGGTGATCGCTTCGCCGCTGACGCCAGCGCGTCCCGTGCGACCAATGCGGTGGACGAAATCTTCCGGCTGTTCGGGGATGTCGTAGTTGACCACGTGGCTGATACCGGCGACGTGAATGCCGCGCCCCGCGACATCGGTGGCGACGACAACCTTCAGCTTGCCGGAACGAAAATCTTCGAGGATGCGAACGCGTTTTTCTTGCGGTACATCGCCGGAGAGTTCGGCGCAGCGGAGGCCTTCGCGCACGAGGCGCTGGTAGAGGCGCGTGGTGGCATCGCGGCGGTTGCGGAAAATCAAGACACGCTCGGCGGCGGGCGAACGCAGCAAGTGCATAAGGATCGAAAACTTTTCGCGGCGGGTGACGACGTAGATTTTCTGCTCCACCGTGTCCACGGCGCGGTGTTCGGGCTCAATATCAATTTTGACGAAGTCACGCATCCACTGGCTGGCGAGGCGCATCACTTCTTTGCTCAAGGTGGCGCTGAACAGCAACGTCTGCCGACGATCTTTGTGTGGAGTCTGATGGATGATGCGGCGGACGTCGGGGATGAAGCCCATGTCCAGCATCCGGTCGGCCTCGTCGAGCACGAGAATCTCGACCTGCGAAAGGTCCACCACGCGACCGCGCAAAAAATCAATCAGGCGTCCGGGCGTCGCGGCGATCAGGTCTATGGTTTGCCCGTAAATCTGGCGCTTCTGTTTTTCATAGTCCATGCCGCCGAAGACGGCGACGCTCTTGAAACCGGCGTAATGACCCAAGGAAACCGCATCCTTCTGAATTTGCATCACCAGTTCGCGGGTCGGTGCGAGCACTAGCGCGCGCGGTGTGCCGGGTTTGCGCGCGGGCAGGGGATGCTTGAGCGTGTGCTGCATGATCGTCAGCAAGAACGCGGCGGTCTTGCCGGTGCCGGTTTGCGCCTGGCCGGCGGCATCTTTGCCGAGCAACGTATGTGGCAGAATCTGGCCTTGGATCGGTGTACAATACTGAAATTTCAAGTCCGCAATCGCATGCATGATTTCCGGCGAAAAGTCGAAATCCTGAAAGCGCTGCTTACCGTCTTCCGGCGGTACTTGGAAGCTGGCGGGATCCCACGGCACAGCGGGCTGCGCGGGTACGGACTCGGCCTCCGTCGTCGGGGCCGCGGACAATGGCGGATTACCGCGCTGCGGCGCAGGGCCACGGCGCTCGTCACGCGGGCCATCCCGGCGCGAGCCACGCTGCTGCGGACGGCCACCGCGTTGCGGGCGGTCATCGTGTGGGCGCACCGGCCGGGCGGCTTGCTCCGATTGTGCCGCAGTACGCCTCGGAATCCGGTGCCGCAGGTCTGACGATGAAACTTTGCTTTCCGGTTTGGCGGCGGGTGCCTGCCCAGGCTGCCACTCGCTGCCCTTGGCGCGGGCATGCGGTGCCACGATCACGGACTTAATGGGCTCATTTTTTTTCGCGGGCGTCTTTGGGCCCAGCAATTTTTTGACGCCCCGCACGATATTCGCGATATGTTTTCTCATAACTTCAAACAAAACGTCCCGAAGACCCTGCGGCCTCCGGGACGCCCTAATTCATTTACGTACACCTTTTCACCACTGCCGGCCCGACACACCCTTGGTGCTCTTGCTGACCACTTTGGCCGCTTGGGTGGGCCGCAAGGCGCGCACCGCGGCGCCCGCCCGCCACATTTCGGAATCGCGGATCGCACCGAGTTCCTTCGCCAACTTTTGCTGATAGTCCTTACCGCTGCAGGTCTTGATGACGTGTTCGGCCTCCGCGCCGCTAGCGACACGCGCATACAGCTTCTTGAAGACTGGCAAAACGGCCTTCTTGAACTGCGGACGCCAGTCGAGTGCGCCGCGCTGCGCCGTCACCGAGCAGTTCGAGTACATCCAGTCCATACCCTTCTCGTCCACGAGACGAATCAAGCTCTGCGTCAACTCCTCGACCGTCTCGTTGAACGCCTCGCTGGGGCTGTGGCCGTGCGCGCGGAGCACGTCATATTGCGCATCCATGATGCCCGCCAGCGCGCCCATCAGCACGCCGCGTTCGCCCGTCAGGTCGCTGTTGGTCTCGTGCGGGAACGTCGTCGGGAAGAGGTAGCCGGAGCCGATGCCGATACCGACCGCGAGGCAGCGCTCTTCAGCGTGGCCGGTCGCGTCTTGGCCGACCGCGTAGCTGGAGTTGATGCCCGCGCCGCTGAGGAAGTTGCGGCGGACGTTCAGGCCGGAGCCCTTCGGTGCCACCATGATCACGTCAACATTCTTGGGCGGGACGACGCCGGTCTTCTTCGAATAGGTGATCGAGAAGCCGTGCGAGAAATAGAGCGCGTCGCCTTCCTTGAGGTTCTTCTTGATCAGCGGCCAAACGGCGCGCTGGGCGGCGTCGGAGACGAGCAATTGAATGATCGTGCCCTTCTTCACCGCGGTTTCGATGTCGAACAAATCCTTGCCGGGTTTCCAGCCGTCGGCGACCGCGCGATCCCAGTCGCGCTTGAATTCCGGCGCTTGGCCGATGATGACCTTGAAGCCGTTGTCCTTGAGGTTGAGCGCCTGCGCCGGGCCTTGGACGCCGTACCCGATGATCGCGATGGTTTCGTTCTTCAAAACCTTACGCGCCTTGGCGAGCGGAAATTCTTTACGCGTCACGACGCGCTCTTGCACGCCACCGAAGTTGATGATTGCCATGTTCGTTTTCTCCTGTGCCTGCGCCACAACGCGCAAAGCGGAGCGGATATTTACCCGCAGAAGGCCCCGACGTCAAACTTTTCCAATAAAGACAGCGCCGGGTTTCCGTGGCTTGCCACGGGACGGGCGGCGGCCGCCTTCCTTGATGAGCGGCCCTTGGCTGTGGTATAAAGCGGTATGACACTGAAGCGAACGAGTCATGCGGTCTATGACACGTGTTATCACCTAGGCTGGTGTCCAAAATAGCGCAAAGACCTTTTTCGGGAGCGCCTCATCGGGCACGAGCGGAACGGTTTTTGCGAGGGATCGCAGAGGCGTATGAAGTCGAAAGGCTGGAGTTGGAAGTAGCGCCTGACCATGTGGACGAGCATTGTTTCGCGGGTTTCCGGGGCTTAAGGCCCGTTGGTGGAGCGGCGAGCTGTGGGCGGATGGTTATTTTGCGCGCCGGGTGGGTGAACGCATGACGAGCGCGACGTTCACCGTACGCCGGCCCGGAAAGATGAAGGCCGATTCCGCGTGTGCCCCGTGTTTTTGGCGAACTCAAGACAAGCCTTGGCTGATGGTTGGCGACGAATTTTCTCAAAGGATAATGCTCATGCGTCTGCGAATACTTTGCCTGATGACTTTGGTCGCGGGTGGCGGACGCGTCTGGGCCGCGAACGGAAACGCTTTGACTGCCGATCAGCGACGGCAGGTGGCGCAGCTTTGGGATATGGCGGAGATTCGCCAGCATCCCTTGGAACCGGAGAAAATTTCGACACGCACGGTGCCTTTCTTGGTCGCCGGGGTGAACGACTGGATGAATACCGGCGACGCGTGGGTGGCCAAGAAAACCGCAAAACCATCTGTGGCCCCAAGCGCACCGACCAGCCGTGATGAACAACTGTTGGTCGAGGACTATTATTATAGTTCAGAGTTGACGCCGCAGGGCGCGAACCGCATCTATTGCGCCATCGCCCGCCCAGCAAAAGCCAGTGGCCCGCAACCCGTCATTCTTGTTTTTCACGGCGGCGGTGGCCACGCAAGTGGCGCGTTGGCCCTGGCGATTGCCCGGCGGCATCCTGGCATGGCGGCCTTGGCGATGGATTATAACGGACAGTTTGCATCGGGTGCGTCGCGGGTGACGCAATGGAAAAACGTCACGCATGAGCGCAAGTTTGAACTTGTGCCGGATCTGCGGAATTGGGCGATGTATCATAACGTCACGGCGGCGCGGCGCGCCTTGGATTTTTTGACGACGCAACCGTGGGCCGACACCAATCGTTTCGGCGTGGTTGGTATTTCCTACGGCGGGTGGGTCGCACTTTTTCTGGCAGGCGTGGATGAGCGGGTGAAGTGCGTGACCACGGCTTTTAGCGCCGGCGGCATGGAAGGCACATCCGGTCGCGGTGCCCAGCAATTGCGCTGGGAACCGGCGGAGCAGCGCGCGCTCTGGCTCGCCGCTTACGAGCCGCTGGCCTACGCGGCCCAAACCAAGGCGGCGGTTTTCTTCAGCCTCGCCACCGACGATCTTTTTTTCTGGCTCTCCGGCGCCGAGCGTAACCTCGCGGCGTTGCCCGGCCCGAAGGGCTGGCTGCTCCGGCCCAACTGCAATCATGGCGCGGGCGGGCCGGAATTGCCGGACATGTCGCCGGCGGCGTTCATGCGCCACGTGTTGGCCGATGGCCCGGCGTTGCCGGGTTTCCAAGGCTTGGAAATCGGAAAAGACGGAATTTCCTATGCTTGGAAAGTCACCGGCACGAATCCAATTGCGCGCGCGATTTTGAATTGGAGTCCGGGCAAGCCGGTCAGTCCGGGGCGCTATTGGATTGAATTTCCCGCGACGCGTGACGGCGACCGCTGGGTGGCGAAAATTCCGGGAGAATTTCGGACGCTGGCTTCCGTTGCGTTTGCGACGGTGATTAATCCGCAACTCGGCGCAGTCTCCAGTATGCTCATTCATCACGACGGCCTTGATCCCGCGACGCAGCCCGGTCCGCAGTGGGATGGTAACGCACTTTGGGATACGCTACGCGGTGCCGCTGCGTGGCGCGTGCCCGCGCCCACCACCCCGGCCACGGTGTTTGAATTTATGCCGCCGGCGGGGATCAAACTCGGTCCAGCCCAGGGTGGCAAAAAGTTTTGTCTGCTTTCCAACAGTGTCGTGCTGGGCAGCGGCGTGGCCACACAGCACCACGGTGTGCATCTGCGGATCAATGGCAACGGTCATGCGGGTGTCCTGAACGTGGGCCTGCTGCGCGATACGAACAGCATGGACGAGCAAGCCTACCTCGCCGCGGTGCGCTATACTGCGGGTAGCGCCGACTATGAATTGCCGTGGTCGCAATTCAAAGGATCGGCCACCGCACCGAACCAACTGTGGCCGTTCGATGCCTTGCGGTTAGAGGGTGCGCGCCCCGATGGTTCGGCGGTGCGCCTTGAAGTCATAGAATTCCTTCATTAAGTGAAATCACGATGCGAAGAATAGTAACCTCTCTTTTTATGTCTGTGTTGGCCGTGGGCACGGTGGCACAACCTGCGCCGGCGCCTGTTGCTCTAACCAGCAAGGATGTGTTCACTTGGCACGCCGGACAGTTTTGTCTGGACGGCCAGCCGTTTGCGGAAATCAGTTATAACAAGTTCGATCTTTTTTGGTCGCTCTGGCAGGGCTTGCAGGATAGTCGCAAGCAAGGCCGGACGGACGCATGGGACACGGCCTTGGCCAAGCAGGATGCAGCGTTGCGCGAATTACACGACCTCGGCTGTCGCACCATCCGTATATTTGCTGTGCCGCCCAGGGAAGTCGGCCAGGCGTGGGCGAGCGATCCGGGGTGGCGCACTGATTTTTTCAAAGCTATGGATGCGACGTTGGACTTGTGTGATCAGCACAACATCAAGGTCGTCTATGGCCTCGGGGCCGCGCTCCTCCACGACAGCACCGTGAGCCGGAAATCACGCCAAGGCGACGAAGGCCTCTATGATTTGGTCGCCAATCCCGCCGCCCACAGTCGGCAGCGGCTCTACAACTATTTGGACACCATAGTTACGCGCTATCGCGGGCGGAAAACGATTGCCATGTGGGAGATCACCAATGAACTCACCAACGTCGCCGACATCGGCAAGCGGCATGGGGAACCGGCGCCAACCTTGCTGCACGTCGCAACATTTTTCGATGCCGTGGCCCGGCGGATCAAGGCGTGCGATCCGTTGCGACTGGTTAGCACCGGCGGTTCGCACCTGCGGGAGTATGCGTGGAACCTCTACACAGGTAACGGTTGGAAACAGCGCGACACGCTCGATGAATATCGCCAAGCCTATGCAGCCTATTTCAAAAATTCTGCCGTGGACGTGATTGACACGCACTACTACGCCGTGCGCGCCGGCGGTTATGAACTCGCGCCGGACCGCGCTGGGCCGCCGGTGATGATGACGCCCAACCGCTATCTGCAAATCGGGCGCGAATTGGGGAAGGGCTTGATTTTTGGCGAATACGGCGCGTTGCCCTCCGGTTGGAGGGACAAGGGCTTGGTGAAGCAGGCCGATGCGGATTGGTTTAATGGTTACAACGATCCTAATGCCAAAAAATGGATCCAGCACGCCGTGGATGATGTCGTCACGGCCGGTGTGCCGTTGGTTTATTTCTGGGCCTATCAATCGGACCGTCCGCAGGATCAGAAATCGAATCCGATCACCTTTGATCTCGCCGCCACGCCCGAATTAGTGCGCATCATTGCCGAGGGCAGCCGGCGGCTGAAAGAAAAGCTGCACGCGCATTGAGCGGCGCGTTGTTTTCCAAGGTTTGGAAAAGCGCCCCGTTCACTTTTCCGAGCCTTGGAAACCGGCTCAAAGTTTGACGGCAAGCGCGCCGGTGATGCTCACATCGCTGTTCTTGCGACCAGGCGCGGGGTTGTTGTCATAAATGTTTTTGACGACGATCCGGACATTGAGCAGGGTGGTTAGCGCGGCCTCGGCCCCCGCCTCGGAGCTGAGCAGGTATTCCTGCGTGTGATCAACGGGGGGTAGAAATTCGATCGCTTCCCAAACCCGCGAAGTGGCGAGCGGCAGCCACTCACCGCGCTCCGCGCAGCGCAGGAGAATTCGATTGTCCTCCACCTCGCCCTTATTTTCCTGCAAATAGGCCGGGCCGCTTTCCACGCCGAGCGCGACGCGTTTATTCCGTATGAAATAAAAACCCAGGCCGGGCGAACCGATCAGCCGATAGTTCACCGCAGCGATGCGATCCCGAAAGGCGGAACCATCGGCGACGGCATACCAGCGGGCCGAAAAGCGATAGTGATAGCTGGCGACGCCCTTGGCATTGTCCACCGTGGTTGCGCCTTGATCGGTGCCATAGTTGGCGTTGCCGGCGAGCCGTAGTTCGTGACGCTGGCCTTTGCGCTCGAATTCTGCGCTGATGTTGTAGAGCGTCGTGTCGCTGTTGCCGCTATTCATGACGGCGCCGGCCGCGAGCGTAAGGCCCCATGCCGCCGATTGGTTTGTGGCCCCGCTATTCGGCGCCTCCACCGTGACGTCGTCACGCAGCATGAGCTGCGACGGGGCAATCGCTTTCCAATCCATGCCGGGCGCCGTTTTGGGCTGGTCCGCTTTCGGTGGAACCACAGCGGGCGGCAAGACCGGTGGCGCTTGATTGGTGGTGGCCTCCGGCGCGGTAATGAGTTGAGCGTGGGCGGCGCCGGCGAACAGCAAACTCGCGCTGATCACCATTGGAGCGCAGTGCAATTTCCACATGCCGTGCTCACTTCTTCAGCAGATCACGGATTTCGGTCAGCAATTTTTCGCTGGTGGTGGGCGCCACCGGCGCAGTCGCCTCTTTTTTGCGTAGCGCGTTCATGCCTTTGATCACCAGAAACATCGCCAACGCCACGAGGGTGAAATCCACGATACTGTTGATGAAAACGCCGTATTTGAGCACGACGGCGGGCGCGCCGCCGGCCGCAGCCTTGAGCGTCACCGCCTTTTGGGAGAAATCAATGCCGCCGATCAGCAGGCCCAACGGCGGCATGATGACGTCGTTGACCAGCGAGGTGGCGATCTTCCCAAACGCGCTACCGATGATGATGCCAATGGCCATATCGGCCACATTGCCCTTGACGGCGAACTCTCTGAATTCTTTCATCAAACTCATGGGTCTCTCCTGGGGTTACAGCCCTTCTGCGCGCCTACGCTATCATGCTCGCGTGCGCTGTCAATTCTCCGTGTCAAACCTTGGTGCAAAAAGTATCATCACCGCGTGGATCGCGTCATTTTACATGCCGACATGGATGCGTTTTTCGCCGCCGTCGAACAGCGCGACCGTCCGACATTGCGTGGCCAACCGGTGGTGGTCGGTTCACCGCCGGATCAGCGTGGCGTGGTCGCGGCGGCCTCCTACGAAGCGCGGCGCTACGGCATCCATTCCGCGATGCCCTCGCGCGAGGCGGGCCGCCGCTGCCCGCACGCGGTTTTCCTGCCACCGAACTTCAAACGGTATAGCGCGGTCTCCAAACAGGTCTTGGCCATCTTCGAACATTTCACCCCGCTGGTTGAGCCGGTCTCGGTGGACGAGGCCTTTCTCGACGTCACCGGCGCGCAGCGCTTGTTCGGCCATGGCCCCGCCATCGCTTCCAAGATCAAGCAGGCGGTTCACGCAGAGACGGACCTCACCGTTTCCGTTGGCGTCGCGCCCAATAAATTTCTTGCCAAGCTCGCCAGCGATTTGCACAAGCCCGATGGCCTGACCATAGTGCCCTCCGATCCTGCGGCGATCCGTGCGTTTCTCGCGCCACTGCCGGTCGGCAAAATCTGGGGCGTGGGCAAAGTCAGCGAGCAGATTCTTGCCCGCGCCGGGTTGTATCACATTGCCGACCTTCAGCACGCCACGCTCGCGCACCTTGTGCGCCTGCTGGGCAAGGATGCCGCCGCGCATCTCCATGCGCTCGCGCACGGCGAGGATGCGCGTCCGGTGGAGCCGACGTGGGACGAAAAAAGCATTTCGCGTGAGCATACTTTTCTGGATGATGTGCGCGAGCCAATGCTGATTGAGCGGACGCTGGTGGATTTGGCGGAAGATGTGGGCCGGCGATTGCGCAAAACTGGAAAATATGCCGGCTTGGCCCGGCTCAAGCTGCGCTGGAAAAATTTTCAGACCATTACCCGCCAGGTTCCGCTTGTCCCGCCGCGCTGCGACGATTTTCGCTTGCGCGCCGTCGCGCTGGAGCTGCTCGCCGCCCAAACCGTGACCCAACCGGTGCGCTTGATTGGCTTCGGCGTGGGGCAGTTGGCGTTCCAATCAGCGGGTCAACTCAATCTGTTTGAATCGTCGTCAACACCGCGCCGCACCGAAGCCCTGAGTCGTGCTGTGGACGAAATCCGCCGCCGCTTTGGCAAGGACGCGATTTTGGGCGCGGCGGCGAAGCAACCGGATTGAGCTTGTCGCGTCGGCGCGGCGCGCGGTAAAAGTGCGGCGCTCGCCGGTTTTCCAGTGTTTGGAAAATCAGCGGGATAGATTTTCCAAACCTTGGAAACGGATATGGCGGAAACATTTCAAGAGCGATTGGAGCAGGTGCAGGCGCGTATGGCGGCGGCTTGTGCGCGCGCCGGGCGCAAACCCGACGAGGTGCAACTCATCGCCGTCTCGAAAACCTACGGACCGGAGCGCGTTCGCGAAGCGACGGAATGCGGCTTGCGGCTTTTTGGCGAAAACAAGGTGCAGGAGGCCGAGGCCAAGGTGCCGATGTGTCCGGGGAATATTTCCTGGCATCTGGTGGGTCACTTGCAGTCGAACAAGGCGGGGCGCGCGGTGGCGTTGTTTGATCAAATTCACTCGGTGGACTCACTCAAATTGCTCCAACGCTTGGAAGCCGCGGCGGCGGCGGAAGGTAAGCGGCTACCGGTACTGCTGGAAATCAATGTTTCCGGCGAAGGTTCCAAATTCGGCTTGCGGCCCAATGCTGCACCGGAAGTGTTGCAACACGCGGGCGCGTTGGAGTACGCGCAGATTGCGGGCCTCATGACGATGCCGCCGTTCACGCCGGAGGCGGAGCGGGCGCGGACGCATTTCCGGCGACTGCGTGAGTTGCGCGACGAGTGGAGCGCGCAGTTCGGCGTGCCACTACTTGAGCTTTCGATGGGGATGAGTCACGATTTTGAGGTGGCGATTGAAGAAGGTGCCACGTGGATACGCGTCGGCACCGCGTTGTTTGGAGAACGATCATGAATGGCAATCTGGTTTTCTTGGGTGCAGGTAATATGGCCGAGGCGCTGGTTTCCGGCCTGTTGGCGTGCAACCGCTGGCCGCGTGAGCGGCTGATGGTCGCGGATATCGCGACGGAGCGCTGTGATCACTTTGCACGAAAATACGGCGTGCACGCGATGGCCGATAACGCGGCGGCGGTGGTCGGCGCCGACGTGGTCGTGCTGGCGGTGAAACCGCAGGTGTTGCCGGAGGTGCTTGCGGGGGTTCGCGCCAAGTTTCCGCCGCACGCGTTGGTGGTCAGCATCGCCGCCGGCGTGACGACGACGAAAATTGAAAATGCACTGGGTGGTGCGGTGCGCGTGGTGCGTTCGATGCCGAATACACCGGCGCTGGTCGGCTGCGGCATCGCGGCGCTTTGCCCCGGCCTGCATGCCACGCCGCGCGATCTGGAGCGCGCCGAGGATTTGCTCTCCGCCACCGGCGAAGTCGTGCGCGTGGAGGAAACGCAAATGGACGCGGTCACCGCGATCAGCGGCAGTGGGCCGGCCTACGTGTTCTATTTGATGGAGGCGATGCTTGAAGCGGCGCGGCAATTGGGCTTGAGCACCGTCGTCGCGCGCAAGCTCGTTTATACCACGGTGAAAGGATCAGCAGAGTTGATTTTGAAGCACGATCTACCACCGGAGGAATTACGGCGACGTGTGACCTCCCAAGGCGGTACCACCGCCGCGGCCATCGAGGTCAAGGATCGGCGGCAGGTCAAGCAAGCTGTGATCGAAGCGGTACTGGCCGCGCACCGCCGCGCTGGGGAACTCTCACGGCTATGATCAAAGTAACCGATAACAGCAAATGGACCGCACCGACGCCACCGCGCCGTCGCTGGTTTGCCGGCCTGCGCGGTTTCATCACCACCACGCTGCTGCTGGCCGCGCTGCTCTATGGCGGCGTCTACGTCCTCAGCCTCATGGATGGCTTCCGCGCCATGCTGGAAGATCATCTCAAAGCGCGCCTCGACCTGAAGGTCAAGATCGGCAAGGCGTGGCTGACGCCGGCTTTCAACCTGAAGTTTGAAGACATCACCACCGAAAACTTTGGCCGCAAAAGTTATCCCGGCGTGCAAATTCAAAACGGTTATCTCGAATGGTCGCTGCACGACACCCGTGGCTGGCATTGGCCGCGCATCCAGCGGGTGATCGTCAGCGGCGTTGGCGTCGCCTTTGCGCCGAACGATGCGGGCCGCTGGGAACCGACGCCTTTGGCCGCCATCGGCCAGCAGGTGGCGGACTGGTGCGGCTTCAAAATTGACGCGCCCAAACCGGAGCGGACGCCCGCGTCGCGTCTGGATCAAAAACCGGCGGAGACCGCCAAGCCGACGGACAACTTGCTGGATTCCGTACAGCACGCGCTCGTGGAAGTCGCCAATGCCCGCCTAGTCTGGTGGGACGCCGACGGGCACGAATTGGCCAGCGCTGACCGCCTGCGGCTGGTACTGACGCCGCTGCTCCTGCCCGGCCGCGAAATCAAACATTGCTGGCTACGTATTGCCGAAGCTCGTCTGGCCGATGGCCGCCGTGCACACGATATCCGCTGCGAGTTCTTCGACCTCGACACCCAGAAGATGATGCTGGAATTTCGCGCCGACTGGCTACGGGGCAACGGTGGTGCGATCTCCAACGCCCCACCCGTCAAGAGTTCTCCCGCGGATTCGGTTCCGTGAAGGTTTTCTTCGCTGAACCAACATGTTCTCCTTTAATCTTCTGGCAGCCCGCAGTTGACATCCTCGCTGGAGATAACTTCCAAGGGTTGGAAGTAGGTTTTCCAAGCCTTGGAAATCCGTCGGTATCGGATACTTGGTGTTGCCCAAGCCCCGCGCGAAAGCTAAAGTCCGGTCGTGCAAAGCACAGGACCTGTGGTAGCTTGGCACACCTTTATGAAAAAACTTGGCAACAAAACCCCCGCGCAATGGGGCTTCCGTATGCCGGCAGAATGGGAGACGCACGAGGCCACCTGGCTGGGCTGGCCGCATCATCTCCGCGACTGGCCGGGCAAAATGGAGGCGATCCGTTGGTTCTATGGCGAACTGGTGCGCAAAATCGCGCCCGGCGAAATCGTCCGCCTGTTGGTGAACTCGGCCACCGAGGCGCGGCAGGCGCGCGATGTGCTGACCGCCGTCGGCGTGGATCCCAAACGCTACGAGTTGGTGGCCTATCCGACCAATCGCGGCTGGTTGCGCGATAGCGGCCCGATTTTTCTGCGGAAGGGTGGGGCGCGTCCGGAGATCGCCATCAGCCGGTTCCGCTTCAATGCGTGGGCCTTGTTCCGCGACTGGCAGAAGGATAACGCCATCCCGGAGTTTGTCGCCCAGCGTCAGCGGTTGCCGCTGCTGCCGGTGGCGCATGCGGGTCGCGCGGTGGTGCTCGAAGGCGGCGCGATTGACGTCAACGGGCGCGGTTCGCTGCTGACCACGGAACAATGCCTGCTCGACCAAAAAACGCAGGTGCGTAATCCCGGACTGGGCAAGGCTGAGCTGGAAAAGATTCTCGGCGATCACGTGGGTGCGACGAACGTCATCTGGCTCAAGGACGGCATTGCGGGGCGCGACGATACGCACGGACACGTAGACGATATCTGCCGATTCGTCACGCCCGGTACGGTAGTGCTTTGTCAGGAGAAATATCGCGGTGACGAAAACTACCGGCGACTAGGCGAAAATCGCGAGCGGCTCGAAAGCGCGCGGCTGGAAAATGGCTCGCGACTCGAAATCATTCCGCTGCCGATGCCGGAGCCGCTCTACTTCCGCGGCGTGCGTCTGCCGGCGACCTATGCCAATTTTTATATCTGCAACGCGGCGGTGCTGGTGCCGACCTTCAACGATCCCAAAGACCGGGTGGCGCTGGGCATCCTCGCCGAAATCTTCCGCGACCGACCGGTCATCGGCATCCATGCCGTGGATGTCGTGCTCGGTTCCGGCGCAATCCATTGTCTCACGCAGCAGCAGCCCGCGCGGTGAACATGTCCGCTTCCGGTTCCAAGTTGGTGACGGTCGAGAATCTGCAGGTGCAGTTTTTCGGCGGCACGAATCCGGTACGCGCGGTGGATGGCGTCAGCTTCGACATCGCCGAGGGCGAAACCGTCGCGCTGGTCGGCGAGAGCGGCTGCGGCAAAAGCGTCACCGCGATGTCGCTGGCGCGGCTCGTCCCGCAGCCGCCGGGCTGCTATGCCGGCGGGCGCATTTTGTTCGGCGGGCAGGACGTGCTAGCGATGGACGAGGCGACGCTGCGCAAGCTGCGCGGACGCGATATTTCCTATGTTTTTCAGGAGCCCGGCAGCGCACTCAATCCAGTGTTCACTATCGGCTGGCAAATCATGGAAGCCATTTGCATTCATCGGCCCGACGCCGATGCGCGCGCCGAAGCGTTGGAGATGATGCGGCTCGTCGGGATCCCCGAGCCAGAGCAGCGGCTGAAGTCCTATCCGCATGAACTCTCCGGCGGCCAGCAACAGCGCGTGATGATTGCGATGGCCATCGCGTGTCGGCCCAAGCTGCTCGTTGCTGACGAACCCACCACGGCGCTGGACGTGACCATTCAGGCGCAGATTTTGGATTTGCTGCGCGACCTGCAAAAGCGATTGGGCATGGCGATGCTGCTGATCACGCACAACCTCGGTCTGGTCGCGGAGACGGCGCATCGCATGTTCGTGATGTACGCGGGCCGCATCGTCGAAAGCGGCGCCGCACCGGAAGTGCTGGCCCAGCCGCGCCATCCCTATACGCGCGCCTTGCTCGAAGCCGTGCCGCGTTTGGAAGGCACGGAAGGCCGCCTCAAGGCCATCGAGGGCACGGTCCCGAATCCCGCGGAATTGCCGCCGGGCTGCAAGTTCCATCCGCGCTGTATTTTTGCCGGTGAGCGTTGTCGTGTCGAGGAACCGGTGTGGGAAGCCCAGTCGCCGGAGTGCGGCGTCCGCTGCTTTTTCTGGAAGGAGTTAGCCTGAAATGAGCGGTGGTCCCATGCTGGACGTGCAAGATGTGCGCGTGTATTACGGAAGCCAACAGCATCCGGTGCGCGCGGTGGATGGCGTCAGCTTCGCGCTCAACCGTGGCGAGGCGCTGGGGGTCGTCGGCGAGAGCGGCTGCGGCAAGAGCACGCTGGGTCGTGCGTTGCTGCGGCTGGAACCAGTGCGGTCGGGCCGTGTGTTGCTCGATGGCGTGGACATGGTTGGGTTGCGCGGTGCCAAGCTCAAAGCCTTTCGCAGCCGCGCACAGATGATTTTCCAAGACCCCTATGGCTCGCTTAACCCGCGTCATTCCGTCGGCGGCATGTTGCGCGAGGCCGTCGCCGCGCACAACAAAGTGGAGCGCCCCGATCGCGAGCAGCGCGTGGCGGAACTGCTGCGGTCGGTCGGGCTCGACCCGGCCTATACGCGCCGCTACCCGCATGAATTCAGCGGCGGCCAGCGTCAGCGCCTCGGCTTGGCCCGCGCGCTTGCGGTGGAACCGGAACTCATCATTGCCGATGAACCCGTCTCCGCGCTTGATGTTTCCGTGCAAGTCCAGATTCTGAATCTGCTCAAAGACCTCCAACAGCAACTCAATCTGGCGTTGCTGTTCATCGCGCACGATCTCGCGGTGGTCCGCTATGTGTGTCACCGCATTCTGGTGATGTACCTCGGCAAGGTCGTCGAATCCGCGCCGGCGGAAGCGCTGTTCGCGCATCCGCGTCATCCCTACACGGAGGCGCTGCTCTCCGCCGTGCCGGATGTCGCCAAAGGTTTAGCCGCGCGCACGACCGGCCAGAATCGCATCGTGCTGCGGGGCGATATGCCGTCGCCGGCGGTGACCATCCCCGGTTGCCCCTTTCATCCGCGCTGTCATCGCGTCCGTGAAAAATGTCGGACGGAAATTCCTGCATTGCGTGAAATTGAATCCGGTCACTGCACGGCTTGTCATTTTGCCGAAGAAATGTGACGGGTTTCCAAGCCTTGGCAAAAGTCAGGCTGCCGCGCGTACTTCGATGCGATTGAAGACGAACATGCCGAGGGCGAGTACGAAAACCAAATGGCAGAGCGCGTACAGCGCGGCGGCGCCGACATAGGCCCACGGAATCACGCCGTCGCCGGCCAGCGCGTCGGCCAGCCAAAATTGCTGTAGGTTGGGAATCACGCCGTAGAGTGCGGCGCTCAATTTGCTCGTTGCCGCCGCCCGCCCGAAAAGATTGTCCGACATCAGGCCGAGCAGGAAAATCACGCTACACAGCGAAAGCGTCGGCACCACATCGAGCTTGGTTGCCAGCAGCAACGCGAACGCCGAAAGCATGAGGATCGCCAGCGCAATGAGTGCGCCCGCCGGTAGAATTTTCCACGGCAACGGTTGCCCCCATTTGACCACATGGCCGGTGTCGCTGAAGAAACCGGAGAAAAGTAATGCGACGCCGAGCGCCAGCACGAGTAGCATAAAGGCATTGGAGACAAACGGGCGACGCGTAACGTAGTTGATGATCCCGGCGATGAGAAAAGCGACCGGCACGGTCGCCAACAGTGGTCCGGCGGCCCACCAGTCCACGTAATTTTCCGGTGCGGCGGCGCGCGTGCTGAGGATGGTCGTGATCGTCAGCGCGGCGGAAAAAAACAGCATGACCAGCGCGATACCGGCAAACTTGGCGAGGAACAGCGTGATGCGTCCGACCGGTTTGCTCAAGATCGCGGCGACGGTGCCGCGGCGGATTTCGTGCTGGAGTGCGGCGCAGGCGAGATAGCTGCCCAACACGAGGCCGGCGACAAAGTGCAACGCCAGCGCGCTATCGCGCACCATGCGTTCGGCTTCGCCCATGGTGTGCGCGGTGATCAGCGGCAAGAGCGCCGCGAAAAAAACGGTGACGGCCATCAGCAACAAAAAGACGGGTTGCCGGATCGCCTCCAGTGCCGTGAGCCAGGCGAGCGCAAAAAATTGTTTGAGGTGCCAGCGCATGATGCGGGGCATTGTAACGGGCCGGGCTTGTTTTTCCAAGGCTTGGAAAACACGCCGCGCAGGAACGCGACTTGTAATCTTGCCGTGAGCGGGTAAAATGCAATCATTGAGATCGGGAGGAAATCATGAGTGCGATAGAAGTAAAATTCGGCGACTGGATCAATCGCGGGTTGGCGCTCTACAAAGCCAACTGGCTGCCCTTGATCCTGGCGGTGGTCGTGCTGTTGGCGTGTGTGGGTGTGCCCCTCGCCGTACTGTTCAACCCGTTGGTGTTTCATCCGGTACTATCCGCGCTGTTAACGGTGGTCATCACGGCGACGGTCGCGGGACCTTTGGCGGTGGGCTTGGCGAGCGTGGTGCTGCGTTTACTAAATACACCCGCCGTAAAACTGGAACCGGGCACGGCCATTGGCGCCATGTTCCAAGGCTATCAACAATTCAAAGATGCCAGCTTGCTGTTTTTGGTGGTGGGCGGCTTGCCTGCGTTGGTGAGAATTATGCTGGGATTTATTTTGCCACAGTTTCTGGTCGCCGTGCTCGGTTTTGTGGTGAGCATGGCGGTGGGCGCGGCTTTTATGTTCTCGGTTTGGCTGCTGGCGGAGCGCAACTGCGATTTCGTCACGGCGCTCAAGGAGAGTTGGGCGGTCGTCAAAACCAACTTCGGGTCGTTTCTGGGGTTCTATGTCGTGGCGGGAGTTTTAGCTGCGGTTGGTCTTGTGGCCTGCTTTGTGGGTATCGTGGCTACAATGCCGCTCTATTTTTGCCTGCTTGTCGTCGCCTACCGCGGTGTGTTTACGCTTGCTAAGGCAACTCCTACCATGCCACCGGCGCTATGACATGGCCGTGCGCATCATCATCTGCCGCCGATAAATCCAGTCGCCAGTTGCCCTGGTTGCTGGCGGGTGTCGGTGGTCTGATTTTGCTGGCTTCAGCCACGCTGCCGCTGTCGCTGATCAGTCGGATTCACCTTTGCGCGTTCCGTAATTTGACCGGCTATCCGTGCCCCTTCTGTGGTCTGACACGGGCTTTTTTAGCGATGGCGCACGGCGATGTGACCGGCGCATGGCACATCATGCCGCTGGGGGTGCCGCTATTCGTGAGTACGGTGGCAATCTTTGTGTGGAGCGCGGTTGCCCTTTTTCTGCGGCGACAGCTACCGCCAGCACTCCCTTGGCGCTGGATTATGCCGTTGGGTGCGATCCTGTTGCTGGTCAATTGGATCTACCGGCTGGCTGCGGGGCTGAAGTAGGGACGCGTTCCCGCAAATTTTCCAAGGCTTGGAAAACAGAGCAACCCTTATTTCCAAGCTTTGGAAACAGCCGGAAGAAAACTAAAGCGATCGAACAAACGCTGCTTTATTTCTTGCCGAGCTTGGCGTCAACTTCCCGCTCCGCTTGCAGCCAATACTTTTGCCCGTCACCCTGAAACCCGTCCTTCTCGGCTAGATAGTAGGCGCTGACTTCGATCATGCGCTGACGTTGTTCGGGAATGACGACGCTGGCCGTGGCCACAGCGGGTTTCGCGGCCGGCTTGGCCGTGGGTTTGCGTGCCGGCTTAGCAGCGGCGACGACTGGTTTTTTTTGTTTTACGATCATGTCCATGCTCCTTTTGAACGCGCGGACAACCTCTTTTTACTCGCCCGCGTACATGCTGTTATGATAACTCTCGCCGCCCGAAAGTAAAGGCGGAACACGTTAACAGATTATGAGCATTTCATTTGAAACGATTGAGCAAACGCTGTCACTTTGGATGCGGCAGGCCTGCGCGGCCGTCTTCCCGGGCGCCGATTTGGCCGCGCTGCCGTTGAACGTGGTTGCCACGACGGACGCCAGTTTTGGTGACTATCAGTGTAACGCCGCGATGAGCGTTGCGAAGCTGCTGAAAATGAAACCGCGTGATGTGGCGCAGGCGATTGTAGACCGTGCCGGGTGTCCCGTCGGTGTGGAGCGGATTGAGATTGCCGGCCCGGGCTTTTTGAATTTTCATCTTTCCGCCGATTGGCTCGCGCGGCGACTCGAAGCCGTACAGACCGACGCCCGCCTCGGCGTGCCGGCGGCGGGACAGGGGAAAACCGTCATCCTCGACTACTCCAGCCCGAACGTTGCCAAGCCGATGCATATTGGTCACATTCGCTCGACGGTGATCGGTAACGCGCTCGACCGGCTGCACCGCTTCCTTGGCTGGCGCGTGCTCGCGGATAATCACCTCGGCGACTGGGGTACGCAATTCGGTCTGTTGATGCTTGGCTTCCGCACGTTCGCCGATCCCACCGCCTACGAAGCCTCGCCGATCGAGGAACTCGAGCGCGTCTATGTGGCGAGCTATAACCGTAGCAAAGAAGACGAAAATTGGAAGAACGCCGCCCGTGCCGAGTTGGTCAAACTGCAGCAGGGCGACGCGGAAAACCGCGAACTCTGGCGGTCGTTCATCGAGCACAGCCTGCGCGAGTTTGAGCGCATCTATCAGCGGTTAAACGTGAAATTCGATCTCGTCCGCGGCGAAAGTTTCTACAACGACAAACTGCCCGGCGTCATCGTAATGCTTCAGGAAAACGGATTGGCGGAAGAAAGCGATGGCGCGCTGATCATCAAGCTGGAGGCCGAAAAGCTGACGCCGTGCATTGTGCGCAAAAGCGATGGCGGCTATAATTATGCCACCACCGACATCGCCACCGTTTTGAATCGTGCGGAAGAATTCAAGCCGGATGCGGTCATCTACGTCACCGACGAGCGGCAACAACTGCACTTCAAACAATTTTTCACCGTCTGCCGCAAGCTCGGCGTGACCACGCGTTTGGAACACATTTGGTTCGGCCTGATGCGTCTGCCGGAAGGCACGTTTTCGACGCGCGAAGGCAACGTCATCAAGCTCGACCGCTTGCTCGACGAGGCTGAAAGTCGTGCGTTGGCGCTGGTGCAGCAAAGCAGCCCGGATATGCCGCCGGCGCAGCAACGCGAAGTGGCGCGGTGCGTGGGTCTCGGCGCGGTGAAATATGCCGACTTGAGCCAGAACCCGCAAAGCCTCGTCACCTTCACGTGGGACAAGGCGCTCGCGCTCGACGGCAACAGCGCCCCCTATCTGCAATATGCCTACGCGCGCATCGCCAGTGTGCAGGACAAATACCGCGAGCGTTTTCCCGTCGGCGATCCGCTGGCGCAGCCCATTCAACTGGCCGATCCGCTGGAGCGCGCGCTGGCCGTCAAGTTGTTGCGCTTCCCCGACATTGTGTTGCGCGCCGCCGCCAACTTCCGTCCCAACCAGCTGGCCGATTACCTCTTCGACCTCGCGCAAACCTACAGCACGTTTTATCAGAACGTGCCGTTCCTCAAGGCCGAAGCCGGTGTGCGCGAAAGCCGTGTGCGGCTGTGCGATATCACCGCCAAGACCTTGCGCTGCGGCTTGAATCTGCTCGGCATCGAGACGCCTGACCGGATTTGAGCGCGGCGTTTCCAAGGTTGGGAAAATAGAATTCTAACTTTTCCAAGCCTCGGAAGAGGGGTAGACTCTGCACCAAGTTTTTATGGCCAGCGATATTTTATTTTTGATCAACGGACTCGGTATGGGCAATAGCACGCGCTGTCATGCCGTGATGCAGCCGCTGGCCGAACGAGGTCACCGGATTCACGTTCTGACCTCTGGCAACGGACTGAAGTATTTCGAGTCGCAGCCGGAAGTCACGTCGCTGATGCCGATGGAGGCGTTCTTCTATTCCAAACGTAAAGGCCGGATTAGCGGTTGGCAGACATTGCTGGCGGGTCGGCAACTGTTGCGGCTCGCGCGGAACAAGCGGACACAACTCGAAAAGGTGCTGGCCCACATCAAGCCGGCGGCGGCAGTGATTGATTCGGAATATGCCATCGGCCCGCTCAAGCGCGCGGGCGTGCCGATTGTGGCGCTGAACAATTCCGAGGTCGTCGTGTCCGAATATCGGCGCTGGCACGACAACCCGCGCGCGGTGCGGAGCCAGTTTTGGTTCATCGAATTTCCCGATTATCTGTTTCATCGAACGATGTGCGCTTTGGTGCTCAGCCCCTCGCCGCATCCCGGCCAGCCGCGCCATCCGAAGTTTCGGCGGGTCGGGCTGATCGTCCGGCGCGCCGTCCGCGAAGCCGCGCGCGCGATGGCGAACCAGACGTTTCCGCTACCGCGCGAAATCCGCAACGTCGTGTTCATGCTCAGCGGTTCGATTTTTGCCTCTGCCGTGCCGCTCGACACCTTCGAGGAACCGTTCCACATTGACGTGGTCGGGCGCGAGGGCACGAGCACGGCGCGCGTGACCTATCACGGACGCTTGATGAACAATCTTCCGTTGCTGGTGAAGGCCGACGCGCTGGTGATCAACGGCGGCTATTCTGCCGTCAGCGAGGCGCTGGCGTTGAACAAGCCGACCTTCGTGTTGCCGGTGGCGGGCCATGCGGAACAGTACGTGAACGCCCGGCTGGTCGCTGAACTCGGACGCGGCTATCAGGCGTGCGAAGACACGGTCATGGACGTGCTGCTCGGCCTCTACCGTACCAACGCGTGGAGCGGTTTGCACGCGCCAGAACCCTTGAGCGGTTTGGACGGGGCCGAGGGCGCGGCAGCGGCGATTGACGCGTTGATCGCCGCGCGCCGATGATTTTCCAAGGTTTGGAAAAAGCATCGGAAAAATTTTCCAAACCGTGAAATACCCCGCGGCAAGCCGCGGGGCATCTTCAGCGCAGCTTCAAAGCAAGCTGCGCAGGCCCTTGCCCTAACACACGATGGTGCTGAATGTATTTTTGAATCACC
>SCQF01000027.1 GCA_004321905.1 Verrucomicrobiota bacterium | reverse complement strand
GGCGGGCACGTGATCACGCTAACGGCCGTGCCGGAACCGGGTACGGCGTCGCTCCTGGGCCTGGTGGGCGTGGCGTTCTTTATGCGCTGGCGCATCCACCGCAAAAAAGGCCGCTGGAACATCTGATAGCGGATAAGACGGGGCGGGTTTTCCCAGGCTTGGAACATCCGCCTTGTTGTTTTTTCACCCTTGGAGAACGGTCAACTTTCACGCAGAGGACGCGGAGTGCGCGAAGAAAAGCACAAGCTGAATCCCGTAAATCCTGCTTGCCCGCCTCCGGTGGGGTTATCCTGTCAAAACCTTTCGTGTGTTCCGTGGTCAGAATTCTTGGGCAGGCGCGAGGACGCGTGCGCTCCCCGTGAACTTGGGACCACGCGCCCGGCGCCAAGAGCACCTCGGTCCAACCGGGACTTTGTGAAAGAAGCCCCCAAGGCCGGGCGCCTATCCATGATCGCGGCGTAGCGAATCATGGCGGAGTGAATAATCCTCATTTTATGTTGTGCGGAAAAATATCTGTATTTGCGGTTGACACAGCGACGCGTCAAGGATTAACTTAGTCTTGGTTTTCGCATCGAAGGAGCATGGTATGGCCAAAGCGTTGAAATGGCTGATGGTAGTGATTTTGGTGATGAGTGGTGTTGCCTTGGTGTTGGGCATCAAACTTTTCACCAATCGCGAAGTGCTGAAGGGCGGCAATCAAAAACTACAGGCCGCCCATCTCGCGGTGGCCAAGCAGTTGCATTATGAGAAGCTCACGTTGGAGCAGCTCAAGGCCAACGAGAAGGGCGATTTACCCGGTATTGAGGACTCGCTCAAAAAACTGACCTCGCACGCCGAGATCACCTATTTGGACCTCTGCGACACCAAGAAGACGCTGGCGGAGACCAAGGATAAGCTGGCCAAAGTCACGGGTGAATTAGGTTTGACTAAGGAGCAACTTGCCGCCGCCATCACCAAGATCAACGAGATCACCGAAGTGGTGGCCAAGAAGACCCAGGAAATTGCCGACAAGACCGGCCAGATCGCCCAACTCGAAGGCGATAAAACCACCTTGCAGAGCCAGGTGGATGACCTGAATAAGAAGATCGCCAAGAATGAGGCCGATATCACCGAGTTGCACGCGCAGGTCAAGGAGCGGGACATCAACATCCGCGACCTGCGCGCCCAGTTGGGCGAGAAGTTTCCCATCCCCAAGGGCACCACCGGTAAAATTCTGGCCATCAGCCCCGAGTGGAATTTTTGCATCCTCGATATCGGACGCGACCACGACTTGTGTCCTTCGGCGGAAATGTTGATTCATCGTGGCGAGCAACTCGTCGGCCGTGTTCGCATCGGCATCGTGCACAAGAAGATTGCGATTGCCGATATCCTGCCGGACTATACCGCGGAAGGTGTTACGATTCAGGAGGGCGATCGTGTCCTCTACTAAGCTTGCCGGCTGGTTGGCGATCGTGGTTCTTGTTCTTTTTATGGCCTTGATCGCACTGCAGTTTGCGGAGCTCTCGTTCTATAAAGCGGAGCCCTCGGTATGGCTCAAAACCTAAGCCCTCAGGCGAATGCTCATCATCACCTCGTGATGGGTTTGGTGCTGGCGGTGTTGCTGCTGTGCGTCGGATGTGCCACCACCAATCGCGATTCGGACTTGCCGTGGAACATGCAGCAGCCGTGGGAGTCAGCGCCTTCGATCCCTGGCTTTAACAACCAGTAGTCCGGAAAGAATACCATGCGTTTCCTTCGCTCGACCGCGGTTCTCCTGTGCGCTGCTTTGGCGCTTGCTGGTGGTCTGAGTGCCTGTGGTAAAAAGAAAAGCACGCCCGCACCCGCGTCCGGCACTTCGGCGGTCGCTCAAGCGCAGTCCCGCATCAATCCCCAGGCCACCGCGGTGACCGTGGATGGCCACCTCATCACGTGGGGCGAAGTGCTGAATGAGTTGCAGCGATTGCGTTCGATAAATACCGGGTCGGCCACCGTGCAACAGGCGGCCGACAACCTGGTCTTGCGTCAGTTGTTGAGCCAGGCCGCCGAGCAAACCAAGCTCACGGTGCTCCCGCAGGAAATCGCCGCGCGCATGGATGCGATGCGCCGCCAGGTGCCCACCAACACGACGCTGGAAGCGGTGTTGCGTAGTAATGGCATTACCGAAGCGACCTTTCGCGCCAGCATCATCAATACGCTCAAGATTGATCAGCTTTTGAAGCAGCATACCCAAAAGGTTGCCACCGCCACCGATGTCGAAATCAACCAATTTCTCAAGGACAACCCCAACTTGTTGCATGTCCCGGAAACCGTCAGCGTGCGCACCATTCTTGTTGCCACGCAACCGACGGATGACGCCGCCACGCGCGCGACCAAGAAAAGCCGCGCGGAGAGCATCCGTAAGCAGCTGTTGGGTGGCGCCGATTTTGCCAGGTTCGCCGCTACGCTGTCCGATGATCCAAGTAAAATACGCGGCGGCCAGCTGCCGGCCATCCAGCGTGGCGTTGTGCCTGACCAGGTTTTTGAGACAGCCGCATTCTCGCAAAAGGTCGGCGAGCTGGGGCCCGTCTTGGAGACCCGCTACGGCTATGTCCTGCTCCAGGTTCAGAAACGTACACCGGGCAAGGTGCTCAAACTTGGCGAAGTCAAGGAGCGGGTGCGTACGCTGGTCACCGATCGGAAGCGTCAACAGGTGTTGCAGGACTACGCCAAGGCCCTGCGCGCCAAGGCCAAAATCGTGTATGCCGAAGCCCGGTAGACCGCTGGATGCCGCGCGTCGGGCGCAACTCCTCGCCGAATTGCGCCGCGATGTTGCGGCCCGCCAACAAAGCTACCGCGAACGCGCGCTCAAACTTTTTCCGCATCTCTGCGCGCGCTGCGGACGCGAATTCGTCGGCCCGCGGCTCAAGGAACTCACGGTCCACCACAAAGATCACAACCACGAGAACAATCCGCCCGACGGCAGCAACTGGGAATTGCTCTGCGTCTATTGCCACGACCATGAGCACGAAAAAATGTTTCTCGGCCGGCACACCGCCGCCGCGGGTGACGAAAAAACTCCGCCGGCGACTTTTCAGCCGTTTGCCGGATTGGATGATCTGTTCCAGCGCGACGGAAAAAAATAGTTTCCAAAGCTTGGAAAAACGCGCGCGGCACTTTTCCAAGCCTTGGAAAAATCATTTTGCTCTGCTAGCGTCCGGCGCATGGATTTGACCGCCTATCTCGCGACGCTGCGGCAGGAAGTTGAAACTGCGCTGGATCGTTATCTGCCGTCGGACACCGAGCGTCCGGCCACACTGCACCGCGCGATGCGCTATAGCTTGCTCGGTGGCGGCAAGCGGCTCCGTCCGGTTTTGTGCTTGGCGAGTGCCGAAGCGGTCGGCGATGCGCATGCGGTGGCGTTGCTGCCTGCCGTCGCGCTCGAATGTCTGCACACCTACACGCTGATTCATGACGATCTGCCGGCGATGGACAACGACGATCTGCGCCGTGGTCAGCCGACGTGCCATAAAAAATTTGGTGAGGCGACCGCGATCCTCGCCGGCGATGCGCTGCTGACGTTCGCGTTCGAGTTGCTCGCGCGCGCGACGCCGGCGGCGCCACTCGCGCGCGAGTTGGCGGAAGCGGCGGGCAGTCGCGGTGTCGTCGGCGGACAGGCCGAAGACCTCGCCGCCGAAGGGCGCGCGCCGGACGCGGCGCTGCTGGATTTCATCCACACGAACAAAACCGGGAAATTGATTCGCGCCGCGTGCCGGATGGGCGCGCTGGCTGGCGGGACGAACGAAAAGCAACTGGCGGCGTTGACGACGTACGCGGAAAAAATCGGGCTGGCGTTTCAGATCGCCGACGACGTGCTCAACGTGACCAGCACGCCGGAGCAACTCGGCAAAGCGGTCGGCAGCGATGCGGCGCGGAAGAAAATGACCTATGTGGCGCTCTATGGCCTTGAGCCGGCGCGCGCCAAGGCGGCCGCGCTGATTGCGGAGGCGCAGGCGGCGCTCGCCCCGCTGGGCGCGCGCGCCGCGGTGCTCGTAGCGCTGGCGGAATTCACCGTGCGACGGACTTCATGAAAAAGAAAATTCTCATCAGCAACGACGATGGCATCTATGCGCCGGGCATTCTGGCGCTGTACGATGCGCTCAAAGATGTCGGTGCGGTCACGGTGGTTGCGCCCGCCGGCGAACAGAGCGCCGTGGGCCACGCGATCACGCTCTCCGATCCGATCAAGACCAAGCAGATTCAACACAACGGCTCGTTTTTTGGTTATGCAGTTGGCGGTACACCGGCGGATTGCGTCAAGCTGGCGGTTTGCGCGTTGCTGCCGGAGAAGCCCGACTTGATCGTCAGCGGCATCAACCTCGGCCCAAACACCGGGATTAGCGTGATCTATTCCGGCACGGTCTCTGCGGCGACGGAAGGGACGGTGCTCGGGATTCCGAGCATCGCCATCTCGCTCGGCAGCTATCAAAAACCGCACTGGGAAGTCGCCGCGCGTGTGGCGCGGCAGATCGTGCGGCAGGTGCTCCGCGCCGGGCTGCCGCCGGATACACTGCTCAACGTCAATGTGCCGAATCTGCCGGCGAAAAAAATAAAAGGCTACCGCGTCACGCGGATGGGTCGCTCGCGATTCGTCGAAAAATTCGACCGCCGCACCGATCCGCAGGGCAACGTCTATTACTGGATGGATGGCGAACTGGAGTTGCTCGGCGACGAAGGCGAGACCGATATCATTGCCGTGCGCGAAGGCTATGTCTCGCTGACGCCGATCTGGTTCGATTTGACGCATCGCGATGCGTTGCCGGTGTTTCGTGCGTGGAATTTGGCGTGGTAGCGCACGGCGTTTTTCTCAGGCTTGGAAAATGAAACAGACGGTTTTTCCAAGAATGAAGCGCCGGGTTCCCCGTGGCTTGCCACGGGGAGGAAGGCGCTCCTTAGCGGAGGAGTTCAGGGGAGGCGGCAGCCTCCCTTGATGAAAGGCCCTTGCGGGCTGTG
>SCQF01000005.1 GCA_004321905.1 Verrucomicrobiota bacterium | reverse complement strand
TTAAACGATATAAAGCGGAAGAAATCATCCTGAAGCTGCGGGAGGCGGACGTCGAACTCGGACGGGGTAAGGCTGTACCGGAGGTTTGTCGGCAACTCGCCATCACCGAGGCAACATATTGATAACGTACGCTTTCTTTCGCACTTTCCAGGTGGCTGCTGGCGGATTTCGGCCCATGACCTATTGCGGTCAGCTGCTCGCGCTGGCACCTAAATCTTGACTCCATTGCTAGAGACGAAGGGCAAACTGCTCCCAGACCGTAGTCGCCTCAGCGTCCCATTTCCCCCACAACTTTTCGAAGCCGGTGCGAATTTGCCGGCGATCTTCGCCAAACAGTGTACGTGCAGCCAATACAACGCCTTCGGCCAACACCGTTGGCGCAAGCCCCTGACTCAAAACGAGCCGAACCGCGCCGATCATCCGGTCGTCCCAACTCAACTTGCGTTCCAGATCGCGGCAAACACGGTCTACGCGATCCGTCAAAAAAGGGTTGACCATTCGCTGGAGCAGATCATCGGCATAGGCGGCGAAGCCGGTGGGCGTGAAGAGTTCGTCCACCCCAGCCCGCTTCTTGCACAACGCCACGCCGATTTCCTGAACAAACGCGATACGCGCCCGGGCCAGCAGGCCCGGGTCTGCGGCGATTTCGTCCATCAGTTGCAAACCGCGCTGCTGCGCATGTAAGCCGAGCCAGAGATGCAGCGCATTGTGACCGTAGAGTTTCGCCTCCTCGAAAGGCAGTAAATCGGACTTGGCCATCAGGTTTTGAACCCGCCGCTCTTCGATCCCCGCGCAGGACTGAATCAGAATCCGGTTGAACTCCTCGACCAAGTGTCCGCGATCGGCCACCGGCGTAAGCGTGGGCATTTTACGCCGGGCACATTCCGCGGCGGGAAACACCCCGCTCATTTTCCCAATCACCGTGTTCAGGTAGTGCGTGGCAGAAAAGGAACCAACCGCAGCTTCCAACGCTTCGGCGGCGTGATTGTGATTCTCCGCCGCGTAGACAAACCGCCGCTGGTCCGGCGCACGCTGAAAGCCTGTGCGCAACCAGTCCTGAATATGTTTGTAGAAGACAATACTGGGCAGCGCCGTGGCGATCTCGCTGGCTTCGGCCGCCGCCGCGATCAACGGCTCCCGATCAGCCGGAACGATCGGGTTGAATATTTCCACCCCGGTGATGGTTTGCGAGGTTACGGACGTGCGCGACGCGGTGTTGATCTGAAGCGTTCCGTTGCTTTTGCGCAACGCGGCGACCAACGCGGCGTCCACGTCGGCGATCACCAAGCGGTCAAATCCGCCGCGAAAAGCGCCGTCGAGGAAAATACTGGTTTGAATCGGACCCAACCCAATGCCAAGGAATGTTTTCATCGCGAGTTATTTTAGCGTAGTGTGAACCTGTTTGAGAGCGAAAAATAATCAGGGGCGCCCCAGGATAAGCAGGCGGGAAAGCGATTAGCCAGGACAGCCGCAAAATTTTCGAGTTACGCCTCGCTGCCATGACGATGGAGCTTGCGGCCACTTTCCAAGCCTTGGAAAATGGAAACACCGGTTTTTCCAAACCTTGGAAACATGCACGGCGAGATTGACACCCTTCGGCTATTCCCTACAATTTGGGCGGAAAGACACGGACCGAAATATCATGGCAAAAAGAGAAGCCGGGGAAACCCCGCAAAACGCAGTCCGCGCCGCGGTTGGGCGCAGGCAAAACAAGCCGTCTGGGCTTGGATGGTTTTTGTTTTTCTTGGCCTTGTGTGCGGAAGTGGCGCGCGCCGCCACGGGACCGATTGGTTTGGATGGCAGCTTGATCGCGTGGCAGTGGTGCAAGCACAGTTATGCCGGCGAAGACGCCTACCGCGATTCCTTTCTCGGCGGATTACAAACCCGCGGCGCCACTGCCATCGTTTATCCCTTACAAGACTCCCGTGATGGCTGGAATTTGTGGCTGGGCGGGAATGTGGTGTTGGGGATGTATATGCTCGGAACGCCCAGTCCGGTAGACGGTCATCGCACCGACGACTGGGTCAAGCGCTGCAACAGCGTGGGCGTGACTACGCAAATTCCGGTGCTGTTCAACGTACAGGATTCTTTCGCGGGCGAGTTTGGATTGCACGAAGACTATCTGCGCTGGTTTGCCAACAGTATCAACTGGGCACCAGCGGGACAGTTCATCGTTTGCCTGGGTTTGTATATTGATCGCAATCAACAGATTTCTTCCGCGTGGACACCGGACTATCTCAATCAGATGGCCGGCAAGCTAAAGCAGTACACCGGCGGCCGTTTCAAAATCGCCATTCACGCCGCCGCGCCACAATGCCTGACGTGGGGCGCAGGCAGCAACATTGACATCATTTATACCGACCCCAGCGCGACGGTTACCGTCCAAGCCAGTCCCGCCGCCGGTGGAACGGTCGCCGGCGGTGGCACCTATCTGGTGGGCACGCAACGGCAAATCAGTGCGCAGGCCAACAACGGCTGGGTGTTTACCGGTTGGAATGATGGCGTGGCAAACAATCCGCGCACCATCGTGGTCGGGGCGGGCGCGGCGACCTATACCGCCAACTTTGCGCCGGCGACCACGCTGACGTTACAGGCCAATCCCGCCAACGGTGGCAATATGATCGGCGGCGGCCTTCGCCCAGTGGGTGTTCCGATCACCATCATCGCCCAGCCGACGATGGGCTGGCGTTTTCTAAATTGGAGCGATGGCAACACGAACCGCTTCCGAACCATTACCCTCGGAGCAGCGGGCGGCAACTTGACCGCTAATTTCATGGTGGCCCCGATGTCCATCTTGCTCCAAGCCGGTGATGGCGGCATGGGCGGACGCTGGACTCTGGGCGCAGACTATCTGCCGGCGACGTGGACGCAAATCACTGGCGCGATGGGCGACGGCTGGGTGCTGCGTGCCATAAATCAAAATCGTATTTTATTGCAGCAAGGCGTCGGTGGAGCGATCAACATCTGGGAGTTGACCAATGGCGTACCGAGCAAAATGTGGAATGTCAGCGCCGCCATACCCGCTTGGATCGCGCGCGATTTCGACGGCAACCGCGTACTCCTCCAGGCGGGCGATGGCGGCATGGTTGGCATCTGGACATTGAGCGTCAGCAATACACCGGCGGCGTGGAGCGCGATTGCCGACCCCACGACGGGCCTCATCGCCCGCGCCTTGCGCGACAACCGGATTCTAGTGCAGTTCAATACAAGCACAACGATCGGCTTCTGGACCTTGAACAGCGCCAATCGCGTCACCGCTTGGACGCCGATCAACGCCGCGTTACCCGCCGGATGGATTCTGCGTTCCATGACGCCCGATTACATGTTGCTCCAGGCCGGCGATGGCGGCATGGCGGGTATCTGGGATTTGGACGCCACCGGCCAACCCATGGCTTGGCATGAACTCACGCAAGCGTTACCAGGCTGGATCATCCGCAGCATGGATCACGCGCTCCCGGCGACGTTGACGGTGGTCGGCAGCACCAACATCGGCGGCTCGGTCACGGGTGGCGGCATGCTTTATGTCGGGGCCAACGCAACGATCACGGCCACCGCATCGAACGGCTGGGTGTTCGCGCGCTGGAACGACGGCGTCATCAATAACCCGCGGATGGTGGTCGTGCCCGCGGGCGGTGCCACCTATACAGCCCTTTTTTCCAAGATCGTCACGATAAGCGCGCTTGCCAGCCCGACCAACGCCGGCTATGCGGGCGGTAGCGGCAGCTATGCCTCCGACACCCTCGCGCAACTTTCCGCAACGGCTTCCAACGGTTGGGCGTTCACGCAATGGAACGATGGCAACACCAACGCCGTCCGTTCCGTCCCCGTACCCATGACGAACATCACCTATACGGCGAACTTTGCCCCCACCGCAGTGATCGGCACCTCCGTGAATACCAACGTCGGCGGCCGCGTCACCGGCAGCGGAACCTTCATCATCGGCAGCAGCCAAGTGTTGACCGCCGTGGCTTCCAATGGTTGGATATTCACGAGTTGGAGCGACGGTTCCACGAACAATCCGCGAACCGTGATCGTGACCACGGGCGGCGCAACTTACACCGCCAATTTCACGCCGACGGCCATGCTGGCACTGCAAGCCAGCCCCGCCAACGCCGGCAATGTGAGCGGCGGCGGCTTGCGGGCGGTGGGCTTTGCGGCCTCCATCGGCACACGGCCCACTATGGGTTGGCGCTTCCTGAATTGGAGCGATGGCGACACTAACCGCGTCCGTAGCATCGTTCTGGGCGCGGCAGGCACCAACCTGACGGCCAACTTCGCAGCCGCGCCGACCGCGGTGCTCTTGCAAGCGGGCAATGGCGGCATGGCCGGCATCTGGACTTTAGGAACCAATTATCTACCGGCCACATGGTCACCGGTCACCGGCGCGCTGGGTGGCGGCTGGGTGCTCCGCGCGATCAACCAACATCGCGTACTGTTGCAACAGGGCACCGGCGGCATGATCGGCCTGTGGGAGCTCAACAGCAGCGGTGCGCCCACGAACTGGTGGCTGGTCAGCGGCGTGTTGCCCGGCTGGATTGCGCGCGACCTCGATGGCAATCGCGTCCTGCTCCAAGCCGGCGATGGCGGCATGGTGGGATGCTGGACGCTCGGCACCAACAACACACCCGCAACGTGGAATGCGTTGGCCGCCACCCTGAGTCCGGGCCTGATAGCTCGCGCGCTCTGCGGCAATAAAGTTCTCGTGCAAGCGGGCACCATCGGCAGTTACTGGACGCTTGACGGTTCGAACAACGTCAGTGCGGTGACCGCCATCTCCGCCGTGCTGCCCGCCGGCTGGATTCTGCGTTCGATGACGCCCGATTACATGTTGCTCCAGGCCGGCGATGGCGGCATGGCCGGCATCTGGGATTTGGACGCCAACGGCAATCCCATAGACTGGCACACGATCACCGGCCCGCTGTCCGGCTGGATTCTGCGCGGCATGAACCAACCTTGATTCCGCGACTTTTCCAAGCCTTGGAAAAACGTCCGGTTTGGTGTATGCAAACCGCGTGCGTTTTCTGCTCTACAACATTCGTTACGGCGCGGGTATTGCGCGCAACTTCCATTTCCCCGTCCCCTATCACGGCTATTTGCGCCGTACGACACACCGCTTGCAACACATCGCGGAGTTCATCAAGTCGCTCCAGCCGGACATCGTCGGACTGGTCGAGGCCGATGCCGGTAGTTTTCGGATGCGGCGCGGCAACCAAGTTGAAATCATCGCGAAAACACTGGGCCACTTTCACGCCTACCAATCCAAATACGGCGTCTATTCGCGCGCGGCGCGGCTGCCGCTGATGAACAAGCAGGTGAACGCGCTACTGACCGGCGAGACGATTCAAGCCCAGCGGTTCCATTATTTCCAGAGCGGTGTTAAGCGCCTGATCATCGAACTGGAATTGCGAAACCTGACGTTGTTTTTGGTGCATCTCTCGCTGCGCTACCACACCCGTCACGAGCAACTCCGCGCCCTCGCGCGCCTGGCCCGGCAACGCAGCAAACCCTGTATTGTCGCCGGCGACTTCAATATCTTTCGCGGCCCGGCGGAACTGGAGCCGCTGCTGACCATCGCCGGCTTGCAATGTCCGGCAAGCAGCGGAATGCTGACCTTTCCGAGTTGGAAGCCGCGCCGGCAACTCGACTTCATTCTCCACAGCCCGGAAGTACGCGTGAAAAGCTATTTTGCGCCCGCCGTGATGTTCTCCGATCATCTCCCGGTGGTGTGCGACTTCGAGGTGCGGCGCGGATGAGCAATGTCGCCCAAAAAATTCGACGCTACGCCGGTGGTGTGCTACGCGGTTTGCGCGCTTGGCGGCCCAAGCACCTCGCCGCAGGTCTCGGGGGCAGCCCGTGGGTTGTCCGCCGCGTGGAGCGTTTCGGCTTTGATATGCTGCTCGATCTGCACGACCCGGCGGTCTCACGGCCCTTGCTGCTGGCCGGCGACTATGAGCCGCACGTCACCTCCGTTTTGCTCGATCTGCTGCGCGCCGACACGCGCTTTCTCGATATCGGCGCAAACATTGGTTACTTCAGTTTGTTGGCGGCCACACGCTGTCCGCAAGGCCGCGTCTTCGCGGTCGAACCGGATCCGCAAAATTTTCGCCTGTTCAGCGCCAGCATCGCACTTAATGGATTGCGCGATCATGTCACCGCCGTACAGACCGCCGCGAGCGACGAAGAGGGCCGCGCGACGCTTTCGGATTTGGGCAATGCGGAAAACCGTGGCGCACGCTTTACCGCCAAGACGCGCGCCGCGCTGGAGGCGCGCGTCCACGGCCCCGCGCCCACCTTCACCGAAGTCCGTATGACGCGCCTCGACCGGCTGTTCGCCGGCGAACGAATTGATGTGGTGAAAATTGACGTGGAAGGTCACGAACCACCGGCACTCCGCGGCGCGGAAGGGCTGTTGCGCGCCTGCAAACCGGCGGTCCTGCTGGAGTTCTCACCGGGTAATATCATCAACATTGTAGGCGAACCGCCGGAAACTCCGTTAAACTTTTTGCGCGACCTCGGCTATCGCTGGCAGATCATCGCTGACGATGGCCATTTGAGCGCCCCGGACGATGATCCCGCTGCGCTGGTTCAACAGTTGCAAAAATCCGGCGAGCATCACGCCGATTTGTTGTTAACCCAATAAGGGATTTCTTTAGCGACAGCGCCAGCAGGACGAGAAGCGGTAACCCATCAATATATCGCGCCCGATGGGGTCGGGCGGCGCCGTTGAATGAAGCAATCTTTTTTGATCGCAGGTCAGAGTTCTTGGAGTTTTACTGATGTTGGTCCAAGGTTCTCTTTCCCGCATTTCAAACACTGGTTCTCAACAAATCATTCCGCGCCAAGCAGCGCATCCGTCACCTGTGCATAAATCCGCACCATGAAGTCGTTCGGATGGTTCACGTGGTTTCCGGTGATGTCACAATACCGCTTGGCTTTGAGGATATACGAAGCCAGCGACCAGACATCAGCCACGGCAATCTGCTTTGACTCCAAGGTTTTCAGCGCCGCCAGATAGCCGTCCATCGGGGCCAGCTTCCGCCAGTTTTCATTCGGCGGCCACGAAGCCACTAAAATGAATTCAGCACCCGGATTTTCCTTGCGGACGGACTCGATGATCGCCTCCGTGTTGGCCAGATACTGCTTTACCGGAACGACTCCACCGTCGTTCATACCGAACGCGATGATGCAAAGGTCCGGTTTTTCCGGCGCGACAAAGAACGGAGCCACCTTCATCCCCCACGCCGAAACCATTCCACCCAGCGACGGATTCACGAAGGTGATCTCACTGTGATATTTCCGGCGCAATCCGTCCATGGCCAGCTCCCCCCAGCCCGGGATATAGGGTGGTTTGCCCATGCTTCCACTGGCGCTGGCACCGGCGGAAATACTGTCGCCCAGCAATGCCACCTTCAACGGCAAGCCAGCTTCCAGTTTCTTTTTCGTCAGCGGTAACTGTCCGGAGGCTGTTGAAGGAATCGGCCCAACCCAGCCATCTTCATGGTCGTAAGAAACGACGATTTGGCGGTCATTCCAAAAACTTCCTTCGGTGAAGGCCACATAGCCACCTTTCCAAGCTGGCATCGTCTTCGGCGGAGCATCCGCCGAATCGGGATAGAGTTGTTTCTGGGTCATAAAGGGGATGGATGATCCGGCCGGCAGGCGGATGATGCCGCCGTCCACGACATAATCCGTGTTTTCCTGATAGGTTTTGTCCAGCGCATAACTCCGGACAACCACCTTCCCCTTCGGCGTGAACAGCAGCCGTCCCTCCGCCGGGCCGCTGTCCACGGAAACCGGAAGGATGGTTTCGTTGACCATGCGATGCGACTTCCAGACCGGTGCCAGCACTTCATCCAAATCAACGAGCGGCTTCGCCTCCGAATCCACCACCAGCCCCGCCGGTTTTGAACCGGTTTGGATGGTCAGACAAGGCCCCGAAAGCTGTTCCACATAAAATAAAAAATTGGTCGCCGCCGCATGTTCCCTGAAAAACGAGGTGATTGAAAACATCGCCACGGTCTTGTTTTTGTTCAAGGTTGCGTCGGCAACAAACTGCTTGGTTCCATCCGGATTCATCGCCGAGAGTTTGAGGCACGGCTCCAACCCTTTTCCTGATATCACCACCGGCAGCGCTACCAAAGCATACGCGATGTGCTGTCCGGGAAGTCTATTCAGCGAGAAAGCAAGCTGACAGGGCAGCGCATTCGACAATCCCGCATTGCTCTGCGGCATGGCGGTGACGGTCACTTTTTCACCGCCAGTTGCCGAACCGCCGGAAAGTTCCAAAGGCATAGCCGCCTGAATCGTCGCCGCTCCCAGCATCAGCAGCAGGCTCAATGTTGTTTTTTTCATAATTTCTTATCTGGCTCGTTGGTGAATGGATATCTGACCGGTTGTGATTTCGTTCAGAATTTTTGACAAATCCCAGCTGATGACCGGCTTGCCGTCCTTCAAACTCATCGCAAAGAATTCAATGTAGTTCCCGTTCATCTCCCAGGAAAAGCCGCTGATTAACCACAGGTTGGGCTTCATTTCGAGAACCTCATAGGCCATTACATTCGGTGGCATGGGGTTCGGATCGAGCTTGGTGTTGAACGGGCCGAACGGCGAGTCGCCCACACAGGTTCCGAAACTGTGGTTGACCGAGAGATAATACCTGCCGCCCATTTTCCAGACAAACGGAGACTCCCCTATGCCAGACTGGTGGTCGTTATAAGCGGTGGATTCAATCGGTCCCGCATCCTTCCAGTGGATCAGGTCATCTGAAGTCGCCGCTGCGATTCTGCCCTTGCCGTCTTTGGTCTTCGCCGCGTTGTACGCAATCCAACGATGATTGACCTCATCGTGAAAGATCATCGGGTCGCGATAATCCGTCCACCCGTTGGGCTTGCTGGCCGCCCAATCCGTCCGGTCGGCGGACATGAGCGGATTTTCGGGCCGACGCGTCCAGCTGAACAAATCTGGACTCGTAGCGGCACAGAGTCGTTGGACAACACCCTTCCCGGTGCCTGTGTAAAACATCCAATACAGATTACCCTGTTTAAAGACATACGGCGACCAAACGCCCCGGTCGTCATAGCCCGATTCAGGACAATGCAGAATATCGGCATGCTGCGTCCAGTTCACCAAATCCGGACTGGTGGCGTGAAAAAACTGCTTTTCGTTCTGTAGCCGTTCTTCCTGCCAATTCTGATTTCTGTCCGCCCGGCCAACCAATCCGAACGCGTGGAAAAGGCCATCGTCCGCGCGGATCACCGTGTAGTCTTTCACATACTGCCACGGCAACGTCAGAACATGCCGTTCTTTCGGATCGAGCACCTCAAATCGCAAAGTCCCGGTGACGGGTTTCGCCGGCGTCTTGTCGTTTCTCAATTCCAAACTTATGCGGTAATGACCCGTCGGCAGTCCGGTAATGGCTTCGCCGCCGGCCACCATCGCATACGGCATATTGTAAACCGGCAAGCCGATCATAACACCGGTTTTAATTGGTTTGCCGAAATTATCGGAAACGACATAGCTGAACATCGGTCGCGGCAAATCGCCGGTCCAAAGGCGGGGATAATACATCAGGAACCGCACCGGCTGCCCCGGGTAATACAGTTTTCTGTCCATCTGCATCGTGGCGACATAAGCCACCTTTTCCGTGTCTAGCGGAACCAGCTTGACGCTCTCGATTTCAATTTCGCTTCCCGTGTTGACGGACGGATCAAGCCGCACAATGTCTATCGGTTTCCCCCACTCCACGAGCTGCGCGCAGGGATCCAGCGTGTAAGTGTGCCATTGTCCGTCGCAGCGGGGTGAAAGCTTGAGCGTGCGGTCACCGTCCGGGCCTTCACTTTTATCCCACCATCTTAACTCGGCCATATCAGGCGGCCCGGATATCTTCATCTTGATCTCGAACTGCATCCCAGCGGTCGGTTTTGATCCCAGCGGCGCGGAAACCAGATACGAATCGCCGCCGGTGGTTTTCCACCTACCATCCGAAAGTTTTTGGAGGTCATGAATCGCGGACCAATTGCTGATCGTCACATTCTGCCCGGTGGACTGACCGTTGGCGGCGGTATTGCCGATCACGGCCGCCATCGTCACGGCCAGCCAGATCAATACGAACTTAGATTTACGTTTCATTATTTGTTTATGTTCATCTTACTTTGATTGACAACTTCAATTCTGCAACACGATTTCCCACTTCCCGGCAGGAACTTCGAACTCATTTTTTACAACCGGCTCGCCGTTGAGAGTAATCTTGCCAGTATTGAACTGTGGCAGCTTCACCGTGCCCGTCGAGTTCCACGGAACGACGATGCTCCAGCGAATGCTGCTGCCTTCCCGTTTCCAAGCGCTGGTGATTTCACCTTGGGCGGTTGCAAGCGTGGCGGACGCTTCCGGATGGTCGGTGGGAAATTCAGGCTCCAGAGTGAATTTGCAAAAGCCAGGCCCTTCACGGTTGGGCTGGATGCCAGCCAGTCCTTGGGTGAACCATACGCCCGCACGCGATTGGGCCTGCTGAACCTGCCGGTTATACTGGGCACGCCAACCGGGACTCAAGGTAGTGCGCGGCGGTTCAAGATTAGTCCAGAAACTGGGGTAGCCTTTAATCAGGAACAGTCTTTTTGCCGTGTCCGCATATCCGTAGCGCCCGAGCTGCACCGCCAGTTCATGCAGCACGGTCTGACCAAGCCCCGGATGCCCCTGCCAATCATGGCAGGTACGGCGATTAAGATCGGCGGCGACCGTCGCCGCTTCGGCATCGGATTCCACCAAGCCAAAGGCCAGGGCCAACACATCGCCGCAAACACTGCTGAAACCACCCTCCTTGAAGAAACGTTCTCGTAGGCGTGAACGCAAGTCATCCCGCATCTTCAGCCAGGGCGCGGGGTCTTTGCCGAGTCGTCGCGAAAATTCAGCGGTGGCATCGGCCGCACCGACCCAGAAAGCACCCACGCTCAAGGCAATATCCGTGTCCACGGAAGCAAACGAATTGGTCATTTTCATTTTGCTGATCCAAGGTTGAACAGGGCGCTTGCCGTCGAGCGGCGTGGGAGCCTGCCAGTCGCCAATGCCAGTGAATTTATCCAAGTCGCCGTCGGTCAATTCCCAAAGCCGATTCAGCATCATCGCCATGACTGGATAGAAGCGTTCGATGGTGCGCGGATCACCGTAGTAGAGGTAGTGATCCCAGATGTTCATTGGAACCGCCAACGTCCAATCCATTTCGCTCACATCGCTGCCGCGAATCGTCGAAGGTGCGGTGAAAAAAGGCATTTTAGGAGTGCTCTGCGCCTTGAAGTCCTGCAAATACTTTTCGACGAACTGATACATGTCTCGATTGGCGCGCAGAAGGCTAAGGGTCCCATGGGCTTCCGCGGCATATCCGCCGCGCTCGATAGCGGCGCTGTCGACGATGATGCCGTGACAACAATAAAGTGCCGTGCGTAAAAATACGTCGCGCAAGTAGGTCAATTCCGGGTCACCAAGCTTGCAGGTTCCGTTCTCCGCCAAATCGCTACGAACGATCTCTGCCGTGATGTCATCGAGCGATGGCTTGCCGGGGTACCCGGTAACCTCGACATAACGGAATGGATGATAGGTGAAGCGCGGCGTCCAAGTTTCCGATTCGCCTCCCTTGCAGGTATAAGTGTAAAGAGGCGCGGCGGCGCACATCAGACCGCTTTTGCGACTGATAATCTCGAAGGGACTATCAAAACCAGCCAACCCGGCGACCGGCTGCTCGACATCGTCGTAGTATAGCACGTGCTTTTTCGGAACCGGTGTCCAGTCTTTCCACGGTTCGCCGAAAATGGTCTGAACCGGGCGCAGCACGATCGTTTGTCCGGGCTTGGCGTTGCGGACTTTCAATCGCACCCAGCCGGTGACGATGTCAGGAAGTTCGAAAACAAAAACACCCGGCGCGGGTTCCCTGACAGATTTTGGGCGCACGGAATCAATCACCCGCTCGGGCGGTGATTGCATTGCGGCGAGCGTGCCGGTGAAGGCCACACCCAGTTCGGGTTTGCTCCATTGCGAGTCGTCAAAGCCGGGCTTATCCCAACCGCATGGCAGCATCCGGGCATCAAACTGTTCGCCAAGGAAATAATGCGAGCGACGCACCGGCCCTTCGATGCACTTCCATTCCCCGGTCGTTGTGATCCATTCCTGCCGCCCGTTGGCATCCTCCACGAGCACCAACAGACAAAATTCGGGCCGTCCATAGTGAATATTTTTCAATCTGTCAGTGAGGAGCATGAAAAATGACTCGGCCCACCCCGATCCAAGCGAGACCCCCAAGGCATTCGCCCCTTGGTGCAGCTTGCCGGAGAGATTGATGGTGGAGTAGAGGCGCCGGACCGGATAATGCGTGTAAGCCGGATCGAGAACCCGGTCACTGGCCAGCTCGCCATTAACGCGCAAGTCGGCATACCCGACGGCGGAAATATAGGCGCGGGCGCGAACCGGTTCAAAAGCGAGATTGAACGAGTGTCGCAGCAACGGCAAGGGATGAATCAAATCGCGAAGGCTTTTGCGCCCGAACTCAAGCGCCTCGGTTTCCGTTCGGTTTTTCGCCTGAATATCCGTCAAGGCAACGGCGTGCCGGACAAAAATCTCTGAAGACGCGGAAGTATCGGCAGGATACGCCGGGGCTTTCAGCCAGACCGCATTTTTCCAGTCTTTGGAAGCAAGCGGTCCCATCTCTGCCCGGGCCGGTTGTGACCAGTCGGTTTCGTTACCGGTCTCCTCGTGCAACCTCACCCGCCAGAACAACGACTGAAAAGATGTTAATTCCCTGCCCGCATATTCGACCCATGCATTGCGGTCAGACTCCACCCAGCCGCTGTCCCAAAGATCGGGCTTGGCCAGTTTCTCCGGCGAGGTGGCAACCTGCACTTGGTAAGCTTTCTGTGCCGCGCCGGAACGACCCGTTTCCAGCCGCCACGAAAAGCGCGGCCTGGCCGAATCCAGCCCCATTGGCTCAGTCAGCATTTCGGTTTTTAATCCAACCGGAACCGTATTCAGAACACCCGCCAAGCAGTATTCAGCAGAGGACAAGAGGGACAGCGCCATCAGCACTGCTTTCAACATCGGAATTCTGCTTCTCATGTTTCCTTTTTTGGCACCCTATCGTCGGGACTTGGGCTAAGAATCTGTCGCATGTTTGTAATTGCTTTGGGTTTCAACCATTACTTCCAAAACGACTACCGTGGAGGCTTGACCTGTTTCAGCGAGAATCCACTCGGCACGACCCGGTCGAACCAGACTTGGAACATCGCTTTTCACACGCATAATGACGCTGAAAAACCATGCGCGTATTTTCACGGGGCACGGCGGGAAGTCAAGGGGAACTTTAGTGCAGATTCAGACGCGGGAGTACGCGTCCGGTGGCGACTAACTACGTGACGGCAAGACTCCTGCTCGGTGTCCCGCCATGGCGGAAGATGGGGGGGGTGGACTCCGCCGCGATCCCGCCGCGCTGGTTCGACAGGTGCAAAAATTCGGTGAGCATCACACCAACCTGTTGCTGAAAGCTGACCGCGTCGTTTGACATCCGGCGACGGGCTGCTACTATCGGCGCGCCCTCGTCAAGGGGCGGAAAGGCGCGCGGCATGAAGGCACGGAGCAAATTCAAACGCATCCTGATCAAACTCTCCGGCGAAGTGTTTCAAAATCCCCACGACGGCGAACCGCTTGACATGGCCGTGCTCAATTCCGTCGCCGACCAGATTTGCGACATCAAAGCGCAGGGCGTGGAAATTGCCATCGTCGTCGGCGGCGGCAACATCTACCGCGGCCAAACCGGCGTGCAGTGCGGCATTGACCGCACGACCGGCGACTACATGGGCATGCTCGCCACGGTCATCAATTCGCTCGCGCTGCAAGCCGCGCTCGAACGTAAAGGCTGCTTCACCCGCGTGATGACCTCCATCGAGATGGCCGCCGTCGCGGAGCCGTTTATCCGCCGCCGCGCGATGCGCCACCTCGAAAAAGGCCGCGTCGTGATCTTCGGAGCGGGCACCGGCAACCCGTTCTTCACCACCGACTCCGCCGCCGCCTTGCGCGCCAGCGAGATCGGCGCCGACCTGCTCGTCAAAGGCACCAAGGTGGACGGCATCTATACCGCCGATCCGATGCAGGACAAAACCGCCAAGCGCTTCAAAACGATTTCCTACAGTGAGGCGATCCGGCGGCGGTTGCGCGTCATGGATACCGCCGCGTTCTCGCTCTGTCAGGAGAACAACATCCCGATCATTGTCTGCAACTTTTTCAAGAAGGGCGAATTGGTGCGCGTGCTGAAGGGCGAGCCGGTCGGCACGCTCGTACGCGCCTGAACCGCCCGAAGGAGAACACATGGAAACACTGGACGACGTCCTGCTCGAAGCCGACGACAAAATGTCGAAATCGCTGGAGCATCTGAAACAGGAGTTCACCGGCCTGCGCACCGGCAAGGCTTCGCCGAGCTTGGTGGAAAACATCAATGTGGAATATTACGGTGCGCCGACGCGCTTGCGCCAACTCGCCGGCATCGCCACGCCGGAGCCGCGCCTGATCGTCATCAACGCCTACGATCCCACCGCGCTCCCCGCGATCGAGAAGGCGATTCTGGCGGCCAACATCGGCGTCACGCCGATCAACGATGGACGCGTCATCCGCATCCCGATTCCCGAATTGAGCGAAGAGCGCCGCAAAGATTTGATCAAGGTCGGCAAGCGCATGGCGGAGGAAGCGCGCGTCGCCATCCGCAGCGTGCGCCGCGAGGCCAACGAACAGATCAAGGTGCTGCAAAAAGGCAGCAAGATTACCGAAGACGAAGAGAAAAGCGGCCTCGACGAAATTCAAAAGTACACCGACGACTTCACCAAAAAGGTGGACGACCTGCTCGCGGCGAAGGAAAAAGACATTCTCGCTGTTTGATGCGACGCGGACACGGGCATTTTCCGGGCCTTGGAAATCGCCCGCGTTACTTTTTCCAAGGCTTGGAAAACCGCTCTACGCAAAGGAGAATTCATGCAAAAAATGCGTTGGTTGTTCGGAATTTATTTGGCGCTCGCCGGAATGGCTTCTGCCCAGACAACATTTCTCGCCGCCCAACCGGTCTGGCCCGCCGGCCGCGAGACTGAAAAAAATTTGTTCGTCGGTTTCCGCGCCAGCTTCGTCACCCCCACCAGCGGTAATGCGCTTTTGCGACTCGCGGCTTCGACGGAATACCGCGCGTTCGTCAACGGCGAATACCTTGGCCAAGGGCCGGCGCGCGGCCCGCACGGTTTCTTTCGCGTGGATGAATGGCCGCTGACGAAACGGCTGCACGCCGGTACAAACGTCGTCGCCCTCGAAGTCGCGGGCTATAACATCAACAGCTTCGCTTGGCTCGACCAACCGTCCTTTTTGCAGGCCGAAGTCGTCAGCGACGGCGCCGTGCTCGCCGCCACCGCTGGTGCCGGGTTTGAAACTGCCGTGTTGCCGGAGCGCGTCCAGAAAGTGCAACGCTATAGCTTCCAACGCCCATTCTCGGAAGTCTATCAGCTCACGCCAGGCTTTGACCGCTGGCGCTCCGACCTCGCCGCGCCGTTCGCCGCGGTAAAGTGCACTGTCCAGCCGGTCAAAGCCTTACTGCCCCGGCGCGTGCCCTACCCCGACTTCGCGGTGTTGCAACCGATCACGTGGATTTCTTCCGGTGCAGTGGAAACCGGCGTAAAAGTTTCCAGGCCTTGGAAAGACCGTTCGCTCACCGCCATCGGCCCTCAACTCGGCGGCTATCCTGAAAGCGAACTTACTACGATCCCATCACTTGAACTGCAAACCGTCCGCAACCGTACCAACGTGCCAGCCAACAAACCCTATGCGGCTTCATCCGCGCTACGGCTGGGCAAAAACGAATTTCATATCATGGATTTTGGCACAAACCTGACCGGTTTCGTCGGCGCAAAAATCACCGCACACAACAAGACGCGCCTCTTTTTTGTTTTTGATGAAATTTTGAGCGCGCAGGGCGAGGTTGATTTCAAACGACTCACGGCCGTGAACACCATCGCATGCGAGGTGCAGCCCGGCACCCTCACCTTCGAGTCGTTTGAACCCTACACGCTGCGTTACCTCAAACTGCTCGTGCTCGATGGCGACTGCGACGTCACGGCTGTGCAGTTGCGCGAACTGGCCAATCCCGACGCGACGAAGGCGCGCTTTGTGTGCAGCGACGAGCGCCTCAACCGCATCTTCGCCGCCGCGCGCCAGACCTTTCGCCAGAACGCGCCCGATGTTTTCATGGATTGCCCCTCGCGCGAACGCGCGGGCTGGCTGTGCGACAGCTTTTTCACGGCACGCGTCGCCAAAGACCTCTGCGGCGACACCCGTGTCGAAAAAAACTTTCTCGAAGCTTTTCTTCTGCCGGCGAAATTCCCTCATCTTCCCAACGGCATGTTGCCGATGTGCTATCCCTCGGACCACTGCAATGGCCAGTACATCCCGAATTGGGCGATGTGGTTCGTGGTGGAACTGGAGGAATACCTCGACCGTAGCGGCGACCGCGCGATGATTGATGCGTTACGGCCGCGCGTGCTCGGTTTGATCGAATTTTTCAAGGCCTATTTCAACGACGATGGCTTGTTGGAAAAACTACCGAGCTGGGTTTTCGTCGAGTGGTCGGCGGCCAACAAGTTTGTACAAGATGTGAACTATCCTTCAAACATGCTCTATGCACGCGTACTCGATGCGGCCGCGCGACTCTATGACCTGCCCGACCTCGCCCGGCAAGCCGAACAGATGCGCGCGACGATCCGCCGGCAGTCGTTCGACGGCGAATTCTTCGTGGATAACGCCCTCCGCAAAGCTGGCAAGTTGCAAGTCACGCGCAATCGCAGCGAGGTCTGCCAATACTTTGCGTTTTTCTTCGGCCTTGCCACACCAGCGACGCATCCGCAACTCTGGCAGCGACTCACGCACGATTTTGGTCCGCAGCGGCAAACGACCAACGCGTTCCCCGAAATTCATCCGGCGAATGCGTTCATCGGCAATCAACTACGGTTCGAGTTGCTCGCGCGCGCCGGCCTCGGCCAGCAGATTCTCGACGAAGCCGCCGGCTACTGGCTCTATATGGCCGATCGCACCGGCACACTTTGGGAACACAACGCGCCGGAAGCGAGTTGCAACCACGGCTTTGCCTCGCACGCCGCGCACATTTGCCTGCGCGACGTGCTGGGCCTCTATCGCGTGGACACGGTACACAAAACGGTCACCGTGCGCTTCCTTGATCTCAAACTCGACTCGTGCGAAGGCACCGTGCCGACCGCCGATGGCGATATCGCGCTGCGTTGGTGGAAAGCTGGTGACAAACTCGCCTATCACCTGACCGTGCCCGCCGATTACAAGGTCGAAATCCAGAATCTGACCGGCCGCGCCTGCGTGCAAAAATAGTCGTTCGCATCGCTTTTCCCCCGGTTTTCCAAGCCTTGGAAATAAAAAAAGGCCGGCGCGGCTGCCGGCGGCGCCGGCCTCGAAGCGACACGTGTACAGTCGCTCCGCAATTATTGATGAGCTGCACCATCGGAACATTGTGCGTAGGTTCGTGCGCTTTGTTTTTGTTGAGACGCTCTAAATACGCCGTCAACACCACCATGGCGTTGGCTCTTCATGAGTTGTAGAAAATTCACGTTTTTCATAAATAGCAGCTCTCATGCTACTTCGATTACCGCGTTTCGACTTCACTACAAATGGTGCTTAACCCAACACGCACGCACAGGGCTTTTTCCTTTTTGAGCGGGTACAAAACGATTCAGGCTCCTCGTCGTTGCGATGGCGTCACGTACGCAGCCTGCCAATTTGCTTGTATCCAGATGACTTTGCTTTATCTTCTTGCCCATCATATTTTGGCTATGAAAACACGCGAACTGGGTATTGGACTTTTGGGCTTTGGCACCGTCGGCGCGGGCGTCGTGGAAGGCCTCCAGCGTAACGGCGCGCTGATGGCGGAGCGGCTGGGCGTCAAACTCGTCTTGCATAAAATCGCCGATCTCGATTTGGACCGTGACCGCGGCGTGCCGGTAGAGCGTGCGCTGCTAACCCGTGATGCCGAGGCCGTCGTCCGCGATCCGTCGGTGGACGTGATCGTTGAACTGATCGGCGGCTGCGGTATCGCCAAGAAACTCATGCTGCAAGCGCTGGCGCTGGGCAAACCGGTCGTCACCGCCAACAAGGCGCTGCTGGCCGAACACGGTGCGGAAATTTTCCAAGCGGCAGCGACCAAAAATACATCGCTCCATTTCGAGGCCAGCGTCGGCGGCGGCATTCCAATCATCAAGGCGCTCCGCGAAGGCCTCGTGGCCAACAACATCCGCAGCATGTACGGCATTCTCAACGGCACCTGCAACTACATCCTCACCCGGATGGAGCAGGAAAAATTGGCGTTCGATGTCGTGCTCAAAGCGGCACAGGCCGCCGGTTACGCCGAGGCCGAGCCAAGCCTCGACATTGACGGTCACGACACCGCGCACAAAGCGATCATCCTCGCCTCGCTCGCCTACGGTTTCCCGGTACCGCAGAACGCCGCGTACGTTGAAGGCATCCGCGGCTTGGCGATGGACGACATCGCCAACGCACTGGCGATGGGCTATCGCATCAAGCTACTTGGCATCGTCAAGCACAGCACCGAAGGTATTTCCGTGCGCGTCCAACCGACGCTCGTGCCGCTCGCGCACATGCTTGCCTCGGTCAGTGGCGTATTCAACGCGATTCAAGTGGATGGCGACATTGTCGGTCAGACTTTGTACTACGGACGTGGCGCGGGTCGTGCGGCAACGGCCAGCGCGGTGCTCGGTGATCTCGCAGACGTGGCGCGTGACGTTGCCGCCGGTGTGCGGCCCAAGCCCGCGATTCAAGCCGACACCGCGCAGAGTACGCGTCTTCGTCCCATTGGCGAAATCACCACGCGTTGTTATCTGCGCCTCGCGTTGCTCGATAAGCCGGGGATGCTCGCGCGTATCGCCCAAGTGCTCGGCGATCACGGCATCAGCATCGCTTCGGTGATGCAGAAGGAATCGTCCGCCGGCAAGCACGTACCAGTGATTATCGTGACGCACCAAGCGCCGGAGCAGCAATTCCAGCACGCGTTGAAACTGATTGACCAACTGGATTTCGTCGGCGCGCCGACCGTGCGGCTGCGTATTGAAGATTTCGAGTAAGGTTTTCCAAACCTTGGAAAAAGACAGCGGAGCAAGTGATGAAAGTGGCAAAATTCGGCGGCACTTCCGTGGCGGATGCCGGACAAATTCTAAAAATTTTGGAGATCGTCAAGGCCGATCCCAACCGGCGGATCATCGTCGTCTCGGCACCGGGTAAACGCAACAAGACAGACACGAAGGTCACCGATCTACTCATCGCCTGCGCCGAAGCAATGCTCAAGCACGGCGCGGCGGAGCAGGAACTCGCCGCTATCGTTGCGCGTTTTGCGGAAATCCAGAAAGAGCTTGGCGCACCGGAGAAAATTACGCGCGAGATCGAGGCGGATTTACGTCAGCGGCTTGCGGGCGACCACAAACATCACGGCAAATTCATGGACTGTATGAAAGCTGCCGGTGAGGATAACTGCGCTAAACTCGTCGCGGCGGCGTTCCAGCAAAAAGGCCTGAACGCGCACTACGTCAGCCCGCGCGAAGCCGGGTTGCTTTTGAGTTCGGAATTTGGCAATGCACAGGTGCTGGAAAAATCCTATGCCAAACTTGCAGAATTACGGAACCGTCCGGGCGTGACCATTTTCCCCGGTTTCTTTGGCTATACTGAAGCCGACGAGGTCGCCACGTTCCCCCGCGGCGGCTCGGATATCACCGGTGCCATCCTCGCGGCGGCGGTCAAGGCCGATGTCTATGAGAACTTTACCGACGTAGACTCGGTCTATGCCTGCGATCCACGCATCGTGCCGGAAGCGCCGGCGATCACGCTACTGACCTATCGCGAGATGCGCGAGTTGGCCTACGCGGGTTTCGGCGTCTTCCACGACGAAGCGATTGTGCCCGCCGTGACGGCCAACGTGCCGATCTGCATCAAAAACACAAACCGCCCTTCGGCACCGGGCACGCAGATCATGCCGGAGCGGCCGTACGCGGCCGGGGGCGTCGTCGGCGTCGCCAGCGCCGATGGTTTCAGCACGATTTTCGTGAGCAAATATTTGATGAACCGCGAAGTTGGTTTTGGACGCAAGCTGCTCCAGATTTTGGAGGACGAAAAAATTTCCTACGAACACGCGCCGTCCGGCATTGACAACACGAGCGTGATCGTGCGGAGCAAAGAACTGACGGTGGCCAAGGAAGCGCATGTCGTCACACGCATCAAAGCGGAATTGAGTCCAGACGATGTCGAAGTCGAACACGGCTTGGCGCTGCTGATGATGGTCGGCGAAGGTATGCGCTACACGGTGGGTTTGGCCGCCAAAGCGACGCACGCGCTGGCCGACGCCGGCGTGAACATCGAAATGCTCAACCAAGGCGCGTCGGAAATCAGCATCATGTTTGGCGTGAAGGAAGCCGACCGCAAGAAAGCCGTACGCGCGCTTTTCCACGCGTTTTTTGCGCAGTCCGCACACGGCGGCCAGGAGGCGTCATGAAAAAAATCGTCATCTATGACACAACGCTGCGCGACGGCGCGCAGGGCGAAGGCGTTTCGTTCTCCGGCCCCGGCAAGATTCGCGTGGCCAAACGCCTCGACCAACTGGGCGTGGACTATATCGAGGGCGGATTTGCCGCCTCCAATCCGCGCGACATGGCGTTCTTCCATGAAATTCGGAAAGAAAAACTGACGCACGCCAAAATCGCCGCGTTCGGTTCGACGCGGCGCGCGCATGTGCCGGTGGGTGAAGATGTCGGCGTCCGAGCGCTGCTCGAGGCCAAAACGCCGGTCTGTACTTTCTTCGGCAAAAGCTGGCGGCTACACGTTACCGACGTGCTCAAAGTTTCCGAAAAGGAAGCGCTGGCGATGATTGCCGATACGGTGCGCGTGCTCAAGGAGCACGGCAAGGAAGTGGTGTACGACGCCGAGCACTTCTTCGACGGTTATAAAGACTGTCCGGAATTTGCGCGCGCGGCGCTTACGGCGGCGCTCAACGCCGGAGCAGATTGCCTCTGCCTCTGCGACACCAACGGTGGCTCCCTACCCCACGAGATCGCCGCCATCACCGCCGAAGTGATCCGCGCTTTCCCGGTGCGCATCGGCATCCATACGCATAATGACTCTGATCTCGCGGTGGCTAATTCGCTCGAAGCCATCCGCGCCGGCGCCACGCACGTACAGGGCACGATGAACGGCTACGGCGAACGTTGCGGCAACGCCAACCTATGCTCGATCATTCCCAGCCTCGTGCTAAAAACGGGCCACACCTGCCTGCGCGAAGACAGCCTCAAGCAGTTACGCGAGGCCGCGCTGTTTGTGGACGAGATGGCCAATCTGCGCCCCAACAGCAAAGCGCCGTATGTCGGCGAAAGCGCCTTCGCGCACAAGGCCGGCATGCACGTGGACGCCGTCCGCAAGAATCCGCGCAGCTTCGAGCACGTATTGCCGGAAAGTGTCGGTAACCAGCGCCGGATTCTCGTCAGCGAACTCTCCGGCGCCAGCAATGTATTCCTTAAGGCCGTCGAAATGGGCCTGAACCTCGACAAATCCGCGCCGGAGATCAAAGAAATCCTCCGCGAACTGGAGCGGCTCGAAAAAGAAGGTTACGCATTTGAAGCTGCCGAGGGGTCGTTCAAGCTGCTGATCCAAAAAGTGCTCAAGGAGCATCGCCCGTTCTTCGACCTCGAAGGCTACCGCGTCATCGTCGAAAAACGGCACAAAGGCGAAGCGTGTATTTCCGAAGCCACCGTCAAGCTGACGGTCAACGGTAAAACCGTGCAGACGGTCGGCGAAGGCAACGGCCCGGTGGATGCGCTCGACCACGCACTCCGCAGTGCGCTACTGCATTTCTACCCGCAGATCAAAGGCGTGCACCTCACCGACTACCGCGTCCGCATCCTCGACCCCGGCGAAGCGACCGCGGCCAAGACCCGCGTCGTTATCGAATCCAGCGACGGCGAAACTACGTGGGGTACGGTCGGCGTCTCACCGAATATCATCGAAGCCTCGTGGGAAGCGCTGGTGGACGGCGTTGAATACAAGCTCTTCCAAGAAGAAAAAAAGGCGAAGAAAAAAGCCTGATCGCCCCGGTTTCCAAAGCTTGGAAAAGTTTCAGCACTTAGCTGCCGCGGGGCACAATTCGGCGATCGGACAACCGGCACAATTCGGTTTGCGGGCATAGCAGCAGCGCCGGCCGTGGAAGACCATGCAGTGCGACCAGTCGGTCCAATCCTTCTCCGGCAGAATCGCTTTGAGATCGAACTCGATCTTGTCGGGATCATCCTTGGTCGTGAAACCAAGACGTTGCGACAGGCGCTTGAAGTGCGTATCCACCACAATGCCCGGCTGGCCGAACACCGTGGCGATCAATAGGTTCGCCGTTTTGCGGCCAATGCCCGGCAAGCCGATCAGCGTATCGAGATCGCTGGGCAGTTCGCCGCCAAATTTCTCCAAGACCACCGCGGCGAGCGCTCGGATGTTCTTGGCTTTGTTGCGAAAAAAACCGGTCGAGCGGATTTCCGCCTCCAGCGTTTCCTGCGGAACTGCCGCAAAGTCGGCAACACTGCGATAGTTGGCAAACAGCACCGGCGTAACCATGTTGACGCGCTTGTCGGTGCATTGCGCGGAAAGAATTGTCGCCACGGCCAGTTCCATTGGCGTCTTCCAGTGCTGTAGTTCGCAGCCGGCGTCGGGATAGGTCATCCGTAAACGCTTGAGAATTTCCGCGGCGCGTTCCCGCTGATCGTTTTTGGGTTTCATCATCAGGGGACTTCGACAATACGCGGCCACGCACCGCCAATGTTACCGCTATGGAATTGCAGGGTTATGGTAGACCGAAGTTCTTCTGGTGACGCACGACAGAGGTTTCCATCCGTCGTCAGGACACATTTTCCGACTTCGGCGTCAGGCAGCCATGCGCAGATTTTATCTGCCGCTTGTAACGCGGCATGCCACCGGCGCGCCAATACGGCGGCAGCGGGTGGTTCGCCATCGAAATCAAGCGCATTCAATTCGGTTTGCGTGTAGCGGGAACTGCGCCGCGCTTCGCTCAATAGGGCCGCAGGACTGAAACCGGGATCCTTGCCACACGCGGCCCACACCAGATAACCAAGCGGCTGTAACTTTTCATCACAAGCCAGTACATCAACCCAATCGCGTGGCTCCAAACGCCCGACCAAGGCCAGCACCTTGTTGGCGGCCAGATCCAGCGGATGCAGCGTCAACCCAAGCGTCACATCTTCCACTAGCGGAAAGAAACGAAACGCGCTATCACGCGCCCATTGGATCAGCACCGCTTGCCCCTCACACATCACAAGCGCCTCGACGAAACTCGGTGTTTCGCGTACTACGCGCAGGCTATAGCCAGCGGTTTCCAAAGCTGCGCGGTCGGCCACCCATGTGGCGGCCAGTGCTTGTTCTGTGTCGTGAAACAAATCCACATCACGTGAGCGGCGTGGTTGACGCAATAGTTCATTGAGCGCGAGGCCACCGGCAACGTAGCTTTCACCACCCACATGGCGGCGCACGGCTAGGATGCGACAGATATCGCGCTGGAAGGCGGTAAGAGCCATGCGCGCAACCTCCGGATTTCGCGGAAAGCCGCTAAATCCCCATGCTGCTCAATGGCATCCAAGACACGCAATGCCTCAGCCAATGTAGCCGGGAGAAAATCGGCCCGCAGAAACCACAAACAACGATCACGGTAACAGTCCATCAGCGTAGTGAGCACTTGGCGCTCTGCCGCGCTTAAATTGCGATCCTGTACATCCGCGATCATGGCGGCATAATACCCTGTCATGCCCCATACGTCGAGTCAGTAGGAATAAGAAAGGCGCAGTGCCATACGGCCTTGCGCCTTTCGCCACATGCCTTTTACATTATTGCGGCAACGGTGGCGGAACGTCGCCGGCTTTCGCCTGCGCGTCCATCTCGGCGAGCGCGGCCTTGCGGCTCAAGCGGACGCGGCCGGTATCATCCACGTCAATGCACTTGACCCACATTTGGTCGCCGACCTTGCAGATATCGGTGACGCTGCGGATACGCTGGTCGGCCATCTCGCTGATGTGCACGAGGCCATCCTTGCCCGGCAGAATTTCGACGAACGCGCCAAATTCTTTGATGCCGGTCACGGTGCCTTGGTAAATCTTGCCGATTTCCGGTTCCGCGGCGATCATGTTGATCTCGCGTACCGCCGCTTCCATCGCGTCCTTGCTGGTGGCAAACACGCGCACGGTGCCATCGTCCTCGATATCAATCTGCGTACCGGTGACATCGGTGATGCGGCGGATATTCTTGCCGCCCGGTCCGATCAGCGCACCAATGTTTTCGGGGTTGATCTTGATGACTGTGATCCGCGGCGCGTGCTTCGAGAGGTCGGCGCGCGGTGCGGCAATGACGGACTGAATGAACTCCAGCAACTGGTGCCGGGCTGAACGCGCCTTCTCGAACGCACCCTCGACGAGTTCCCAACGCAGACCGCGCAGCTTCAAATCCACATGGAAGCCGGTGATGCCGTCACGGGTACCGCTCACCTTGAAATCCATATCGCCGCAATGATCCTCGGCACCGAGGATATCGGTGACGAGTTGGGCTTTGCTGCCATCGGCGCTGGTGAACAGGCCGATGGAGATACCCGCCACGGGCTTGAGCATCGGAACACCCGCGTCCAAGAGTGCCAGCGTACCGGCGCACACGGTCGCCATCGAGCTGGAGCCGTTGGACTCCATGATCTCGGAGACGACGCGCACGGTGTACGGGAAATCCTTCGGCATCATCGGCGCGAGGGAGCGCTCGGCGAGCGCACCGTGGCCAATTTCACGGCGGCCCGTCGAGCCGAGGCGCCCAACTTCGCCGACGCTGAACGGCGGGAAGTTGTAATGCAGATAGAAACGCTTTTCATCCGGACCACCGGCAAGCGCATCCATCTCTTGCACGTCCGACGACGTGCCGAGCGTGACGATGGCCATCGCCTGCGTCTCGCCACGGGTGAACAACGAGGAGCCGTGCGTGCGCGGCAACAGTCCGGCCTTGCCGCTCAACGGACGAATTTCGTCCATACCGCGACCGCCGATGCGGTGCTTCTTTTCCAGCACCATGTGACGGGTGGCTTCAATCTCCAGCGCATCGAACAACTGGAAGAACTGCTCGCCACTCATCGCCGGAAACGCCGCCGTCATCTTGACCTTGAGCGCATCCTTGACGGCCGTGACCGCGTCCTGCCGTTCCAACTTACCGTTGATCATCAGCGCTTGTTCCAGCTCTTTGCCGGCCAATTCGCGCGCCTTTTTGAGCAGTGTTTCGTCCACCGGAAGATCAGCAAACCTCTTCTCCGGCAGGCCAAACTGACGGCGTAATTCGAGTTGCGCCTGAATCAGCGGCTGAATCGCCTCGTGCGCCAAACGCATCGCGGCCAACATATCGGCTTCCTTGATCTCTTGGGCCGCGCCCTCGATCATCAGCGGCAACTCTTTCGTGCCGGCATAGATCAGGTTTAAGTCGCTCGTCTCCATCTGGGCGACGGTCGGGTTCAAAATGAACTGGCCATTGATGCGACCGACGCGTACCGCGCCAATCGGTCCGGCAAACGGAATCTCCGAGAGCATCACCGCCGCGCTCGCGGCATTGATGCTGAGAATATCAGACTCGTTTTCGCGGTCGGTGCAGAGCAGGTTGTTGATGATCTGCACGTCGTTGCGGTAGCCATCGGGGAACAGCGGACGCAGTGGGCGGTCGGTCATGCGCGCGATGAGAATCTCACGCTCGCTGGGCCGGGCTTCGCGTTTGAAATAACCGCCGGGGAAACGACCCGCCGCGTAAAACTTCTCGCGGTACTCCACTTGGAGCGGGAAATAATCCACGCCCTCGCGGGGGGTCTTGGTGGTGGTCACGGCGGAAAAGACGATCGTCTCGCCCATCTGCACCGTGAGGGAGCCTTCGGCCTGTTTGGCCAAAAGACCGGATTCGAACTTCACCTTCTTGCCGCCGAGTTCAACCTCGACGGAACGAACTTCACTACTCATGCTTGCTTTTCTCCTGTGCAGGAGAAACACGGATCATCTGGGCGGTGGCCACCGATGGCTACGCGGCAGATGCTAAGGGGTCTCTCGGGGACTGTACGCCCAGCATACCGGGCGGGCAGGATTTACCGACGCAGACCAAGGCGCTCGATCAACTTTTGATAGCGGGCCTCGTCCGAGTGGACGAGATAATCCAGCAGGCGCCGCCGCTTGCTGACCATGATAATCAGACCACGGCGGGAGCTGTGGTCTTTCTTATGGCCCTGCAAATGCTGGGTCAGATCTTTGATGCGCTTGCTGAGGAGCGCCACCTGCACCTCCACGGACCCGGTGTCCCCGGCGTGCTGCTGGTATTCCTTCTTCAAGCTGTCCTTGGTCGCGTTTTCCATATCCTTAACAGACCTATTTCTGTTTCTCGCTGCTTGTTTCTTTTGTTTGTGTCGGGGCGGGACAATACCGATGGCCCCGCGGCGTGTAAAGTTCTTTTTCGATTTTTTTCACTGCGGGCGTTTTCCAAGGCTTGGAAAAGCGCGTGGCCCTCGTTTCCAACCCTTGAAAAAATTAACGTGCAGCACGATTTTCATTTTGTAAACGGCCCAACAAAGCGAGCAGACCGTGTAAGATCGTAACGGGATGCGGCGGGCAACCGGGGACGAACAAATCCACCGGCACGATGGTGTTCGCGCCGTTGTTAACTTGCGCGTGACCGACAAAAGGGCCGCCGGCTATCGCACAGGCCCCCACGGCAATCACAATTTTGGGTGCCGCCACGGCGGCATAGGTTTTCTGGAGCGCCAACTCCATGTTCTTCGTCACCGGGCCGGTGATTAGCAGTCCATCGGCATGCCGGGGTGAAGCCACGAACTGAATGCCAAAGCGGCCCAAGTCCCAGCCGATGGTGCCGAGCACGTTCGTATCGGCTTCGCACGCCGCGCAGCCACCGGCGCTGACCTGACGCAAGCGCAACGAACGACCAAAGAGTCTGCGAAGTTTCTTGTCGAGCGCAACCGCGAGGCGAACTTGTTCCTTGCCCGGCGCGCCCAGCACGAGGTCTTCGCGACGGCGCACAGCCATGCGATAATCACCGGTTTGTGTGATCGCCTTCGACGGACAGATTTCCACACAGGCGGCGCAGAAGATGCAGCGTCCGAGATCGAGTGCCACGGGTTTTCCTGCCAGCCGGGTAATGGCCTGTGTCGGACATACAGGCACACAGGCGGTGCAGCCAGCGGCACATTGGGTGGCATCCACCTTCAGCGCACCGCCATGACGGTCGGGCAGGACGGGGGCCGGGCCTTGGGGATAGGCCATGGTTTCGCAGCCGCGTTTCAGACGATGAGTAATGGTATCAATGATAAACATAGCTTTGGGGCGGCATCATAAATCGTGGCCGCAATAGGAAAGGTTGAAACTCTTGTTGCAGATCGGGAAATCCGAGATGGCCGTGCCGCGCAAGGCCAGCGCGAGACCCATCCAATTGTGAAACGACGGATCAACGATTTTATAGCGGCGGAAGCGCCCAGCGGCATCCGTCAAGGCCACGTGGCAAACCTCACCGCGCCAGCCTTCAACCAGTGCCACAGCCAACGTGTCCGGCGCGGGCGGCGCCAGTTCACCGCGCAATTCGCCCTCGGCGGGTGCAGTCAGTTGCTCACGGAGGTAGTCACCCGATCGCTCGATCTCCAGCGAGCGTACTTTGGCGCGGGCGAAGACGTCACCGACGGGCCATACGGCCACCGGAGCCTGGGCAAAACGGTGCCAACCCGCCGGATGATCGAAACGCACGTCGCGCACCAACCCGCAGGCGCGTGCCGCCGGCCCCACCAGTCCGATCGCGGTGGCCTGCGCGGGAAAAACTGTACCGACATTTTCAAAACGCGCGCGCACCGCCGCAGAATCCCAAAACCACGCCACCGCCTGCTTGGTATCGGCGAGTGCAGTTTCCAAGCGTTCCTTCAATTGCGCCGCCCGCCCGGCATCGAGGTCATGACGACAACCACCCGGACGCACGAGACCACGACCAAAACGGTTACCACACATGAGCGCAGTGAGATTAAGAAAGTCGCCACGAATTTTGCCGCACGCCGACATCGTGGGCAGAAACGCCACATCGCCGGCCAGTGCGCCCATGTCGCCGGTGTGATTGGCAAGGCGTTCGAGTTCGAGGGCCACCGCCCGCAACCATTGCGCGCGCAAGGGCGCTTCCGTCCCGGCGAGTGCCTCCATAACGGTCGCGTAGGCGGTCGCGTGGGCGATGGTGGTATCGCCCGCCACGGTTTCCATCTGGCTCATGGTTGCGCGATGCGGGCCATCACGCAGCGCCTCTTCAATTCCACGATGCTGATAGCCCAACGCTATTTCCAAGTGCAACACTTCCTCACCCGCGCATTGGAAGCGAAAGTGGCCCGGTTCAATGACGCCGGCATGAACGGGACCAACCGCGACTTCGTGAACCTCCCCACCCTCCACGCGGAAAAATTCCCCGTTCGCGGGCGCATTTCCCTTTTCATTCGTGCGCCGCACGGGCTTGAGCCACGGATGACCTGCGGGCGTGAGTCCGTGTTGCTCCCAGACTTCGCGCTCGAACAAGTGGGCCTGTGGATGGGTCGTCGTCAGTGCGGGATACGCGCCGGTGAATGCTTCGCTACGCCCGACGGCCAGCGTGTTGTCAACGTCGAAGGCCAACACAGCGACGAGGCAGGTGCCTGAATGCTCCGGCACGCCGAACCACGCGCAAAAGCGCGCGCCGCGGTTCAATTCCGTCGCCGTGGCATGAACGAATTCCGCCACCGGCCACGCGGGGATTTCCGCCCACGGAAGACTGGTGGCGTTGGCTAGAAGGGCGAATGGTGTGGTAGCGCTCATGGGGTTGGAAAGAGTTGGGTGACCGCGGCCAGCCAGGCTGTGCGCAATATCGCCGGCGTGAAAAGTCCGAGCCACACGGACAGACCCAGTAACAGGAGCGGCGGCGCGACGACACCGGCGGTCTCGACAAAATCTTTGCTGTTGGCCTTCACCACTGGGCGCGGACGTCCGTCCACAATACCGAAGACCACACGTGTCAGTCCCAAAAAGGCCAGTAGCAAGCCAGTGAGAAAAATTGCGGTAGCCAGTCCATGTCCGGAACCCAAGGCGGCGCGTACTATTTGTAATTCACTGAAGAACGGACCGAAAGGCGGACAGGCCGTAACGGCGAACAGGCCGGCAACAAAAAGCGCCGCCGAACGTGGTGTCAGGATCGCCATGCCACGCACGTCATCCATCGAAGGCGAGCCCGCTGCGCGGCGGATGTTGCCTGCGCTCATAAACAGCGAACCTTTGGTCAGGCTGTTGCTCCAGACATGAAACAACGCCGCCGCCGCGCCAGCCGCGCCCAGCGCCGCACCGATGCACAGGATGCCCATATGCTCCACGCTCGAATAAGCGAGCATGCGCTTGAAGTCGCGCGTCCCCAAAAGGAACAAGGCGGCGACCACGACGGAAAACAGTCCGATGACGAGCAAGGTGCGGTCGGCCATCGGCCCCGCACCGGACGCGGCGACCACGGCGCGCACGCGCAGCACGGCGGTGAACGCCACCGTCGTGACACCACCCGCCAGAATCGCGCCCACCAAGCCCGGCGCTTCACCGTAGGCGTCGGGCTTCCACGTGTGCATTGGAGCCAAGCCCATCTTGGTGCCATAACCGACCAACAGCAGGACCCACGCCGTCAAAACCCAAGGACGCGACAAGCCCGCGCCTTGCGCCATCAGCGCGGTGAAGGTCAAATCGCCCACACCACCGCCGTGCAGTGACGCGTAGCCCAGACAAAAGGAGCCTAGTAGCGACAGCGCGATGCCCGTACCGCCGACGAGCAGATATTTCCACGTTGCCTCGAAAGCACGCGGCGCATTGTTGAAGTGCAGGAGCGGAACCGCCGCCAGCGTGACCGCTTCGGTCGTGATCCAGAGCAGCCCCAGATGCCGGGCTTGGTGGCCGGCGCTCAACAAACCCAGGATTGCCAGTAACACCGCGACAAACACGCGGTTGGGCCGCTCCGACCGGATGCGCAGATAGGAGACGCCATAAGCCGCGCAGACAAGAAACAGCAACGATACGGCGGGCAAAACCGCCCGCGCCAGCGGATCAAAACCCAGCCAAGCGCCCGGGGCAACCACCGGCGGGTTGAGGAACTGCCAAAACGTCAGCACAACGTGGACGAGGCCGAAGCCCGGCAGGAACCAAGGCCGGGTGCGGTCGTTGGGCCAGAGCGCCGCTAAAGCAGCTCCGACCAAAGGCACAACAATGAGGAGTAGTGAGTTCATTCGTGGAGCGCCGTAAGTTTGCGTGTGTCGAGCGAGTCGAAGGCGCGTTGGATACGATCCACAATGATACCGATAATGAACACGCCTACGGTGACATCCAACAGGATGCCCGATTCCACCAGCAACGGTGTTGAGTGAATGAGCAACAGGCCGAACAGGAAAATGCCGTTTTCCAAAATCAGATAACCACAAACTTGTGAAATAGCCTTGACCCGACCAATGAGCAGGATGAAGCCGGTCAAGAGCGAGGCCAGCGAACCTGGCACCAGCAGCATTCCGACATGTTCCGGCAACAGCGGCAAGGCCCGCGCCAAGGCCACCGCCGCGATGGTACCAACGGCTCCGAGCAACAATGACGGCACGAAACCGATGAACGGCTCGACCTCCCGTTCAATATTGGCCGCGCGCATCGCCCGCCGCAATAGGCTTGGAATCAACAAACCTTTCCCAGCGATGGTGGCCAGCGCAACCAATAACACGCGCCAGTCGAGCCGTTCACTCTCCATCAACACCGGCATCACACCCAATAACACGCCTTGCACCGACACGGCGCGGATAAGCGTCGGCAGCCGGCTGCTGCCCAGCGCGATCAGGTTCAGCCCCATCGCCAGCCCGATTACCAAGTTCAAGATTCCGCTCATGGGGCATCACCTTTCCACGCCACCAGCAACGCAAACACACACAGCAAAAAAGCAGTGGTAAGCAACAGCGGCACACGCCGAAATGCAAACCGTGCCAATAATGATTCGACCAGTCCCACGCCAACCGTGACCAGCAGAACCCCCACCGCCAAGGCGCCGGCGGCGGCGAGCGGGGACAGGTCGCCCATCGGCAGCACCGCTTGGACTAACAGGATGGAGAACAACAGCAGCTTGATGGAGGCGCCATGTAAAATGGCAGCCAGCGGCGGACCGCTGTGATCAAGCACCATGACCTCGTGAATCATCGTCAATTCCAAATGCGTGTTGGGATCGTCGAAGGGCACCCGACAATTTTCCGCCAACAGCACTGTGAATAATCCCGCCACCAACAAAGCCGCACCTGCGCCCGCCGAGGGTGCAAGCATGGTGCTCAAGGAAACGCTGCCGGTGTGAACGATGAGCGACAGCACCGCCGCGATGATGGCCGCTTCTGTAAGCACCGCATAGCTGACCTCGCGCGCCGCACCCATGCCTTCGAAGGCCGAACCGGTTTCCATGGCGGCCCACGCCGTACAAAACCGCGCCAGCGCCAACAGATAAATCAGCAACAGCACGTCACCGCGAAAACTCACCACACTGCCCGCCGGACCCAGCGGCATCAACAGCGCGGCTCCGATCAGCGCCACCCACGCCACAGCCGGTCCAATGATAAAACCCGGTGACGCAAGATTGCTCATCACCACGCCTTTGCGCCACAACTTCGCCAGATCATAATAAAGCTGCAACACCGGTGGTCCCCTACGGCCAGCCACCCACGCTTTCACTTTGTTGATGATGCCCGGCAGCAACGGAGCGAGTAGCAGCCACAGTACGAGCCGAAGCATAAGGTCGCGCATCACGATCATGGTATGCATCCCCAAAACACGAAAAGTCCAATGCCGATCAAACCCGCCAACACATAAAGGATATAGAATTGGAGGCGCCCGTGTTGCAAGCGAAGCACCGTGCTGGATGCTTGCATGATAAGGCCACCTACCGGCGCAATGATATGCTCCAATACTGTTTCGGGCATGTGTTCCAAACGGATGGCTTCCGCCGGAAAGTCGCCGCGGGGACGGCGCGCCTTGCGTTCGGGTTGCAAAACCCAACGGAACCAGCCGGAGACAATGCCCGCAAATGACGCGCTGGTGTATTGCATCCGCGCGCGGGGTGTTGCATAGCCGCAATCCCATGTGGGACCACGTTGCAACCCGTTATGGTAGGCCGTCCACCACAACCAGGCTGCCGCCGCCAAAATCATGATCGCCAACGCGATTTGTGCCGAACCCAGTGTGACCAGTGACACGGGCGGTTCCCCAATGGCCCACGTTGGATGCCAACTTGCCACTGCGCCAGCCACCGCTGGCCAACATAAAACGGGTGCCAAGCCAATGACTACGCAGATACTTGCCAGCACCAGCATCGGACCCCGCATCCAGTAGCCGCATTCGTGCGCCTGCGCTGCCGGCTGTGTGCGGGCTGCACCTAGAAAAATAACCGCGCCAGCCTTGGCAAAACTCGCCAACGCGATGGCTCCGGCCATGGCCAGCATGATCGCGGCGGGCATGGCAATCCACGCCGTTACGCCTTTGCCCGTCACGACCGCAAACAGACCAAGATAAAGCAGCCATTCACTGACAAATCCGTTAAGCGGCGGCAGACCTGCAACGGCCAGCGTGCCAAGCGCAAACAAACCGGCAGTCCACGGCATGACCCGCGCCAAACCACCCAGCCGGCTCATCTCCCGCGTACCCGTCGCATGCAACACCGAACCGGCACCGAAGAACAACAAGGCTTTGAAGGCCCCGTGATTCCAGACATGCAACAATGCCCCGGCCAGTGCCAGACGCCCCCATGGCGCGTTGCCGTGCGTCATCGCAAGCAGAGCGACGCCGACCCCGATCATGATGATGCCGATATTTTCCACCGAGCAATAGGCGAGCAGCCGCTTGAAATCATTTTGCGCAAACGCGAATGCGATACCGAGCAGCGCGCTCGTCGCCCCCAAGCCGGTCACCACCCACCCCGCAGCGGGCGGGATCGGCAACCAGCCGCTGAAACGAACAATGCCGTAGACACCCAACTTGATGGCTACACCTGACATAATCGCGGAGACATGGCTCGGTGCGTTGGCATGTGCCGAAGGCAGCCAGATATGCAGCGGGAAGAAACCGGCTTTCACGCCAAACCCAAACAACGCCAGCCAGAACAGCGGGGCCAGTTCCGCATGCGCGCGCATTGGGCCAAGGTTCCAACTGCCGGTGCGTGACGCCAGCAGGGCGAAGAACGCGAACAGACCCAGCGTACCCGCGTGGGAAGCCACCAGATAGAGCCAACCGGCAGCACGCACCCCGTTGCGTTCACGGTCCAATGTGATCAAGAAATAACCGCACAGGGCAAACAGTTCCCAGACGATAAGAAAATGGAGGCCATTGGAAACCAGCAACACCAGACCCATGCAAATCAGAAGCGCGCTCCAGCAGACGCGGCCGCGCGGAGCGGTGGAGGGATTATGCTGATCCGCCCAATACTCGTGAGAATACACGGCTCCGGTTCCACCAATCACCGCCACCAACATCAGGAACAAGGCGCTCACCCCGTCCAGTCGCAGATGCAACGTTTCACCGCCCAGCAAGAATCCGCTTTGCCACTCCCCGCTCTCGCCGCCCAACAACACCCGCAGAGCTGCGGTCATGCCGAGCATCGCGCCGGCCACGGTCAACGCGAGCCAGATGCGGGGCCGTCGGAAACCAACAACGATGCTGGCCGACAAAGCGAGGAAAGCGATCAGCAAAAGCAAACCTAGCGTCATGGATTTGCCTCCACCATCGCCGCGTCCATGGCCTCCACCGCCTGAAAAATTTCATCATCGGGCGCGCTTCGCTCCACCAACTCGCGCAACGGCCCGTGACCCAAACTACGGCTCAAACCGGCCAGCAGGTCGAGGTGTCCACGTGGCGAAGGGGCGATAAAGAAAAACAACTTCCGCACCGGCACGCCATCCGCCGGCGGTTCGGCCAGCACCAAATCGTCGCGCAAAAGCAGCAACGCCACCGTGCCGGAATCGCGGCCCAACGTGATGCGGGCGCTGGGATGCGGCAGGGCAAAACCACCGCCCACCGGGGCCATCGTCACACCATCTTTGGCGCGCACCCGTTGCCCCAAAAGTTGACGCACGGGCGGCGTCGCTCCGGGCAAGACGGTGATAATGCGCTCGAAAATATTCGGAACGTCCGACGCCGGCACGTCCCGCCAGATGCGACCAGCCCGCAGCAACGGACCCAGCCGCAAATGCGGCGTCAGCGCGGAATTTTCGGGTGCCAGGAATCCGACCCGCGCGGCGAGACCGCGCTTAGCCGCCCATTGCGTCACCTGTGCACGATCGAACAACAGCCGGTTCCGGTCTGGCGTATAGGGCAACCCGTCATGGCGAATCCAGCCTTCCACGACGCTTTCGGAGACACCAAACGATTCTGCAACTTGGATAAGGTTCAGGTACATGATGATAAGCTTAAAATGTGGTAACCACTCGCGTCCGGCGAGGGCTGACTTGTCTGCAAAAGACAGGTCTTCATGGGCTCCCTCCCAGCAGGACAAAGAGGGCCAACGCGGCGACGCCGATCAGCAAATACAGTAGATAGGCTTGTAGTCGCCCGTGCTGGAGACTCCGCGCCCACGCCGAAACGCGCATGACCAGCGCGGCGGCTGGTTTGACAATTTTTTCGAGCACCGTCTCCGGCGTGTGTTCCGCATGGTGCGCCGTGGCCGGGAAACAGGTTTCGGGAAGCTGCTGATACCGCTCCGGACGTAAAATCCACGCAAACCATTCGGTGATGATTCCCGCAAACGAGCCCGCCGTGTACTGCATCCGGGCGGTCGGCAACGCATACGCGCAATCCCACGTCACCGCGCGGATCAAACCGCTACGCTGGACGCGTCGCCACAACCAGCCCGCCAAAGTCAGCGCAACCAACGCCAACGCCACATGAAACAGGCCGAGGGCCGAAAGCGCCACCGGCGTTTCTGCTCCGACCCAGACGGGATTCCATACGTCCATGGCGCGCACCACCGCCGGCCAAAAGATGACTGGCGCGAGACCGATCGCCACACACGCCACACCCAACACCAACATCGCACTACGCATCTGTGGACCGCTTTCGTGCGCGTGGGCGGCCGCCGGGGAACGCGGCGCACCCAGAAAAACCACACCGCAGACTTTGGCGAAACACGCGAGTGCCAGCGCGCCGGTGATGCCGAGAAAAATGGCGGACGAAATGGCCAGCCAAGCCGCAGGGCCGTGCGCCAGCGTGGCGTCGAACAGGCCGAGATAGACCAGCCATTCGCTGACAAAGCCGTTGAGCGGCGGCAGACCGGAAATCGCCACCGCGCCAAGCGCAAACAACCCCGCCGTCCACGGCATGGCGCGCCACAGTCCACCCAGTTGACTCATCATTCGCGTACCCGTGGCGTGCAGAACGGAGCCAGCGCCAAAAAACAAAAGGGCCTTGAACAAACCATGATTCCACACATGCAGCAAGGCGCCGGCCAGTGCCAACCGACCCCAAACCGGATTGCCTTGTTGCACCGCCACCAGCGCGAAGCCCAGCCCGATCAGAATGATGCCGATGTTTTCGACGCTGTGATAGGCCAGCAGGCGCTTGAGATCATGCTGTCCCAGCGCGAAGGCCACACCCAATACCGCACTGGTCACGCCCAACACCGCCACCACCCAGCCCGCTCCATCGGGTAGCGGCAGCCAACCGCTGAAACGCATGAGGCCGTAGATGCCCAGCTTGAGCGTCACGCCCGAAAGCATGGCCGAGACGTGACTCGGTGCGTTGGCGTGCGCCGAAGGCAGCCAAATGTGCAGCGGGAACAAACCCGCTTTCAACCCGAAGCCAAAAAGCCCCAGCCAAAACAATGGGGCCAATTCCGTATGTTCTTGCATCGGGCCGAGGTCCCAACTACCGACATGGACGGCCAGCAGGGTGAAGAAGGCGAAGAGTGCCAGCGTCGCGGCGTGTGAAGCCCCAATATAAAGCCAGCCCGCCGCCTGCACCGCGCTGCATTGACGGTTGAGTGTGATTAAAAAATAGGCGCTGAGCGTGAACAGTTCCCACGCGATGAGAAAATGCAATCCGTTGGAAGCGAGCAGCACGAAACCGAGGCTGAACAACATCAAACTCCACCAGAAGCGGCCCGTGCGAGCAGAACGCGGATGCGCGGTATCTGACCAATACTCGCGGGCATACACCGATCCCGCTCCGCCGACCACGCCAAGCAAAACCAGAAAAAAGGCGCTCAAACTATCGAGGCGCAAATGCAGCGGTTCACCGCCCAGCAGAAAGCTGCTGCGCCATTCCCAGTCGGCACCACCCATCAACACGATCGCCGCCGCCAATAAGGCCGCCGCCACGCCCACGAGCGTAGCCACCAACCAGCCACGCGGCGCTGTCCGTCCGAGCAAGAGACTCGTGGACATCGCAACGGCCGCGACGAGCAGGGGAAGTGCGGATAGCAGACTCATAGCCCCACTCCGCTCACCGGCGGTTCTTGCGCCACCAACTCGCCTTCCACATGCCGGATCGCCCCCAAGATGTCCTCACGCGACGCCTGCCGTGCGAGGATCGCCTTCACTTCCGCACGGTTCAAAAGAAACGACAACTGCGAGAGCAACTTCAGATGCAGGCGGATGCTCGGACTGAAGAGGAGAAAAAGGGCATACACCGGTTTGCCGTCCGGCGCGCCAAAATCCACCGGATGTTCGAGGAAACCCAACGCCATGACGGTCTGCTCCGCAGGAAACACCGCAGGATTACGCACATGCGGAATGGCAAGGCCTTCGCCAATACCCGTCGAGGCCAGTCCTTCGCGCGCGATCAAATGATTCAGGAGAAAACCGCGATCCACATCGGACGGCAAGCTCACGACCTGCACCAGCGAACGCAACGCGCCTTCCTTATCCTTGCCATCCAAGCGATAGAAAATGCCGCCTGTGGTCAACGCGTCGGAAATCAACGGGGGTGCCTCGCCGGTATCCGCCGGTACCTTGAACAAATCGGCCGAAACGTTGATCCGCTTCGCCGTGGCCCACTCCATCAGATCGATCCGGTCAAACCGGAATTGTTCGCCAATCCGGTGTACCGGGATTTCGCTGCGCTGAATCATCCGATACACCGTCTTCTCGGAGATGTTCAACAGCTTTGCGACATCTTTGACCGTCAGTTGCATAAATTAGCCAACGTCCCAGCGGGTGATGGACAACGCAGGACACATGACCAAATACTGTCCCTGGTGTCAATAAAGTTCCAAGCTTGGGAAAAAATCACTGCGCTATCTTCCAAGCCTTGGAAAACCGTCCATGCTGCGACGCTCCAGTGCGTCAGGTTTTCGTTTTTTGCCCAATCGCCTGGCAGGCGACGATGGCGGCGATGCTGACGATGTCATCGGCGCTGCAACCGCGCGAGAGATCGCTGGCGGGCTTTTTGAGGCCCATGAACACCGGGCCAAACGCGTTGGCGTGCGCGAGGCGCTCGGTAAGTTTGTAGCAGGTGTTGCCCGCGTTGAGGTCGGGGAAGACGAGCACATTGGCGCGGCCTTCGATCGCACTACCCTTGGCCTTGCTCGCGCAAATCGCCGGAATCAAGGCGGCATCGGCCTGCATCTCGCCATCAATATCGGCCTCGATTTTCAATTCGGCGAGGCGCGCTTTGGCGAGTGCGGTGGCTTGGATCACCTTGTCAATGATCGGGTCTTTGGCGCTGCCTTTGGTGGAGCAGGAAATCATGGCGATCTTCGGACGTACGCCGAGCAGCGCCCAGCAGACGCGCGAGGTCGCCACGGCGATATCCGCCAGCTCCACGGCGTTGGGGTTGATGACCGTGCCGGGGTCGGCATAGATCAGGCCGCCGTTGACGCCAAACTCGTCGGTCGGGAGCTGCATCAGAATGAAACTGGACGCGGTTTTCACATCCGCAGAAATGCCGATGACACGAAAGACCGCGCGGCAGACATCGGCGGTGGCGTGGGCGGCCCCGGAGACAAAACCGTCGCAGAGACCTTTGCGCACCATCATCGAACCAAAGTGCATCTCTTCCCCGATGATCTCGCGCGCTTCGTCGGGGATCAACTCCTGTTTGCCCTTGCGCATCTCGACGTAGGTATAAGCAAACTCGTCCGTCAGGGGCGAGGTGCGCGGATCCACCACCTCCCAACCGGCGGTACTGACACCTTCTTTTTTCGCCAGCGCAGCGACGGTATCGGGCTGGCCGATCACGGTGACGCGGGCCAATTTTTCCGCCGTGATTTTGGCCGCGGCCTTGATGGTGCGCGGATCGCCGCCCTCCGGCAGGACAATATTTTGCAGGTTCGCTTTCGCGCGTTCCCAGACAAGTTCGATGGCTTTCTTCATGGTTCCTTTGATGGTGGTTGTGCAATGGTTACATCAGCAGACGGGCCGTTTCGCGGGCGATCATCAGCTCTTCGTTGGTCGGCACCGCAAGCACTTTCGGGCCGGTCGCATTGCGGGAGATGACGACCTCGTTGGCGCGGTTCCTGGCGACATCCATCTCGACGCCCAAGTAGTAAAGCTTCTCGCAGACCAGCGCACGAATCCGCGCGGAATTTTCGCCGATACCGCCGGTGAAAATCAGCGCATCAAAACCGTTGAGCACGGTGGCGTAGGCCCCGACATATTTCTGGAGCCGATGCACAAAAACATCCAGCGCGAGTTTGGCGCCGGCATTGCCGCCATCGGCTGCGGTAATGATGTCGCGCATATCGCCGGAACCGGTGCCGGCGAGACCGAGCAATCCGCTGGATTTGTTGAGCAGTTTATCCACGTCGTCGGGGCTATAGCCCGCGCGGCAGAGAAAGAGCACCACGGCGGGATCGAGATCGCCGCAGCGCGTGCCCATCACCAAACCTTCGAGTGGTGTGACGCCCATGCTCGTATCCGCCACCTGGCCCTTGTTGATGGCCGTGATACTGCACCCATTGCCCAAGTGGGCCGTGATGAGCTTCACATCCGTGACCTCCTTGCCCAGCACCTTCGCGCCAGCCAGCGCCACATAGTGATGCGAGGTGCCGTGAAAACCGTAGCGTCGAATCTTGTACTGCGCGGCCACCGCCGCCGGAATGGCATAGGTGTAGGCGGCGGCGGGCATGGTCTGATGAAACGCGGTATCGAAAACGGCGACCATCGGAATGTCGCGGAAAAGATATTCGCACGCCTCGATGCCTTCGTAGTTGGGTGGATTGTGCAGGGGCGCCAGTTCGTAACAACTGAGAATCGTCTGCTTGATCGCCGGCGTGATTTGCATCGCGCCGGAAATCTCCGCGCCGCCGTGCACCACGCGGTGACCGATGCCTTTGATCTCCTCCAAATTGGCAATCACGCCGTGGTCGGCGTCACACAACGCCAGGCACGCCGCCGAAATCGCGGCCTCATAGGAATTGGCGACAATGGATTTCTCGAACTTCTCCCCGCGATGGTTGCTATATTTCAGCACAGCGCCCGCCGTGCGGATGCGTTCAAGCATCCCCTTGGCGAGCCAGACATCCTTGTCCATATCGAACAAGGTGAATTTTACGGATGAACTCCCTGCATTGATGACCAGAATCTTCATTTTTCCTCAATATAATGGTTGCGCTAGACGATCCGCGGCGGTGGCAACGGACACGGCGGTTTAGCAGGGAAACGCGCGATTGACAAGTCACATTCGCGCTCCGATGATGCATTTCAGAAAATGACTCAGAAAATCAGGCTGTTTTTTTATGCGCTGACGGCGGCGGCCCTGCTGCTCGCCGGCTATACCTTGACCTCGCCCGTGAATCACTCCGAGGCCAACGACGCCTACGGCTACGCCTACAGCGTTGAAACCACCGCCACCAGTCAGCTCTGGCACAGCCAACACCTCGTTTACTTCCCGACAGCGCAGGGCCTTTTTTTCTTCGCCCGTCAAGCCGGTCTTGCCGATCGGGCTTTTCCGGTCATGGTTTGGTTCAGCCGGATTTGCGGCGTGCTGTCCGTTCTGATCTTGTTTTTGTTATTGCGGCGGAGCCTGACGGAGCGTGATCCGCAAAAATATCATGCGCTATGCCTCGCGGCGCTGGCCGGTGCCGGCGGACTGGCTTTTTCCTACGGCTTCTGGCGCTACAGCGACGAGGCGGAAATTTATACGCCCGGTGCCTTGCTGATTTTGTTGGCGTGGCTCGCCGCCATCGGTCGCCCCACGCTGCGCAACGCCGTTTTGAGCGGCGTACTCGCCGCACTCGGTTGTCTGATGCACATCCTGAACGTGCTGCCCGCTCTCGTGGCCATCCCCATTTTTCACCTCACGCAACGGCGTTTCCGCAACGCCATCACGCACGGGTTGGTGGCCGGCACGCTGACCAGCGCGACCTACCTCGCTTTCTATGGCGCACGCGTGCTGACAGAAATTTTTGGACCGAGCGCCGACCAGCCCGAAGGCGGATTCTCGCTCGCCAGCGCGGTCAAAGGCCTTATTGCGTTGACGCAAAACCTTGCCGCCGGAAATTTCCTGTTCGCCTCCGAAAAATTCCAGCATACGCTGGTGCAACTCTTCCCCTATCGCGCGCTGGCCCGACAAATTTTCACCGGCCAACATGCCGACATTCTTGCGCGAACAGTGCCGTTCATCACGCTCACCTTGCTCGTTGTTTTTGGTTTTGCGCTGCTCATCATTCGCCGGAAAATTGGACGCCTTGCATCCGATACCCCGCTCGCCAGCGCCGCCGCCACGTGGCTCGGCCTCCAAATGATCGTCCTGCTGCTCACCGAACCTGGCAGTCCTGAAAACTGGGTGATGGCCCTCCCGCCACTCTGGCTCTTGATCACGGTGACGCTCTACGCGCCGCTCGCCACCGCCGGTCGCCCACTGCTGCCGCTGGCCATCGCAGCAATACTCTGTACCCACAATTATTTCGGTGGGTTCCGGCTCCTCGCCGATCCGCGTGGCGACCTCGCCGCCTGCAAATCCGCCTGGCTCATTCAACACGCCAAACCCAACGACCTCATCCTCACCGCCGACAGCTTCGAGGTCATGCGCTACCTGCGCTATCACAGTTCTGCGGAAGTTGTTCATCTGATTTATGACGCGCCGCCCGCCAACCTGCAGCAGCGCACCGGTAATGTTTTCGCCACCGCCGAAGTTTTTGATTTGCCGGCTTCCCTCAAACGACGCTTCCCACAACGCGCCGTTTTTCTGGAAAAATTGGGCCGCGAGTTAACCCCGGACTTTGTTTGCGTGACCACCAACGAATTTGGCGGCGTTTTCGAGCGGAAAAACCGCTGACTTCCAAGGCTTGGAAAATTTTTACGGCTGGGTCTTGGTCCAATCGAGGAAGGCTTGGCGTTCCTCCGCGCCGGCAGCGCGCCACCAATTTTGTAACTGTTTGAGCGCGGCGGACTCGAGCGTCTGCGGCGCTTCAACTTTCGGCGTGGGCGGAGGTGGTGTGGCAGGTTTTGATTCGGATTGACTGATAGCTGCTGGCTGACCGCCGACCGCTGTAACGCTGAAACTCACCCGCTCTTTGGTGCGAAATAGCTTGGGATCCTCGCGCGGTGTTTGGACTTCCAGCCGATAGGTTTGACCGGCAGCGGCAGCGAACGTGAACGGTGTCCACGGCGACTCGGTCACCGCCTGCGGATCGGCATAATAGCCTTCGGCGAGCGGCGCGTAGTAGCGCACACTCCAATTTTGCGAACCGGCCAGCGTGGCAACACTGTAGTGCGACTCGCGGAGCGTGCCCGTTACATCCAGAACTTTTTCGCCGTTGACGCTCCGCACTTCGACGCTCGCGGGTACGACAACCGTGGCAAGCTGTGTCGTGGGTCGCTCCACGCCGGGATAAGCTTTGACGAATACGGTCGAAGCGCAGCCGGAAACAAATCCGGCAAAGACAAACGCAAGCATCAACCGAATCAATTTCTTCATGGCAACTCCTGTTGGCTGAATAGTAACCCACCGCTAACGAAGCGCCAATTAGGATTGTGTTAGCAGCTAAATCGGCTCTGGCTGGAGCGCGGCGATACCGGTCTGGTGTTGGGCGTGGCAGATCGCGAGCGCGAGGGCATCGGTCGCGTCGGGCGGCGGTGTCTCGCGCAAGCCGAGGATGGTCACGACCATTTTGGCGACCTGCGTTTTTTCCGCGCCGCCGAAGCCGGTCAGGCTCTGCTTGACGAGACGCGGCGCGTACTCAAACACCGGTACGCCGGCGGTGGCGCAGGTGGCGATGACCACGCCGCGCGCTTCGCCGAGGATCATCGCAGTCTTGGCGTTTTTGAAAAAAAAACCACCCTCAAGCGCGGCGACTTCCGGCTGCGCGCGTTGCAGCAGCGCCGCGAGGTCGCGTTGCAACGTGACCAGGCAAATGGAATGCGGCACAGCGGGCGCGTTACGGACCAAACCAAACTCAACGCACGTCAGTCGGCCGGCGCGGCGCTCAATGACGCCGACGCCGGTACTACGCAGGCTGACGTCTAGTCCGATGATGTGCATTTCAAAAAGTAGGGGCGCAGTCTTGCTGCGCCCGCTCACCAACATACTTGGAACCCAAAGCGCAGCAAGACTGCACTACGCCGATCAGCCTTCGACCAGCTTCGGATCAATGTCGGCATTGCTGTAGACGTTCTGCACGTCGTCAATATCCTCCAGCGCCTCCATGAAATCCACGATCTTCTTGGCCGCGCCGGCTTCCGTGACCGGCACCATCAGATCGGCGACAAGCGAAATTTCTGCGCTCTGCGTCGCGATGTTGGCTTTGGCGAGCGCATCCACCACCGCACCAAACTGCGCGGGGTCGGTGGTGATCTCGAATTGCTTGGCGTCGGCATCGTGGATGAGGTCACCGGCACCGGCTTCGAGCGCGACTTCCATCAACTTTTCTTCGCTCGCGGCGGCTTCCTCGACGAGGATGACGCCTTTGCGCTGGAACGTACGCAGCACGCTGTTCTGGCCGCCCAAGTTCCCGCCAAAGCGGGTGAACGTATGGCGCACTTCAGCGGCAGCCCGGTTACGGTTACTGGTGAGAACCTGCACGATCAAGCCAATACCACCGGGGGCATAACCTTCGTACATCACTTCGTCGAAAACTTCGCCCTCGACCTCGCCGGCGCCGCGTTTGATCGCGCGCTCGATGTTGTCCGACGGCATGTTGGCCGCGCGCGCTTTCTGCAACAGTGTGCGCAAAGTCAGATTCGTGATCGGGTCCTTGCCGTTGGCCCGCACCGCGATCATCATTTCCTTGGCGATCTTGCTGAAGATCTTGCCGCGCTTGGCGTCGTTGGCCTGCTTCTTGTGTTTGATATTAGCCCATGCACTATGTCCGCTCATACTCCACCTTCTGTGTTAAAAGGATCAGGACCAGTCCCAACTGACCGCTGACCGCTGGTTTACTCTTCTTCGTGTTTCCTGTGTTTTTCCGCCTCGGCGATGACTTTTTGCGCGATATTGCTCGGCACGATGTCGTAGCGGAGAAACTCCATTTCAAACGAGCCGCGACCGCCGGTGATGCTGCGCAGTTCGGAGGCATATTTGAACAACTCCGCCTGCGGCGCTTCCGCCGTGATCACTTGCATGCCGTCCTCGGCGCCCATGCCGAGGATGCGACCGCGCTTATGGTTCAGGTCGCCGGTGATGTCGCCCATAAACTGATCGGGGAACATCACGGTGATTTTCATGATCGGTTCGAGCAGCACGGGACGGGCTTTTTGCATGCCATCGCTGAACGCGCGCCGCGCGGCGATCTTGAAAGCGATTTCCGACGAATCCACGTCGTGATAGGTGCCGTCATAGACGGAAATCTTGGTGTTGACCACCGGGCAATGCGCGAGCACGCCCGTCAACAGCGCCTCTTCGAGACCTTTGCGCACCGCCGGAATAAAGTTGCCGGGGATCGCGCCGCCGACCACGTCATCCACAAACCAATCCTCGTCGCCGGCCTTGCGCGGCTCGACCCGGAGATAGACCTCGCCATATTGTCCGCGTCCGCCGGACTGTTTCTTGTGCTTGTAGTGGCCTTCGCCGCGCGACGTGATCGTTTCCTTATAGGCCACCTTCGGCGTCGTCAACACCACGTCCACATTGCTGCGCGCCTTCATGCGCTTGAGCGTCACGTCAAGGTGGATGTCACCCATGCCGGAGAGAATTTGCTCGTGCGTCTCCGTGTTGCGCTCCAGCTTGATCGTCGGATCCTCTTCGGCGAGGCGGTGCAGGCCGGTGCCAACCTTGTCCTCATCGGCCTGACTCTTGGCGGCGACGGCGTAGGCCATGACCGGATTCGGGAACTTGATCGGCGCGAACTCGATCGTCTGATGCGCAGCGCAGAGCGTATCGTTCAGGCCTGTACCCTTGAGTTTGGCGAGCGCGATGATGTCGCCGGCCTCGGCCTCCGCCAGCGCCTCCGGCTTGCGGCCGTTGAACGTCTGCAAAGCGCCGATACGCTCCTTGACCTGCTTGGTCGAATTGAAAATTTCGCTGTCCGCCTTGAGCGTACCGCCGAAGACGCGCAGAAACACCAGATGGCCGATGAACGGATCATTGACCGTACGCCAGACCTGCGCGCAGAACGGCGCGTCGGTCTTCGTCTCGATCACGTGACCGGTCTTGTCCTTCCATGTACGCTCCGCCGGTGAGGGGAAGAAGCGCACGAGGCCGTCGAGCAATTCCTTGACGCCGATATCCGCCTTGGAAACCGTGACGAACACCGGGATCAACTTGCGCTGTGCCACCGCAACGCGCAGACCGCCGGCGAGTTCTTCCGGGGTGAGCGCTTCGCCACCCAGATATTTTTCCGTCAGCGCATCGCTGGTTTCCGCCGCCGCCTCGATCAACGCCGTCTTCGCTTTTTCGACGGCCGTGGCCACATCCGCCGGCGCGTTGCCGGCGAGTACATCCGTCACGCTTTTGCCGCCCGCGGCCGGCAACACCACCGGCACGCACTTCGCGCCCCACACCGCTTGGATGTCCGCCAGCGCTTTGTGATAATCGGTGTTTTCCCGGTCCATGCCGGTGATGACGAGGCCACACGGCGTACCGAGTTGCTCGCAGCGCCGCCAGACGCGCGTCGTGCCCACTTGCAAGCCGGAGTGCGCGTCCACCGCAATCAGCGCGGCATCGGCGATGGCGCTCGCGCCCACCACCTGCCCGTAGAAGTCCGCATAGCCCGGTGTGTCGAGCATGATGAGGCGGACGTTTTTGCCGTTGGCCTTATAGGTGGCCGCGAACGGTTTGGCCCAGAGTGAAATTTTCTTTTCTTTCTCTTCGTCAGTATAATCGGCCATGCTTGAACCTTCGGCAGTCACGCCGAGACGATCGTTCACACCGAGCTTAAACAAAATGGCGTCGAGCAATTGCGTCTTACCGCTGCCCGTGTGACCGAGCAGCACAAAATTACGCACATCCGTAATCGGAATGTCCTTCATCGTGTTCTCTCCGGTGTTGTTTTGCGCCTCGTTGCCGCCGATGACCGGCGAGCCGGGGTTTCTTACACGAATCACCCGGCGTCCGCAAGGGGCGTTTTTCCAAACCTTGGAAAAAATCATCGCGCGCTTTTCCAAGCTTTGGAAAAGCCCGAAATCGCCGCTTGACGCCCCACCCCGGCTTGGATTATCTTCCGCCCCGCGGTACAGGTTCGGCAAGTGGCAAGGCGTGGGCTGGTACCCACGCTTTTTTGTGCCGAACGCTGGAAAACGTTCTTTTTGAGGAAGGTATTATGGCGAGCGAACTGCAACAAGTGTTTGAGTTTATCGAGCGCGAGCGCGGCATTGACCGTGAGACGCTGCTCCATGCGGTGGAGACCGCGCTGCTCAAGGCCTCCAAAAAAGCCGTCAGTCCGGCACGCGAGTTACGGATTTCCGTTGACCGTAAAACCTTTGAAATTCGCGCTTTTGCGCGGGTACAAGTGGTCGAGGTCGTCAAGGAACCGCACGATCAGATCACCCTTCCGTCCGCCAAGCGCATCAAGTCCGACGCGAAACTCGGCGACTTTTTTGAAATCGAGGTCACACCCAAGAATTTCGGGCGTATCGCCGCGCAAACAGCCAAGCAAACTATTCTCCAGGAAATTCGTAGCGCCGAGAAGGCCAAGGTCTATAAGGAATATAAGGACCGCCCCGGCGACATCGTCAGCGGCACCGTACGCGGCTTTGAGCGCAGCGATGTGCTCGTGGACTTGGGCCGCGCTGAGGCGATCATGCCGTCGCGCGAACGTGTGCCGATCGAGGAATATCAGGTCGGCGACCGGGTGCGCGCGCTGCTGCTCAGCGTCGAGGACAAGTCCAGCGGGCCGCAACTGATTCTCTCACGCTCCGCGCCGGAGTTTGTCCGCAAGCTGTTCGCGCTGGAAGTGGCGGAAATCAACGATAACACCGTGGAGATCAAGGCCATCGCACGCGAGCCGGGTTATCGCACCAAGCTGGCGGTTTTCTCCAACGACCAGAAAGTGGACCCGGTGGGCGCGTGCGTCGGTATGCGCGGCTTGCGCGTCAAAAACATCGTGCGCGAACTCTCCGGCGAGAAGATTGATATCGTCCGGTGGAACGAGGACATCAAGACCTTCGTCACCAATGCGCTTTCGCCGGCCAAATTGTTGCGCCTGACGGTGGACGAGGAGACGGGTACGGTCAATGTGATCGTGGCCGCAGATCAGCTTTCGCTCGCCATCGGCAAAAAGGGTCAAAACGCGCGGCTGACCAGCAAATTGACCGGCTGGCGGATTGACATCACCAAGGATGAGGCGGACATCTCCTTCGAGGAGAAGGTCGCCGCGGCCATCGCCAAACTCGCCCAGATCGAAGGCATCGGTCAGGCGCACGCCGAAAAGTTGGTGCACGCCGGTTTCCTGGCCTTGGAAGGCATCGTGACCGCCGAGATCAGCGACCTTGCGGCCGTCGAGGGCTTCGACGAAGCTGCCGCCACGGCCATCAAAGCGGCAGCGGAAAAAGTTTTTGAGGCGGAAAATCAAGCAAGTGGAAGCGAGGAACATGAGGGTTCATGAACTAGCGCGCGAGTTGGGCCTGCGCAGCAGCAAAGATGTGCTCGATAAGCTGCTGGAGCACGGCATGCAGCTCAAGAATCATATGAGCCCCCTGACGGAGGAACAGGAAGCCTTGGTGCGCCAGGCTTTCCCCTCGGGCAGTGCCGCCCAAGCCGCGAGTCAGCCGGTCGCAGCCCCAGAAAAGAAAACCGTCCTCGTACGCGGCCCCATCATCGTGAAGGAGTTTGCCGAACAACTCGGCTTGAAGCCCAATCAGCTCATCGCCGAGATGATGATGATGAACATCTTTGCCTCGATCAACGAGCGCATTGATCTCAAAATCGCCCAGCAACTCGCCGAAAAACATGGCGCACACCTCGAGCACGAAAAGAAACAAATCGAACGTAAGCCGGTGACCAAGGCCGCTGAGCCGGCGGCGGAACCGACCGAAGATCGCGTCGAAGAACTTGCCACGCGCCCACCGATCGTCACTTTCATGGGCCACGTTGACCATGGCAAAACCTCACTCCTCGACAAAATTCGTAATGCCAAGGTCGCCGCCAGCGAAGACGGCGGTATCACGCAACACATCGGCGCCTACACGGTGACGCTCAACGACCGGCAGATCACCTTTCTCGACACACCCGGCCACGCGGCCTTCACGCAGATGCGCGCCCGCGGCGCGAACATGACCGATATCGCGATCATCGTCATCGCCGCCGATGACGGCATCATGCCCCAAACGCGCGAGGCCATTCAGCACGCGCGCGCCGCCAAAGTCGCCATCATGGTGGCGATCAACAAAACCGACTTGCGTGGCGCAAACGTGGATCGCGTCAAACAGCAACTGCAGAAGGAAGAACTCGCGCCCGAAGACTGGGGCGGCACCACGATTTGTTGCCCGGTCAGTGCCGTCACCGGCGCGGGTATTGACCATCTGCTGGAGATGATTCTGCTCCAAGCCGACATGCTGGAGCTGAAGTCCAACCCAACCCGCCGCGCGCAAGGTTACGTGATTGAAGCGCGCCTTGAACCGGGCATGGGACCGACCGCCAACATCCTCGTCAAACGCGGTACGCTCAAAGTCGGCGATGCCATCACCTGCGGCCCGTACTGGGGTCGCGTCAAAGCGCTCATCAGCGATAAAGGCATCAAAGTACGCACCGCCACCCCTTCGATGGCGGTCAAAGTGCTCGGCCTGACTGCCGTGCCGGAACCCGGCATGGAATTTCAGGTGCAAGCCAACGACCGCGTCGCCCGCGACATGTCCGAGAAGGCGTGCGCCGAAAAACGCGAGCAGGAGATCGCCGTCGCGCCCAAACGCCTCACGCTCGATGACCTCATGCGCCCGGCCGCGGCCCAAGCCAAAGACGCGCGCAAGCTACGCATCATTCTCAAAGCCGACGTACAAGGTTCGCTGGAAGCCATTCAAAATGCGCTCGCCGGCATCAAGAGTGACAAGGTCCAACTCGACATTTTGCTGACCGGCGTTGGCAACGTCAGCAGCAACGACGTTTTGCTCGCCCGCGCTTCCGAAGCCATCATCGTGGGGTTCCACGTTAGCAAAGACGACGGCGTCAATGCCGTCGCCAAGCGCGAAGGCGTCGAAATCCGGCTCTACAGCATCATCTACGAATTGCTCGACGAAGTCCGTAACGCGATGGTCGGTCTGCTGGAGCCGGTCGTCAAACAGACCGTCGTCGGTCATGCCGAAGTCCTGCAAGTTTTCGAGATCAGCAAAAAGGGCAAGATTGCCGGCTGTCGCTGTACCGATGGCCGCATCACCAGCCGCAGCCGCGCGCGTATCAAACGGAAAGGCGAGGTGCTCTTCGAGGGTGCCCTCAACAGCCTCAAGCGGTTCCAGAACGACGCCGCCGAAGTACGCGAAGGCCAGGAATGCGGCCTGCGCCTCGACCATTTTTCCGACTTCCAAGTCGGCGATGTGATCGAGTGCTTCGAGATCGAGAAGATCGCCCAGCAATTGTGAGGCGCGCCATGATGTTTTGCACGTTTTTCCAAGCCTTGGAAAATCGGGTCGGCGCGTTTTCCAACCCTTGGAAAAATCATTCCCGGAAAGGCCGTATCCGATGAGCGTAGATCGTTTGACCCGTGTGAATGCGCTGCTCAAGCGCGAAATTGCTGAGGCGCTTTACCGCGTCTTCGCCGGGCAGAATTTCGATTTTTCCGCGGTTACGGTGACGCACGTCTTCACCAGCAGCGATCTGCACACGGCGCGCGTCCTGGTCAGCATCCTCGGCCACGAAAAAGATCGCGGCGGCATTCTGCGCCAGCTCCAGCAACACCATGGGCCGATCCAGAAGCTGATCAGCAAGCACGTCATTCTCAAGTACACGCCGCAACTGCATTTCGAGTTGGATACCTCGCTGGAACAGGGCGATCATGTGTTGCGTATGCTGGAAAAAATAGAAACCGAACACCCGGAATGGAGCGGCCCCACCCCGCCGCCCACCACGGAGGAGCAACCATGAGTTTTTATGCGAGCCGTTCTGGACAACAAGCCCGCGAACTCGATCCGTGGGATGGCATTCTGCTGGTGGATAAACCCGCCGGCGTAACGTCGCACGACGTCGTGGATCGCATCCGGCGCACGTTCCTCATCCGCAAAGTTGGTCATGGCGGCACGCTCGACCCGATGGCGACCGGCCTGCTCATCATGCTGCTCGGACGTGGCACGCGACTCTCCAACGCGGTTATGGGACAGGACAAAACCTACGAGGGCACGATGCACCTCGGCATTACCACGGACAGCGAAGATGTGGATGGCGCCGTCACGGGCACCGCCGATTTTACGGGCGTCACCCGCGCGGCACTCGAAGCTGAGATGAAAAAATGGCTCGGCGATATCCAGCAGATTCCGCCAATGGTCTCCGCGATCAAAAAAGACGGCGTCCCGCTTTATAAGCTCGCGCGCAAAGGCCAGGAAATCGTACGCGAGCCGCGCTGGCTGCACATTTTTGAGTTTACGCTGTTGGATTTTGCGCCGCCGCAGGCGAGTTTCCGGCTGCGCTGCTCCAAGGGCACCTATGTTCGCACGCTCTGCGCCGACATCGGTCGCGCACTTGGTTGCGGCGCACATCTTGCCAAGTTACGCCGTACCCAGTCGGGCAATTTCAACATTGCCGACGCCCTGACGCTGCCCACCCTCTTGGCCTTAAAACCGGACGACATTTTGCCGCATATCATTCCCGCGCACGAGGTGCGCGATTTGACGACCCGGGCCCCATGAAATTGTTGCACGAGCTGGGCGGCTTGCACCATGAACAAGCGCCGCTATACATCGCGGCCGGCTTTTTCGATGGCGTGCATCGTGGTCACCAGCGCGTCATCAACGAAGCGCTTGACCGCGCGCGCGCCGCAGGCGGCACGGCATGGATGCTGACGCTTGATCCGCATCCGCTCAAGGTGCTGGCTCCCCACGCCGCCCCGCTGCTGCTGACCACCCTGCCCCATAAACTGACGTTGATCGAACGGCTCGGCATCAGCGGCTGCATCGTGTTGCCGTTCACCAAGACCGTGGCCGACGAGGACGCCGAAGTGTTTTTACGCGAATTAGCCGCGGCGCTGCCGCGTCCGGCGGGGTTGGTCGTGGGCGCAAACTGGACTTTTGGCCGCGCGGCGCGCGGCAACGTGGACCTCCTCCGCCAGCTCGGCCCAGAATTGGGCTTGGACGTGCGCGTAGTAGAACCGATGGCTTGGAGTGGCGCACCGATTTCTTCGACGCGTATCCGCGAGCAAATTTTACGCGGCCACATGGAAGCAGCCGCCTGTATGTTGGGCCATTTCTTTAGCGTCCGCGGCAAGGTCGGGCGCGGCAAAGGCTACGGGCGACAACTCGGCTTCCCCACGGCTAACCTTGCGCCGCAAGGCGAAGTGCTGCCGCCGCCCGGCGTTTATGCCACCTATGCCGAAATTGATGGCGTGCGTTATCTTGGCGCGGCGTTTCGTCCCGACCCGAAATTGCAACCGGAATTCGGCCCCGCCGAATTGCTCGAAGTTTATTTTCTGGATGCGCATCTGGACCTTTATGATCGAGAGTTGGAAGTGTACCTGCTCGCCCATCTGCGCCCTTCCAGTCGCTTTGACTCCGCCGAAGCCTTGCGTGAGCAGATTGTCCGTGACGTCGCCGAAGTTCGCCGCGTCACCGCCGGACACCTCACCCCCACGGGAGAATTGAAACTACCGTATTGCACATAAAGGTGGGGCGACGCCTCTGGCGGAGCCGCGGCTCATCCGGCGGGTTCGCCCTACTCCAAAACATGAACACGAAGGAAAAGAGAAGCGTGGTGACCCACAGCCCGGCAGAAACCCGGCGCTTGGCGGCAGAGTTGTTGCCGCAGCTCTGTCCCGGCACGGTGCTCGCGCTGCACGGCGATCTGGGCGCGGGCAAGACCTGTTTCGTGCAAGGTCTCGCCGCCGCGCTTGGCGTTCATCAGCCGGTCAGCAGTCCGACCTTCACCCTGATCCACGAATATGCGAGTACGCCGCCGCTTTATCACGCCGACCTCTACCGTATCCGCGACACCGATGATGCCTGCGGCCTCGGCTTGGAGGAATATCTCGGTGGCGAGGGCATCACCGTGGTCGAATGGGCCGCGCGCGCCGCGGAGTTACTGCCGGCGAATACGTGGCACCTGACCTTCGAGGTTGGCAAGGATTTGACGGAACGAATCATCACCATCGAGAAAAGTCGGCCTGACGGGACAGGCCTCCTACAAAACAACTTGTAGGAGCGCTGCCCCGCCAGCGCGACCAGATTGAAAATGGGAACAACATGATTATTTTGGCCATCGAAATGTCGGCGACGCAAAACGACGTTGCCTTGCTGCGCGGCAATACGGTCGTGGCGCGCCGAACATGGAATGCGCGCGAATTTCATCACACCCGACTTTTTGAATTGCTGCCGGAGTTATTCCGGGAAGCCGGCGTGAGTGCGGCACAGATTGAACTCTTTGCGGTAGGCCGCGGGCCGGGTTCGTTCTCCGGCACGCGCGTTGCGCTGACCGCCGCGCAGGCGCTCGCCATGCCCGGCGGCCAGCCGGTGATCGCTGTCAGCAGCGGCGAAGCGCTTGCCCACGAAATTGCGGCCGCAGGCGACGCAGAGAAAATTGCTGTGCTTGGCGATGCGCGCCGCGACACGATCTGGCTTGGCGTCTTTGATGGAAAAACCGGTACGCCGCTCATACCGCCGCCGTGGACACTGCTGCCGCTGGCACAACTCGGCACAGTGCTACCCGCTGGAACAAAGATTGTCAGTCCCGACTGGCACCGCCTCGCCACACTTTGGCCGGCCAACCTCGCCGCGCCGAACGCGGATTCATTTCCCTCCGCCGAATTCGTCGCGCGCCTCGCGCTGGAACGTCACGCGCGCGGCCTGCCCTCCGATCCACTCGTACCGATTTATCTCCACCCCGCTGTTGCCACGCTGTCAAAAAAGTGAAGAGTTTCCAAGGGTTGCGAAAGTGAGATTTGTGCTTTCCAAGCCTTGGAAAACCGCACTCATCCGCGACGGCGCAACACATTACTGATGCGCGTGGTGACTTCCCAAAACACGCCGGTGACCGCTTCGCCGCTCCACAGACGCAGCAACAGCGTGCCGGGATAGACCGGCTCGGTGTTACGGACTTCACGAAAAGTCGGCGCCAACGTCAGGAGCACAATGAGCCGGATAAGGCCGGAAATAATGAAGACCGCAGGCAGCGAGGAAACAAATTCGCAGTGCAGCGGGCCAAGATGATAGGTGCTGGGCAGATGGTTGGCCAACCACGCGCCAAGCACCACGCCGCCGATGAGTACAAAAATTCCGTTGATGAGGCTGTAATAGGACATGACCAGCGCGCGTTTGCGCGGCGTGACCGAATCCAACAGGAAATTTTGTGTGGCCAGATTGTAGCCGGACCACGTCGCCCCGGAAATCACCTGCGCGCCCAGCAGCAGATAGAAATTACCCGTCAGCGCCCAGAACACCGGCAGCGACGGCAAGAGGCAACTGGTGGCGATGAGCACCGCGCGGTTGCCGTGGCGGTCGCTGACGCGCCCCCACCAACGGACGAACACGACCTGCGCGATCAGCATGGTGATGGCGTTGACCGTGAATTGTGTATACGACCAATGCAGGTCGCGCAGCATGTACACCGGAAAAAATGGCGCGGCAATGTTCGCACCGAAGTTGATCAGTGCCGCATAGAAGGTGAAGCGCGCGAAGTTGGAGCGCGGGGTGCGCCGGACAAAATCCCACAGCGAAAAGAAATCGTCCGCGGTGGGCTGATAGGCCGGTTCATAGTGCAGCGGGAAAAGTTGCGCCGCGAAGTAGCGCGCCAGGCCCGCGATACCGAACAACACGCCGAAGCCCGCCCAGACCCAGCCGAGTTGTTGGTAGGTCGCGAGCAGCAGGCCGCCCGCCAACGTGGCGGACGCGAGGACGAACATGATGACGCGAAAACGCCGGCCAAAATAGTCACCGCGCCGCGCCTCCGGCACCACGTCGCCGATCAGGCTGGTCCACACCGGCTGGCCCATGTTGCTGAGAAAGATCGTAAACAGTGCGAACGCGATCGCTACCGGCGCAGCACCGAACGGAAACAATAACGGCACCAAAAACAGCGGCGCATAGGCGAACGCCTGCAGCGTCAGCACAATCCGAAGAAAACGCCGCCGTTGCTGGAAGCGGTCAATCCAACGCGCACTGAGCAGTTGCGCCAGCGCGCCCAGCAGGATCGGGGCGCTGGCCAGCACGGCCATTGCGAGATTACCGGCCTTGAGAAAAATGGCGAAGGCAGAGAAAAAGTTTTCACCACAACCCTGCATCACCGAGTAGCCGGAGCCTTCGATGGTGGAAAGTCGCATCGTCTTTTCGCGCGCGGCTTCCACACCGCCAACGGCGTCCGGGCAGGCGGCATCCCAACGCGTGAACCATCTGGAAAGGGTGGACATGTGCGCTCAGACGAAGTCCAAGTGCTGCCGCAGAAATTTCACCAGCGCCGACATATTAGGGACCTGATGGTTGGCGGTGTCGGGCGCATCGGTGCCCACAAAGACCGTGCGACAGCCCGCGCGCCGCCCGGCCTCGATGTCCCGGACATTATCACCGATCATCCATGAACGATGGAGATCGAGACCGTATTCATGCGCCGCAGTCAATAGCAAGCCGGGATTGGGCTTACGGTCGGGATGCGCATCATCGGCGGTGGTGCTGATGCGAATATCCAGCAGACGCAGATTATGGCGCAGCACCGTCTCGATCAACACCCGGTGCATTTCCATCAGCGCCGCCGGCTTGACCTGACCGGTGGAAACGCCCTTTTGGTTGGTCACAATCACCGCTTCATAGCCGCGCTCGCAGATCAGCCGCAACGCCTCCAGAAATTCCGGCAAAATCTCGAAATCCTCCGGACGCTCGATATAGCGCCCGACCGGCGGCTTGTTGACGATGCCGTCGCGGTCGAGAAAAACACAGGGTTTGAGCTGGTGCATGGGCAGATGCTACACGGTGGCGTGAATTTTTCCAAGGTTGAGACCTCTGCAAAAGTCGCAAAACAAGAACGCCTCCATGTCGTTTTTATGCTCATCATCCCCGAGTCCTTTTTCCAACGGTGGAACGTGACTTCCGAGCTGTTGTGTTCCTGACAGACCGCTTGAATGTTCTTACCGCCATCGACCGCCCGCAAAATGCGGACCTTGTCTTCGCTCGTATACCGCTTCCCTTTCATGTCTGGTGTCTCCTCTAGACCGCCAGACTAACACATTACCCGGCCCGGAAAAACGGAGTCACGTCAGACCGAATTCGTGTCCGAACGCCGCCCAACACCAGCACCGGCGGCGCAACGGACGGTTAACCGGGACAGAGCCACGAGGCGGGCAAGGCTTTGCGATGTTCAGTTTGATGTAGGTGAACTTGGCTCCACAAATCCGCACGGCCAGCGGGGGCGAACGTCGGTCATGGGTGTGCAAGCGTGCGACCGGCGTGACCCACCGAGCGACCGTCGGTAACAAGCCTTCATAACCGAGAAGCTGTTCCGACTTCAATTTCATAGGTTGGCATCGCCAATGCTATTGGTTGGCGTGTGGAGTTCCTTCCATCGAGCACCGCCAGCACCGTCCAACCGTCATAGACGTAAAGCAGGCTTAAGACTTGAGGCTGAAGACTTATGGGATCGGTCACCAATTCCTGCTTCGCAATGCGGCGACCAGCGGAATCGTACCAGCATTGGAGGATGGTGACGCCGTTG
>SCQF01000026.1 GCA_004321905.1 Verrucomicrobiota bacterium | reverse complement strand
CAACCCCATCGAGCACCTCTGGGCCGCTTTCAAGACCCGCCTGCGCAAAGACTTGCCCCACGCCGCCAACCCCTTCCTTTTTATCGCCAATATGACCCAATGTTATTGTTAAATGCTATAGATCGGAATGCGCGCCACTGCCAGCAGGATGGAACCCAACAGCCCGAAGGCCAGCGCCAAGCCCAGTAAAACCGTTTCGCCGGGTTTCGCCAGGCGCTCCGCGGGTCGGAACCAATCGGCGTAAATTCCCAGCGGCAAAACGATGAAAAAGAAACTTACAACAAGCACGGTATCGGGCGGCACGCGGCTATGCCGCCGCCGGTGTTGGCACCGTACGCCGGGCACCGAAACCACTAAATTGGATTGCTCCATAGAACCTCTGGCCGCGTTTTCATAGCAGCCTGTGGAAAAAATTCCAAGCTTTGGAAAAATGAAACGACGTTTTTTCCAAGACTTGGAACATGGCCGCCGCGCGGGCTGTTTCAGATCAAGCCAACAGCGGTAGATGTGCTGCGGCCCAGAGCAGATAGCGCAACAGCGCACCGCGGTGGACGGGTTGGGCCAGTGTGCTGAAATAGACGCCCTTCATCATCGTGTTGCTCATCAAAGCGACGAGGATTAGTTGCCGCGTCAACGGCGCAGTCGTCACGGGATGCTGCATTAGCGAGAGCAGGAAAGGATCCACATCCACCAAGCCGGAAAAACCCGCGAGCGAAAGCACGCCGATGTGGCCAAAATGCGTTTTGGCCCAGGCGGTCAGCACGGTCAGCGCCACAAACAGCAGGGCAAAGATGAGCGCCGGCCGGATTTCGAAGGGGTTGTGGACCGGTGACGGGCGCGCCTCCAACGGTGCGGCTTCCGTTTGCCGGCAACACGTACTGGCGGCCAACAACAAACCGAGCACGCTCAGTGCCGCCAAGCGCCAAGCCAACGCTTCGGCCAGCGCCAGGTTGAACAAGCCGATCAGGATCAAGACGCGCAGATACATCATGCTGCTCGCCAGCAGCGCGGCTTGCAGTGCCTCGACGGCGCGCGCCGATTGCTGCTGCACCATGCGGCCCAAGGCGACACTGACGGCGGTGCTGCTGACGATGCCACCGAGCAAACCGGAGAGCCATAGGCCGGCGCGATGCCCGAATTTTTTGACGAGAAAATAGCCCACGAAGCCGATGGACGAAACCAAGATCACCATCCGCCAGATGTGCGCCGGATTGAGCTGATAGGTGGTGAATTCGCTGTCTGGCAGCACGGGGTAAATGATGAACGTCACCAGCAGGAAACGCAACGTGGCGAGAAATTCAACTTTGTCTACGCGCTCAACGAAGGATTCCAACGTCGTTTTTTCTGAAAGCAGGATGGTGTTGACTACGCCGAGCGCCATCGCCAGGCGGATGTCCGTCAGCAGCGTCATGGCGCCGACGAGGAACGTGAGCAGTGCAGAAACTTCGCTGGTTGCGCCGACGCGGCCTTCGCGCAGCTTGCCGGCGTAGGCCATTGCACCAAGCACCAGCACGGCGAGCAGACCGACCGGCAGTATCCACATCACGCCGAGTTGATGCAGCCAGGCGCAGGCGAAGCCGAGCAAGCTGACGATGGGGAAAGTGCGTACACCGCCAAAAACCAGGCGACGGTTATCGGCGCGGGCGCTTTCGCGCTCCAGGCCCACCAAAAAGCCGAGCGCCAACGCCAGCACCAGCCGCACACCCACCGGCCATTCGAAGGCAGTTCCCAGTTCATTCATGTTGGCCTCCGATCTGTTTCCAGTATGACGCAAGAACGGCGCCGCGGCAATAGGGTATTGACGCCGCGGCTTTTTTCCGTAGCATGTGCCCGCCTTTCCCGGCGGGATAGCTCAGTTGGCAGAGCAAGGGACTCATAAGCCCTGGGTCGGGGGTTCAATTCCCTCTCCCGCCACCATCCTTTCGTCCGCAGCCTTGTCCCATCGCCAGCGCGAGGGTATGATGCCGCCGTGCGTCAGCAGGATACTTTTGATGTCATTTGCAGCACGGCGGCGGTCGTGGCCGACGCGCTCGCCGTCTTTGTTGGATTTCTGCTCGCCGTCGCAATCCGGTTCGACACCGGCTGGATTCCGTTGTTCCATGAGCAGCCACCATCGCGCGATCTCTACCTTTACGGCGCGGGCGTCGGTACAATCCTCTTCCTGTTTATTTTCCGCTCGCTTGGTCTCTACGTGCGACCGCAGACCGGATCATTCAGTGACAAAATCCCAAGGCTGGTGCGCGCGACCGGGTGGGGCATCTTGCTGGCGACGGCGCTCGCGTTTGCCATCCGCACCGATCCGCCTTTTTCGCGCGTCGTTACCGGCCTTTCGTTTTTCACGATTTTGCTGCTGGTACTGTTGGAGCGCTGGTTGCTGTTTCGCGTCGAGTGGAATGGGGCACGGCACTTGGCGGAGGCCAAGCGCGTCGTGGTCGTCGGCACCAACCGGCTCGCCGCACACCTCAAGGAGGCGCTCAAGCAGACGCCGACCTTGCGTGCACACGTCACCGCATTTTTGCGTACGAATGGCAGTCCGCCTGATCCCGCGGTGCCGCCCGAACTAATTCGCGGCACGCTCGACGATCTCGCGGGCCTGATCGAGCGCGGCGAAGTGGATCAGGTGATCTGCGCCGACTTTTCGCTGCCGCACGACAAAATGTCGGAGTTGCTCCTGCTTAGCGAGCGTCACCTCGTCGGCTTCCACACCGTGCCGGACATGTTCGGGCTGCTGACCCAGCGCGTCCACATCGAGATGCTTGGCGATATTCCGCTGCTCGGCATAGACAAGTGGCCGCTGGATTATTTTTGGAATCGCGCGCTCAAGCGACTGGAGGACATCGCGGGCAGTTTGCTGGGCCTGATTGTTTCCGTGCCGGTGATCGCGGTGGGCGCGGTGCTGATCAAGCGCGAATCGCCCGGCCCGATTTTTTACCGGCAAGAACGCTGCGGCGAAGGCGGCAAATGTTTCTCCATTCTCAAACTGCGCACGATGCGTTGCGATGCCGAGGCCGCGACCGGCCCGGTCTGGGCGCAGCCCGACGATCCGCGCCGTACGCGCATCGGTGGCTGGCTGCGCGCGCACAATCTTGATGAGCTTCCGCAGTTTTGGAATGTGCTCAAAGGCGAGATGAGCCTCGTCGGTCCGCGCCCGGAACGCCCGCACTTCGTCGAACAGTTCAAGGACGACATCAGCCGCTACATGTGGCGTCACGCCTCCAAACCCGGCATCACCGGCTGGGCGCAAGTCAACGGCCTGCGCGGCAACACCAGCATCCGCGATCGTATCCAGTACGATCTCTACTACCTCGAAAACTGGTCGCTTGCTCTCGACTTCAAGATCATCGTCAAAACCTTTTTTGCGCGCGAAAATGCGTACTGATGCGCCGAAAACAGCCGTGCTTTTTGACATTGATGGCACGCTGATGGATTTCCACGGGGCGGGACGCAAGTCGTTTGTCCAGGCCTTGGAAAAAGTTTTCGGCTGGCGCGACGACATCGCCTACATCCAGTTTCACGGCAACACCGACCTCAATGTGCTTCGTGAAATTTTTACGCGGCACGGCGCAGAGCTAACACCAACAAAGCAACGGGAATTTTTTATGGCGCTGGCGGTCGAGTTGGAGCAGCTTGCGGCGGGGGCGACTTCGACGCGGCATCCGGGTGTCGCCGAACTGTTACAAGTGTTGGCCGCCGATCAGCGCGTCGCGCTGGGCATCGTCACCGGCAATATCGAATCCACCGCGCACATCAAGTTGCGCCACGCGGGGCTGCGCCACCACTTCCGTCACGGCGGTTATGCCGATGAACATGCCGACCGCGCCGACATCGCGCGGCAAGCGCTCGCTCGCCTGCGTGCTGCACTGCCGCCGGGCACGGAGTTTTTCGCCATCTGGATGGTCGGCGATACGGCACACGACATTGCCGCCGCTCATGCCATCGGTGCGCGCTGCCTCGCCGTCGCCACCGGTCGTTTTTCCGTTGCCGATTTATGTGCCGCTGGCGCTGACGCCGTCCTCGAAAATCTCGCCGACACCTCTGCCGTGTTGCGATTGTTGGGGTTGCGCTGAAGCAAACGCCGCCGGTCTTTTCCAAGCCTTGGAAAACGGCGCGGTCACTTTTTCCAAGGCTTGAAAAAACAGGAACGAGCTTGACCCGCAACGTGGTGCCGGGTTAAGGAGGGCACGGTTTGCGGGTGTAGCTCAATGGTAGAGCTCCAGCCTTCCAAGCTGGCTATGACGGTTCGATTCCGTTCACCCGCTCCAGTTTTTTTGCGCAGTCGGTGCCGGGGTTGGGTGGTTTTTTTTGTTACGGCGGTTTTCTGGGTTGACGAACTCCGGCGCGCTGCCTAAAGTGATAACGTTTATGGCTAAGTGTTGTTGCGGTTACCGAGGTGCAAATATGAAGCGGATAGCGCGGATCATAAGTGCAGGCCTGGTGATGAGTGCATTGGCGGCGTGGGCCGCCGTGGTGCCACCACCGCCGGTTCCGCAACCGGGCGGCATCGCCAAAGGCACGGTGGTGCTCAAGAAACTGGAAAGCCAGAAACTGTTGACTCCGGAATATAGTGTGCGGCCCACGCCGCCCGCGTCGAAGATACAGCGGAATTGGCACGAGATCACGGTGCATTTTGATACGCATCCGGAATGGTTGGACGATTTGGATCTGAAGTGTTACGTGCTGCTGAAGGCCAAGGTGGGCGCGCAGGGGCCCCGGCAAATGTTGCTGCGTGGCGATGTGACCTTGGTCAACATTGCCAAAGGCAAACACAAGGCAGATTTTTTTGTGCACCCCAGCACGTTGCTCCGTTACGGCGATGTGGATGCCGTGGCCGTGGTGGTTTTAAAACAAGACCTTTTGATCGGGATGCTTAGCCAGCCGCCCAGTGCGAAGCGGTGGTGGGAAGATTATCAGCCGGTGTCAGGGTTGGTGCTCAAGCGGTCGGACACGCCCTTTGCGCTGATCAACTATGATGATTATGAGCAGGTGAAAGAAACCCCGGCGGGCGGCACGCGGTAAGACGCGCAGGAAAATTCTTCATGTTCAAATCAGAACGTATTTTGGCTTTGGATGTTGGCGCTAGTGGCCTGAAATTGGCGGAGTTTGTGCCGCTCAAGTCGGGCGGTGTGGAGCTGGTTCGGTATGCCGTGGGGGCGTTGGATTTGGATCCGCATAGTGATGAAGATCGCCATGCGCGTATCACCAGCACCTTGCAGGCCATGCTGGCCGAGGCGGGGGTTAAGCCGGGTCCGGTATTGGTTTCGGTGGCGGGCCAGTCCGTGTTTTCCAAGTTTGTCAAACTACCGCCAACGGACCGCGAGAAAATCCAACAAATTGTGCAATTTGAGGCGCAGCAGAATGTGCCGTTCCCGATTGACGAGGTGGTCTGGGATTATCAGCTCATTGGCCCGGGTGTAGGCGAGTTGGATGTGATGCTGGCCGCCATCAAGGCGGACATCATCCAGCAATTGTTTGCGTGTATTGAGGCGGCGGGTTTGGAGCCGGAGTTGGTGGATGTGGCGCCAATGGCGCTTTATAACGCGACGCGCTATAATTATGGTGAGTTGCCGGCCTGCGCGCTGGTGGTGGACATGGGTGCGCGCTCGACCGACCTTATTTTTATCGAGCAGGGACGTGTATTTAACCGTAGTATTCCTGTGGCCGGCAATGCCATCACGCAGCAAATCATGCAGGAATTCACGCTCTCGTTTGCTGATGCCGAAGAGATGAAGAAAGCTCATGCGTTTGTGGCTTTTGGTGGCGCCTATGAGGGCCACAAGAGCGAGGTGGTGGACAAGGTTTCCAAGAGTGTGCGCAGCGTGATGACGCGGATGCACGCGGAAATCGTGCGCTCAATCAATTTTTATCGCGGGCAACAATCTGGCGAGGCCCCTTCGCTCGTGTTGTTGGCGGGTGGCACCTCCATTATTTCTTATACGGATACCTTTCTGAAAGAAAAGTTGAACATTGAGGTGGATTATCTCAATCCCTTCACGAACGTAGCGGTGAATGCGGCTATTCCTGCCGAACAAATTGGCCGGAGCGCGCATGTAATGGGGCAGGTGGTTGGCTTGGCGTTGCGCCGCCGCATGCCGTGTCCGATCGAAATCAACTTGTTGCCGCCCGTCAAGGTGGCCGAGCGTGCCTTCCGACGCAAGCAACCTATGTTCGTGATGGCTATGCTTGGCGTTATTTTAACCGTCGCGGTCTGGGCGATATATTTCTCGAAGATGGCGCAACTGGCCCACGCGCGTTCGCAAACACTGAGCGCTTATGTGGAGACTCTGGCGGCGATTGAGACCCGTCTGCAAGGTCAAGAAAGCCGGGTCAAGAGTATTCAGAACAAACTGGATAAGCTGCAAAATCTGGCCCGGTTGCGTACGCAATGGTTGGAGATGGTGGATCAAATTCGAGCTTGCATGCCGGAGGGGATGGTCTTGGTTTGGCTGCGCCCTGAAAGGGCTGCCGGTGTCGCGTCGGCTGACGAAGCGGAAAATGTCGGCGCTCCCGCCAGGGCTTCTATGCGCGTCGCTGCCAGTGTGCCGGAAATGCGCGCCTTGGAGGTCAAGGGTTTCATCTATCGCGACAAGCTGGAGTCGGCGGCCGCTGTGGGTACACCGCAACCGGTGGCGGGGGCTAATGCCCCGGCTTCAGCGGTTATCGCTTCCACCAATGAAACGCGGAAGGTCGAGGAGCAGAATTTGATTCGCGCGTTCCGTGACGCTTTACGCGAAAAACCGTTGTTCAGCAACAAAACCGAAGTGGTTTCCGCGCCAGCCCCGGGCGAGTTTGCGCAGGAGTTCGAGATGCGGATCGTTCTCAAACATCCGTTGAGGCTATGATGGAGTTTATTAAAAAAAATCTTTGGTTGGTAATGGGTGGTGCCGTGAGCTTGGTGCTGCTGATCGTGGCCTGTATATACCTGTTTCTCCATATTCGGCAATACTTGGCTGATACCACCAGCGCGGATGGACAGCAAAGCCGGCTCGTGCAATTGGAGGGGCGCAAGCCGGGCCCCACCGAAGAGAATGTGCGCCTCGTATCAAGCAATTCGGTCGTGTTCGAAAGTTATCTGAAGAAAATTGCCGAGGTGCTGCAACGTGGCCAGGTAGAGCCTCGTAAAATGCAACCCGTGGATTTCAATTCGTTTCTGAAATCCACCATTGACTACATGAATGACGCGGCCAAAAAACAGGGACTTGTGCTGCCTGCCAAGTTTGATTTTGGTTTCAAAACATATTACAGCGAAGGCCATTTGCCTGCGGTTGGTGATGTGCCGCGCTTGACCGTGCAGGTGCAACTGGTGCGCGCCTTGATGGATGTGTTGCGCAAATCGAGAGTGGCGGAGGTGAGCTCTGTTGAGCGGCAGGTTTTTGAAAAAGGGGCGGTCGCCGTGGCAGAGGAAGCGGAATCGGAAAGTCGTGGTCGTAGCCGTGGTGTTGCACCGGGTGTGACCACGCTTTATCCTCTAGAACCATCCGAGTCGCAGGGCCTTTACACGCGGGAACACTTTGTGTTGACGCTGCGTGTCCGTGATGAGTTTATCGCGGGTCTGTTGAATGCCTTGGCTGGCAGCAGTGAGGCTGGTCCGGTGCGGTTGTTCACGGTGGTGACCCATGTGGACATCAGTGGTGCGGGCCTGCCCAAATCTGGTGTTGCGGGGGCAGCTACGGCTGTCGCCCCGGCTGAGGGTGTGGCGGTGGCGGGTGCGGAACCTAAAAAGCGTGAGGAGCGTATTGTGGCTGGTGCTGAAAATACCACCGTTCAACTGGGCGTGGATATCTATCGTTTTGCCGGCGAGACCGGAGAGAAGGCCAAGCTGTGAGCCCAACATTACGCAAGGCAAATTGGGTCAAGCAGAACTACGAAAAGCTGGTGCTGGTGGTGGCATTGCTGCTGCTGCTGTGTTCGGCTCTGTTTTTGGTTTTACAGGTGAAGCAAAAAAGTGGTGAGCCTTTTGACCGGTTGCGTCAGCCCGGTCAATTCGAGGAGGCAAGCAAGGTTAATGTGACGAATTTGGAGCAACTGCTGGGTTCGGTCGGTCGGCCCAAGTTGATGGAGGTTGGCCGTGGCGTCATGGGTGATGAGTTGCGGGTGAGTTGTATCAATCTCAAATGCGGCAAGCCGATTCCTTATAATGCCCTTTCCTGTCCCTTTTGTGGAGCCAAACAGCCGGAAGTCGTGAACCCACTTACGGTATCCACGGAACAGGATGGTATTTCGGATGTGTGGAAAAAGAAATATGGGTTTGACATCCTTGATCCCAATGTGGCCAACGCCGATCCCGATAATGACGGGTTTAGCAATCTGGAAGAATACCGGGCAAGCACTGATCCGCTTGATCCTAAGAGCCATCCTGATGTTGCGTCAAAATTACGCGTGATGGGGGTCAGGCGTCACCCCTTCAAATTGCGTTTTATGGGTATGATGCAGATGCCCGCCGGTACCAACTACCAGATCAATCTTCGTTCGGGCCGTACGCTCTTCAAGGGTGTTGGCGAGGAAGCGGAGGGCTATCGTGTCGTGGCGCATGAATCTGCCGCACCGGATGGCGATGTACTCGTGCTGAGCAAAGGTGCGGAAAATATCCGGCTCATCAAGGGGAAAGATTTACAACAGTTCGAAATGGCGGCGAGTTTAATCTTCCTGCTGGATCACCGGCAGTTCCATCGGGTGGTCAAAGATGGCGTGCTCAAAATTCGCGGGGATGAATACAAAGTCGTTGACATCAAGCCCAATGCCGTCACAATGCGCGAACTGCAATCTGCACGGGAGATCGTGGTGCCTCCTTTGAGCGAAGTGGAGCGAGAGGACGTGCGCCGAGGTGGTGCGATGAAGGTCGAGAGTGGTGGTCCGGTGGGTCGTGAATCCGTGCCGGCAACCGTGGGTGCGCAACCGTAGGGCTGGATGTTTTAAAGGGTTAACCATGACAAGTGACACGCTGATCCAAAAACTGGCCGTCTTCAGTTTGGTGCTGTGGGGTGGCGCGGTCTGGGCGCAAGATGTGCCGGCCGCTGCCGGGGACCCCGCCGCGGCTCCGGTGGTAACGAATGCCGTTCCGGCTGCGGAGCCTGCTCCCGCT
>SCQF01000063.1 GCA_004321905.1 Verrucomicrobiota bacterium | reverse complement strand
TGATACTCGGCCCCAAAGCAACTCGCAAACAATATTTGCTATGCACTATGCCACCGTCACCACGCTTTCCGAGGCGGATTACCTGTCCGGCGAAGCGCAAAGCCGTATTCGCCACGAATACGTCGACGGCTATGTTTACGCCATGGCGGGGGCGAGTAAAGCCCACAACACCATTGCCGGAAACCTTTTTTCCCGGCTGCGCCGGCACTTGCGCGGATCGCCCTGCCGCGGTTTTATCGCCGACATGAAGGTGCGGGTAGAAGCCGCCGGCGCTTTTTACTACCCGGACGTGGTGGTCACCTGTTCCGGGCAGGACACCTCCCCCAGCTCCCCCAAAGACTACCTCACCGCGCCGAGCCTGATCGTCGAAGTGCTGTCGCCGACGACGGAAACCGTCGACAGAAGGGAAAAAATGCGCGCCTATGCCTCGTTGGACAGTCTCCAGGAATACATGCTGATAGACAGCCGTGCTCAACAGGTGGAGGTTTATCGGAAACAACCCAACGGGACTTGGGAACAACGGGTTTGGTCATCTGGCGAAATCGTCCGGTTGGACAGCGTGGACTTGGATCTGTCCTTTGAAGACCTTTATGAAGACGTAATGTTCTAAAACATGCTTCCACCCCTCAAACCCATCGCCATGAAAGAACGCGTCAGCCTGATTTTCATCGAATACGGCGAAATCGACGTGCTGGACGGCGCTTTCGTGGTGATCGACCAGCACGGCGTGCGCACCCAGATACCGGTCGGTTCCATCGCCTGCATCATGCTGGAACCGGGTACGCGCGTTTCGCACCGGGCGGCGGCCACGGCGGCCAAAGTGGGCACCTTGCTGGTGTGGGTGGGCGAAGCGGGCGTCAGGCTGTATGCCTCCGGCCAACCGGGCGGCGCGCGCTCCGACCGGCTGTTGTACCAGGCCAAGCTGGCGCTGGACGATGCCGCCCGGCTCAAAGTGGTGCGCAAAATGTACGAACTGCGCTTCGGCGAAAAACCGCCGGAACGGCGCAGCGTGGAACAACTGCGCGGCATCGAAGGCGCCAGGGTGCGCAAAACCTACGAACTGCTGGCCAAGCGCTACGGCGTGCCGTGGAAAGCGCGCAAATACGACGTGGAGGCCTGGGACGCCGGCGATTTGCCCAACCGCTGCCTGTCTTCCGCCACTGCCTGCTTGTACGGCATCTGCGAAGCCGCCGTATTGGCCGCCGGCTATGCGCCGGCGGTGGGTTTCATCCACACCGGCAAGCCCTTATCGTTCGTTTACGATATCGCCGACGTGTTCAAATTCGACACGGTAGTGCCGGTGGCCTTCAAAATCGCCGCGCAGGAGCCGGCCAACCCGGAGCGCGCGGTGCGCCTGGCCTGTCGCGACGTATTCCGGCAGACGCACATCCTGAAAAAAATCATTCCCGCCATCGAAGACATCCTGGCTGCCGGCGAGTTGGAACCGCCCGAGCCGTTCGAAGAATCGGTGGAGCCGGCCATACCCAACCCGGAGAGCCTGGGCGATGCTGGTCATCGTGCTTGAAAACGCCCCACCGCGTTTGCGCGGACGGCTGGCCATTTGGCTGGTGGAAGTGCGCGCCGGGGTTTATGTGGGCGACTTGTCGCGGCGGGTGCGGGAAATGATCTGGTCGCAAATCGAGCAAGGCATAGAGGAAGGCAACGCAGTGATGGTGTGGAGCACCAACACCGAATCCGGTTTCGACTTTTTGACGCTGGGGCCGAACCGGCGCCTGCCGGTGGAGTTGGACGGTTTGAAACTGGTGGCGTTTCACCCGCCGCCGCCCGATGCGTCGGTGGAAGCGGGCTGATGTTCTTTAACAACACGGAAATCAAACCCCGGCAGCCCGCCATGCAGGCGGGTTTTGCCGGTGGAATTTTAAAGGCCGATTTTCTTCGGGTTTAACAATCGGTTATGATTGGTCCGTTCCCCACAGGCGTGGGGATGAACCTGCAGTTATCCGCTCAACAGCACCGGCGCAGAACCGTTCCCCACAGGCGTGGGGATGAACCGTAATTCGCCGTGCTGGCGTCGGTCGGCGTGACCCGTTCCCCACAGGCGTGGGGATGAACCGGCTGGATATTGAGCATTCGCGCCATGACTTCCCGTTCCCCACAGGCGTGGGGATGAACCGCAGATATGACGGAACGGCTGCAAGGGATGACGACCGTTCCCCACAGGCGTGGGGATGAACCGTTTTTGCAACTCGGTGCCGCGCTGCGCAGCCTCCGTTCCCCACAGGCGTGGGGATGAACCAGTTTCCCCGTGTCCGCCGGCACGTAAAAGACCCCGTTCCCCACAGGCGTGGGGATGAACCGCGACGTATAAGCACGCGGCAGCGATTGAGACGCCGTTCCCCACAGGCGTGGGGATGAACCGAGTTATATCGCCCGTACCAGAGTTACGCGCCCCCGTTCCCCACAGGCGTGGGGATGAACCGCCCGTTCCCGCTGTATTAGCACCGCCACCACCCCGTTCCCCACAGGCGTGGGGATGAACCGGCTCAAGACTGGCCTGGGTCGGATGAAATATCCCGTTCCCCACAGGCGTGGGGATGAACCGCTATTGGTCAAGGACGGCGTTGGGTACAACGACCGTTCCCCACAGGCGTGGGGATGAACCGTTTTTGCAACTCGCTGCCAGCCTGCGCAGCCTCCGTTCCCCACAGGCGTGGGGATGAACCGCAGTGCATCAACGATGTCCCCTGCCTGCATATCCGTTCCCCACAGGCGTGGGGATGAACCGTTTTTTCGGCGCTGGAAGGACACGAAAACCCGCCGTTCCCCACAGGCGTGGGGATGAACCGCCCAGGCTGTACGGCAAGGTTTTCAATATAGCCCGTTCCCCACAGGCGTGGGGATGAACCGTAGCCAGGAGGGTGAATATACGTACCCGTAGACCGTTCCCCACAGGCGTGGGGATGAACCGAATACAGCATCAGTTGGTAGTTATCGTGCGGTCCGTTCCCCACAGGCGTGGGGATGAACCGTCTTTTGTACGTTCATTTTCGTATTCCTCTAACCGTTCCCCACAGGCGTGGGGATGAACCGATAACCAAACAAGAACTGGAACCACGAAATCACCGTTCCCCACAGGCGTGGGGATGAACCGCAGGCTGGCGTCGGCGTGCGGTGCTGGCGGCTCCGTTCCCCACAGGCGTGGGGATGAACCGAACATGTGGCGTGTTGAATTCGATTACCGGGGCCGTTCCCCACAGGCGTGGGGATGAACCGTAGACGTTATTGAAACGGAATACGATATTAACGCCGTTCCCCACAGGCGTGGGGATGAACCGGTTGGCTGGCCGGCTATAAACGAAACTGGACCCCGTTCCCCACAGGCGTGGGGATGAACCGTGAGCTTAATCCCGCAGGCGCACGGGTTTTATCCGTTCCCCACAGGCGTGGGGATGAACCGCCACGGTGTTGCCGACAGGATGCGCACACGGCCCGTTCCCCACAGGCGTGGGGATGAACCGTTTTTCTTGATACCGGAAGCGGCAGTAACCCACCGTTCCCCACAGGCGTGGGGATGAACCGGTAGAGCGGGTCAGTTGGAGATTACACGGTAGCCGTTCCCCACAGGCGTGGGGATGAACCGCCGTATTTAGTTTCCCCATCGAAACTCCCAGACCGTTCCCCACAGGCGTGGGGATGAACCGATACTGGGGAAATTTCCGCGCCAGGCGGTACGCCGTTCCCCACAGGCGTGGGGATGAACCGATAATTCTTTTTCGGCCCGCACATCCTGAATACCGTTCCCCACAGGCGTGGGGATGAACCGACGTCTCCTGTTTGAGATCGACAGTAGTAAATCCGTTCCCCACAGGCGTGGGGATGAACCGTCTCAGTCGCCGGCAATGTCGTCGGGTCGCTACCGTTCCCCACAGGCGTGGGGATGAACCGGCAGCTCAACCGTTCGTGCCGGCGGCCGTGGCCCGTTCCCCACAGGCGTGGGGATGAACCGGCCTACTAGCGCATCAGATTGCGGCTTGGTTGCCGTTCCCCACAGGCGTGGGGATGAACCGCGCGTATTTCAAAGTACTTTTGGTGTATCTGTCCGTTCCCCACAGGCGTGGGGATGAACCGCTAGCACTGGGGCCGGCGTCCTAGAATTTGAGCCGTTCCCCACAGGCGTGGGGATGAACCGCTTTTTTTCTTTTCAGGGATGAGGTTACGGCACCGTTCCCCACAGGCGTGGGGATAAACCGACCGTAGCGCGCCGCGCCGCCGGGGATAAAGCCCGTTTCCCACAGGCGTGGGCGGCTTTAGACGCCGCTGTGAATTTCGAAGCGTTCCACTGGACGGCCAATCTCCCCCTTCGAACAGCCACAGCGCCGCCGTCGCTGACGCTTGAGGCGGCGCACTCCATAGTCATCAGCACCGGTCCACGCAAATTTGTGTATATGGATGCCGGAGCTGGTAAAGCGACATTGAATTGCCCGGCACCCTTCGGGTAAATGCAAATCCGCTCGTGAATGATTACGCGCGGGCGAGACGCCCCCAGGGTAACTTACGGCGTACTGAAATCCTCCTCCACGCCCTGGTTGTCGATACTGTAACGGCGCGGCGCTTTGGCGTTCACGCCCGCCCCGCGTTTGGCGAACGCTCCCCAAATAGCCTGGTAATCGGCCAGGTCTCGGGCTTTGGCCACGGCGAGCAGCGCGTCGCGCGCTTCCAGGAAAGTGGGATCGGTGGGGGTTAGCTGCAATGACGCCACCAGATAATCCAGCATGCGGTCGCGCGCCTGCTCAAACGTCAACCGCCCGGTATCGTTCAACAAGGCCACGTAGGCTTCCCACAACATGGCCCCCCAAACTTCGCCCGCGTTATGCAGTTCGGCGTTGTCGGCGCCATCCGCGCCATAGGCGACGGGAATCTCCGCCGGCAGCGCCACGCCGTTTTGGATGTGTTTGAACGTCAGCGGATTCTTGCTCAAGTCGGTGGAATAGGGATAGCGGCGGATGCCGAAGTAGCCGGACCTGGGATCGTTGGCGCCCGCATAAATACCCACGGCATAAGTGCCTTGAAACAGGTCGTTGCCCGTACGTTTCCGGTCGGAGGCTTGGGTCATCGCCAACAGCGCCAGAAAATCGCTCCAACCTTCGCCCATTTCGCTGCCCTGGTTGTTTCCCAATG
>SCQF01000004.1 GCA_004321905.1 Verrucomicrobiota bacterium | reverse complement strand
CGGCTTTGGAACCACCGCCCTGAATGAATTTCACCACCCGTTCCCGCAAGTCCAGCGCATAAGCTTTCATGCGCGAAAGCCTATCACACTATGTACCAATGTCAATGTGAAATGCTATAGTTCAAAAGGTTTGGGCGGCCTCGGCGGCTCAATCAAACTGCTTGCCGGGGCAATGGTTGGTCCGGCGTCGAACGATCCCCGCGCCCGTCCGGTGTCTGGCAGCGTCAGTGTTGATGCCGATGTCGTAGGCGTACGCGTCGAGGTGCTCAAAGCTCGCGCGCTACCATCGCTCAAACTCGCCGGACGGCGAATCTCGTCACCATGCCATGTCGCGCGGTCTTTCCCTTGTGCCGTTGCCGTGGCTTCGAGCTCGGTTTTGGTCGTCGTTGCGGTCGGACGACGGGCCGCCTCTTCCAGTGTGTAATTCGGTTGATAACGACTGGTGATTTCCGACATCACCGCGCGGGTTTGTTGGAAATCCTGCACCGGCGGTGGCTCATCCTTACGGGTGCGCGCCAAGCCCAGAGTTTCATTGGTCGCCGTGAGCGTTGGCGGCGCATGCTGCTGTTCGGCCAGGTCGAGGTTTTCCTTTTTGTCTGCCGCCTTGCGCGCCTCGGCCTGTTTCTGTTTTTCCGCCGCGTGCATGGCCTGATCCTCAACGACGCGCTCGACGGTCGCCGTCTTCACGTTCTCGCTGAGCGTCGGCTTGAAATTGTAATCCTTCAGCGAGCCGGTTTCCACGTGATTGGTGCCGGTGGCGCCCGCCACCTCGTTGGTCCAACCCTGTTCATTCGCGCGTTCTGCCTTGATCGCTTGCAGTGCCTTACGGCTCTCCTCCGCCTCGTTGGCCAGCCAACCCCAATTCTTCAGGTCCGGCTCTGCGTTGGTCCGAACGGAGGGATCACGCGCGGCACGCAGGGCCTCGGCATTCTTCTTGAGATCCGCTCGCCGGATCATCAAGGGTGGTGGTGGCGTGGTCGGCCCCGAGCGCAATACTTCCTGTGGTTTTAGATCCTTATCGTCGGACGGTGTGTTTTCATCCGACGGCACTGGCACCGCGGGCAGTGTTTCCGTCTGTCCGGTGAGCAACTCGACGCGTCCGCTGTAACGGTGTTTGCGGACGACGATCGGAATGCCGTTGGTGCCCGGTGCGGCGCTGACCTCTTCCGTCACCAGCCAGCACATCAGGGCCACCGCGCCCGTTTTCAAAATAAACTGGAAAATACGCAGGTGCACACCGCAGAAGTATAACCCCCAAAACGGCCCCGTCAAACCGTGGCGCAGACGCTCTTTTCCAAGGTTTGGAAAAACGTATTGAATCGTTTTCCAAGCCTTGGGAAACCCGCCGCGTCATAGTTCCAAGACACACTGCTGCCGCCAGTCTCGCCCGTCAACTGATTGATCGCGTCATAGGTGTAGCCCCGCGCCGTTGTGCCGTCGTTGATGTTCGTGAGCAGTCCGCCCGTGTTATACAGATAGCTCTAGCCCTGTACCCGACCGCTCCCGTTGCTGGTGGTCAGCGCCGTCAGCCGCACGTGCCAGTGCCGTTTCCAAGCCTTGGACTTGCCCGCCTCAGGCGGGAAATCCATGCCTCACCTCTTCCAACCTCTAGCAATGCACGTTGTTTTGGTGAAGCTGCCCATGTCTAGATCACCCTGCGCGGGAATAGAGGTGATGGTCGTCACGCCGGAGATCACCTTGGTGGCCACCGCATTTTCACGGCTCACCTCCGCTTGCGCCACCCGGCGCGTCCATATACTCGAAAGCCGCTTCCGCCTTCAGCACCACCTTCGGGACGCATGACACCCAGCCCTTCCATCGCCAGTTTTGTTCTGTAGAGACCGGAGAATCACACCACGCCGGCAAAGACAGACTTGTATCGCCCACTAAAAACTCAATATTGGCTTGAACTTGTTTCGTCGCCTGCCGCCCGATTTCATTACTCCTCGTCTCCTTAACATCATCCCCATTGGCGGCAAACACGCCGCCGTGGGCAGCCCGGCAGGAAAAATACAAATCCGCAGACACCGGCTTGGCCAGCACCGGCTTTTTCTGCAAAATGGCATAGGCATAACCGCGATAAAGGTCGGCCCGGCCTTGGGAAAAGTACGGGTAGTCATAAAACCATTGCTCGCCTTCGGAATAAACGCACGGTGCTCCGTCATTAGAAAACGGATTAAAATAAACGTTATTATACTCATTTTCCGCCCTCGCTTTCGCGGCGCTCCACGTCGCGTCGTCCACAACATAGTCACTTCCGCCCAATCTGCTGTTGTTTTCGTCTTTACTTTTCCAGTCGCACGGAAAAACCGGCCAGCGCAACAATAAGAGCACTTTTTTCAAATCCTCACAGCACCACGGGCCGATATAATCGCCGGGTTGCATACCACCATATTGAAAATCAGAATCCGTCGGTCCTTTCCGCCGCCAACTCGTTGCCTGGGGATCAATCGCATCCACAAAAATATTGCCATCCGCCGGGGTGATGACAGGGTAATCATCGTAGTTCAAGGCCATGTTCCACATAGGGATATCAGTCACATTGACGAATTCCCCGTTGGACGCCTTGGTGTGGTCGGCATAATGGGGGATCAAGCGCTCACACGCCCCTTGCAGCTGCCCAATCAAATTTGCATTCAACGGAAGGCCCGCCAACGAATTCGTGTCCAGCACCGCCGTATAGGTCACTTTCAGGCACCGTGGGGCGTCGGCCGAGGGGACGGAGAGTGTTTGGCTGGCTGTAGCATAATTGGACACAGCCCTCATAAACGCGTCCGCGACTTGACATCCCGAAGATTGCGTTGGGGGGAAGTTCAGGGCGAAACTCGTTGCGTCCGCCGGCAGATCAATCCATTCCGTAACCCATTGTGTCCAGTGCGTGGGCTCCAAACCCGCCGCTTGCTCCCGTTCGTTGATGGCGCACATGACCCATTTCAGATCAGCCGCCTTCAACGGCACCTCAAACCCCCGCTCAGTAATGGGAGTATTTAGTTCGGCAAGATTCATGCCTCGGGCAAAGAAATAGATGGGATCAGAGGATTGTGCGAGGGTGATGTTGTTAAAAGTTTGGTCGAATAAACCATATTGATATTGTGGCACACCATTCGTGTCTAACATAGCCATGCATTTCGTGATTAGCCCCTTCTGAAAACCGAAGGCAGGGACTGCGTTGTAGTCGGGAGTGGATGAATAATTGAGTTTTAGATACAGACTCGCCGGTAAGTACTCATTGCCGTCCTTTGCCCAATGAAAAAGGTTATCATAGGTCGCCTCGTCGTAACCAGCCGCGCCCAATGGTTCTTCCGCTCGATTCTTGGCCCCTACCAGTCCCAGCACGCGCAGATGGGCACTGGCATCGCCTATAATTTGATGTCCCACCAAATCCACTCGATCGGTGTATAGATTTTGCGGCACGGCATTGTAATCTTGTTGTCCCCACGTATTGAGCGCGTCAATTACTAGGGGATTGGGGTGGGCATCACTTGCACACAGTAGAATTAAATCGCGAATGCCCGGTTCATCGGAGGGAACCCCTATACTGTAGCCCCACGGCAATTTGCCGAACGACTGGTTCTCGCCATACATTTTCGCATAATCTGGCTGCACCATGCCGATCAGACTATCCGCCACCGATTCCGGCCATTGGTATGGCACGCCAAAAAGGGATTTTAGAATGGATTCTGTATGCGTTGGTTCGTCGCTATGAAAAGCATTCCACGGCCCGAAGATGACGGGGTCACGATATTGCCAAATCGAAGGATCACTTTGTGACCTTTTCCCTGCCGCGCTAAATTGCGCCACCACCCCATCGCCCTGCCTGACCTCATCATCCAGCGCGCTATCGCTACCGAGCCGCAATCCAGCGGCAGACGGGGAAGACCACGGGGCTTTGTACACATTGAACACATACTCAAGCCCTGGCACGCCATGATGCTTAAAATAGTCCATCAAATCATTGTGCTGCTCCATCAGCCGGGAGGGGGCCTGGGGATCCACGCGCGAGATATCCTCCACCGCGCCGCGAGCTTCGTACATAGAGAATCCGGCGGTGCCGCCGGTGAGGCCGGAAAGCCCCCCTCCGACCTGCTGCAATATGGGCTGCCAGAGACGCCAACTCATGCCGGCAAAGATGCTATTCAACGGATGCGCTTGTTTATACATGACCCAGTTGGCGAACAGGCTGCCTTGGTGTGGTGAACCAAGCGTCACCAGTCGCCGCACGCCGGAGTCCTGATGCGCTTCCGCACACTTGCAGAGGTAGTAGTGCGACAGCAGCCCGCCCATCGAATGCGCCACGAGGACAATATTGGGGGCCGGACTGCTGCCAGACTGGTTTGATCGATATGCACCACGAATTTCATCAATACGT
>SCQF01000075.1 GCA_004321905.1 Verrucomicrobiota bacterium | reverse complement strand
GTTTCTATCAGTTGGCAAAGCAGTTCGGCATCCATTTCTGCCAGGAGGAGTTGTCAGGAGTTTTGCGGCTGGACACCGCAAGGTGATAGTTTTATCAGTCACGCATTGGCCACCCCCACAAATTCAGGACTACACCCATTTGGAAACTCTTGCCATCCCGTGAGAAAGCTAGATGGTAAGGCCAAGTGCTCTCCGGTATGATGTCCGTGAGCGGATCCCATTAGGAGCCTCGTAATAATAACTTGACTAAGCTGAGCGGAGGGACTATATTGTTATCTGATGTCTGGGGATACGGTTTCTATCCGGCGAAGGTTCCAGGCTCTCTCCAAGGCGCTCGATGAGCGGACGAGGCGGTTGTGGGCGGCGTCCGAAGCGAGAGAGCTGGGGTGGGGTGGGATCGCCCGTGTCGCCGAGGCGACGGGGATGGCGAGAAATACGGTCGTGGCGGGCATGAGAGAGCTGGAAGCCGCTGAGGAAGAAGCCCCGGTGAAGGGGATGCGCCCTCGTGTCCGGAGGCCGGGCGGGGGGAGGAAGAGTGTCACCGAGACCTCTCCGGGCATCTTGGAAGCTCTGGAGAGCCTGGTTGAGCCGCTGACGCGCGGTGACCCCGAATCCCCGCTCCGGTGGACCTGCAAGAGCACGGAGGCCCTGGCGCGGGAGTTGCGCCGGCAGGGGTACACCATCGGGGCGAGGACGGTCTCGAAATACCTGATCGGGTTGCACTACTCCCTCCAGAGCAACAGGAAGACAAAGGAGGGGGGAGACCACCCCGACCGCAACGCCCAGTTCGAGCACATTAACGAGATGACGGAGGTTTTTCAGGCGAGGCGGCAGCCGGTCATATCGGTGGATACCAAGAAGAAGGAACTGGTGGGCGAATACAAGAACAACGGCAAGACCTGGCGGCCCGCGGGCGAGCCGGTCGCGGTGAATGTCCACGACTTCGCCGATCCCGAGCTCGGGAAGGTGGCTCCGTATGGCGTATACGACCTCACGCTGAACAACGGGTGGGTGAGCGTCGGGATAGACCATGACACCGCGGAGTTCGCCTGCGAGACGATCCGGCGCTGGTGGCGCAAGATGGGCATGACCTCATACCCGTCGGCCAAGGAGCTGCTGATCCTCGCCGATGGCGGGGGGAGCAACGGGAGCAGGTCGCGCCTCTGGAAGCTATCGCTCCAGTCCCTGGCCGACGAGACGGGCCTGGCCCTTTCCGTCTGCCACTTCCCTCCAGGGACCAGCAAATGGAACAAAATCGAGCACCGGATGTTCTCGGCGATCACGGAAAACTGGCGCGGTCAGCCGCTCATCAGCCGCGAAGTCGTTGTGAACTTGATCTCTCACACGCGCACCCGCACCGGTCTTAAGATCAGGGCTGCTTTGGACAAGAGGAACTACCCGATCGGGAAGAAGGTCACAGACCAAGAGATGAGTTCCATCCAACTCAAACTTGACAAGTTCCATGGCGAATGGAACTACACGATTGAGCCAAGAAAACGATGACTATCAATCATGTTATTACTGCGCGGCTCCTAATCAAATAAGGAGCCCCCAGGTTGTGCCATGTAAAGTCCATCCCGAGCGTGCCGAAGTACCACTTGACGGCGTCGTACTTGTTTCCCGTCGCCGTCACCGTGCCCGGGCCGATCTCGCCTGCCACG
>SCQF01000079.1 GCA_004321905.1 Verrucomicrobiota bacterium | reverse complement strand
CGCCGCAAGACTCGGCCCTCAAAAGGAAGCAAGGAGCGGCGCATTGATTCCAAGAAAAGGATCGGCGCTGTAAAAGCTGGGCGGCAAGGGGCTTGGGAGTGAGCCAAATCCAATTCAGTGAATGAAGCCGCGCAAGCACACGAAAAAACCTACTCGTGTGATTGTGCGGCCTCGTTTCCACCGGTATTCAGCGGTCCAGTTCAGTGGTCCCGGCTGACTTCCTGGATGATGTGGTAGATGCGTTCTTTGGCCCGCAGCTTGATCTTTTTCAGCTCCACTTCTTCCAGGGACTCCTGGGCGGAAAGGCGGGATTTGGTGCGAAGGCGCCCGAGCCGTTCATCGGCTGCCCGGTGCTCTTCCATGAGCTTGCGAAATTCAAAGTGTTCCTTCATGAGCTTTTCTTGAACATCAGGACGCAGGAAATCCATAGAAGCCTCCAGAAGCCGCCTCCGCGAGGCGGGTGGTCTTTCTGAGCCGAGATGTCTGGATGACCCGAAGGTACGCTCGATTCAAGGTGCGTCAAGGGATGAAAAAGAGTCATGGGTGCAAAGCTTGCCCCAATCAGGGGGGCCTGAATTTCCGTTGGCAAGGGGGCCTCGGATACCCCATCCTCCTGCCATGTCCCTTGTGGTGGATCGGCTGAGCTTAGCGCGGGCGGACGGGGTCCAGCTCCTGGCTCCGCTCAGCCTGAAGCTTGGTCCTGGGGACCGATTGGGTCTGGTGGGTGAATCCGGATCAGGCAAAAGCCTCCTGGTCCGGGCGATCTTTGGTGTGTTGCCGGACGGCGTCCAGCGGTCGGGGGGCTCCATCAAGGCCTACGGGACGGCCTTGGATGGACCTTCCAGGGACCGGGACCGAATCATGGGCCCCCGCCTGGCCTGGGTGCCCCAGGATCCTTTGCAGGCCCTCAATCCCTTCCTGCGGGCCCAGGACCATCTGGCCCTGCTGCCTCGCATCCATCTGGGCGTTTCCACCGCCAAGGCCATGGCGCGCCTGGCTCCGCTCCTGGAGCGCCTGCGCCTGCCCACGGACAGGGCTTTCCTGAGAAAGTATCCCCATGAGCTAAGCGGTGGACAGCGCCAACGCCTGCTGCTGGCCCAGGCCCTCAGCTGCGACCCGGAGCTGCTGGTGCTGGACGAGCCCACCACGGCCCTGGACCCCACCGTGCAGGCGGATTTCCTGGCGTTGATGCTGGAGCTCCAAGCCGAGCGCTCCCTGGGCTACCTTTGGATCAGTCATGACCTCGGCGTCGTTGCCTCGGTCACTTCGTCCCTTTTGGTGCTCTATGGCGGCGAAGTCATGGAGGCCGGCCCCACCCAGCGCCTGCTCAGGAAACCCCGGCATCCCTACACCCAGCGCCTGCTCCAGGCCGCCAAGCGGGAGCCCAGCGAT
>SCQF01000025.1 GCA_004321905.1 Verrucomicrobiota bacterium | reverse complement strand
GCTTTTCCGCTACCGTCTTCGCCATGGCCGTCTCTCCTGTGGTTTGGTTGTTGTTTACCTAACCACCAACTACCGGGAGAACGGCCAACTTGAAAGTGCGAAAGAAAGCGTACGTTATCGTGCCCGGTATCCGTCCGGGCGTCATCAAACCATTTTGAGATAGGTTCTAGTTTTCCGTGCCCTTCCGTGTGATCCGCAGTTAACGTTTCAAGCGGCGTTGGCGGACGGCTTCAAACAGCAGAATGGTTGTGGCGGCGGCGACGTTGAGCGAATCCACTTGGCCGAGCATGGGAATCCGCACCTGCACTTCGGCATTTTGCATCCAGCGGTCGCTCAGGCCGTACTGTTCCGTGCCGACGACGATGGCGATGCCGCGGGTCATATCCACTTGGGTATATTCCTGCGCGGCGTGTGGGGTGGCGGCGAGGGCGGCAATGCCTTGCGCTCGCAGCCAGGCCAGCGCTTCGTCTGTCGTAGCCTCGACCACCGGCACACAAAATAATGTGCCGATGCTGGCACGGACAACGTTCGGATTGTGGATGTCCGTGCAACGGTCGCAGACGATGACGGCGTGTACGCCGGCGGCATCGGCGCTACGGAGCATCGTGCCAAGGTTGCCGGGTTTCTCGATAGCCTCGGCGACGATCACCAGCGGGTTCGTCGGTAAGTGTAGATCGGCGAGGGTGCGGTGCACTTGGGGCGCGAGGGCCAGCAAGCCTTCGGGTCGGTCGCGATAGGCCATTTTCTGGAAGACGGGTGCGGAACATTCAATCAGTTCGGTGCCGGCGGCCGCGGCGCGCTCGAGCAGCGGTTGTTCGTTTTTACCCATGAACAGCGCGCGGCAAAAAAAAAGGGTGTGGAGTTTCCAGTGGTTATCGAGGGCGCGCTTGACCTCGCGGTAGCCTTCGATGAGCAACAGGCCGGTTGCGTCGCGGTCGCCGCGGTCGCGTAGCTTGACGACTTGCTTCACGCGTGGATTCTGCAAGCTGGTGATGGTTTGGATGGCGTCCGTCATGAAGGATTTATAGCAGAACCACTGGAAAAGACGCAGCCTTTAACCGCGGATGAGCGCAGATTTACGCCGATCAAAGCCATTTCCTATCCGTGCTTATCGGTGTTGATCTGCGGCTAAAATTTCTGATTTTCGTGGTTTTCACGTAGTGGTTTTGCCAAGATGTGTATGGAGCAACAACCATGAGCGAGAAAAAAGACTTCGTTGTGGTGGTCACCGGCGGCGCGGGTTTTCTGGGGTCGCACCTGTGCGATTATCTGCTGGCGCAGGGCCATCGCGTGATCTGCCTGGATAATCTTCTGACCGGTAATCTGGCCAATATCGAGCATTTGGCCGCCAACGACCGGTTCAAATTCATCAAGCAGGATGTAACGGAATATCTCCATCTGCCCGGGCCGGTGAATTTCATTTTTCACTTTGCCTCGCCCGCCAGTCCGATTGACTATCTTGAATTGCCGATCCAGACGCTCAAGGTCGGCGCGCTCGGTACGCATAAGGCATTGGGCTTGGCCAAGGCGAAAAGGGCTGGGTTTTTGCTCGCCTCCACTTCAGAGGTTTATGGCGATCCGCTGGTGCATCCGCAACCGGAGAGCTACTGGGGCAACGTCAATCCGATCGGGCCGCGCGGGGTCTATGACGAAGCCAAGCGCTTCGCCGAGGCGATGACGATGGCCTATCACCGCTATCACGGCGTGAACACCCACATCGTCCGCATCTTCAATACCTACGGCCCGCGCATGCGCCCGCGCGACGGTCGCGTGGTGCCGGCCTTTTTCTCGCAGGCGCTCAAGAACGAGCCGATCACGGTGTTTGGCGATGGTTCCCAGACGCGTAGTTTTTGCTATGTGGCCGACCTGATCGCCGGCATCTTCAAGCTGGCGATGAGCGACTATCATGAGCCGGTGAATATCGGTAATCCGCAGGAGATGACCGTCAAAACCTTCGCAGAGAAAATTCGCACACTCTGTGGGAGTACGGCGCCGATCATTCAGAAGCCGCTCCCGGTGGACGATCCGAAGGTCCGGCAACCCAACATCACGCTCGCGCGTCAACTGCTCGGCTGGGAACCCCACGTCAGCTTGGACGAGGGGTTGGCTAGGACCATCGAGCATTTCCGTGGCTTGCTCCAGCGTGGCGCGTTATAGGGCTTGCGGGAGCCGGCGCGCCCGCGCGCCGGAAAACCAAGGCCGGCGAAATCTGCGCTTGCGTTCGATGGTTGCGGCGTTAGAATGCCAGCGAGCGCGAGGGAACAAAATTATGCGTCTGACCTTTCCGAAGCCCGATGGGAAAATGGCGGTGCTCAAGCTCGGCGATCAGCCCATCACCATCGGTCGCGGGCACGAGGCCGATGTGGTCATTAACGACGAAAAGGTTTCCCGTATCCACTGCGGCATCCGCTTGTGGGACGGCGCCTATTATCTCAAAGACCTCAAAAGTCGTAACGGCACGCTGGTCAACGGCGATCCGGTGGATGTGGTCAAATTGCAAGCGGGCGACCGGATTCGCGTCGGCGCGGTGCTGTTCACGTTCGAGTCCGACAACCGGCCCGGCACCGAAACCATCATCCAGCAAACCGAGCAGGAGATCGTCGCCGGCAAGGGCTATAGCACGATCCTGCGCGAGATCGTCAACGACATCGGCCAGCCGTTGCCGCCGCCCACGCAGACGCCCAAGACCGAGCGCATCAAAAAAACCGGCGCGGGTGCGTGACGTCGCCGGTGGCATGAACGCGGTCTATACCACCACCATCACGCGCGCCGCCCGTGCCCGCGGCGTGCGCGTCGCGGTGCTTGATCCCAGCCAGCCGATCTTCGAGTTGCGGCATGGACGCGCCGCAGTGCGTTGTTATAACGCGTTGACCGATCGCACCGGCGCGGCGACGTTTTTTCTGGCGAACCACAAACACGCCGCCAATCGTTTTTTGCGTCGTCACGGCCTGCCCGTCCCCGCTCAACTCAAGTTTTCCGGTTTTCCGGCCGCCGAGGAATTTCTCAACCGTCACGGTTCCCTCGTCGTCAAACCTTGTATGCAATGGGGTGGACGCGGCGTGGCGGTGGACGTGCGCACACCGGCAGAATTACGCGCCGCCGTGCGCGCCGCGCAGCGTTATGAGGCGGACATCGTGATCGAGCAATGCGTTCGCGGCGAAGATCAGCGGCTGATTGTGGTCGGCGGGAAATATGTGGCCGCGATCCGCCGCACGCCGGCCGTGGTGCGGGGTGATGGCCGGAGCAACCTTCTCCAGCTCATCCGCCAAAAAAATCGGACGGCCCGGCGCGAAGATTCAAGTCATCAGATTCCGCTTGATGCTGAAACGCGTCGCGAGCTGGCGCGTCTTGGGCGGCGGCTCGACGAGGTGCCGCGCGCCGGGCAGCGCGTACAAGTCCGGTTGACCTCCAATTATCACACGGGTGGCGATGCGACGGTCATCACGCGCGAAGTCAGTCTGCGGCTGGTGCGCGCGGCACAGCGCGTGACGCGGTTGTTGAACTTGCCGGTGGCGGGCGTTGATTTTCTGGTGGATCACCGGCGCAAAGTTTTTTGGATCATCGAGGTCAGTCCGGATTTGGCGATTTCGCCGCCGGAAGGCGCCGAGGTCGCGGAGCATTTTTTGGATTTTCTGTTTCCCGATTCCGCGCGGCCGGGGTAAGTTTTCCAAAGCTTGGAAAACGGAAACCGTGGTTTTTCCAAGGCTTGGAAGTGTCCGCTTATTTTCCGCCACGGGCCTCTTTATAGTGCGCGATGATGCCGCGGCGGTTGCGGTCGTGGAGTTTCTCGTAGATGCGATGGACCTAGGTGGCCACGGTCTACATCCCGATGTCCAGTGCCCCGGCGATTTCGCGCTTATGCGGCGCGTTCGTCTGGGCGATACCCCAACTGCTAATTTGGCGGCATCAAGACGCGCGGGTGAACTTTTTCGGCGACCGGGCGCTTATACCGAAGCGGAAGACGTGGCGCAGGAGATATTCCTGCGTGTGTGGCGTTGGTGAGGCGCTACGCGTGGATGTGGTGTGTGACGGTAAAAAGAACACCGTCCTCATCACCACCGAACGCCTCCCTGAATAGTTTTTTGGCCACCGCTGAACACCCGGCTTCGTCGGACTACGCCGGGCACGCGGATCTTCATGGATGGAAGAATTTTCACCACGAAGCGCACGAAGTAAGAAAAGTGTACTTGGCGACCTTGGCATCTTGGCAGTTCGTTTTTCATCTGTGGAAAGCTGTATTCATCTGTGACGCTCTTTCCGGCGGCTTGGCCAGCTGCGGCTTCCTTCGTGAATTTCGTGCCCTTCGTGGTGAAATTTAACCATTTTTTTCAATCCGTGAAAATCCGCGCCCATCCGTGGCTAAGTATTTTCCGCCTCTGCGGCGGCAGGGTTCGCGCGAAGGACGAGGCGCCCGCGGCGGGCCGACGCCCCTCCCGTACATTCTGATATTATCCCGTCTAGAATTCTTCCCTCCGCTTGCGCGCGCTTTCGTGTTTTTCGTGGTTAAAAATCCCGCTCCGCCGCCGAAAAACGGCCCCTAAAAAGGTAAAAAAAGTGTTGACGATCCCCGGTGAGGATGTTTTACTCGTGTTCGATAATATCTTCGCCGTGTGGCGGAAGGATACTGGATTGGGTGGTGTGGGTGAAAAAAGGAATGACAAGATGATCCCAAAGCATCACGCCGGATGGTTCTCGAAAAACAGCTCCACTTTATGCCTGGCCCTTATGGCCGCATGGCTGCTGCCGCCAAGGGCGCAGGCGGCCAGCGATAGCTGGAATGTGGATGCGGCCGGTACATGGATTACGGCCGGGAACTGGCTCGGCGGAAACGTTCCCGGTAACGCTGCGGGTGTGGGTAATAGTAATAGCACGGACGTCGCCACCTTTTCCCTTGGTCTCACCGCGAATCGCACGGTCACCGTGGATGCCAACCGTAATATCGGTGGCCTGACGTTTGGGAATGTGAGTAACGTCGCGGCGAACGGCTATACGCTTAGTGGCGGTAGTTTTCTGCTAAGCGATGGCGGTGTTATCCAAGTCCTTGGCACCTCCGGTACTAATGCGACCACGATTAGCACACCTATCACAATCATGGGTAATAGCGGCTCGGCCACGATCCGCAATGATTGGAATGGAAATCAAGGAGCGACGCTCTCGATCTCTGGTTCTATCACGGGTAACGCCACGGTGGGGAATACCACCACGCTCAATCTGGATGGTGTGAGTGCGGCGGACGCCGCCGCATTTCAAAACAGAGTAACGGGCTCTCTTTCGGATGGATCTCTTGGGGGGAAGTTAAAGGTTGTTAAAAACGGAACGGGAGAATGGTCTCCGGATGGTCTATTTGGTAGCACCTTTACCGGTGGGTTTGTGCTTAATGCGGGAACCGTCCGGTTTAGCCTCGGTGGCACCAATGGGTTCGGCGCGGGTGCTGTTACGATCAATGGTGGTACGTTTAAGCATTCCGGGGGGGGGGCGATGACCGTCACCAACAATCTTGTTATAGGTGGTAATTTTTCAATAGGAACACTTGGCTCCGACGGGCTCAGTTGGAGCGGTGCCGTGGATCTCGGTTCGGCCACGCGGACGATAACGGTAACGCAGCCGGCGCTGTTTTCAGGTGTTGTCTCTGGCGCAGGCGGCCTGACCAAGGCAGGTGTGACGAATTTGACCCTTTCCGGTGCGAACACCTATAGCGGTGATACGACTATCAGCTTGGGTACCTTGCGCGTAGCCAACGCGTTGGCTCTCCAGAACAGCACGCTGCGATACTCCGCCGGCACGTTTGTGTTCAGTAGCAACAGCACCGCCTACGCGTTGGGTGGTTTGGCCGGCAGTTCCAACATTGCGTTGACCAATGATGGTGGTGCGACTATTTCTCTGACGGTCGGCGGTAATACCAGCAATACGACCTATAGCGGGGTGTTGAGTCAAGGCGGCAGTTTGATCAAGACTGGCACAGGTATGTTGACGCTCTCCGGAGCAAATACCTACAGTGGTGGCACGACGGTCAGCAACGGCGTGCTGCAATTGGGTGTGGACAATGCCTTGCCCACCACGACGACGCTCTATGTGGATAGCGTCGGCACCGTGGATCTCAACGGCAAAAACCAGACGTTGGCGGGGTTGGATGGGAGCAAGGGGGCGATCACTAACGCGGGCAACCTGACGTTGAATTTCACGGCCGCCACGAACACCTTCC
>SCQF01000024.1 GCA_004321905.1 Verrucomicrobiota bacterium | reverse complement strand
GGGCACGGTACCGTGGATGACGCAGGATGGCTTCGCGCCAAATTCATTCAGCAGATACGTGCCACCACCCTTGCACAGCGGCGCAGCCTTGAGGTAGGCGCTCGTACCGACCAAATCCGTGAGCGCACCGGGCACCACATTGGAATGCTCCACCTCATATTGTTCTTTCGCATCGTCAATCAAACGCAGATTGTTATAGCATGAGTTCTGAATGGCTTTCGTACGCGCATTCATGAAGGCTGGCACAGCGATTGTTGCGAGCAAAGCGATGACCGCCACGACAATCATGATTTCACCGAGGGTGAATCCGTATGACTGCCGTTTCATGGCGCAACCTTTCCACGTCCAGCGCGTGGATCAAACTCAACGGCTGACAATTTCCCGGTCACACCAGATCCTCATTCCGTTGCCCCCCCCCCGCTGCTGGCGTACACTCCTTTGGGCTGACAAGATAACCTCGTTCGTAACTTTTAGAGATTCTTTTGCAGCACAATCCATGCCGATTTTAGGCGGTAAGAATGACCAACCGGCTCGCGGCGGCACAGGCTGTGCCGCCCTACCCTGTTTGCCTTCAAAAATGCCGGGGGGATGTAGAAATTGTCAGCGGAAAAGCAGGCTGTGATGCAACCCTTCCAGACCTTGGGATGAACCTATTCATTGGGCACGGGATTAACTGATATGTCTTGAGCGGCTGGGCGGCCACCGCTCAGCTGCTCACCCTTTGCACACCTAGATTGCCTCAGTTGTTATAGAAATCCTGCACACGCATGAGGATGTCGTAGCCCTCCAGTTTCATTACGGCGCTGAGGGTTTGCATTGCGGGATGATCGGGCTGGAGAAATTCATATTTTTTCTTGGTGTTGCCGACGCAGTAATCCAGTCCACGCGGCACGGCCAGCGTCAGGAAGGCGTTCTCCAGCGGCGTCTTCACCAGCGCGCCGGATTGGGTTTTGCTCGGCAGTTGCACCGTGAAGTTCGAGAGGCCCACCGACATATGGCAACCCTTGAACTGCGGGTCGCTGCCGATCAGGCCGATGCCGTTGACCGTCATCTTCGTGAGGCCCTGATAGTCGCTGCCGATGGGGGCGATGGTGGAGTCGAAGATCATGTCGTCGTTCGTCAGCCCGTGCTTCTTGGCGTGGGCCAGCATCTGCCGCGCCGCTTCGTGGACGTCCTCGGCGGTGGCGTTCTGCGCCGTCGCGCCGTTCAGATGCCGCTCGCTCGCCATCAGGATCAGTTTGCACGGCTGGATTTTGAGCAGATCGAACATCTCCAAGCGGCCGAGGCTGATGGAATTGAGCAGTGGCTTCCGGCCGCCAGCCTTGGCGGGGTCATAGACTTTGAGGGCACGCTCGGCGATGGCAGCGGACGGCGTATCAATCGAAAGCGGCACGTTGACTTTGGATTGAATTACGCGGACAAGTTCTTCGATCAACGCCGGGTCGCGCGGGCCGATGTTCACGTCAATATAGGTCGCGCCGGCGGCCTGTTCCACGGCGAGGTTGATGATCGCCGCCATATCGCCTTTTTCAAAGAGTTCGTGCGTCGAAGGGACGGAGTCGTTGATCTTCTCCGCGATGATGTTGAGTTTGCCGTTGATCGCCATCTCTGCTGCTCCATGTGTGGGTAAAAAGTCGCGGCCACTTTAATAAGTCGGGTTGGATAGGCAAGCGGATTGTTTAAGACAAGAATTTTTTTGACAGGATTTACATGATTCACAGGATTTCCCAATCAAAACTATAAGGCGCGACCAACGCACTGGCGGACTATCACACGGCGTTGCATCTCCGACCAGATTTTGTGCCGGCCTTGGTCAATTTGGCGTTGTTGCAAAATTCGCTGGGCGCCAATATTGAGGCGGAGCGTCTTTTACGTCAGGCCGCCACCGCTGCCCCCAGCAACGTGGCGGTGCACCTCAACCTCGGCATGTTGCTGGGCGAGCAAAAACCGACGGAAGCACGCGCGGCCTTTTTAGAAGCGTTGCGCTGCGATCCTTCCAACGCGGCGGCGGCCTTCAACTTGGGCGTGATCGCCGCACCCACCAACTTGGCCCAAGCGATGGAATGGACGCGCCATACACTCGTTTTCCGTTCTGTTTGCGGGTGCTGCCGATTATGATACGACGAAACAACGCGGCGTTGGTTTTCCAAGCCGTGAAACACCCCGCGACAAGCCACGGGGAACCCGGCGTTTCATTCTTGGAAACTGGTCAGTTTCCAGCGTGATCCGTGGGAACTTTATAACATCGCCATGGATCGAACGGAGTTGCACGACCTCGCCGCGCAACATCCCGACATCGTAACCCGGATGGCCAGTCAATGGTATGACATGACGAAGAATGTACTCCCTGCGCTGGCCAAAGAGTATGCGCCCGTCGCCAGCACCCCGACCGTTCCGCGCCGGCCCCGGCAACGCATGCATCGAAGGACTGCAACTCAAAGATGCCAAGGGGAAAATGCTGAAGTCCTGGCCGTGATCGCATTTTATAACCTTGGCCAATCTATCCCGTTTGCGTAGAGTCCAACCCGCTCGGTGGACATACGCATGAATACGACAACCCATACTCCGCAACGCATCGGCCTGCTGACTGGCGGCGGCGACTGCCCCGGCCTGAACGCCGTCATTCGCGCCGTGGCCAAAACCGCGATGGATGACTATGACGCCACGGTCATCGGCATCGAAGATGGTTTTGAAGGTTTGGTCGAAGGCCGGATGCGTGAACTGACCAACCGCGAAGTCTCCGGTATTTTGAGTCTGGGCGGGACGATCCTCGGCACCTCGAACAAGGGCGATCCGTGGCACTATCCCGTCGAAGTCGCACCCGGCAAAATCGAAATTCAGGACACCTCGTTCAAGGCTCTCCATAATATTACGCAGTGGGGTTTGAATGCGCTCGTCGCCGTGGGCGGCGATGGCACGATGCACATCGCCGATAAATTTTGCGGTTTGGGCGTAAAAATGGTTGGTGTGCCCAAGACGATTGATAACGATCTCGCCGCCACCGATGTGACCTTCGGCTTCGACACCGCCGTCTCCGTCGTATGCGAGGCGCTCGACCGCCTGCACACCACGGCCTCCTCGCACCACCGCGTCATGGTGATCGAAGTCATGGGTCGCTACGCGGGCTGGATTGCGCTTACCGGCGGCGTCTCCGGCGGCACCGACGTGATTCTACTGCCGGAAATTCCGTTCACATGGGAAGCGGTCTATCGCAAAGTCAACGAGCGGGCGACGCACGGCAAACGTTTCAGCCTCGTCTGCGTGGCCGAAGGCGCAAAGCTGCCCGGCGGCGCCGAAGTCGTCAAAGCGCTCGACATCAAACGCACCGACGCCAAGCAGCTCGGCGGTATCGGCAACGAAGTTGCGCGCCAGATCGAGGCCGGCACCGGCCTGGAGACGCGCGTCACCGTGCTCGGCCATTTGCAACGCGGCGGCTCGCCGACCGCGTTCGACCGCGTGCTGGCGACGCGTCTCGGCGTTCACGCGGCGCACTGCGCGTGCCGCGGCGAATTCGGCGTGATGGCCGCGCTGCGTAACAACCAGATCATCTCCGTACCGATCAAGGAAGCGATCGCGCAACTACGCACCGTGCCGCCGGATCACCAACTCATTCTGGCCGCGCGCGCGGTTGGCACGAGCTTTGGCGACGAGGTTTGACTGCTGGTTTCCAAACGTCCTTATTTGAATGCTGGCGCACAGCGCACCGGGCCAACCAGACCGGTCGGAATCGAATCTTTGGCCCCGCGCGTCCATTCTCTTGCGGTCGGATTGTCCTTGAGCGTGCGGACGTAGTTGAACAGCGGCACCGTCACGCGGATTTCGAGCGTATTGGCACCGCTACGCGCCGCGCCCGCCGTGGCAAAAAGGTGCCGCCCGTACCAGCGCACACCCAACGATTGACCGTTGAGCACCACCTCCGAATTCCCGTGAACGATGCCGAGGTCCAGAAACGTGGCGCGCACGGCGGCGACGAGGTCGAAGGTTTGGCGATAGATGACCGTACCCGCAAAATTTTTGAGTGCGGGATCACTGGAGCGCCCAAGGTCGCCGAGCTTTAGATTCTCGCGAGTGAAAATGCCGCCCTGCTTCGGATGAAACTCCGCCTGCCACGCATCGGCCAGCGGCCAAGCGTGCGCGTCGTCACACCGCGGCGGTGCCGTCACGGAAGCCGATGTTGCGTCGTTCTCGAAAACGAGCAACATGGATTCCAGTGGCTGCAATTCGATCGTGAGCGGGCCAGTCACCTTGGCGGCAAAGAGTTCACGCGTACCCTGCTCCGGATTCCAACGCCAAGCCGTCTGACCTTGCACTTGGAATGTGGCGCGACAGGTTGCGGCTTGGGTCGCATTGGTGTTGATCAGGAAAAACAGATCACGCTGCTCAGCGCGGGCCTGCAGCGAGAAGATATTTGCATTGGGTTCGGCAAATTTGACGGAGCGCTTGATATCCAAATCGGTGAGCAACTTATTGGCCCACGCAATCAGGTCATTATGATTGGCGGGCAGGTCACGACGGATCACATTGGCATCGTCGTGGTCAAGCTCACGATCCAACATCGCCTGCATTGCTTGTTGCACAGAAGCATCGCCCGCGCCGACATCGCGCAACGATGGCGCGCGGTGCGGCACGGCACCGGCAAACACAACACGTCCGCCGGCTAGGGCGAATTTATTCAAAGCTTGCGCCGTGGCGGGCTGGAGCGAATGGACGCCGGCGACGATCAGTGCGTCGTAGGTCATCGGGCCATAGCACAACTGGCCCTTGGCAAAGGACGACTCCTGCACCACTTTTTCGCTCACATAGTCCGGGTTGCTGCCGCAGCAGTTCAACGCCTTCCAAAGTTGGTTCACGTACCATGGCTCCTGCTGGAAAGGATCGCGCTCCAAACCGTAATCGCTCCAAATATCGGCTTCGGGGCCGAGGATCGCCACACGCACGGCGGGTCGCGTCGCTTGAAAGACTGCCGAGAGTCGCGCGTTGTAGGCCGTCCACCACCTAAACTGCGGCCACCACGTGTTTTGCTCGCTGAAATAGGTGCCGTAACGCACCCAGCCGGGGAAGCCCGCTTCCGGCGGCGAATAGTTGAAGCCGTGTAACACGGAATGATTGATACCCATCACGAAGTTGAAATCGTCCGCCGCCTTGATCATTTCCAGTGGTGTTTTGAAAACTCCGCGCGTATTGGTGTGGGCTTCGGTGCTGATGATCCGCCGGTTCGCCAGATGCCCACCCGACGCTGCATATTTTGTCCAGACAAGGAACCCGTGCTGATCGGGATCCGAGAAAAGCCAGTTGTTGCTTTCGGGGATGTCGGGCTGTAGATAGCCATCCAACAAGCCGAGGAACCACGGATAGCCATAATTTTGATAGCGGCAAAGCACCCCGTTCGCATGGCACCAGGCTACGAAAGGCTGGATGAAACGTTCCTGATATAATTCCACCACAGTGCGCGCAAAGTCATAACGCGCACGCCGCACCGTGTCGCCCCACGGCGAATCGTCGTGTACCGCCTCGCCCAGCTTGGGAAAAGGCACGCTGTAGGGCAAATAAGGCGTCACGTCATAGCCGCGCCGCTTTTGAAATTGCGTGACAAAATCGCTGGTCCAGTTGGCGCGCGATAGCTCAATGCTGTCACAAAAGATCGCCCGCACTAGCGGCCCCAGTTTTCCGCCGAGTTCAGGACTCAGGCCGTCCGACATCCGTTTCAAATAAGCAGTCACCACCGACTCATTATAATGATCCAGCACGGGACCTTTGGCCCCCGGCGCGCCATGCGACACCGCGACATGGCCCTCTTCCACAAGGCCAACTTGCACTTCATGGCGACCGGCGGGCACATCAACCGTCAGCAACCCATCGGCGTCAACACGATTATCCAGCGCAACGCTCTGCGTAACGTTGATGATGGTCGCCGGGACGAAGCGCACAAACACAATCCGCGGCGGCGACTTGCCCGCCCGCTCTGGCTCGTGGCCGGCTTTCGTCTTTACCAAGAGTTCGGCCACCTTCCGCCGGAAAATACACGGCCCGGTAATGGGGATACGCTTTACATCGAGGCGTTGCGTCATTTCGCCCGGCTTGAGGAACTCGCCACCGAATGGCCAGCCGGAGCCAACGATCAAGTCGGCAATCATGCCGTTACGCCTGGCTTCGTCCACGGCCACACGCACCAGCTGGTTCCATTCCGGGCTAAGCCATTCCAGCTCACGCACCCCAGCCGGCGGCTGCGCAACCGGCAACGCGATGGGATTGATTTCAAAACCGCCGATGCCTGCCGCACGCAACACGCCAATCTCGCGCACGATCTCGTTCGAGGTGACGCAGTTGCCGTTCCACCACCAGCGCACAAACGGTTTCGCCTCCGCCGGCGGGTTCACAAACGCAGTCCACAGCGCGTCTTCGGCCTGCGCTCCCGACCAACACAGACTCACCGTGACCAGTACCAGACAAAATCCGCTCTTCTTCATTGGTATGCTCCTTTACTCATGCGCACGAATAGAACGCAAGGCTCGGTGATTTGTTTTCCAAGGCTTGAAAAATAAATCCTGTTCTTTCCAAGCCTTGGAAACTTGGACGCTCAACTACGTCGGTTGGCGCGATAGAAGTTGATGAGCGCGTTGGTGGAAGCGTCGTGATTCAGCGGCGCGGTGGTGGTCTGTAGCTCCGGCAAAATTCGCGCAGCGAGTTGCTTGCCAAGTTCCACGCCCCATTGATCGAAGCTGAAGATGTCCCAGATCACACCTTGAACGAAAATCTTGTGTTCATAGAGCGCGATCAGTTGACCGAGCACGCCCGGCGTCAGCTCTTGCGCCATGATGCTGTTCGTCGGCCGATTACCCTCAAAAACGCGATGTGGCACCAACTCCGGCTTCGTGCCTTCGGCGACAACTTCGTCAGCCGTTTTACCCAAAGCGAGGGCTTCCGTCTGCGCGAAGAAATTGGCCATCAACTTGTCGTGGTGATCGCTGATCGGATTATGCGAGCGGCAGAAACCGATGAAGTCGCACGGGATCAGCTTGGTGCCCTGATGGATGAGTTGATAGAAGGCGTGTTGGCCGTTGGTGCCCGGCTCGCCCCAGATCACCGGCCCGGTTTGCCAACAGACGCGCCTGCCCTGCTGATCCACATACTTGCCGTTGCTCTCCATGTCGCCCTGCTGGAAGTAAGCGGCGAAGCGACTCAAATATTGGTCATAGGGCAAAATCGCGTGGCTCTGCGCGCCGAAGAAATTGTTATACCAGATGCCGAGCAAGCCGAGGATCACCGGCATGTTTTGCTCTAGTGGCGCCTCGGCAAAATGCCGATCCATCGCATGGAAGCCGTCGAGCATCGCGTCAAAATTTTCTCCGCCGATGGCAAGCATCAACGGCAGGCCGATGGCCGAGCACAGGCTGTAGCGTCCGCCAACCCAGTCCCAGAAGCCGAACATATTTTCCACATCAATGCCGAATTCGGCAACTTTCTTGGCGTTGGTCGAAACGGCGACGAAGTGATTGCGCACGGCCCTGGCATCGCCCAGCGTTTTGAGTAGCCAGTCGCGCGCACTCTGTGCGTTGGTCATCGTTTCCTGCGTCGTGAAGGTTTTGGAGGCGACGATGAACAACGTCTCCGCCGGATTGAGGTCGCGCACGGCCTCGGCCAAGTGCGTACCATCCACGTTGGAGACGAAGCGCACGGTCAGCCGCCGATCGCTATAGGGTTTGAGCGCTTCATAGGCCATCACCGGTCCCAAATCGCTGCCGCCGATGCCGAGGTTGACGATGTTGCGGATGGGCTGACCGGTGAACCCGCGCCATTCGCCGGAGCGCACGCGCCGCGCAAACGCGCGCATCCGCTCCAATACCGCGTTGACCTCCGGCATCACGTCCTGTCCATCCACCAAAATTGGACGGTTCGCGCGATTACGGAGTGCGATGTGCAACACGGCGCGATTCTCCGTGCGGTTGATTTTCTGTCCGGAAAACATCGCGGCAATGGCCGTGGTGAGTTTCCGCCGCTGTGCCAGCGCGAGCAGCAGTTTCATCGTTTCCGCCGTGATCCGATTCTTCGAGTAATCAAGGCGAAGATCACCCGCTTGCAGCGTAAAGCGCGCCGCGCGTTGCGAACCTTCCGCAAAGAGCATCCGCAGGTGCACATCTTCCATTTCCGTAAAATGCCGCTGCAACTGCTTCCATTCCTTCGTCCGATTGACTGCCACAGGCTTCGCCATCGCATTCTCCTTAAAAAGTAAAAACGGGCGGTAGTTTGCCGCGTTGGTTGGCGGCTGGCAAGTGCGGAACGGCACGACGGCTCCCGCCGGCCACCTTGCACCAACGTGGAATGGAGTTCAAACGCGTGCCGCAAATTGCCGCCATCGGCCGGCTTTCCCAAGGATTGGAAAACGGGGACATGTGTTTTTCCAAGCCTTGGAAAAACATACGCTACGGCAGGAGCAACAACACACGCTCGACCCAATAGGCCAGCACGGCCGTGACGGGGATCGTCAGCACCCACGCCCAGACCATGCGCCCAACAATACCCCACTTGACGGCACTTAAGCGTTTGGTGGCGCCGACCCCCATGATGGAGGCGGAGATGACGTGCGTCGTGGAGACCGGAATACCCCAGTTACTCGCCAGCAAAATGATGGAGGCGGCGGTCGTTTCCGCGGCAAACCCATGCACGGGCTGCAAGCGGACCATTTTATGGCCGAGCGTGCGAATGATCCGCCAGCCGCCCGCCGCCGTACCGGCCGCCATCGTCAAGGCGCAAGTAACTTTGACCCAGAGGGCCACTTTGAATTCGGGCGTATAGAGGAATTGCAACCATGAGGGAAGCTGCGCCAAGGCGTTGGTCTTGGTGGCACTGAACAGAATGAGGGCGATGATGCCCATGGTCTTTTGCGCGTCGTTGGTGCCGTGGCTGAAGCCCATGACGCCAGCGCTGACAATCTGCAACTTGCCGAAGACGGTATTGATGAGGCGTGGACGCCAACTGTGGATCAGCAACGTGAGCAGGCCCATAATCAAAAAACCAAGGATGATGCCCAGCACCGGAGAGGTGAACATGGGCAGAACGACCTTGGGCCACAAGCCTTCCGCCGCGTGTGTCACCGGATTTATGAGCGACCAGTGAATGACCGACCATTGGCCGTGAGCGCTGGCCAGCGTGCCACCGCACAACCCCCCAATGAGCGCATGACTGGAACTGGAGGGCAGACCGAGCCACCAGGTCAACAGATTCCAGACAATCGCCGCCAACAAGGCACTGAGAATGGTCTGCGTCGTGACGAATTGCGTATCCACCAATCCCTTGCCAATGGTCGTAGCGACCGCCGTACCCCACAACGCACCGATCAAGTTGAAGGAGGCCGCCCAAACGATGGCCTGGCGCGGTGTCAGCACCTTGGTGGAGACGGTCGTGGCAATGGAATTCGCTGTGTCGTGAAAACCATTGATGTACTCGAACACCAGCGCGACCAGAATGACGCCCAAAATCAGAAAAAGCATGGTGCACCCGGTCAGGAATATTTCAACACAATTTGGAAGATGACGTTGCCGGCGTCGCGACAGCGATCAATAATTTTTTCCAGTGTTTCATAGAGATCCATGTTGATAATGACGCGCAACGGATCATGTTTGCCGCTATAGAGTTCCCGGATGAGTTCCAGCATGAGCTTATCGGCCTCGCCCTCCAGATAGTGCATGCGGCTATTTTGATCCTTAAGGGCGTCCAGATGTTTGCGCCCACGCAATTGACGCACCATCTGGACGATGATCGCGGAAGCCTGTTCCAACAACGCCAACTGTCGCGAAAAATCCACCCCGCCGAGGGCCTCGCGACAAAGGATGAATTTCTCGCTGAATTTTTCCGCCGTTTTCGGAATCTTGTAAAGCGCGAACGAAAGCGCTTCAATATCTTCGCGCTCCAACGGAGTGACAAATGTTTTGCACAATTCTTCGGTAATCTCTTCAGTAATACGCTTGTCTTTGCGCCGCGTTTGAACGAAAGCGTCCATCGTCGGACATTTGGTGGTATCGCGGAGCAACTCCGTGAGCAATTGGACGCTGCCCTGCGCCTCAATGGCGCTGGCTTCGAGCAGGTCAAAAAATTTATCATCATAGCCGAGTAGTTTGCGCAATGTTTTCATGGCCGGTTTATGTGTCACAAACCGTTCCTTAATGCACGCCAAAAAATCCGTCCGCTATTTGACACCCTTGGCTTCTTATGGTTAAGTGCCCGCATGCATGGCGCCTTTTTCTGGCTGCGTCGCAGGGCGAGCTTGCTCGCCGTGCTCTGGTTGTGTGTCTGGCTGGTGCCGGTCGTGCATCAAACGCAGTGTGCTGCGCATGATCACACGAGCAGCCCCTGTGCGCTATGCCAGTTGGCCTCCACATCCATCGTGGAATCACCCACACACATAGTGCCGATTCCGATAGGTGTGGCTGTAGGCCCTTTCTTTTTTAATGGAATGCGCTTCCCGACTCCACGCTTCCAGGCCGCGCATCCACCGCGCGGTCCGCCGTTGACTGACGTCGTCGTGTAATGATCGCCCGGCTACCGGGCCCGTTTGACGTTGATTCGACCAAGGGGTGGAGGAAGTAATGAATCGGAGAATTTTATGGGGAGTTGCCTTTTCCGCAGCGGCGACTTTAATCCATGCAGAGAACCTGCCTGCGGATAACACCTTGAGCAACGCCCTCAAGGAAATCTCGGAACTCAAGCTACGCACCGACGCGTTGGAAAAACAGGTGCGGGAGCAGAGCGCAACCGCACCCGCCGCACCGGTCATTTCGTCAGGCCGTGCTTATATGAATGCCGGCTTCGATGTGCTGCTCAACGCCGGCTGGAGTACCACGCCAGATGTATCAAGTATCCAGCCGGGCGATCACGATCCGTCGCAACGCGGTTTTTCGATCCGCAACGCCGAGCTCTCGCTCGATGGCGCCGTGGACCCGTTTTTCAAGGCGTTTGCCAACATCGTCTTCAAGACGGCACCGGATGAATCCACCGCGCTGGAGTTGGAGGAAGCCTACGCGCAATCCACGGCATTGCCGGGCGATTTTCAACTTAAGGCGGGCCGTTATTTTACCGAATTCGGACGCCAGAACAACCAGCATCCGCACGCGTGGGATTTTGTGGACCAGCCGCTGGTCCTGAACCGCATGTTCGGCAGTGATGGTCTCCGCCAAAACGGTGCGCGACTCTCCTGGCTCGCGCCGACGCCGTTTTACGCCGAAGCCTTGCTCGGTGTTTATAACGGCCAAGGTGGTGATGCTTTCAGTTTCCGCAATCTGGGCGATGCGGACACCAATGGCGTCACGCGCCTCTATGGTCACGCCACGACGGCGCGCGATCTACGTGGGTTGGGCGACCTGCTTTACGTGCCGCGGCTGACCTCTGCATTCGATCTTACCGACGAACAAACACTCATGCTCGGCGCCTCCGCGGCGCTCGGCCCCAACGACACCGGGCCGCACGCGCGCACACAAGTCTATGGCCTTGATGCCTTCTGGAAATGGAAACCCGCCAACGCGGGCGATGGCTGGCCGTTCGTCAAAGTGCAGACCGAGGTGCTATGGCGCAACTTCGACGCCGCTGCCGATCCCGGCGCCGGCCTGCCGGAGGAGCATCTGCGCGATTGGGGTCTCTATTCGCAGGTGCTCTGGGGTTTCGTGCGCGGCTGGGTTGCCGGTCTGCGCGGCGACTACGTCACCGGCAATAGCGGTGCCAGTACCGAGGGCAACACCCCGCATGACGAAGCTGAGCGTATCTCGCCAAACGTCACCTATTACTTCAGCGAATTCGCCAAGCTGCGCCTGCAATATAACTACACACATTTTGCCGTCAGCAGCGACGAGCAGGCCGTCTGGGCGCAATTAGAGTTCATGATCGGTGCGCACGCCGCGCACAAGTTCTGAAGAACCATGCTGGATGGCAGAGGGAGAATGGTTGATGAGGGAGACCAAAAAATCTACGGCTACAATGGTGGCCCTTTTGTGGGCGGGGCTTTCCAGCCCCGCGAAATCAACCGCACCCAAGCAAAACCGCGGGGCCGGAAAGCCCCGCCCACAAAAGAACAAAAAGCATCGGAGTATCGAAACATGAAAAGCCTGAAAACATTCCTGCTGATCTTGTTGTCCGTCGCGGCTGTGCCGGCCATGGCCAAGCTGAACGTCGTCGCCACCACCGCCGACTTCGGCGCACTGGCACAGGCCATTGGTGGCGACCTGGTAAACGTGACCGTGCTCGCCAAGCCGACCGAAGACCCGCACTTCGTGGACGCGAAGCCGAGCTACATGGTGAAACTTAACCGCGCCGACGTGCTGATCGAAGGCGGCGCGGAACTGGAGATCGGTTGGTTGCCACCGTTACTCGATGGCGCACGCAATGCAAAGATCGCCGCTGGCCAGCCGGGCCATGTCGCGGTCTCCGACGGTCTTGCGTTGCTCGAAGTACCGGCGGAACTCGACCGCTCCAAGGGCGACCTACACGCCAAAGGCAATCCGCATTTCATGATCGCGCCGTCGAACGCACGCCACGCGGCACAGAAAATCGCGGAAAGTTTTAGCGCGATTGACCCGGCGCAGGCAACGACCTACCAACAAAACCTGACGCATTGGTTACAGCAGTTGGATACGAAACTGACTGCGTGGAAACAGAAGCTGGCGCCATTCGCGGGTCAGCAGGTGGCGGCGTTCCATAAATCGTGGCCTTACTTCGCACACTGCTTCGACCTAAAGATCGAGATATTCCTCGAACCCAAGCCAGGGATTCCGCCCTCGCCGGCACATTTGGCGGAAGTCATCGAAACCATGAAGCGCGAGCACGTCAAGGCCATCATTATGGAGCCTTTCCAGAACCGCCGCACCGCCGCAGCCGTGGCCGCGGCAACCGGCGCCCAGATCGTGGAATGCGCGCAGTTCCCCGGTGGGCTGAAAGGCACGGCGGGCGATTACCTTGCCTTGCTGGATAAAATCGTGGATGCATTGGTTGCGGCCTTGGCCGCCAAGTAGGAGAGACTATGAGCGAAGCCTTTCAAATCATGCTCTGGCCACTGGTCGCCTGCCTGGTGTTGCCCGGCATTTTGATCTACTTTGGCCTACACATCATCAAGCGCGAGATTATCTTTGTGGACCTCGCGCTGGCCCAGGTCGCGGCGCTCGGCACCTGCGTCGCCATCCTGATGCAACACGAATCGCACGATTGGCAGACCTTCGCCTGGTCAGGCGCCTTCACGATCGTCGGCGCGGCCATCTTCACGCTCACCCGACCGCGCGAGCGGCGTGTACCCCAAGAGGCCCTCATCGGCATCGTCTATGTCGTTGCGGCCGCCGCCGGACTGTTGCTCCTGAGCCGCAGCCCGGAAGGCAACGAGGAACTCCGCAAAACACTGGTCGGCGATGTGCTCCTCGTCCAGCCGTTGGAGATCGTCATCGCCGGCGCTGCTTTTGCATTGGTCGGAGTCTTGCACTATTTTTTCCGCCGTCCGTTTCTCGCGCTCTCGTTCGACCACGCGGGCGCGCGGACCGCGGGGCTGAAGGTTTGGTGGTGGGACTTCCTGTTCTACGCGCTGTTCGGCGTCGTCGTGACGATCATCGTGCACCTCTTCGGCGTCCTCCTGACCTTCTCCTTCCTCATCATCCCCGCAGTCTGCGCGAATCTGCTCGTGCGTGCGCTCGCCGTGCAACTCGTCGTCGGCTGGATCATCGCCGCGCTGGCGGGCGGCGCAGGTCTTTGCGCTTCCTATCAACTTGACCTGCCAACGGGCGCGGCAGTGGTCGTCGCGCTCGGCCTTGCGTTGCTGCTCATCGGCCTCGGCAGCAGCTTGTGGCACCGTTGCTGCATGCCACGCTAAGCGCGTTTTCCAAGCCTTGGAAAATTCACGGCCGCGCGTTGACGCCCCGCAGGCGTTGCGCTAACCTCGCCGCACTTTCCCCAAGCAAAGGAGCATGACCATGTCGCAAAAAACGCGGTTCGACCTGACGCAGGCGGACATCCCGATGCAGTGGTACAACATCCTCGCCGACCTCCCCGAGCCGATGCCGCCGCCGTTGCATCCCGGCACGAAGCAACCAGTCTCGCTGCAAGACATGCTCGCGATCTTCCCGGAAAACCTCGTCATGCAGGAGATGAGTCCGGAGCGCCACATCGCCATCCCCGACGAAGTGCGCGACATCTACGCGCTCTGGCGCCCCACCCCGCTGCTGCGCGCCGTCCGTCTCGAGAAAGCCCTAAAGACGCCGGCGCACATCTACTATAAATATGAAGGCGTCAGCCCGGCAGGCAGCCACAAGCCGAACACCGCGATTCCGCAGGCCTACTACAACAAGGTCGCCGGCACCAAACGCCTCGCCACCGAAACTGGCGCGGGCCAATGGGGTAGTTCGCTCGCGCTCGCCTGCCAACTCTTCGGCCTCGAATGTCGCGTCTACATGGTCAAGGTCAGCTTCCACCAAAAGCCCTATCGCAAGATGATGATGCAGACGTGGGGCGCGAGCGTCTACCCCAGCCCCAGCGACCAAACGGAATATGGCCGCAAGGTCCACAAGGCCGACCCGGACTGCCCCGGCAGCCTCGGCATCGCGATCAGCGAAGCGATCGAGGACACCGTTCACAATCCCGGCACCAAGTATTCACTCGGCAGCGTGCTCAACCATGTCTGTATGCACCAGACCGTCATCGGCTTGGAAAGTATCCAGCAAATGGAAATGGCCGGCGAGCGGCCCGACGTGGTCATCGGCTGCGTCGGCGGCGGCAGCAACTTCGCCGGCATCGCCTTCCCGTTCGTCCGCGAGAAAATCGTGAACAAAAAGAAAACGCGTATCGTCGCCGTCGAGCCGTCGTCGTGCCCTTCCATGACCAAGGGCGAACTGCGTTATGACTTCGGCGACACCGAAGGGCTGACGCCGCTGATGATGATGTACACGCTTGGCCACGATTTCATGCCGCCGAAGATTCACGCCGGCGGCCTGCGCTATCACGGTATGGCCCCAACCGTCAGCCATCTCTATAAACTCGGCTTGATCGAAGCCGTCGCCTATCACCAGCTCAAGGTCTTCGAAAGCGCGACGCTGTTCGCGCGCACCGAAGGGATCGTGCCCGCGCCGGAATCCTCGCATGCCATTGCGGCGACGATTGACGAGGCGATCAAGGCGCGCGAGACCGGCGAGAAGAAGGTGATCTTGTTCAATCTCTCCGGCCACGGCATGATGGATATGACCGCCTACGATGCCTACTTCTCCGGCCATCTCAGCAACGCGTGACCCAAAGGCTTCGCGGTGGAGCGCGTTGCCCTCAACGCGGTGTCTTGTCCAAACCCCGGAAAACTGGTCGTCTGCTTTTTCCAAGGCTTGGAAAAGCGTCACAGGAGCGGTAAGCTTTGCGTAAATTAACCGGAGGAAAAATCATGAAGCGGTTTCTAAAGATCGGCGGCGGGTTGTTTTTGCTGCTCGTAGTGTTGGTGGTGGGCGTGGTGTTGGCGCGCGACGGCATCGTAAAATATGCGGCGCAGAAAATCGTCGCCGGTAAAACCGGCTTTGGTCTCACCTTGCAAGGGTTGCATATTGCGCTACTCCAGCCGGGCCTTGAGATCAACGATCTCAAACTGACCAATCCCGCCGACTTTCCGGAACCAGGCGCACTGGAAATCAAAAAGCTGAAAGTGTCTTTGGATCGTGCCGGAACTACGGCGCAGGAAATCCGCCTGCGCGAAGTAACGCTTGACCTGCCCAGCGTCATCGTCGTCAAAAAAATCAATGGTGAGATCAACTTCAAGCGTCTTGCCGGGCAAGACCACGAAACACCACCCGCCCAACCAGGTGCGCCTGCGCCGCAACAACCGCCGGCGCCATCCGAACAAAAACCAGCCAAGAAACTTCTCATTGACCACCTCGCCATCCGCCTCGGCACGATTTATGTCCGCACCTATGTGGAAGGCGAAGGCCAGCCACGCGAACAAAAATATGTCATGAACATCAACCGCGAATTCACCGACGTGACCAAGGCCAAACTGGTCGGCATCGGTACACAACTCTTTCTGGAAGCCGTCCTCAAGAGTTCGCCCGATGCGCTGCTGAACCTCGGTGGCGGTGTGCTAAATACAGGGAAAGATTTGGGTGGTGCGGCGGGCGGTGGCGTCAAGCAGGTCGGAGGAACGGTGCAGGATGTGGGCCAGCCATTAGGCAAAGCGCTCAAAGGCTTGTTCGATGCCGGTAAAAAATGAGGCGTCGCACCAAGTTTACGCGTGACATTTTTCCGAATTTCGGCAACATTGCGCGCCAACAACAGGAGCTTAAATGAACGTTTTGCACATTTGCGCGAATCCGCGGCCGGTTCAAGAATCGGTCTCGAAACAACTGGCCACCGCCTTTTTTATGCGGCTGGCGGAGCGCAATCCCGATATCAACGTCACCAACGTGGACCTCTATCAAAGTCCCCCGCCCTTTTTGACCCTGCCGGCTTTCCGCTGTGTTTGGCAGCCGCTGACCGAACCCGGTTACAAGCCGACCACCGGCGAATACAACGCCACCGCCTACTCCCGCCAGCAGGTGGAGCAACTCAAACAGTCCGACGTGCTCGTCCTCACGATGCCGATGTGGAATTATTCCATGCCCGCGATCATGAAGGCGTGGCTCGACCAAGTCATCATCCCCGGCGGCACCTTCGCCTTCGAAGAAGGCGGAGCCAAACCATTGCACCACCTCCAAAAAGTCGTCTTGTTGATTTCCTCCGCCGACGATTTCAAGGAAGAGGATCCGCGCGACGGCCTGACCCGCGAGTTACGCGCCACGTTTGAGTTCATCGGTGTGACCGATATTTCCATCGCGTGGGCCGATGGCCAGTATGGCCACGGTGAAGACGAGGCAAAGGAACACAAAGAAATCGCCACCGAGACCGCGCAGGATATCGCCGACGAAGTCGCCGAGATGACGACGCCCGTCACCGAAGGCTGATCCACACGCTACGAAACACGACAGCCGGTTTCCCAAAGTTTACCCGCCTCAGGCGGACTTGGAAAACCGGCTGTTTGTTTTTTGCTGATTGCTGACCGCTGAAAGCTGACGGCTCGCTTCAACTCCCCGGATGGATCGCCTTGCTACCCTGCTTGCAGAGCGGGCACTCGGCGGGCGTCCACGTCTGCGGGGTCATCTGCACCAAGCTGAACACCGGCGCATCGAATTTGGCCGTACCGCCGCTGCGATCCACCAGCACGCCGATCGCCGCCACCACACCGCCACGCGCGGTGACGATATCCACAACCTCCTGCACTCGTCCACCGCGCGTGATCACATCTTCGCCAATCACAAACCGCTCGCCGGGTTTGACCTGAAACGCGCGCCGCAACACCAGCTTGCCCTGTTCCTTCTCGGCAAAGATCGCGCGGACACCCAAGGCGCGCCCGAACTCGTGGCCCACCGGAATACCGCCCAACGCCGGCGAAATCACGGCATCCACCTTGCCGCCCGCACCGAGTTGCGCGCGCATTTTAGCCACCACCGCCGCGCAGAGTTGTTCCGCGATGCGCGGATATTGCAACACCAGCGCACATTGAAAATACTGATCGCTATGCAAGCCCGACCGCAGTTCAAAATGGCCGTGCAACAAGGCCTGCGTGTCGGTAAAAATTTTCAAAGCTTCTTTTGTGTCCATCGTTTCTGCTCCCGTAAGCCGGTTTTCCAAGGCTTGGAAAACCGCGTGGTGGGATTTTCCAAGGTTTGGAAAAAATTGCCAGCCGATTCGCATGTTTCGTCTTTTTTCTGAAGGGCCGAACTGGTTTAATCGCGGGCCACAAAGGAATTTTCATGAAATCGGAACTGATCGTTGCGCTGGATGTGCCGGATGGCGCCGCCGCCGTGGCCGCAGCCAAAAAATTGCCGGACGACGTGCCATTCGTCAAAGTCGGCTTGGAGCTTTTCATCGCCGAAGGACCGGACGTGCTCAAACCGATTGCCGCACTCGGCAAAAAAATCTTCCTTGACCTCAAGTTGCACGATATTCCGCGTACGGTTGAACGCGCGGTGCAGTCGGCGGCGAAGCACCATGTTTTCATGCTCACGCTACACGCCGCGGGCGGCCGCGCCATGCTGCGCGCCGCCGCCGAGGCCGCGCGGGCCTTCGGCCCCGCCGCGCCGAAACTCGTTGCGGTGACGGTGCTGACCAGCCTTGACCAAGACGATCTGAACGACCTCGGCATACAGCGTACGCCGGCGCAACAAGTGATGGCGCTGGGCGAATTGGCGATCGGCAGCAGTATGGATGGCTTGGTCTGCTCCGCGCAGGAAGTCGGGGCCTTGCGTCAAAAACTCGGCCCGCAACCCTTGCTCGTCACGCCGGGCATTCGCCTGCCGAGCGACGCGGTCGGCGATCAGAAACGCGTGGCGACGCCTGCGGCTGCGGTCAAAGACGGGGCCAGTTTCCTCGTTGTCGGTCGCCCGATTCTGGAAGCCGTTGATCCCGCCGCCGCCGCGCGCGCCGTGCTGGCGGCGATGCAGAAAGCCTGACCTGCTGCTCCCCGCCGGAATCAGCGACCCCGGCAGTATTTCCGAACAGGCTTTTCCCGCTTGTGGGCGGGAGCTCCAGCTCCCGCGTCTTCTGCAGGATGGGTAAATTTCGCAGGAGCTGGATCACCCGCCCACAAGACTGCCAGATGCTGTTGCAGGCCGGAAATTATTCCGCCTTCTTCCCGGCATGTTTTTTGGCGACGGGCTGCGGCAGCAGCCGCACCAGAAACCAAATCAAGGCCCCCGCCCCCGACGCGATGGCCGCCGGTCAAGCCATGCCGCCATATGCGTTTGCGTATGCGCCCGCTTTTTGCGCAACCGTTCCAAGGCCAGGAAACGCCGTGCGGTTGGTTTTCCAAGCCTTGGAAACCGCGCCACCCGATCCTTGCCGAATAGCTGTGCGGTGTGCTATTTTCCGCCGCCACAAGGGAACGCATCATGGCTCACGATTGGATTGCCATCTTGGATTTCGGGTCGCAGTACACGCAGCTCATCGCGCGGCGGGTGCGCGAGCTGAACGTCTATTGCGAGTTGCTGCATTGCGACATCTCCGCGGCGGAGCTGCGCCAACGCGGTGCGAAAGGCATTATTCTCTCCGGCGGCCCGGCCAGCGTTTATGAGGATGGCGCGCCGGCGTGCGACCCGGAAATTTTCAAGCTGGGCTTGCCGGTGCTCGGCATCTGCTACGGTATGCAGCTGATCGCGCACCGGCTCGGCGGGCGCGTCGAGAGCGGCGCAACGCGTGAGTTTGGCTATGCCGAAGTCCGCGCGCAGGGTCACACGAAATTGCTCAATGGTCTGCAGGATCACACAACACCAGAAGGCCACGGCATGCTGCGCGTCTGGATGAGCCACGGCGACAAGGTCACGGCGCTGCCCGCAGGCTTCGCCATCATGGCCTCGACCGGTGCGTGCCCCATTGCGGGCATGGCCGACGAAACGAAGAAATTTTACGGACTCCAATTCCATCCCGAAGTCACGCACACGAAGCAAGGCGCGGAAATTCTGCGCCGGTTCGTCATTGAGATCGGCGGGGTCAAAGCCGACTGGCTGATGGGCGATTATGTGGCCGAAGCCGTCGCCAAGATTCGCGCACAGGTTGGCGCCGAGCACGTCCTGCTCGGCCTCTCCGGCGGCGTGGATAGCTCCGTGGCGGCGGCGCTATTGCACAAGGCGATCGGCAAGCAACTCGTCTGCGTGTTCGTGGACCACGGCTTGCTGCGTCTGAACGAAGCGGAACAGGTGATGCAAACGTTCGCCAAGAATCTCGGCGTGCGCGTCATCCATGTGGATGCGACCGCACAGTTCATGAGCAAGCTCGCGGGCGTCGAAGACCCGGAGCAAAAGCGTAAGATCATCGGGCGCGAATTCGTCGAAGTCTTCCAAGCCGAAGCCGAGAAGCTGAAGAAGTCCGAGCAGGCCGTCAAATGGTTGGCGCAGGGCACGATTTATCCCGACGTGATCGAGTCCGCCGGCGTCAAGGGTAAGAAGGCAACGACGATCAAGAGCCACCACAACGTCGGCGGCCTGCCGGAGACGCTGCACTTGAAATTGCTCGAACCGTTGCGCGAGCTGTTTAAAGACGAAGTCCGCCAGCTTGGTGTCGCCGCCGGCCTGCCGCCAGACATGGTCTTCCGCCATCCATTCCCCGGCCCCGGTCTCGGTGTGCGGATTCTCGGCGGAGTCAAAAAGGAATATGCCGACCTGCTACGTCGCGCCGACGCAATCTTCATTGAGGAACTGCGCAACACGGAAGCCGATGACGGCCGGAGTTGGTACGACCATGTTGCGCAAGCCTTCGCGGTCTTTCTGCCGGTGCGCAGCGTCGGCGTCATGGGTGATGGCCGCACCTATGAATGGGTCGTCGCGCTGCGCGCGGTTCAGACCACCGATTTCATGACGGCGCACTGGGCGCACCTGCCGCACGACCTCTTGAGCCGCGTCGCCAACCGCATCATCAACGAGGTGCGCGGGATCAATCGTGTCGTCTACGATATCAGCTCGAAACCACCTGCAACCATCGAATGGGAATAGACGCAAGAGAAACCTGAAACCGGAAACTTGAGACCTGAAAGAAAACAGCATCGGAACCGGCATGGATAGGAAAGAAGAAATTAGGCAGCGGACAAAACGCTTTGCGGTGAATATTATTCACCTTTATTGTGCGTTGCCGAAGACGCATCCCGCGGTACAGGTGGTTGGAAAGCAGATGTTGCGCGCAGGGACTGCGGTCGCAGCCATCTACCGGGAAGCGTCACGGGCACGAAGCAAAGCGGATTTCGTTGCCAAGATTGAACTCTGCACCCAAGAAGCCGATGAGACGCAATTGTGGCTGGAAGTTTTGCACGAAGGTTGCAGCATGAACCTGCCGCTGCAAACAGAACTGTGGCAGGAAGCAAATGAATTAATAGCGATCTTCGTCACAATGGCGAAGAACACGAAAGGAATCACGACCACCTCGCCTTGAGTTTTCTAAATTCAGGTTTCAGGTCTCAAGTTTCAGGTTTCTCATTTCAGGATTCACACCATGCCCAAACGGACTGACATTAAAAAAATTATGATTATCGGGTCGGGCCCGATTGTGATCGGCCAAGCCTGCGAATTTGACTACTCCGGTACGCAAGCCTGCAAGGCGTTGCGCGAAGAGGGCTATGAAGTCGTGTTGATCAACAGCAACCCGGCGACGATCATGACCGACCCGGAGACGGCTGACCGCACCTATGTGGAGCCGATCACACCGGAGGCAGTTGCCAAGATCATCGCCAAGGAGCGCCCGCAGGCGCTACTCCCTACGCTCGGCGGCCAGACGGCGCTGAACACGGCGGTCAAGGTCGCGGAATCTGGAGTTCTGGAGAAATATGGGGTCGAGTTGATCGGTGCCAATGTACAGGTGATCCGCCGCGCCGAGGAGCGCGAACTATTCAAAGAAGCGATGGAGCAGGCGGGCCTCGAATGTCTCAAGAGCCGACAGGTCAAGACGCTGGAGCAGGCGCGCGCTGTGGGCGAGGAACTCGGTTTCCCGATCATTGTCCGCCCAAGTTTCACGCTCGGCGGCACCGGGGGCGGCGTCGCTCGCAATATGGAAGAGCTGCTCGCCATCTGCGAAGGCGGCCTCAAGGCCAGCATGGTCTGCGAAGTCCTGCTGGAAGAATCCGTCATCGGCTGGAAAGAATTCGAACTCGAAGTGATGCGCGACCGCAAGGACAACGTTGTCATCATCTGCTCGATTGAAAACTTCGACCCGATGGGCGTGCATACCGGCGACAGCATCACCGTCGCTCCGGCACAAACACTGACCGATGCGGAATATCAGCGCATGCGCGACGGCGCCATCGCGGTCATGAAGGCCATCGGCGTCGAGACCGGCGGGTCCAACGTACAATTTGCCATCAACCCCAAGAACGGCCGCATGGTCGTCATTGAGATGAATCCGCGCGTCTCGCGCAGCTCCGCGCTCGCGAGCAAAGCCACCGGCTTCCCAATTGCCAAAATCGCGGCCAAGCTCGCGGTGGGTTACACGCTCGACGAATTGCCCAACGACATCACACGCGAAACGCCCGCCTGCTTCGAGCCAACGCTCGATTACTGCGTGGTCAAGGTACCGCGGTTCGCCTTCGAGAAATTCGCCGGCTCCGATCCGCACCTCGGCGTCAGCATGAAGTCCGTCGGCGAGACGATGGCCATTGGCAAGAACTTCAAGGAGGCGCTGCAGAAGGCGCTACGCGGTTTGGAAATTGGCGTGGATGGCCTCGACCTCAAGTGCGAGAAGCGCGTGGACGCGAGCAAATTGGAAGACCTGCTCGCCCGCCCCACCCCCGACCGCCTATTTGCGATCAAGGTGGCGCTCAAGCAGGGCTGGAGTATTCAGAAGATTTTCGAGACCTCCTTCGTGGACCCGTGGTTCGTGGACAACATGGCGCAGATCATCGAGATGGAGCAAAAGCTGCTCGACGCACCCAAAGATCGCGCGCTGAAAAAAGACTTGCTCCGCGAAGCCAAGGAAATGGGTTTCTCCGACCGCCAGATCGCCGCGCTGCGCGGCCCGGACATCTCGCACCTCGACATTCGCAAGGAGCGGCTCGCCGCCGGCATCAAACCCGTCTACCGTCTCGTGGATACCTGCGCCGGCGAATTTGAGGCCTACACGCCCTACTACTATTCGAGCTACGCCCAGTGCGACAACAGCCGGCATACCGACAAGCAGAAAGTCATCATCCTTGGCAGCGGCCCGAACCGCATCGGCCAAGGCATCGAATTCGACTACTGCTGCGTCCACACCGTCCAAGCCCTGCGCGCGCTCGGCTACGAGACGATCATGGTCAATAGTAACCCAGAGACCGTCTCGACCGACTACGACACCTCCGACAAACTCTACTTCGAGCCGCTGACGTTTGAAGACGTGATGAACATCTACGAGAACGAGAAGCCCATCGGCGTCGTCGTGCAAATGGGCGGCCAGACGCCGCTCAATCTCGCCGTACCGCTGCAAGAAGCCGGCGTTCCCATCCTTGGAACTTCGTCCGACAGCATTGATATCGCCGAAGACCGCAAACGCTGCGCCGCGCTACTCAACGACCTCGGCATCCGCCAACCGGAATCCGGCACGGCGATCAGCATTGATGAAGCGCTCGAAGTCGCGCGCCGCATCGGCTTCCCAGTGATGATCCGCCCGTCCTACGTGCTCGGCGGCCGTGCGATGATGATCGCCTATAATCAGGACGAACTCGTACCTTTCACCTACGCCGCGTTCGCCGCCAGCCCCGGCTTCCCGGTGCTGCTGGATCGCTATCTCGACCGCGCAATCGAGGTGGATGTGGACGTGGTCTGCGACGGCACCGAGGTCTACATCGGCGGCGTCCAGCAACACGTGGAACAAGCCGGCGTGCATTCCGGCGACAGCGCCTGCTGCACCCCGCCCCATACGCTCGATAAAAAGCTCATCGCCGAAATTGAGGACGCCTGTCGCAAGATGGCGCTCGCGCTCAAGGTCAAAGGCCTGATGAACGTCCAGCTCGCGGTCAAGGACGGCGTCTTCTACGTCCTCGAAATCAACCCACGCGCCTCGCGCACCGTGCCCTATTTGAGCAAAGCGACCGGCGTACCGCTCGCCAAATGGGCCGCGCGCATTTCCATCGGCCAGACGCTCAAGCAGATCATGGCGGAGCACAAGCCCATCACGGTGACTTGGAAAGCCGTCAAGGAAGTTGTGTTGCCGTTCAATCGTTTCGCGGGCGTGGACCCAATCCTTGGCCCGGAGATGAAATCCACCGGCGAAGTCATGGGTATTGATTCCTGCTTTGAACTCGCCTACTGGAAAGGCCAGATCGCCGCCGGCCAGAACCTGCCTAATGGCGGCACCGTCTTCCTTTCCGCACGCGATGCCGATAAAGACTGGATCGGTGATATCGGCGCGGAACTGATGCGCCTTGGCTTCAAACTCGTCGCCACCGAAGGTACCGCCAAGGCGCTCGCCGCCTGCAACGTCACCGCGCACATCATCAGCAAAGTCAGCGAGCAGAAAGGCGAGACGGTCTTGGATTTGATGAAGGTCAATGGCATCCAGATGATCATCAATACGCCGAGCGGCCCGATTTCGCGCGTGGACGAAATCCGCATCCGATCGGAAGCGATTCTGCGCAGCCTGCCGATCATCACGACGGAATCCGGCGCGCGTGCTACCGTCGCATGTATCAGCTATATGCGCACCCATGACTGGGATGTGAAGGCCTTGCAGGATTATTTTCCGGCAGCAAAGAAGTAAAACTGGAAATTTGAATGGGGAACAGGAAAATAAACTTGTTATGATTTTCAGGCCTCAAGTTTCAGCTTTCAAGTTTCTCTTCGGGCGATTAGCTCAATGGTAGAGCGCCTCGTTTACACCGAGGATGTCACAGGTTCAAATCCTGTATCGCCCACCATTTCCCCAACCTTGGAAAAACTGCCGACGGTTTTTTCCAAGGCTTGGAAACCGGTAAATAAAACTCACTCAAGCACAGCGGCAACGTCCCGCTCGGGCGGTAATTTTTCCAGCGGCACGTTCGGGTTGGTCTCGCAGAAATAGCCCACCGACCATTCGGCACCGAAGAGCACGCACGGATTTTCGTCGGCGTCGAAAGCGATGCGCGCGCCGGACGGTAATTTGATCTGATCGAAATCGGCGTCCTTAAAATCCGTCGGCAGCCAGCGGATCACCGTCCACGGCGCGGCTTCGAGCCGGGTTTCGGCGCCATATTCGCTCTGCAGACGATACTGCACCACCTCGAATTGCAGCGGGCCAACCGCTGCCAGCAGAGGGACGTTCGCGGTCGCATCACGCAGCCGCAGTCGTTGCACCACGCCCTCCTGCAGAAGCTGATCCAGTCCTTTACGGAACTGCTTATACTTCGCTGTGCTCGGGTTATGCAGATAGGCAAACGCCTCTGGAGGAAAGCGCGGAATCTCGCGGTACACAATCGTCGGATCGGTGGTCAGCGTATCGCCAATACCGAACTCGGCATGCCCCACCAAGCCGATGATGTCGCCGGGAAAAGCCTCGTTCACCGTCTCGCGCTCGTTGCCAAACAGCTTGTGCGAACTGGAAAGTCGGACTTCCTCGCCGCTACGCGAGTGCGTGGCAAGCATATCGCGCTCGAACTTGCCGGAGATCACCCGCAGGAACGCAATGCGGTCGCGGTGGCGCGGATCCATATTCGCCTGAATTTTGAAGATGAAGCCGGAGAACGCCGGATGCTCCGGCTCAATCACGCGGTCGGCGACCTTGCGTCCGCGCGGCGCGGTCGAGTGTTTGAGAAAACCGTCGAGCAAAAGCTGTACGCCGAAGTTGTTCGCGGCGCTGCCGAAAAAAACCGGTGTGGTATAACCGGAGAGTACCGCCGCCGGATCGAATGTCTCGCCGGCGTGGTCGAGCATCGCCAACTCCTCGGTAACTCGGTCGAATGTCACCTCGTCAATACGCTCGCGGATGACGGGATCAGCGAGGCTGCCGATGGCGACCGGCGCGCGATAGGCACCGCCCACCGTGCGCTCGAATAAATGTACCTGCTTTGCAAGCCGGTCATAGAGGCCTTTGAAATCGCCGCCCGTGCCAATCGGCCAATTGACCGGACACGCGCTAAGTTGGAGTACGCTTTCCAGTTCATCAATCAGCTCCAGTGGATCGCGCGTCGGGCGGTCGCACTTGTTCATGAACGTGAAGATCGGCACGCCGCGCTGATGGCAGACCTCGAAGAGCTTGCGCGTCTGGCTTTCGATGCCCTTGGCGGCATCAATAATCATCACCACGGCGTCCACCGCCGTCAGCACGCGATAGGTGTCTTCGGAGAAATCCTTGTGGCCCGGCGTATCGAGCAAGTTGATGTGATAGCCAGCGTATTCAAACTGGAGCGCCGTTGAACTGATCGAAATGCCACGCTGTTTCTCCAACTCCATCCAGTCCGAGGTCGTGGCGCGCTGGTTCTTGCGGGCGGTGACCGAGCCGGCGAGCTGCACCGCGCCACCATAGAGCAACAGCTTCTCCGTCATCGTCGTCTTGCCCGCATCCGGGTGCGAGATGATGGCGAATGTACGGCGCTTGGCGATTTCCTGGGCGTGCGACATAAAGAGCGCGAAATTTAACAGGAATTAGCGCCGACGCAATGGCGAAGGTTTCCAAGGTTTGGAAAAGAGGTTGGAAAATTTTTCCAAGCCTGGGAAACTTTCGTGACCGGCGCGGTTGTTGTAATAAAAAAAGCGTCCCCTTGCGAGGACGCTTTTCATTGGTTAGCTAACGATCGGATTAACGCCGACCGCCGCGACCGCCGCCACCGAAGTCGCGCCGCCCACCACCACCGTAGCCACCGCCGCCGCCGCCACCACCACCGAAGCCGCCGCCACGGGGGCGCTCTTCGCGGGGTTTGGCTTCGTTGACCGTCAGAGCGCGGCCGTCCAGCTCTTTGCCGTTAAATTCGGCAATTGCCTTGTTAGCCTCGTCCTGGCTGGACATTTCAACGAACCCGAAACCACGGGATTTGCCGGTGAATTTGTCCAGGATGATGTCGCAGCTGACCACATTACCGGCCTGCGCGAACAACGCCTTCAGGTCGCCATCCATCGTGTTGAACGACAGATTGCCGACGTATAGTTTCGTACCCATTTTCTTTCCTTCTTGCTGCGGTAGGAACACCCAGTGGCCGTTCTGACTCATTCAGACCCGATCGTCACCAAGCACTAAGGCCAGCGGCAATCAACTTAACCAACTGCGTTATCTTCTTACTGCGGCGACGGGAATATGACATAAACCGTCATTTTGGCAACAACTTTTTTGAGGCACAAGTCAAGCCAGGCTTGTCAAGACGCCGTCAAAGCCTGTTTCCAAGCCTTGGAAAACTTTGCTTGCCACGCCACGCCCGGTCGAGAAGAATCAGCGCATGCAAACACCCTATCTGGTTTGGTTCGACACGGAATACACTTCCTTGGAGTTGGAGCAGGCGCACCTCGTGCAAGTGGCGATGGTCGTCACCGATTTCCAAGGTCAGCGCATCGCGCCGCCAGAACAGGATTTCGTCACGCCAGTGCGCCTCCCGCCGGATGCGCCGGTAAGCGATTTTCTTGCGTGCGAGTGTCCCGCGCTGGTCGCCCAAGCCCGCGCCGAAGCGGCGCCCGACGTGGTCAGCGTGGATGCCCTGCTGGCCGCACGACTGGACGAGTTGATCGGCCCGCCCGCGGCCAAGGTCAAAGATCGCCCGATTCTGGCGGGCAACACAATCCACGCCGACTGGTGGCTGGCGGAAAAATTCCTGCCGCGCTTCATAGCGCGTTTGCATTACCGGCAACTCGACGTCAGCGCGTTGAAAATTCTCTGGCTCGGTTCCCAGCAGGGACCGGAATTCAAAAAGGAAGAGGCCGCGTTGGTGCAGCAATATCTGCCGGGCTGGCAACTACCCGCCACGGCGCAACGGCACGACGCGCTCTATGACGTGCTGTGTTCCCTCGCCGAACTCAATTTTTACCGGCAGAATTTTCTGCTGAATATGGATAAGAAATTGCTTTGACGCGCCCGTCGGTGGCGTACGGCTTTGCCACCCTCATGGCCCTACAAATCAAGGTGGAACTTGCGCAACTTCACGCGCAGGAACGAATTCCGGCGGTTCCTGAACGCGGGGGTGGCAAGACTCCTATGCAGCGGTTGGCGATTCAATCGACAAATGCAAATACCGGAGAAGGGGCCTTATGACTAGCGGGTCTTTGAACGCCGCAATTTTCGCCAGCTCCATGCCGCAACGCAGGCACAGTAGCGGGGCAACTTTCCAGATACGTTTGATCAATTCCCACCATCTTGCAGATGCCACTTGACGCAACGTTGGCGGGGTGGCAGCATTCCAATGCAAAGAGTCACTCCTATGAAACAGTACCTTATTATATCTTTCTTTGTCGGCTGCCTAGCCGCAGCGGCGAGTCCGATGAACACGCAAACCCCGATCGCCCCCAAGGAGCGGGCCCTTGCCGACTCTGACAATAAGCTTGTTGCGCCAACGCTTCCTTTTGTCTTCGGCAGTCAATACCTTCGCTATCCAACCCCTACTTCCGAATCGTGGCCACACGACCTCGCACGAATGAAACAGCTTGGAATGAACACGGTGAAGATCTGGGTTAGCTGGAACCAGATAGAGCCTAATGAAGGGAATTTTGATTTTTCGATGTCCGATGCAATAATGGACGCCATCGACCACGCCGGGTTGAAAGCCGTCGTGAATCTGATCTATACGCCACCACGCTGGGTTAAGGGGACGGAACAAAACTTTGATAATCCACAGTATTTTGACTCGGTTTCCCGGTTTGTTCGAAGAATGGTTGAACGCTACGCCATTCATCCCGCCATGCTCGTATGGGACTGTTGGAATGAGCCGGCAATTTCATTTCCTTCTGGTCCTTCGACCTTGGCGCAGTATCGCAAATGGCTCACAACGCGTTATGATTCGCCGAAGGCTGCGGGAATAGTTTGGGGAAGACCGTTTGCGTGGGGACGATCCGTGATCACGGATTGGAGCGAAGTTGAAGCGCCCCCTCTGGGCTTTCTTGCCGAGAGCCTCGATTGGTACCGTTTCCATCGAGAACATTTGCCTGAACAGTTTTCTCGTTTGGGTGCGATAATCAGAAAGGCGGATCCTCATCACCCGGTAATGGTTCACGATGTATTTACGGGAGTAACCGCAGTACACACGCCATATAATGATGAAATGAATATGCTTCCGCTGGATCTGCACGGAGTGTCATTGCATGTTCCGGCGGCACAGTACGAGCATGCGGATTTTGTAACAGAGAATTGTAGGTATACCTTCGCGATCACGATGAAGACCGGTGTGTGCAGAAAGTTAAAAAAAGCATTTTGGGTCAGTGAATCTTTCGGTGGCGCGCTGACGTTTTCGCTCCCATCCCCTCCGACACCCGGACCAGAAACGCTTAGAAAAAACATGTGGCAGGCCGTAGCACTCGGAGTTCAGGGCTTCCTGTTTTGGCAGTATCGCCCGGAACGCTATCCAATGCCGGGAACCGAGGATGGGGGGTGGGGCCTTACGGACCTCGCTGGTGACGACACCGAGCGCTCAAAGGCCGTAGCGGAGTTTGCACGTGAAGTGGCTCCTCTTGTCCCCCTCATCCCTTTGGTGCCCGCGCGGGCGCGGAGCGCAATCGTAGTCAACGATCTGACGGCGTTCGCACTAGACACGAGAAAGCGTCCAGAGCAACTCTCCGCAGGTATGTCTCAGTATACTACATTCGAACGGCAAGCGCTTGAAGCACCTTACGTCTCGGCTGTGCTCGGCGCCTACCGGGCGTTCACGACCTGCAATATCCCGGTGGATATTCTGAGTGTTCAAGACTCGTTGGACAACTATGAACTCATCTATCTTCCGCTGCCCATGCAGATGGATACGGTCGTTGCAGAGCGAATCCGCGCATTTGTTGAACGAGGCGGAACGGCAGTGCTGGAATGTGGGGCGGGATTTTATGGGGAACATGGGTGGGTCAGCGAAGTGGTTCCGGGGAACGGATTGGCCAACCTGTTCGGCGTTAAGGAAGGCGAGTATAGGTACCATGGGGTGCATCGAACCTTGATGGATGGCGGCCTGAGCGTGTCGGTTGCCTACCGCACTGGCGACCTACATGTGGGAACCGCCCGCGTAACGGGCCGGTTTCCCGACGGGAGCCCTGCCAGAACCGAACAAGTCTTCGGCAAAGGCAAGGCGATATACCTCGCATCAAGTCCGTCGATAGCAGTGTTCAGCGAGCCGGCCAACACTGGCGAGGCTTTGATACGAAGCTTAAATATAAAACCTGAAATCGTGGGAGAAGGGATTGAGATCCGGCGCGCGCACCGTGGCGACTCTGAGTTTATTTTCATTTTCAATCATTCGAGCAAAGCCCAGACAGTGCGTGTGAGCGAATCGTCCAGCCACCTGTTCACCCCAATTCGCGGGAGGATCAATTACGATGGGCAAGCTCTCCGTTGTTCCATTCCGGCGCGCGATTTAGCTATTGCGCTAAGCAAGAGGTAGGCCGCTCAGGAGGCGATGATGAAATTGCTGCAGATATCGAACAGTTCTACTACGCTCTAAACCTTTTTAGGACACAGCCGTCCCACAGAGTTGAGCAGATTTTCATCCATCCTTCGATTTCACGGTGTTGCAGCGTAAGCGGTGCTTGGAACTTTCGATTACCCACACTGATAAGAAATTGCTTTGACGCGCCCGCCACTGGCGTACGGTTTTGTCACCGCACTATGCCCCTGCAAAAGCATGGCCGCACTTTCATCTGACGCGGCGGCAAAAGACTCCTGCACGGCGTTGGGCGCTTCAATCGTAAGCAGGGCCGGGGTCATACGGATCGCAATCCGGAAAGACCTGCTCATCCGCGATGGAAGAAACAAAGAAATTTTGCCACAGATGAATACGAATTAAAACAGACGCAAAACATCGTTGCTTATCCGTGTCAATCTGCGGCGAAAACTTCTGTTCTTTGCTGGTGTTCAGGTTACAAGACTCCAACTATGCTGTCTATGTATAGCAACGGCATTCGGCGCTCGCCTTCGCAGTCAGTATGCGCTATCCATGCGGTTGTGTTTTTTTCAAGGCTTGGAAAAATGAATCAGTCCGTTTTCCAAGGCTTGGAAAAGCGAGTTTCACGATGAACGAAGAGCTCGATATTCATGCGATTCGGATGCGCGTGGCGCTACGACAGGCGCAAATGGCCGCCGCCGCCGGCGAAGTGCCGGTCGGCGCGGCGATTTTCAAGGACGGCCACTTGATCGCGCAGGCGCACAACCAGACCGAAACGCTCAAAGACCCGACCGCGCACGCAGAGATGATTGCCATCACGCAAGCCGCCGCCGCGATCGGCGACTGGCGGCTCGATAGCGCGACGCTCTATGTGACCAAAGAACCGTGCGTGATGTGCGCCGGCGCCATTGTGCTGGCGCGCATTCCGCTAGTCATCTGGGGCATGAGTGATCCGTTGCGCGGTGGCGCGGCCAGCCGTTTTCAAATCCTGCAAAGCGATACGCTGAACCACCGTACGGATTTCATCGCCGGTGTGCTGGAGCAGCCGTGCGCCGCCTTGGTGAAGGATTTTTTTAAGGCGCGCCGGGAGAATGTTTGAGTTTGTAGACCCGCGGTGGTGACCAGCGTGGGTCGGTGGAGGCACCCGGGAGCGGCAACGCTTTGAAGCCGAGTTCCTCCAACAAGTGCGTGTAGGTGGAATTCCACATAATGGCGTAGGCCGTGGGATATGCTTTAATTTTCTTCTTCAGCTTATACAGTTCCAAAGAATCATGGCCCGCATAATGGCGGATGTAATCCGGCATCAACCGCCCGCTCAAGTCCGCCACCGATGCCGGGGTGCGCCATAGGATCCAGCCCGGCTCGTCGGTAAGCACCAGTGGCGGTTGCGCGTCGCGGGCGGCCGTCGCCAGCAACTCCTTGAGCGCGTGCCGTGTTTGCATGCGCGCATGTGACTCTGCCGACCAGGTCACATTCCAGCGGATGGATTCGAGGAGCACGGCAATCCCCAGCAGCAGGCCAACGGCCACACGCAAAGCGGAAAGCCATGCGGCGTGCAGAAAAAAACGACGGCGGAGCAGACGCGCAATCCAATCAGGTACGCGGCTCGCGGCGACGGCGCAGGCCAAAACGGCGAGCGGATCGAACGCCGCAAAAACGACCTCCGACGAAGGCCAGCCGGTAACCGGATAGGTCAGCGCATAAAACAACGGCATGAGCACCAGAATCAAGGGGATGACGAAGGCCGAGCGCGATTCGGGATACCGCCAAGCGCGTAGGGCCAACCCCGCCGTGCCGACCAGCGCCAGCGCCAACAAGGCCCACGCCGACCAATAAGGCGAGTGCTCCCAGCGAATATAGGCCTTGGGAATCGCGGCGAGAATAAGTTGCCACACCGGTTGCTGATCAGTCGCCAATGGCGCCGCCGGGATGCGCAAGGGCGGCCAGCCCAACACAGGCCAGTGCCAAGCAGCCAGCGGTAGCAACAAAAACAGCAGCAGCAGCGCCCCAGCGACGCCACGCAAGAGGAGAAACGACGTTTCGGTCAACGGTTCCCGCGCCCGCCAGCTATTCAGGAGATAATGCAGTACAAAAACAATCCACAGCCAGGCAAACTCCAGGCGCACATAGACGGCAAAGGCTAGAATCACCGCCAGCGGCAGGGCGAGTGGTGTCGTGCGTCGTTCCATCCATTCCACGTGACTCCACACCGCCCACAGCACCAAGGCCGCCGCCAAGGGGGTGGAATGACCTTCCACCAAACTGGAGAGCCAGCCCGGTGAAAACAACAACGCAAAAGCAAAAAACCAGCGCGCCACGGGGTGATAGCCAAAGCGCGTCGTCAACCGCATACCAAGCCACAACGTGATGAAACCACAAAGCGCACCGAGTATATAGGCCGACACAGCCGGCTGGTGCGTAAACCGTGTGAGGCCGCCCAAGAGCACACGCCAGTAGCTATCCTCCAGCAACAACACGTGCTCTCCGGAAGTGATGGAAAATCCTGCGCCTTGCGCGCAACGCTCGGCGAGTACAAAGCTGGCACAAACCTCGTCGCACCGGCCACACCCTTGGGCATCCATCCGCTGCTGCCAACGCACGGTGCCACTGAGCGCGGCAAAGAACAGCACCACCAGCAACGCCATGCGCACCAACCGCTGCGCCCATTGTTTCACCAATTCCGGCATGTGCTTCACAGGTTCCTCAGGGCGTAGCGCGCGGCGAGATGCGGTCAGGAATAATCACCGGATAATCCACCCCATTGACCCAGTATTGCCGCCCTTGAATCCGCAGGAATTGATCCAACAAGGAATTGAGCTGCTCGGAATTGCCGCGGATATAGCACAACGTCTCCACGTTGCGCCCATTCAAGCGCACCAACCGATAGCGACTCGGATGGCGAAAGCCAAAGCCGACCACCCGCAACACGCCTTCCATTGACACGCTTTTGCCCTGGCCCTCCAACGGCACCAAGTTGAGATCAGCGGGAACATAGCGCGCCACCGCGCTGGTCACATTCGTCGTCGCGGTGCTCATCGCGTTCGTCTCCGTGGTGACCATCGCGATGGGCGCTGGCATGGGCTTCGGCGTCCCCATGTCGGCCGTCGGCACCGGTGCCGACGACTGCACTTCGACCAGCTTACGTGAAACCCACAACGACGCCGCCGGCGACGGTGCAATCTTGAGCCAATCCTGAAATTCGCCGCGCACCGCCAGTTTTTCGCCGCGCACCATCGTGCCAACGACACTGTGATTGATGCTGCGACCGGTCCGGATATAAAGCTTTTCCGCAGTCACGGTCTGGTCTTTGACAAAGTCGCGGTGCACCCACAGTTCCACGGTCTCCGGCGGTACGACCTCGACCCAGTCCTCGCGTAGCGACTTGGCTTGGAGCACGCTACCTTCCGCCACCTTGCCCACGGGTTCGGCATCCGCCGCCGGCTTGGCGCGCAAATTGACGCGCGCGCCATGGACCACCACCGGCGTCAGCGTCGGTGTGGCGGGTTCCGCCTGCGCCGCCAGCGCGGCGAGCATCAACCATCCGCCCCACCCCAACCTAATCCTGTTCATAGCCGTTATCCCCTCAGTTTGACCGCGACCGCCATCTTTTTACCCGCCCGGCACGCGCGACTCAATCCAAAACGGGGGACTTTCCAAGGCTTGGAAAATTGACGCCGCCGCGCCGTTTGTGTAGGTTGCGCGCCATCCAAACGACGAGGAACAACCATGAGCGCTGACGTTTTGCTGACCTGCGAGTTGCCCGGCATCAAGAAAATCAAAAGCGGAAAAGTACGCGAAGTTTTTGATCTCGGCGAAACGCTGCTCTTCGTGGTGACGGACCGCATTTCGGCATTCGATTGCATTTTGCCGACGGGCATTCCCGATAAAGGCCGCGTGCTGAACCAGATTTCCGCGTTTTGGTTCGAGCAGACGAAGCATCTGCTGCCCAACCATTGCCTCGCGGTGGCGTGGAAAGATTTCCCGGCGCAACTCAAACCGTTTGAGAAACAACTCCGCGGTCGCTCCATGATCGTGCAGAAAGCCAACATTCTCCCGGTCGAAAGCATCGTGCGCGGCTATCTGATCGGCTCCGGTTGGAAGGACTATCAAAAGTCCAGTACGGTTTGCGGCATCCCACTCCGCAAAGGCTATCGCATGGCGGATAAACTCGACGCGGCGATTTTCACGCCTTCAACCAAAGCCGAGGCTGGGCACGACGAAAATATTTCCTTCGACGAAGTCGCCAAACTCGTCGGTGCGGAGCGCGCGGCGCAGGTGCGCGATGCGAGTCTCGCGCTCTATAATTTTGCCGCCGACTACGCGCGCAAGCGCGGGATCATCATCGCCGACACCAAGTTTGAATTCGGCCTGATCGGCCAGCAACTAACCTTGGCCGACGAAGCCCTGACGCCGGACAGCTCGCGCTTCTGGCCCGCTTCCAGCTACGCGCCGGGTTCGTCGCCGCCGTCGTTCGACAAGCAATTCGTGCGCGACTACCTCGAAACGCTTGACTGGAGCAAAACGCCGCCCGCGCCGCCATTGCCGCCGGCGGTGGCCGCGCGCAGCCGCGAAAAATATCTCGAAGCCTTCCGATTGCTGACCGGACGCGAACTGGAGCTTTGACCGCCCACTCATGCAGGCGCTTGTTGAAAGGTTTTTGGATTACGTCGCCGTTGAACGCGGCTTGAGTGATAACACGCGCCAAGCCTATGCCGCCGATCTGCTGTCGTTCACCGCGTGGCTCCAAAACCGAGGTGTGGCCAGTCTCAACGCGGTCAAGCGCGAGCAGGTGCTCGACTATCTGATGGATGAAAAGGAGCGCGGACTCAAAACCACGTCGCTCTCACGTCGGCTCGTGGCCGTCAAAGTGTTCTTCCGCTTTCTCCAGCAGGAAAATCTGCTGACGGCCAATGTCACCGAGGCGATGGATTCGCCGCGGCTCTGGAAAATCCTGCCCGATACGTTGAGCTATAAAGAGGTCGAACGTTTGCTTTCCGCGCCGCCGGAGAAGAGCAAACTCTATCTGCGCGACCGCGCATTGCTGGAAACGTTCTATGCCTCCGGCCTGCGCGTTTCGGAAGTCGCCAGCCTACGCGTGGAAGATGTGCATTTCGACGCCGGCTATGTGCGCTGCATCGGCAAGGGCAACAAGGAGCGCGTCGTGCCGATGGGCGAGAGCGCCCGCGCTGCGATCCGCGTTTATTTGGAGGCCTTGCGTCCACACCTAACCGCAGGGCACGCGGAAGCGACAGCACTTTTTTTGACGCGTGCCGGCCACGCGCTTAGCCGCAAGACACTTTGGCTGATGATTAAAAAATACGCGCAGGTCGCCGGCATCACCAAACGCATCTCGCCGCATACGCTCCGCCACAGCTTCGCCAGCCACTTGCTGGCCAACGGCGCGCCGCTACGTGTCATTCAAGAAATGCTGGGCCACGCCGATATCGCCACCACGCAGATATACACGCATGTGGACCCGGCGCGCCTGAAGGCGATCCACGAGAAGTTTCACCCAAGGGCATGACATGAGCATCAAAAGCCTGCTGCAAAATCCGCATAAGGAACTGGAAAGAGCGCTCGGCTATCGCTTCCGGCGACGCGCGCGGCTGGACTTGGCCCTCACCCACCCTTCGTTCCGCCACGAAGCGCTGGACACCGCGGAAGACAATCAGCGGCTGGAATTTCTCGGCGATGCCGTCCTCGGCATGGTCGTGGCCGACTATCTCGTCGCCACGCATCACGACCATCACGAAGGTGATTTGACGCGTCTGCGTAGTCAAATCGCCAGCACACAACCACTGGCGCGGATTGCCAAGAGCATCGGCGTCGGCACTTCTTTACGGCTGGGTCGTGGCGAGGCTCAAAACGGCGGGATGCAACGCGAAGGCAATCTGGCCGACGCGCTCGAGGCGATTCTCGGCGCGGCCTATCTCGACGGTGGACTCAAGGCCGTGCAGAAAATTTTCAAAAACCTTTTTGTGCCGCTACTTGAACAAAGCGAGACCGGTGACAACGAAAACCCCAAAGGTGCCTTGCAGGAGCTTTGCCAGAAACTTTGGAAGATCAACCCCGAATACCGCGTTACGAGTGAAGAAGGCCCGGCGCACGCACGCACCTATACCATCGAAGCCGTGGTGCGCGGCGTGGTTTATAGCACCGGCACTGGTCCTAGCAAGCGGGCGGCAGAATCCGCCGCCGCACGCGCCGCACTTCAGCATTTACGTACGGAATAAGTCGAGACCAAGGGTTTAAACACGGTAATCAACCACACCGGCCATCAGTAGCCCCACGAGCAATAGGGCCAAGGCAACACGGTACCAGCCAAAGGCCGTGAACGTGTGCGTCTGCACATAGCCAAGCAACCACTTCACGACGACAAACGAAACCACTGCCGAAATCACAAAGCCCACGCCGACTTGCGTCCAGTTTTCCGCCGCCGCACCGCCGTGATGTAACGCTTGGAAAATTTTCAAACCACCCGCCGCCAACATCGTGGGGATGCCGACGAGGAACGAAAATTCCGTCGCCGCCGGACGCCCCAAGCCCATGAGCAACATCATCAAAATAGTCGCACCCGAACGTGATGTGCCCGGAAACACCGCAGCGACGAGTTGCGCCGCACCCACGGCCATCGCCATCGTCCACGTCACGTCATCTTTCAGTCGCCGACCCTTAAGCCATTTTTCAATCAGCACAAAACCGATGCCGCCCACCAACAGCGCGCTGGCGATCGGCAACGGATTTTCGGGCAACTTGAAGCCGCCTTTTTCCAAGAACAGTCCGCCGATGCCCGTCACCACGAAAGCGAGCATGATTTTCAGTAGATAGGCTTGCGTCGCCTGCTCGCGCCAGCGGAAGAAAAACTGCCCCAAGCGCGCATGGAACAACGGCAGCACCGCCAAGACCGCGCCCGACTGAATGACGATGTTGAACAAATCGCTCATCCTGACGCGGATCAAGTGCTCCGCGATCAGCAGATGACCGGTGGAAGAAACCGGTATGAATTCAGTGATGCCTTCGACGACGCCCATGAGCGCGGCAGCAGCAACAGTATTGGTCATGATGGGCGCGAACGATAGCTGGAAGACCGGCTGACAGCAACGGTTTTCCAAGCTTTGGAAAAGTGGAACATCGGTTTTTCCAAGACCTGGAAAACGGTGCTTGCGTTTGGCGGTGCGGCGGTTATAGTTCGCGCGCTTGCGGGGCGTGGCTCAGACTGGCTAGAGCGCTTGGTTCGGGACCAAGAGGTCGTAGGTTCAAATCCTATCGCCCCGACCACTTCTTTCTCAACAGCTCCAACGAACTCGATATTCCTCAGCCAAGATAGTGGTGCTCGAGATGCGGGTGGATGCAGGTGAGAATTTCGTAGGCGATGGTACCGCAGAGGCCGGCAAGTTCGTCGGCCCAGATTTCTTCTGCGCCCTGCCGACCGAGCAACACCACTTCGTCCCCCACCCTGACACCGCTCTCGGGACCGCAATCCACGGTGATCCAGTTCATACTCACACGACCAACCACCGGACAGCGCCGTCCACGAATCAGCACGTGGCCTTTGTTGCTCAACGCGCGCAGATAGCCATCGTCATAGCCAAGCGCGAGTGTCGCGATATCGGTGGCTTGGGTGCTGCGCCACGTGCCGTAGTAACCGACGGGGAAATCGGCAGGCACGCGCTTGACCTGAATGACGCGTGTTTTCCATTGCAGTACGGGACGCACCGGCAACTCGTTCTGAAACGCGCCGGCACCGTAGCCGTAGAGCAGGATGCCGATGCGAACGGCGTCGAAGAGGCCGGCGGGCAGATGCAAAAACGCGCGGCTGCTGGACATGTGGGCGAAGAGGCGGTGACCTACCTGGCTTTCCAACAACTGACGCACATGCCTGAAATGTTCCAACTGGCTGTCGGCACGCGTAGGATCATCGGGATCCACCGCCGCGAAGTGGCTACAGAGGCCCTGAATCTCGAGATTCGGCAAGGCCGCCACACGCGGCAAGACCGCGTCGGCCTCCTGCCACAGAAAACCGAGACGACCCATACCGGTATCAAGTTTGACGTGCACCGGCAGGCGCAAGCTATGCGCGCCGGCTTCCGCATTCAGCGCGACGGCGTGTTCTTCGCTGGTGATGACCGGGATGATGTGTTGTGCGGCGAGTGTTTCGACAGCGTTGGGCGCAACGACACCCATCACCAGAATCTTCGCGCCATCCACCGCTGGCTTGATGCCCAACGCCTCTTGGAGATGCGCGGTGACGAACCAGTTGACCCCGTTTTGCTGAGCGCAACGGCCGATTTCGAGCGCACCGTGACCATAGGCATTGGCCTTGAGCACCAGCATTAATTCGGTTTGTGGACTTAGCCGTTTTTGGAGCAGGCGGAGATTGTCCGTCAGCGCGCCGAGGTCAACTTCAACCCAACTGTGGTTCATGGATCAAACCTGCAACATGCGTTCAAATTCACGGACGCGGCGTTCGATGTTCCGGCGTTTGAGGGCGCGGAGGCGATCCAGACTGAAGGCCTCGACGTTGAATGAGGCCACGACGCTGCCATAAAGCATGGCGCGCCGCAAGGCGCGCTCTGTCACGCGACCGTTGGCCGCCAAATGACCGATGAAGCCGCCGGCAAACGTATCGCCCGCGCCCGTGGGGTCTTGGACAGCTTCCAAGGGAAAGGCTGGCATCAGAAAGGCGCTACTACGCGAGAAAAGGATCGCGCCGTGCTCGCCTTTTTTGATGAGGATGTGTTGAGGCCCCCAACCGAGCAACGTCCGCGCCGCCTTGATCAACGCGCGCTGGCCGGTTAGATGCCGCGCTTCGGATTCGTTCAGGGTCAGCAGATCAATTTTACGAATAACCTTCTTCAGATCATTCAAGGCAACATTGATCCAAAGGTCCATAGTGTCGGCGGCAATAAAACGTGGCGCGCGCATCTGCTCCAACACACGCAGTTGGAGTGAGGGTGCGATGTTGGCCAGAAAAAGGAATGGCGCGCGGCGATAATTCTCCGGCAATTCCGGTGCAAATTCAGCGAAGACGTTCAGCTCGGTGCTGAGGGTTCTCCGGTTGTCCATGTTGTCCTCATAAACACCAGACCAACGGAAAGTACGTCCCTGGCGGACTTGCAGGCCAAGCAGATCAAAACCAAAGGCACGATAGACATCGAGATAGTCATCGCCAAAATCATGCCCCACCACGCCCACCATGCCGGTGCGCGCGAAAAACGAAGCCGCCGCACAGGCATAGCTGGCCGAACCACCCAACACGTCCGCCCGACGTGCGGATGGCGTTTCGATGGTGTCCAGACCGACCGAACCGACAATAACCAATTGCACATGGGGTGCGCGGGAAGCCGCCATGATTGCTCCTTTTTATCAGCGCAGAATTTCTTCCACGCGTTCACAGATGAGATGCAGAATGAGTTGGTGTCCTTCTTGAATACGCGGCGTGCTGGTTGTGCAAGAGACCGACAAAACACGATCCGCCAAACCGGCCAATTTACCGCCTTTGCCGCCGGTCATCGCGATGGTTTTGAGGCCGGCAGCTTTCGCAACGCGAGTCGCAAGACATACGTTAGCCGCATTGCCGCTGGTGGAGATCGCCACGAGTACGTCGCCAGGCCGGCCGAGCGCCAGCACTTGTTTCTCAAAAATTTGTTCGTAGCCGTAGTCATTACCAATCGAAGTCAAGACGGACGCGTCGGTTGTCAACGCAATACCGGCATACGGGCGACGCTCAAGCAGGAAACGGTTGACGAATTCGCCGGCGAAATGCTGTGCGTCGGCCGCACTGCCACCGTTGCCGCAAAACAACACCTTGCCACCAGCGCGGACGGTGGCAATCATCACATCGGCGGTCGCCTCGATATCCGGGCGCAAGGGACCGAAAATAAAATCGGTCACCGCACGATAATCCGCCTGCACCTGCACCCAGTTCATCCGTGCAGATCCCCTTCCCACCCATTATCCGCTTCGTCGCGCCGCGGTGTCCGTTCGGCGGCGCCCGCAATTTCCTGCACCAGCACATCCACTTTGCCAATCTGGGTGATGCCCAAACTAACCCGCATGGTCGTGCGCACCCGCTCCTGAAGCATCCGCGAAAGCTCCGGGATGTGGCAACCCGGCCGCACCGTCACATGCAAATCCACGTCCATATTTTCGCGCTGCATTGTGAATTCTGGATCGAGCTTCTCGACCGTGGAGAACTCGACGGCGATACCGGCCAGAAAATCGCGGATAGCGTGGCGACTGATGCGTACGCTACCGCCCTCGCCTTCGAACGAGATGTAGCGCTCGTATTCCGCGCGATGCGAGCCGGTATAGGAATAGAACAGCACCAGTAAAAACACCAACAGGCCGGTGGCCACCGACGGCCACTTATTGTCGCCCAGGATTTGGAACGTCTCGTTCCAAAGACTGGAAGAAATCGCCGCATACACGAAAAAGGCGGCCGCCAACGAGATCAGCAGGAACAACACGAGTCCCACCGCACGATGCAAGGTTTTCATACCGCATACTCCTCTGGTAATTCCGCTGCCCGGTTCTTCGGGGACTGCACGCCCTGCACAATCACATCCACCCGTTGCACATGTTTCCCGGTCATCTGCTGCACCGCCGTGCGGACTTCCTGTTGCACCTGCCAAGCCAACTGCGAAATACTGACGCCAAATTCAACGATCACCTGTAGTTCCAACGTCACATCATTGCCGGTGACTTCAACGCGAATGCCGTGCGGGCCATCCTTTTTGCTGATCATGCCCACCAACCCATCCACGAACGAGCCGCCGGTATCCACCACGCCCGTCACCTTGAGCGCCGCGATGCGCGCAATGGAGGCGATGGCATTGTGATGCACTTGAACCGCGCCCAAGTCGCCACTGTTGCGCGTCCCGGTAATCCGCACCTCGTCATGCATCGTGATCTCCTCAGGTATTGAGCAGGAAAACTTCCTTCATGTAGTTTTCAAGAAATTGCGTGTTGTATTCGCCGCGGGCGAAGCGCGCATCGCTCAGCAAGGCCTGGCCGAGCGGGACGGTGGTCGAAACCCCGTCAATTTGGAATTCGGCCAAGGCGCGCGCCATGCGCGCGATGGCTTCCTGACGGGTGTGCGCATGTACGATCAGCTTGCCAATCATGCTGTCGTAGTACGGCGAAATTTCGTAGCCGCTATACACATGCGAATCCACGCGTACACCCGGCCCACCGGGGAAATGCACCGCCTTCACCAACCCGGGGCTGGGCGTGAAATTCTTCGCCGGATTCTCCGCGTTGATGCGAAACTCAATAGCATGACCATGCATCCGCACATCGCTTTCGCGCACGGAAAGTTTTTCGCCGGCGGCCACCCGGAGTTGTTCGCGGATCAGGTCGGTACCGGTGATTTCCTCCGTCACCGGATGCTCCACCTGAATGCGCGTATTCATCTCCATGAAGTAAAAATTGCCGCTCTTCTGGTCGAACAGAAATTCGATCGTGCCCGCATTCCGATAGCCCACAGCCTCGGCGGCCTTGACCGCCGCACGATGAATTTTTTTGCGCTGATCCGAGGTCAAACCGGGACTGGGTGATTCCTCAACCAACTTCTGATGGCGGCGCTGGAGCGAGCAATCGCGTTCGCCCAAGTGGATCACGTTGCGATGCTGATCCGCCATGATCTGCACTTCGATGTGACGCGCACTTTCGATGTACTTTTCAATATAAACCGCCGCGTTGTTGAAGGCGCGCTCCGCCTCATTGCTGGCGGTCATGAAGCCCTGCACGAGGCTGACATCGTTACGTGCCACGCGCATACCCTTCCCGCCACCGCCCGCCACCGCCTTGATGAGCACCGGATACCCAAGTTTCTCGGCCACCTTGAGCGCCTCGTCCTTGTTCTGCACGATGTCGCTGCCGGGCGTCACAGGCACACCGGCCTTTCGCATGGTCTGCCGCGCCACATTCTTGTCGCCCATCATGCGGATATTTTCCGCTGAAGGCCCGATGAACACGATATTGCAGTTCTTGCAGATTTCGGCGAAATGCGCGTTTTCCGAAAGGAAACCGTACCCCGGATGGATCGCATCCACGTCGGCGATTTCCGCCGCGCTGATGATGTTGGCGATCTTCAGATAACTATCCTTCGAAGCCGCCGGCCCGATGCAAATCGCCTCGTCGGCCAGTTGCACATGCAGGCTCGATTCATCGGCCTGTGAATAGACCGCCACCGTCTTGACCCCCATCTCCTTGCACGTGCGGATGATGCGGACCGCGATTTCGCCCCGATTAGCAATGAGTATCCGTTCAAACATGGCGGGCCTAGTCGAGTTCTACGAGGAAAAGCGGTTGACCGAACTGTACCGGCGTGGCGTTTTCCACAAAAACCTTGCGGATCGTGCCTTTGATCTCCGCCTTGATCTCATTCATGACCTTCATCGCCTCGACAATACAGACCGTGCTCTCCGCACCCACATGCGTGCCCACGCCCGCAAACGGTTCGGCGTCGGGAGCCGCCGCACGATAGAAGGTGCCTACAATCGGCGACTTGATTTCCACCAGTTTGGGATTGGTTTCGACGACCGGAGCGGCCGCGGGCGCGGCTGCAGGGGCCGCAACCGGGGCGGCCGCCATCATCATCGGCGCGGTGGCCGGCGATACGATCACGGCCGGCTCTGAACCGTTTCGGCGCTTGATGGCAATCCGAAAGCCTTCTTCTTCCATTTCGAACTCACAGAGTTCGTTAGCCTTCATCAACTCGATGACTTGCTTGATCTGTGCAATATCCATGTTTTCCTCCAACCGCTATGACTTTCGGCGCACCGGGCACCATGTGCGCGGTATGCTAGCAAGGCCGTCCCGCCCTGTCCATTTCCAAACCTTGGAAAAACCCAGTGGCGCGTTTTCCAACCCTTGGAAAACTTACGGCACGATTTCTGTGCCGACGCCCTTGTCAGTGAACAATTCCAGCAGCAGTGAATGCGGCAGCGCGGCGTCAATGATATGGGTTTTGCGCACGCCAGCTTTAATCGCCTTGAGCGCGCCGCTGATCTTCGGCAGCATCCCGCCGGAGATCACACCACGCGCGATCAAGTCTTCGACCTCGCTCATTTGTAGCGTCGAGATTAACGACGTTGGATCGTCGAGCTTCGACAGTAATCCCGGCACATCGGACAGGAAGACCAGTTTACGCGCTTGCAACCGTTCGGCGATGGCGGCGGCGGCTTCGTCGGCGTTAATGTTATAAATGTGCCGCTCCGGTCCGCGACCGAGCGGCGTGATGACCGGTGTAATGTCGGCTTGCAGATAGGCCTTGATCGGCTCGGCGTCCAAGCCGGTGACCTCACCGACATAGCCCCAGTCGAGGGCCTCGCCAGTCGCGGAATCTTTGCGTGAATGCTTTTTGACCTGCAAAATATCTTCGCCGTGAATTCCGCGCGCCTTGCAACCGAAACCTTCGAGCGAAGTGACCAAGTCAGGATTCACTTCCTGATTAAGCACCTGTTCGACGATGCGCATCGAAGCTTCGTCGGTGACGCGTAGGCCATGAACAAAATTCGGCTTTAAGCCCGCCTCCTTCATCCGCGCGTTGATCGCCTTGCCGCCGCCGTGCACCACCACGGGGCGCAGCCCAACGCATTCCATAAAAGCAATATCCTGCAACACGCTCTCAACAGAAGCCTTCTCTTCCATCGCGCTGCCACCGAATTTCACAACCACGGTTTCGCCGCGAAACTTCTGAATGTAGGGCAACGCCTCGACCAACACTTCCGCTTTTTGAATCACTTTTTTCATCAGGCTCACTCCACGTAGTTGATCTGCACATACTCTTCGGTGCAATCGCAGGTATAAATCACCGCCGCACCGCGACCAAGGTTCAGATTGACCGTGATGGTGAATTCTTTTTGCTCCTGAATTTTTGCAAGTTGCTCATAGGTCGAAGCGCCGGCAAACACACCATGCTTCACCGCGAGCAATTTGTTGTAACAAATCCCCACCTGCTCCTCGACGACCTTGGCGCGGGAATAACCAATGGAATCCATGATCCGGCCCCAGTTCGGATAAGTACCCACCCACGAAGTCTTGACCAACAACGAGTTCGCCACCGCGCGCGCCGCCAGATCAGCGTCGGCGTCGCTTTTCGCGCCACACACGCGAACGGTGACGAGTTTGGTCGCGCCCTCACCGTCACGCGCCATTTTGATCGCCAGATTCAACGTCAGCGCATTCAACGCCGCGCAAAACGTCGCCCAGTCGGGATGACCGGGTTTGAGCGGCTTGTTGCCTGCCGCGCCATTGGCCAGCAGCAACGTCGTGTCGTTGGTGCTACGGTCGCCATCCACGCTGATTCGGTTGAAACTTTCGTCCGCCGCCGCCTTGAGTGCGGCTTGGAGCGATTTGCGCTCGACCGCCGCGTCAGTTAACAAAAACGCGAGCATCGTTGCCATCTTCGGCTCAATCATGCCAGAACCCTTAGCCATACCGCAGAGCGTCACCGGCTTTCCGTTCACCTTGATCGCAACGGTGGCGTGTTTGATCGTTGTGTCCGTTGTCATGATCGCCGTCGCGGCATCCTTCCCGCCACGCGCCGAAAGTTCGCTGGCCACCTTGGCAATACCGGCCTCGATCACCTTCATCGGCATCGGAATGCCAATCCGACCCGTTGAGCAGACAAAAACCTGGGACTTCGGTGCTTCCAACAGCAAACCGGTCAACTCCGTCATCCGGTCGGCATCGGTCATGCCCTGTGGACCCGTGCAAGCATTCGCGTTGCCGCTATTGACGATCACCGCGCGGGCGATGCCACCACGCAGCCGCGTCCGGTTGAGTTTGACCGTCGCGCTCTGCACTTGGTTCGTCGTAAAAACGCCGGCGACCGCTGCAGGCTGGTCGGAGACCAGCAGCGCCATGTCGCGCCGCCCGCTCCGCTTGAGGCCCACGGCCTCGCCCGCCGCGCGGAAGCCGCTCGGCAACTGGATTTTCTCCTGCACCACGATTTTTGGTTTGCTCATAAATTCCTTTCGCTCATCAAACTCCATACCTTGGAAAATGCGCGTCCGCGTCGTTCCAATGTTTGGAAAACTACCACGTTCCGCGCCGCACGCCAATCGCCAGAAAGCAAACAACCCCGAAAGCCAAGGCCATCGGGGTCGTTCGCTGCCATGGCACGATTAACGTTTCGAGAATTGGAAGCGTTTGCGCGCGCCGGGTTGGCCGGGTTTCAGACGTTCCTTCATGCGTGAATCGCGCGTGAGGAAACCGCCTTTTTTGAGCTTGTCGCGGTAGCCTGCGTCCACGAGCAGTAACGCGCGGGCGATGCCGTGCCGCATCGCGCCCGCCTGGCCCATCGGGCCGCCACCGGTAATGGAAACGGTGAGATCGAACTTGCCGAGACCATCAATCGCCTTGAGCGGCTGTTCGATGAAGGTGCGTTGCGTTTCCACCGGGAAGAAATTGGTGAACGCGCGGTCGTTGACGAGGATTTTGCCCTCGCCGGCTTTGATGCGCACATGGGCCGAGGCGGTTTTACGCCGACCGGTAGCGCCAAATTCAGTAGCGGATTTTGCCACGATGAGTACTCCCTTCTAACTTAGATTGCCAACGCTTGGGCTTGCGGTTGCTGGGCGCTGTGCGGATGCTCGGTACCCGCGTAAACTTTGAGCCGTTTGAACAGCGTGCGGGCCAGCCGGTTTTTCGGCAGCATATCGCGCACCGCATGCTCCACCAGATACTCCGGGTGCTTCGCGCGAACTTGCGCGGCGGTCTTTTCCTTGAGTCCGCCCGGATAGAGGCTATAGCTCTTGTAGAGCTTCTGGGTCTCTTTTGCACCGGTCAGTTTGACCTTGGCGGCGTTGAGCACCACCACGAAGTCGCCCATGTCCACGTGCGGCGCGAACGCCGGCTTATCCTTGCCGCGGAGTAGTTTGGCAATCTGGACCGCCAACCGCCCCACGGGCTTATCGGCGGCGTCCACCACATGCCATACGCGCTGGACATCACATTCTTTTACCAATGTCGTCTTCATTCGTTGCCTTTGCGTTGCAGAAACGAGGGCGGGAGAATAGCGACGACCCCACCGGCTGTCAAACAGTTCTTCAAGCTTTTTTCGCCGCGGCCAACCAACGAAAAAAACAACCGGCCAAATTACAATTTGACATATCATGATATCATGATATTTTGATGCCGTGAAAACGAACTCAGCCCAATGTGGCGGCCTCCCAGCCCCGGCGGAACTGGAGCGGATCGCCCAGTCACTCAAGCTCTTGGCGCATCCGCAACGGCTGCGCATCGTCGGGCGTCTGGAACGCGGTGGCGCGGCGCCCGTCTACGCCATCATGGCCGACTTGGCATTACCCCAAGGCGCCCTCTCCCAGCACCTCAACCACATGAAACGCGCCGGCCTCGTGCAGGCCGAGCGCCGCGGCAAGGAAGTTTGGTACCGCATCGCCGACCGTCGTGCGGTACAGGTTTTGCACTGCGTTTGCGGTCGAGGAGGTAAAAAATGAAAAGTTCACGGCAAGTTTCCCAACCTTGGAAAAATCAGAATCGCGTATTTCCCAACCCTGGAAAAATCACCGTCATGCTTGCGCTGCTCAGCAGCGCGCAGGCCGTGACGCTCGATGAATGCATCCGCACAACACTGGAAGCCAATCCCGACGCGCAGGCGGCAGAAGCGCGAATTGCCGCGGCCCACGAGGCCGTACGGCAGGCAACGTCGGCCTACTTCCCCACCGTGACGCTCTCCAGCACCATCGCACGCACCGACAACGCGCCGCAGGCATTCTTCATGCAACTCAACCAGCGCGTTGCCTCCATGCAGAGCGACTTCAATCATCCGGGCGACGTGGATAATTGGCGTAACAGCGTCGGCGCGAAGGCCCGGCTGCTGGACGCCGGACAACGCGGCTATCAACGTGACGCCGCCAAACTCGGCGCCCAAGCCGAAGCGGCCAGCAAACGTGCGCTTGATAACGAGCTGGTGCATCAGGTCACTCGTGCCTTCTACAGCGTTCTGCAGGCGCAAGCGTTCGTACAGGTGCGGCAAGAGAGTGTCGCGTCGCTCACCGAAAGCCTGCGCGTGGCCAACGAGCGATTGCGCGCCGGTTCAGCCGCCAAATCCGACGTGCTCAATATTGAGGTGCGACTAGCCGAGGCGCGCGAGGACCTGATCCGCGCACAACACGGTGTCCAACTCACACTCGCGGCGTTGAACATGGCGATTGGTCGCGATCTGGTTTCTGAAACGGCGTTACCAGAAGCCATGCGGCAAGCTGTCGCTTCTCCGGTGATCGAACCCAATCTCGACGCGGTCGAGGCTCGTCCAGAACTAGAAGCGGCGCGACTAGCGGCGCAGGCGCAAGAAAAAATGCAACGCAAGACGGAGCGTGAAAACTGGCCGACCCTGAGCGCATTCGGCTCGGCCGATTGGGATAGCGAGGTGAACTCAGACTTTCAGCGTAGTTACTTTGTCGGCGCGGTGGCGGAGTGGGACATCTTCACCGGTTTCCGGCAGTCGGGTGCGTCGGCAGAAGCCAAGGCGCGCACGGCGGCGGCCAAGGCGGCGGCGCAAAAGGCATTAAACAGTCTGCGCCTTGATTTGAAGCAAGCGCAGCTCGAAACGCGCGAGGCCGGGGAACGGCTCGACGTGACGCAGCGTAGCGTGGCCAGCGCCGAAGAGGCCTTGCGCATCACCAACGAGCGCTATCGCCAGGGCGCGGCAGACGTGACGGAACTGTTGACCGCACAAGTTGGCCTGACCGCGACGCGCTCGCGCAGCACGGCGGCCTACTACGACCTACTCGTGGCACAGAGTAACCTGAAGCGAGCGCGGGGCGAATTGGTGAAGTAAAACCTGAAACGTGAGCTTTGAAACTTGAAGGAAGAAAGAGGAAAAAATGAATCTAAAAATTCCAGCGGTTTTGTTGGTGGCGATGATGTTGACGGCGTGCTCAAAGAAGGCCGGACCGGGCGACGCGGTACCCGTGGAGCACGAAACGCCCGTGCCCGTCGGTGCGGCGACTATTTCGGTGAAGAGCGAGCCGGTCGCGCCACGCATTGAAATCATCGGCACGGTTGGCTCCGAACGCATTATCCACTTGAGCGCACGCTTGAGCGCCTACGTGAAAGAGATCAACGTCGCCGCCGGTAGCGTGGTGACGCAGGGTCAAACGTTGGTCGTGCTCGACGACCGCGACCTGCGCGATCAGCTCGCCGGAGCCGAGGCGCAGTTGCGACAGGCGGAGAAGGAATTTCAGCGCGCGCAGCAGCTCTATCGCGAGAAGGCAACCACCGAGCAGGCGCGCTCCTCCGCGGAGAACGCGTTCCACGGCGCACAGGCGCAGGCCGATGCCATGCGCGTCATGCTCAGCTATGCTGTCATCAAGGCGCCGATGGACGGCGTCGTCACCGACCGCCACATCGAGGCGGGCGATCTGGCGAATCCCGGCCAATTACTTCTGACCATGTTCGATCCGCAGCGGATGCGGCTGGAAGCGCCGGTACCGGCGCGGTTGATCGGCAAACTCCCGCTCAATACCAAGGTGGACGTCAAGCTGGAGCACCCCGACATCAGCCTGCGCGGCACCGTGACGGAAATTGTCAGCGAAGTTGACGCCATGAGTCGTACGCGCAAGGTCAAAATCCGGCTCGAAGGTGTGAAGGGCGATGTGTTGCCGGGCACGTTCGGACGTCTGTGCATCGAGGAAACGCCGCACGCGGCGATGTTACTGCCCATGAAGGCCATCTTGCCCCTCGGCCAGTTGGAAATGGTACAGGTGGTGGAGAACGGTCACGTGCTGCGCCGGTTGGTGAAGACAGGCCCCACCCATGACGGTCGCGTCGAGATTCTATCCGGCCTGAAAGATGGCGAAGTCGTACTAGTAACTAAGGATTGAGATCATGGAAGAAAAACGCTCCATAGTTGCAGGCCTGATCGAGGCTTTTCTCAAAGGCAACCTCGCGATCTTGCTGTTGATCATCAGCCTGCTCGCCGGCGCAATCGCATTGATTGCCACACCGCGCGAGGAAGAACCGCAGATCGTCGTGCCGCTGGCTGATGTCATGGTGAGCTATCCCGGCGGCAGCGCCGAGGAAGTCGAGAAGCTCGTCGCCGCGCGACTCGAACGTATGCTCTACCAAGTGGACGGCGTGGAATATGTCTATTCCATGAGCCGGCCCGGCATGGCGGTGGTCACCGTCCGTTTTTTTGTGGGCGAAGACCGCGAGAAGAGCTTGGTCAAGCTCTACAACAAAATCTCGCAGAACATGGACAAGGTCACGCCCGGCATCACCGGTTGGGTGGTCAAGCCGATCGAGATTGACGATGTACCAATAGTTACCGCCGCGCTCTACAGCGACCGCTATGACACGCACCAACTTCGGCGCGTAGCCGAGGAAGTCACCGCCAAGCTGCAGCACATCCCGAACAGCGCGCAAGTGACCATTCACGGCGGCGAGCGACGGGTTGTGCACGTCTACCTAAATCCCGAGCAGCTCGCGGCGCATGGCCTTTCCGCCATGGAAATCGCCGGCGCACTCAAGCTGGCCAACACGCAGATGGCCAGCGGTACATTTGAGCAGAACAACGCCGTCGTCGCGGTCGAGACCGGCGATTTCCTGCGTAGCGCCGACGAGGTCCGCAACCTGCTCGTCGGCCTGCACGGCGACCGACCGGTCTACCTACGCGACGTGGCACGCATCGAAGATGGCCCCGAAGAACCCGCAACTTATACGCGCTTCGGTTTCGGGCCGGCGGCGAAACCAGAGGTCAGAGGTCAGAAGTCAGAGGTCAGCAAGGCGGCTGTCACCGTCGCGATCGCGAAGAAGAAAGGCAGCAACGCGGTCTGGGTGGCGCGCGATGTCGAGCACACGCTGGAGGAACTGCACGGCAGCGTGATCCCCGATGGCGTCGAGGTCCGGCTCACGCGTAACTATGGCGAGACGGCGAACGAGAAGGTCAATGGCCTGGTCGAGGGTTTGCTCGAAGCCATCATCACCGTCATCGTACTGATCTGGCTCGTGATGAACTGGCGGGTCGGCCTGATCGTCGCCATCGCCGTGCCGATCACCTACGCGTTGACCTTGCTGGTAAATTATTTGCTCGGTTACACGATCAACCGCGTGACGTTGTTTGCGCTGATTCTGACGCTGGGTCTGCTGGTGGACGACCCCATTGTCGGAGTCGAAAACATCCACCGCCATCTGATCATGCGTCGGCTACCGCGTGGCCAGGCGATCTTGGCGGCGATGACCGAAGTACTGCCGCCGATTGTCATCGCGACGCTTGCCATCGTGATCGCGTTCCTGCCGATGTTCTTCATCACCGGCATGATGGGCCCCTACATGCGCCCGATGGCGGTCAACGTGCCGATCGCGATGTTGGTCTCGATGCTCGTTTCGCTGACCATCACGCCATGGCTTTCTGACAAGCTGCTCAAACGCGAAGAAGGTGTCACGACTCATGACCTGCACGAGGGCGACGCGCAGCAGAGCCGCACGTATCGGATTTATAACCGCGTCGTCGGCCCGTTCGTCACCTCCCCTCGCAAAGGCAAAGCGTTGCTATGGGTGATGGGTGCGCTATTCATCGGCTCGCTCGGCCTCATCGTGGCCGGCCTCGTACCGCTGAAAATGTTGCCGTTCGACAACAAGAACGAGTTCCAGGTCGTCGTGGATATGCCCGAGGGCACAGCGCTCGAAACCACCGACGCCGCCGTACGCGACCTCGAACAATATCTGCGTACCGTGCCGGAAGTCACCGACTTCACTGCGACGGTCGGCGCGAGCTCGCCAATGGATTTCAACGGTCTCGTCCGCCACTACTATCTGCGGCAAGGCCCGCACGTCGCCGATGTGCGCATCAGCCTGCTGCCGCGCCAAAAGCGGGAGATGGCCAGCCACGCCATCGTGCTGCGGCTGCGCGCCGACATCGCAAAGATCGCGCAGCGGCACAACGCCAACTTCAAGCTGGTCGAGATGCCTCCCGGCCCGCCGGTACTCGCCACCGTCGTCGCCGAGGTCTATGGCCAGCCGCAGCATCGCTATAGCGACCTCATCGCCGCCGCACGCACAGTCGAGGCGCAGATGAAAAAGGAAGAGGGCGTGGTGGACGTGGACACGACCATTGAGGACAACCAGCGCAAGCTCGTCTTCCACGTGGATCGCGAGAAGACTGGCCTGAACGGCATCGCCACCGAGGACATTGTTCAAACGGTCGGCCTCGCGCTCGGCGGCGCACCCGCCGGCATCCTGCACGTGGCGGCAGAGCAGAACGAGACGCCGATCATGCTCCGCCTGCCGCGCGCTGCGCGTTCCGACGTGGAGCGACTCAAAACCATCTCGGTCAAGGGCCGTACCGGTCAACGCGTCCAGATCGGTGAACTGGGCCGCTTTGAAGAACGCGTCGAGGATAAGACGATCTTCCACAAGAATCAGGAGCGCGTCGTGTTCGTGCAGGCCGAGATGGCCGGCCGCGGCCCGGCCTACGCCGTCCTCGCACTGGAAAAATACTTCGAGCAGAATCCGCTGCCCGCCGGCATCCGCGCCGATTGGAGCGGCGAAGGCGAATGGAAGATCACCATTGATGTCTTCCGCGATCTCGGCATCGCCTTCTCGGTGGCGCTCGCGGGCATCTACATTCTGCTGGTTTATGAAACCGCTTCCTTCCTGCTGCCGCTGATCATCATGCTCTCGATCCCGCTGACGATGATCGGCATCATGCCCGGCTTCTGGCTACTCAACGCCATCACCAGCCACCCGGTGATGGGCATCCCGAACCCGGTGTTTTTCACAGCGACAGCGATGATCGGCATGATCGCGCTCGCCGGTATCGTCGTGCGCAACGGCATTATCCTGATTGACTTCATCAAGCACGCCGTCGCGCGCGGTACGCCGCTGCAACAGGCGATCATCGAGTCCGGCGCGGTCCGCTTCCGCCCGATCTTCCTGACCGCCGGCGCAGCGATGCTCGGCGCGTGGCCGATCACGCTCGACCCGATTTTCAGCGGCCTCGCCTGGTCGCTGATCTTCGGGCTGTTCGTCTCGACCGCGTTCACGCTGCTGGTGATCCCGGCGGTCTACATGCTGATCTTCGGTAAATCAGAAACTACGACCGTGCCTGCAGAGGAGAAACAACCATGAAAATGCTGCTTATCATCGGCCCGCGCGAACGACATGCGGAACTCATTCGCCTGATCGAAATCGCGGGTGTCCATGCCTACACCGAATTGACGCAGGTCAGCGGCGAAGGCCTCACCGGCAAAAAGCTCGGCACCGCCGAGTGGCCAGAACGCTCCACCTTGCTGTTCAGCATCGTACCGGACGACCGCAAGGTGGCACTGCTGGCGGAACTGAAGAAGTTTCGGACCAAGCTCTACCCCGAGGAAGGTCTGCGCGTCTTCGTGCTGCCGGTGGAAGAGGAACTATGAACAACGAAAGGAAACCCAATATGACCGTGCTCGTACGCATGTTGATCGGCGGCGCCGTCGGCGCAGCCATTGGCTTTGCGATGTATAAGTTTGTCGGGTGCAAAACAGGCGCGTGCCCGCTGACCGGCAATCCGTTCATCTCGATGGCCATCTATGGCGGCATCGGCGCGATGCTGGCCGCAGGGAAATAAATTTGCAGTAAAAAAAGGAAATCATCATGACCGTGGATAATGGAGTACGCGTAGTGGCCGGCACCTTCGTGCTGGTGAGCTTGGCCTTGGGCTGGTGGGTGCATCCCGGCTGGTATCTGTTCACCGCCTTCGTCGGCATGAACCTGATTCAATCGGCCTTTACGGGCTTCTGCCCGGCAGCTACCATCCTGAAAAAACTCGGCTTGAAAGATTCAAGCTCGGGCTGCGGCTGCTGATGGTAGGGGCGCAGACTTGCTGCGCCCAATGGATGCTGCATGCGGGATGAGCGGGCGTAGCAAGTCTGCGCCCCTACAACGGGAAAGCAACTATGCCAATCTATGAATATCGCTGCCGCAAGTGCAGCCATGCGTTTGAGAAGCTCGTGAGCCGCGCCGACGCCAGGCCAGGCAACTGCCCGAAATGCGGGGCACCGAAGCCGGAGAAACAGTTCTCCACCTTCAGCGCGTCCATTGCCGCGGCCGGGGCATTGCCGTGTTCGTCGGGCGCTTGCCCCACTCCGTCGGCCTGTGGCGGTGGCGGTTGCGCCACCGGCGCGTGTCCGTATAGCTCGAACTAAACGAAACAGCCATGCTGGTGGGCGGGAGCTCCAGCTCCCGCGAAATAAACAGAACGGACGCGGGAGTTGGAGCTTCCGTCCACAAAGCGAAAATGTATTTTGTAGGAGTTGCAAAAATTTGCGGCGACAAAATTCGGCGCAAGGTTTTGCGCCTCCTACAAGCAGAGGAAGACATGAACCAAACCGCAGCACAGTGGATCAAACACCTGCGCCTCCAACCACACCCGGAGGGCGGCTGGTATCGCGAAACCTACCGCGCCGCGGAGCAGATTCCGGCACGTGCCCTACCCCGCCGCTACAGCGGCGCCCGCAACTTCAGCACGGCGATCTATTTTCTGCTGCGTGGCCACGAGTTCTCTGCGTTTCATCGTTTGCACTCCGACGAGATGTGGCACTTCTACCACGGCGCACCGTTCCTCGTCGTGGACATCGCGCCCGATGGCAAGCTGACCGAGCACCGGCTGGGCCTGCACCCATCGCGCGGCGAGTTGCCGCAGATCGTTGTCCCACGCGGGCACTGGTTTGCGGCGCGCATCACCACGCAACGTGGCTACACGCTGCTCGGCTGCACCGTTGCGCCGGGCTTCGACTTCGCCGACTTCGAGATGGCTGACCGCCAAAAACTCTGCGCAAAATTTCCGCGACACAAAAAGTTGATTACTGAACTGACAAGGTGAAATTTCCAAGCCTTGGAAAAATCGGCGATGGGCTTTCCAAGGTTGGGAAAAACAGGGTGGCACGGTATGCTAAGCAGCATGAAAAAACATCTGCTCCTGCTGGTGGGTATTTTGACGGTCGCGGCGACGGCTGCGGCACCCATCGAAAACAAGTACGCGCCCGACCGCAAGGTGAACGTACGCAACCTCGCGCTCGATGTGACGCCGGATTTTCAGAAGTGCACCGTGCGCGGCACCATGACACTGGCCTTCGCGCCCATCGCCCAGCCGCTCGACGAACTGCGGCTCGACGGCGTGGACCTGACGGTGGATACGGTAACTTGTTCCGAAAAGCTCGCCGGCTATCAGGCGACCGACAAGGAGGTCATCATCACGTTTGCCGCGCCATTGCCGCCGAACCGCGAGGCGACGCTGACAATCCGCTATGCGGCGCAACCGCAGAAGGGCCTCTATTTCCGCGCGCCGGCCAACGGCTATCCGGCGGCAGAGACCCATCTTTGGACGCAAGGCGAATCCATTGAAGCGCGGCATTGGTATCCCTGCCCTGATCATCCGAACGCGAAGTTCACTTCGGAGATCACCTGCCATGTGCCCGCCGGTATGCTGGTGCTCTCGAATGGGCGCAAGGTTTCGGAAACCGCCGATCCGACCAATGGGCTGGTCGCGGTGCGTTGGGTGCAGGACAAGCCGCACGCCAACTATCTGATGAGTCTCGTGGCCGGCTATTTTGCAACGCTCGAAGATCAGCACGGCAACGTTCCGCTGCGCTTCTATACGCCGGTCGGCGATGCGCCACAGGCGGCGTTGAGCTTTGCGCCGACCAAACCGGCGCTGGAATTTTTTGAGCGCGAAATCGGCGTGCCCTATCCTTGGCAGCAGTACGGTCAGGTGGTCGTGCGCGACTTCACGTGGGGCGGCATGGAAAACACCACGCTGACCACGCTCAACGACCGCACGTTGCACACGGCGGAGACCGAGACCATCACCACCAGCGAGGGCCTTGTGGCGCACGAACTGGCGCACCAGTGGTTCGGCGACCTCGTCACATGCAAGGACTGGAGCCACGTCTGGCTGAACGAGGGTTTTGCCACCTACTATTCGTTTCTTTTCGCCGCCCAGCAGCATGGACGCGAGGAACTGCTCTACAATCTGGCTGGGTCAGCACAGGGCATTTTTGAGCAAAGCACCAACCAGGCCGAGCGCGCGATGGTCTTCCGGCGCTACGACAAGCCCACCGAGCAATTCGATTACCGCTCCTACCCCAAGGGCGCTTGGGTCTTACACATGCTGCGCAGTCAACTGGGCGAGGATTTATTCCGACGCTGCATCAAGACCTATCTCGAACGCCATGTCTACGGCACGGTCGTCACCGAGGACCTTAACGCCGTCATCGAGGAACTTTCCGGCCGTTCGTTCGACCGTTTCTTTGACCAGTGGGTCTATCATCCCGGCATGCCGGTGCTGGAAGTCACGTCGAGTTGGGATGAGAAAACCAAACTCGCCAAGATTGGCATCCGCCAGACGCAGCCGGTCAATGAACAGTCCGGTCCTTTCCACTTCCCGCTGACGCTGCGCTTCAAGTCCAAGGCCAGTACGTTCGATTACCGCGCCGAGATCACCAAAGCTGCCGAGGATTTCTACGTCCCGCTGCAACAATCGCCGGACATTGTGCGTATTGACCCGGAGCTGACGGTGCTGGCCAAGGTGAACTTCAAAACGTCCAAGGCGATGCGCTATGCGCAACTCGCTGACACCTCCGACGTGGTCGGACGGCTGTTGGCCGCCGAGCAACTCGACAGCGAACGCGACCTGACGACCGTCGCCAAGCTACGCGACGCGTTGCAGCACGACTCCTTCTATGGCGTCCGTATCAAATCCTCCGAGGCGCTCCGCAAAATTCATAGTGACGATGCTTTGGAGGCACTGATCGCGTCCCTGACGCAATCCGACGCGCGGGTTCGCAACGCCGTGGTCGGCGATATCGCCGAGTTTTTCCATCCACGCGCCTGCGCGGCACTGCGGGGCGTGATCGAGCACGAACGTAATCCCGCAATTCTCGCCACCGCGCTCAAAGCCCTCGGCCCCTATCACCAGCCCGACATTGCGAAGACACTGCTTATGTTCTTGCAACGCGAGTCCCATCACAACCAACTGGCCGATGCCGCCATCGCGGCGATGCGCGCGCAGGACGATCCGGCCTACATCACACTATTGCGCGCCGCGCTGAAAGAACGCGAGGACGCGTTCAGCCGCGGCAGATTTGCCGAGGCACTCAACGCTCTTGCCTATCTCGCTCGCAACGAGAAGAATCGTGACGAAGTCCGCGACTTCCTCGCTGGCTATCTGAACCACAAACGCGAGCAATTCCAAATAGCGGCAATTGCGGCGCTGGGTGCGTTGGAAGACCCGAAGGCCATTGCCGTGTTGGAAACCCTGGCCCACACCGCCAAGGAAACGCCGCAGCAGGAGGCCGCCACGAAAGCCATCGCCGACCTGCGCGCCGTCAACAAGCCGCATGACAACCTGAAGGATTTCCGTAAAGAAATGCTCGATCTGCAGAAGGAACTGCAGCGACAGAACAAGGAATTGGAAAACCTCAAAAAGCGGGTCGAAGGTGCTTCCACCAAAGCAAAGAAGAAGTAGGGACGGCACGCCGTGCCGTCCGCGGCGGTCGCGGAGCGACCGCCCTACCAACGAATAAAGCATTAAGGATTGAATATGAAAATCGTAGTCATTGGCGGGGTGGCGGCGGGGATGAGCGCAGCGGCGCGGGCGCGGCGCTTGGACGAACACGCGGAGATCGTCGTGCTGGAACGCAGTCAGTACGTCAGCTTTGCCAACTGCGGCCTGCCTTATCACATCGGCGGCGCGATTCAGGAACGCGACGACCTGTTGCTCCAGACGCCGCAAAGCCTGAAGGCCTCGCTCAATCTTGATGTCCGTACCGGCCACGAAGTCACCGCTATTGATCGCGCCAAAAAATCCGTGACCATCCGCGAACTGGGCACCGGACGGGATTACGTCGAAGCCTACGACAAGCTGGTGCTCGCGCCGGGCGCACTGCCACTACGCCCCAACCTCCCGGGCCTCGACCACGCGAGAATTTTCGTCCTGCGCAACATCGCCGACATGGACCAGATCAAGGCCGTTGTGGATGGCGGTGCAAAAAGCGCCATCGTCATCGGCGGCGGCTATATCGGCGTCGAGGTGGCGGAGAACTTCCGCGAGCGCGGACTCGCGGTGGACCTCGTCGAGATGATTGACCAGATCATGCCGCCGCTCGATCCCGAAATGGCATGGAGCCTTCAACAGCACATGGAACTCCGCGGCGTGAAGCTGCATCTAGGCACCGCCGCCGCCGCATTCCACGATGCGAATGGTCGCGTCACCGCCGAATTGAAAAACGGCGAGAAGATCACTGCCGACTTCGTGCTGCTCTCCGCCGGTGTGCGCCCGGACACGTCGCTGGCCAAGGCCGCCGGTTTGGAACTCGGCCCGCGCGGCGGCATCAAGGTGGATGCACACCAACGCACCTCCGATCCCGACATCTACGCCGCCGGCGACGCGGTCGAGGTTGCGCACACCGTGCTCCCAGATTCATGGGTCATTCCGCTGGCCGGTCCGGCGAACCGACAGGGGCGTATCGCCGCCGAAAACATCTGCGGACGCGCCACGACCTATGGCAGCACGCAGGGCACCGCCATCGTCAAGATTTTCGCCATGACCGGCGGCGGCACCGGCGCGACGGAGAAAAGTCTCCAGCGCGCAAAGCTGCCCTACCGCAAGATTTACATCCATCCCAGCGGCCACGCGAGCTACTACCCCGGCACCGCGCCGATGCACATCAAGTTGCTCTTTGCGCCGGACACCGGCAAACTGCTCGGCGCACAGGTCGTCGGCGCCGATAGCGTGGATAAACGGCTCGACGTCTTCGCCACCGCGCTCCGCGCCGGTTTGACCGTGCAGGATCTCCAAGCTTTGGAACTCGCCTATGCCCCACCCTTTGGCGCGGCCAAGGATCCGGTCAACATGGCGGGCTTCGTCGCCAGCAACCTGCTTTCCGGCGACCTCCAGCTTTGGTACGCCGAAGACTATCCCGTGCGCACTGATGCCGGTGTGATTGTGGACGTGCGCAGCCCGCAGGAGTTTGAGCTGTGGCACATCCCCGGCGCGCTGAATATCCCGCTCGGCAAACTGCGTACACGCCTCACCGAGTTGCCCAAGGACAAAACCATCTTCGTCTATTGTAAGGTCGGCTTCCGCAGCTACCTCGCCTATCGGCTGCTACGGCAGCGCGGCTACACCTGCGCAACACTCGCCGGCGGTGCGAACACGTTCCGCGCCTGGCACAAGGACTCCATCGGCGCCACGCCACCGGAACAGCCGTTTCTCGCCTATGCCGAAGAACAGATGGCAGCGAAAGCAAGTAGCGGTCAGCCGTCAGCAGTCGGTAGTCAGCCGGGCGGCAAACAGGTCAAACTCGACTGCTCCGGCAAGCAATGTCCTGGCCCGATCCTAAAACTGAAACAAACAATGGATCAACTTGCAGTAGGCGACGAGATTCTCATGACCGTCACCGATCCCGGCTTCCTCGCCGATGCACCTGCGTGGTGTCAGCGGCAAGGCCATCAGCTCGTCAGTTTGCGGCAGGATGGCGCGCAGATCGTAGCCCAGATTCGCAAGAACGCGCCCGTCGCCGTACCCGCCGCGACGGGACAATTGCCGACCAATAAGACGATGGTTGTCTTCTCCGGTGACCTCGACCGTGCCATCGCCTCGTTCATCATCGCCAACGGCGCGGCCGCGATGGGCAGCCAAGTGACGATGTTCTTTACCTTCTGGGGCCTGAACATCCTCCGCAAAACACGAGCGCCATCGGTGAAGAAAGAATTCCTCGAGCGCATGTTCGGCTGGATGATGCCGCGTGGCGTGAATGCACTGAAGCTCTCCAAACTCAATATGCTCGGCGCGGGTACGGCGATGATGAAGATGGTGATGCGTCAGAAAAACGTTGAAAGCCTGCCCAACCTCATCGCTGAGGCGCAGCAAGCTGGCGTACGTCTCGTCGCCTGTACGATGACGATGGACGTGATGGGCTTGAAAAAAGAAGAGCTGCTCGATGGCCTGGAATTCGGCGGCGTCGCCGCGATGCTCGGCGAAGCCGACCAATCCAACGCCACGTTGTTCATCTGATTGCTTCAGCTACGGCTAACCGGATCTCCGCAAGATTTCCCAACCCTTGGAAAACAAAGAAGGAATCAGCCACAAAAGACCCGAGAAATGCTGAGTGCTATCCGTAAATTTTACTTGTGAAATATCTTGGCCGTGACAGGATACCCTACATTAGGGTGTTTCTGGTAATCATGTAGCGCAGCTGCTGCGAAACAAACGTGATGTTGGCCACGCGCCACGTAGAAGCGACCTCCGGTCGCTTTTCCTGATGCGGACGGAGTCCGCATCTACGCCGGGG
>SCQF01000061.1 GCA_004321905.1 Verrucomicrobiota bacterium | reverse complement strand
CTGGAGTTCAGCAGCGATTTGTTCGATGTATCGACGGTTGAACGCTTAATCCAACGCTGGTTGCGGCTGATCGAGCAGGCCGTGGCCGAGCCGGATGCGCCGCTGTATCAATGCGCGCTACTGACGTCCGAAGAACGCTATACGCTGCTGGAAGGCTTCAACGCCACCACCCGGCCTGTCCCCGACGCCACCATCCCGGCATTGTTTGAAGCCCAGGCGGCAAGCAATCCTGCCGCGACTGCGCTGATCTTTGCCGATCGGGAACTGAGCTATGGCGAACTGAACGCACAAGCCAATCGTCTGGCGCATCACCTGCAAACGCTGGGCGTCGGACCGAATACCCTGGTCGGCATCTGCGTGGAACGTTCGTTTGAAATGCTGGTCGGCGTGCTGGCTATTCTCAAAGCCGGTGGCGCTTATATGCCGCTGGACCCCGATTACCCGCAGGAACGCTTGCGCTTTATGCTCGATGACGCGGCGGTATCGGTGCTGTTAACCCAACAAGGGCTGCTGGCTGCATTGCCGTCCACTAATGCCCATCTGCTATGCCTGGATCGGGACCTGCCGTTGTTCAGAGACGCTAGCAGCAACACACCGCCCAACCGGGCGCAAGCCGACGATCTGGCTTACCTGATCTATACATCAGGCTCCACCGGCCAACCCAAAGGCGTCGCCGTCACCCACCGTAACGTGGTGCGCCTGGTCCGCTCAGACGACAGCCTGAGTTTCGATAGCGACGAAGTGTTTTTGCAACTGGCTCCACTGGCTTTCGATGCCTCGACACTGGAACTGTGGGCAGCGCTGCTGAACGGCGGTCGCCTAGTGCTGATGCCGCCCGGTCAATCGACCCTGGAAGATATTGGCCGTCACCTCACCCGCCATCGCGTAACAACACTGTGGTTGACCGCTGGCCTGTTCCATTTGATGGTCGATGAACGGCTGGAGGATTTAACCGGTGTACGCCGATTGTTTGCCGGTGGCGAAGCCTTGTCTGTTCCGCACGTACAAAAAGCTGCGGCAGCCCTAGGCGCAAACCGAATCATCAACGGCTACGGGCCAACCGAGAACACCACCTTTACAAGCTGCTACCCGGTACTGGCCGCCGATGCCATTACCACATCGGTACCGATAGGCAGGCCGATAGCCAACACCCGGACTTATATTCTGGACGACGCCTTGCAACCGGTGCCGGTGGGTGTTTCAGGCGAGTTATATACCGGCGGTCTCGGTCTTGCCCGCGCTTACCTGAACCGCCCGGCTTTAACCGCCGAGCGCTTTGTCGCCGATCCGTTCTCGCCGACTCCCGGATCACGAATGTACCGTACCGGCGATCTGGCCCGCTGGCGCGAAGACGGCAATTTGGAATTTATCGGTCGTGCCGACGGTCAAGTGAAAATTCGCGGCTTCCGCATTGAACCGGGCGAAATCGAAACGGCATTGCTCGCCCTACCCGAAGTCATGCAAGCCGCCGTAGTGGCGCGTGACGACGGTCTCGGTTTGCAGTTGGTGGCTTACTGGGTGCCTTCGAAGGATAGCGATACCTCTGCCGAAGCTTTACGCCTGACCTTGTCCGCTCAATTGCCCGACTATATGCTGCCTTCTGCGTTTGTGGCGCTGGACGCTTTGCCGCTAACAGCCAACGGTAAACTGGACCGTCGCGCCTTGCCTGCGCCCGAACGCGGCGGATATGCGTTTGTATCGCCTTCATCGCCGGAAGAAGCGCCGTTGGCCGCGTTATTCGCCGAGGTGTTGGGACTGGAACAAGTCAGTGTTGCCGATTCGTTCTTTGCCTTAGGCGGACATTCGCTGCTGGCGACCCGATTGGTCAGCCGGGTGCGCGAAGTCATGAAAGTCGAACTGCCGATCCGGGCCTTGTTTGAAGCCCCGACGGTCGCGCAATTGGCGCTACGCTTGCGCGATTTGCGTAGCGCCAGACTGCCGCTGACGGCATTGCCCCGCCCTGATCGTTTGCCGTTGTCTTATGCGCAGCAGCGCTTGTGGTTTATCCATCGTATGGAAGGCCCCAGTGCGACTTACAACATTCCTATCGCTTTACGCTTGACCGGACCTTTGAATGCCGATGCGCTTGAGCTGGCCTTGCTCGACCTGCTGGCGCGTCATGAAGCGTTGCGAACCCGTTTCCCCGAGTTCGACGGCGTTGCCGCGCAACAGATTGTGCCGGTTGCCGACATCGGTTCGCTGCTGACCCGCGTCCATGTGACGGAGGCGGAATTAAGCGCTCGCTTACAACAAGCGGCCGATACCGCGCTGGATATTAGCGTCGAATTGCCGTTCCGGGCGTGGCTGTTCTACTTAGCTAACGAGGAACAAGTATTACTGATACTGGTCCATCACATTGCCGCCGACGGCTCGTCAATGGCGGCCTTATCCGACGATTTAACCCTGGCTTATAACGCGCGCTGTCTGAACCAGGCGCTCGCTTGGCCGGATTTGCCACTCCAGTACGCCGATTATGCACTCTGGCAACGCCAAGCTTTGGGTACGTTGGACGATCCCTTAAGTTCCATGGCGCAACAGTTGGCGTTCTGGAAACAGGCCTTGAACGACCTTCCCGATGAATTGAACTTGCCGACCGACCGACCCCGGCCGCTGGTCAGTTCTTATAACGGCGCTACTGTACCCATCCAATTTTCCGCTGAATTACACCAGCATTTATTGGCTCTGGCCCAAACCGAGCAGGCTTCGCTGTTCATGCTGTTGCAGGCAACCTTGGCCGCGTTGTTGTCGCGCCTGGGCGCTGGCGAGGATATTGCTATCGGCGCGCCGATAGCAGGTCGTACCGATAAGGCGATTGAGGGCTTGATCGGCTTTTTCGTCAATACCCTGGTATTACGCACCGACCTGTCGGGCCGGCCTTCATTGCGCACGGTCTTACAGCGGGTGCGGACTTTCGACCTGGATGCCTATGAGCATCAGGATTTGCCGTTCGAGTTGTTAGTCGATGCCTTGCAACCGGCCCGCTCGATGGCCCGCCATCCGCTGTTCCAAATCATGCTAGTGTTGCAAAACACCGTTAATGCCCGCCTGGACTTGCCGGGAATAAGCGCTAGCGTAGAACCTTTGGTACGCAGCAGCGCCAAGTTCGACCTGTCGATCAATTTGGCAGAACTTTACGGAGACAACGGCGAACCCTTGGGCTTATCCGGCGAACTGGAATTCAGTAGCGACCTGTTCGATGCTGACACCGTCGAACACTTAAGCCGCCGCTGGTTAAGCCTGATCGAGCAGGCCGTGGCCCAACCAGATGCGCCGCTGCATCAATGCGATATTTTGTCGCCGAAAGAGCGCAGTATGCTGCTGAATGCTCAAAGCTATGTGCTGGACAACGCATTACAACCGGTGCCGATAGGTGTAGTCGGCGAGTTATATACCGGCGACATCGGCTATGCCCGTGCTTATCTCACTAACCCGGTCTTATGCGCCGAACGCTATGTCGCCGATCCGTTTTCAGCGGTTCCCGGTACGCGCATGTACCGTACCGGCGATTTGGTTCGCCGACGCAAAGACGGCAATTTAGAATTTATCGGTCGTGCCGACGCCCCAGTAAAAATTCGCAGCGTCACGCCAGTCGAAGCGGTCGAGCCGAAAAACGATTTCAGCCCGTCGCGGACGCCGACCGAATCGGCCTTGGCCGACATCTGGAGCGAAGTGCTGCACTTGCAACAGATAGACCGGCGAGACAATTTCTTCGAACTGGGCGGGCATTCGCTGCTGGCGACCCAAGTCGTTTCGCGCATCCAACGAAACCTCGGTATCGTGATGCCGTTCCGCGCGCTGTTCGAAAACCCAAGTCTCGGCGCGCTGGCTGCCTATCTCGACCGTCAAGGCCAGACCGAGCACAACGGTAGCGTGGCACCGCCGATCCTGCCGGTTTCCCGCGCTCAGCCCTTGCCGCTGTCCTTCGCCCAGCAGCGTTTGTGGTTTATCGACCAAATCGGCAGCGGTGCGGCTTACAACATGTCGTCGGCCTTGCGCTTGCACGGCCAACTCAACGTGTCGGCACTGCAACAGGCCCTGACCGAAGTGGTGAGCCGCCATGAAAGCCTGCGCACCACCTTTGACAATAGCGCCGAGCAACCCTGCCAACATATCCGCGAGCCTCAACCGGTGGCATTGCCGGTGACCGATTTGAGTCACCTGCCTGACGATTTACGCCGGACAGAAGCCCGCTACGAAGCCCGGCAAGAAGCGCAAAAGCTGTTCGATTTAAGCCGCGACCTGATGCTGCGGGCACGCCTGCTGTGTTTGGACGAAAACGACCACGTACTGTTGCTCAGCCTGCACCATATCGCCGCCGACGGCTGGTCCAACGACGTGTTGGTGCGGGAATTGGCGGAATTGTATGAAGCGTTCGCCACAGACAAACCGTCGGCGCTGGCTGAACTGCCGGTGCAATACGCCGATTTTGCGGTCTGGCAGCGGCAATGGCTGCAAGGCAAGGTGCTACAACGGCAAACCGCATTCTGGAAAAAGCAATTACAAGGCGCGCCCGCACTGTTGGCGCTGCCGACCGACCGGCCTCGTCCGCCGGTCGAAAGTTTCCGGGGCGGCGTTTATCCAGTACAGTTGAATGCAAAGCGGACCGCCGGGCTGAGAAAACTCAGCCGCGACGCCGACACCACCTTGTTCACTACCTTGCTGGCCGCGTTCCAGGTGCTGCTGGCTCGTTACAGCGGACAGGACGATATCGTAGTCGGCTCGCCGATCGCCAATCGCAATCGTTTGGAAATCGAGCCGCTGATCGGCTTTTTCGTCAACACGCTGGCGTTACGGGCCGATCTTTCCGGCAACCCGAGTTTCAGCCAAGTGCTGGCCCAGGTTAAACAAACCATGTTGCTGGCTCAGGATCACCAAGACCTGCCGTTCGAACGATTAGTCGAAGAACTCCAGGTTGAGCGAAACCTGAGCTATAACCCCATTGTGCAAATCGTGTTCGCTTTGCAAGCCGCAAAAACGACCGGCTTCGCGCTGCCGGGCCTTGAGGTCAGCAGTTTCGAGTTCGCCGAACCCAGCGTGCGCATGGACTTGGAATTACACCTGTGGGAACAGGAAGAAAGTATTGTCGGCGGCTGTTCTTATGCCGCCGACCTGTTCGATGAAACCACCATCGCCCGCCTGATGGCGCACTTTTACACCTTGCTGGACGGCATTATCGCCGACCCGGAACGGCCTATTCTCGGCTTAGCCTTGCTGGATGAAAGCGAATCCCGGCAAATCCTGGTCGATTGGAACAACACCGCTGCCGACTTGCCCAAGGATCTTTGCCTGCACCAATTGTTCGAACAGCAAGCCGCGCGCACGCCGGATCAGACGGCCATAGTCTTTGCCGGACAAAGCCTGAGCTACCGCCAACTCGACCGCCGCGCCAACCAATTAGCGCGTCATTTACAGACCCTGGGCGTAGTGCCGGACAGTCTGGTCGGTATCTGCGTGGAACGCTCGGCGGACATGGTAGTGGGCATACTGGCGATACATAAAGCCGGTGGCGCTTATTTGCCGCTTGACCCTGCTTATCCGCAAGAGCGGCTGGCGTATATGCTGGAAGACGCGGCGGCGCCGGTGCTGTTGACCCAGACCGCGCTGTTGGACAGCTTACCGGCCCATAACGCCAAACCGGTTTATTTGGATAGCGACTGGCCGGTCATCGAAGCATTGTCAACGGATCAACCGAGCAATACCGTAACCGCCGACAACTTGGCCTATGTCATCTACACCTCCGGCTCCACCGGCAAACCCAAAGGCGTGTTGGTAGAGCATCGCGGCGTGTGCAGCGTGGTACAGGCACAAATCGAGTTGTTGGAAATCGGCGCGGATGATCGATTTTTGCAATTCGCCTCGTTAAGTTTCGACGCCGCTGCGGCCGAAATCATAATGCCTCTGGCCAGCGGTGCAACTTTATATCTGGGCACCCGCGACAGCCTGGCGCCGGGCGAGCCCTTGCTACGCTTTCTGACCGATAACGCCATTTCAATAGCGACTGTGACGCCATCGACGCTGGCCGCGTTACCGGAGGATTCGCTACCGGCCTTGCGTACCTTGGCCGTGGCCGGGGAAGCCTGCTCCGCCGAACTGTTCGGACAGTGGGCGAAAAATCGCCGTTTCTTCAATCTGTACGGCCCGACCGAAGCCAGCATTTGCGCTACGGCTTGGCGCTGCGAGACGATTACCGCCAATGCCCCGCCCATCGGACGCCCGCTTGCCAATGTGCTGGTCTATATACTCGATACCCTGCAACAACCGGTGCCGATCGGCGTGGCAGGGGAACTGTATATCGGCGGTATCGGCGTGGCGCGCGGCTATTTAAACCGCCCGGAACTGACCGAGGAAAGGTTTATCGCCAACCCGTTCGGCGCTGGACGTTTGTACAAAACCGGCGATTTGACCCGCTGGCTGTCCGACGGCAATATCGAGTATTTGGGACGTATCGACCAGCAGGTAAAAATCCGCGGTTTCCGTATCGAACCGGGTGAAATCGAATCGATCCTGGCGCAGCACCCGGCAATACGCGAAGCGGTGGTGCTGGCGCGCGCGGATCAATTCGGCAAACCGCGCCTGATCGCTTATCTGCTGACTGACGGCCAAGAATCGCCGACCGGCGCTTTACGCGAGTGGTTACAGGGCAAACTGCCCGACTATATGATACCTACGGCCTTTGTGCGACTGGAAACATGGCCGTTGACGCCTAACGGCAAGCTCGATCGCCAAGGCTTGCCGGAACCGGACATGCAAGCCAACGATAGCGACTACATCGCGCCGCAAACACTCACCGAGGCGGCGCTAGCCGAGGTATGGCGGAAAGTGTTGAACGTGAAGCGCGTCGGCAGGCAAGACAACTTCTTCGATCTGGGCGGGCATTCGTTATTGCTGACCCAATTGATTTATCACATCGAAGCCGCATTGGGAGTACTGCCCGCCATGCGCGACCTGTTCAGCTTCCCCACGCTCAGCGCCCAGGCCGGACACATTGATGCCTGCTTGCGAGCGCAAGAGCAAGACGACTTGCCGATTCAAACAGTGGATTTTGCCGCCGAGAGCCAACTCGATCCGGCGATTATGCCGCCAGCCGCCGATTTTGCCCTAGCCGCAGAAGAATTGCAGGCAATATTAATCACCGGCGCATCGGGATTCCTAGGCGCTTACCTGCTCGCCGAACTGGCGCGGCAAACCTCGGCGGCGTTTTATTGCCTGGTGCGCGCCGATAACGCAGAACACGGCGCCCAACGCTTACGGCTTAACCTTGAACGGCACGGCCTGTGGCAAGACGAGTTGGCGTTACGCCTGCATCCTGTAGTCGGCGACTTGGAACAACCGCGTCTGGGGCTTTCAGTAGCTGAATTCGATAACTTGGCGGAGCGCATAGACGTGATCTATCACAGCGGCGCTCACGATAATTTCCTTTATCCTTACGCCATGCTGAAAGCCGCCAACGTTGACGGCACCCATGAGTTGCTGCGCCTGGCGGCTATGGTTCGTACCAAGCCATTGCATTATGTCTCCACCCTATCCGTGGTTTCACCGATGCTCGAGCAAATTACCGAAACCGAGCCTTTGACATGCCCTGAACAAGTCGGCATGGGCTATATCGACACCAAATGGGTAGCCGAGCAATTGGTGCAACACGCCGCCGAGCGGGGCATGCCGGTCACGATTCATCGACCGACCCATATACTCGGGGTTTCCGATAGAGGCTATACCCATATTGATGACGCGTGGTACCGCCGACTCCTTAACGACATCCAGCTTGGCACCGCCACCGGCGATGACAATACCGACGATAACTTAGTGCCGGTCGGTTTTGTCAGCCGGGCGATAGTTCATCTTTCTCTGCAACAAACCTCGTTGGGCAAGGTTTTCCACCTGTCAAATCCCAGCTATACGCCAAGGTCTATTTACCAGGATGTTTTACGCGAACGCGGTTACTCCATCACGCTGTTGCCTTTCGCCCCGTGGCTGGCGCAATTGGTCGAAGCCGCCAAAACCAGGCCCGATCTCGGCCTGATTCCGCTGCTGCCGATGCTGACCGCTTACGATACCGAGAATCCCGCGCCCAGCGTGTCGCGTCATATCGACTACGCCAATACCACAGCAGGGCTTGCAGGCAGCGGAATCGTTTGTCCTGAGATCGGCCATGAAGCCTTACGCGCTTATTTTGCTTATTTGATCGATGAAGGACACTTTCCGCCTCCACGGCAACCGGCAGCTACGGCTACCGATTGAATATCAACAAAGAAATTGAATTGACTCGTATCAAAAAGCAAGTGTTAATAAAATTAACGCATATCTTTAATTTAATTGCAGACAAACAATATGAAGTTAATATTTATAATTTTTACAAACCTAAACGGTAGATAGAGGAAAATACCATGACCAACCCCTTTGAAGATAACGACGCTAACTACCTTGTTTTAATCAACGATGAAGGACAATATTCTCTCTGGCCTGCCTTTCGCGATATTCCCGAAGGTTGGACGGCTACAGGACCGCAAGGGAAACGCCAAGATTGCCTAGACTGGATCGAGACAAATTGGACAGATATGCGCCCGAAAAGCTTAATTGAATCGATGAATAGTTTGGCTGATACAAAAGTTCAGGCACGTTAATAAATAGGACATATAGGACACCGAACAGGTAAAACATCATTTGAAATGCCCTCTCCCTGAGGGATCATAACTATCTACACAACTTTTTTACATCATAAATACAATGAGTTGCAAGTTAGCCTAGCTTCTCCCTCAAGGGAGAAGGAGCCGGTACTTGTGTAGATACTTATGCTGAGAGATAGGGAGATTAATGTGGCTTTACCTGCTCGGTACTCTATAGATGGTAAAATGTGACATCTGGAGCATTCATGACAACCAACAACGAAAACGGCCAAGCCCAACGGGAATTGATTAAAGGCGCCTTACTGAAAATCGATGCCTTGCAAACCAAACTCAAGGCCTGCGAAGCGGAGAAAAGCGAAGCCATT
>SCQF01000023.1 GCA_004321905.1 Verrucomicrobiota bacterium | reverse complement strand
ACGTGATGTTGGCCACGCGCCACGTAGAAGCGACCTCCGGTCGCTTTTCCTGATGCGGACGGAGTCCGCATCTACGCCGGGGCTTCAGCCGGCCTCATCATTTATGGAAACGCTCTAGGCAACGAGGCCGGAGGCCTCGTGGGGCAGGCTGGAAGCCCGCGCTACCCCACGGAACTTCGGTTTTCCAAGGGTTAGAAAAACAGATTGATTCATCTTCCAAGGCTTGGAAATTAATCGAGGAAGCAGCCGCCGCGGGAACCGGTAAATTGACCGCTTTGCATCGTCAAACGACCGTTGACGATCACGCTTTCGATGCCTTCGGCATAGTGGCGCGGGGCCGCGAACGTGGTGCGGTCACGGACGGTTTGCGGATCAAAAACGACGACGTCGGCAAACGCACCGGCGGCCAAGCGGCCGCGACCCTTCAATTGGAAATGGTCGGCGGGCAGGCTGGTCATCTTGCGAATCATCTCCGGCAGCGGCACGGTTTGGCCGTCGAGCGCGGCGCGCAGCAACCGCGGGAAAGTGCCGAAGGCGCGCGGGTGGGGGAAGTCCACCGCCAGCGGGCCGGTTAGCGCGCGGATTGAGGCATCGGACCCGATCATGACCCACGGCTCGGCGAGAATTCGCCACATGTTTTCCTCGCTCATGCCGAAAAATATGCCGCTCGGTCGTAGCTCGTCCACATCGAGCAAATGCAGCGCCGCCTCCACGGGTTCGACGCCGAGCGCGTCCGCGATCTCGGGGATACGCTGGCCGCGGAATTGGGCAAGATCGGCTCGCGTGATTGAGCCGACCATGATCGTCGCCCAATCGGTGTCGCGTTGTAATTCGTTGCGCAATCGCTGGCGTGTTGTGGGATCGCGCAACCGCGCAAGTACGGCATCGCGGCCATCGCCGGCCGCCCAGTCGGGTAGAATCACGTCGAGGTCGGTGCAACTCGCGGTGTAGGGATAACGATCGGCCGCGACGCAGATGCCGGCCGCCTGGGCGGTGCGGATTTTTTCAAGCGCAGCGTCGAGTTTTTTCCAGTTGCGGCGTCCGGACGTTTTGAGGTGCGAGACCTCAACGCGTGCGCCGGTTGTTCGGCCAAGGTCGAGCGTCTCGTCGAGTGCTGCGAGCAGTTGATCGCCCTCGCTGCGCATGTGGCTGGTGTACATTTTGCCGTGCCGGGCGGCGACGGCGGTGAGCGCGCGCACTTCCTCCGGCGCGGAATAAAGGCCGGGCGTATAAATCAAACCGGTACTCAAACCCGCACCGCCTTCAGCGAGCGCGCGATCCAGCAAAGCGCACATCGCGCGCACTTCGTCGGCGGTCGCGGTGCGCGCGTCATAGCCGATGACGCCGGCGCGCAGGCTGTTGTGGCCGATCAGCAGCGCGATGTTGACCGCGGGCTGCACGTGGGCCAGCAACGCGCGATATTCCGCGACGCTGCTCCACGTGCCGGGGTAATTTTTTTCGCGCCAGTCGCTCGGCAGCTGATAGACGCCTTGGCGCGGCGCGGTGGAAGCGCCGCAATTGCCGACGATCTCGGTCGTGACGCCTTGAAAAATTTTGCTTGGGGCGGTCGGCTCCAGCAGGATGAACGTGTCGGAATGCGAATGGACATCAATGAAACCGGGGCAAACGATGCGCCCCGCGGCGTTGATGGTGGTGCGCGCTTCGGCGTTCGTCAAATCGCCGAGCGCCGCGATGCGTTCGCCGGCGATGGCCACATCGGCGCGCCATGCCGGCGCGCCAGTGCCATCCAAAACATCTCCACCGTTGATGAGTAGATCGAACATAATTTTAGCCACGGATGAACACGGACAAAACACGGATGAAAAAAGACTAAAAAACCATACGTTTAAATTCGACTTTATGGCGCCCAAAGTTGATTAACAGCCCGACTTTTATGCCGGTGGCCTTGAGTTCGTTTAGTAATTGTGCCTCGTCAGCAGGGTTGTATTGGGCGGCCACTTTCAATTCCACGATTACAATCTTGGCCACGAGCAAATCAGCGGCATATTCACCAACGAGAACTCCTTTGTAGTGAACTTTCAGCTTGGGTTCCAATTCAGCCGACAAACCTTGCTGCTGAAGTTCTACCTGGAGTGCTTTTTGATAAACCTTTTCCAGGAAACCGTAGCCGAGGCAACGATACACCTCATAGGTTGCACCAATGATTTTTTCGGTGATGTCGCCATGCTCCAACATCAGCGGGCCTCCACGGTGTTGTCCGTGTTCTGTCCGTGTTTTTCTGTGGCTGCTTTCTCTTCCATTTTCTTGGGCGTGCCGCCGAGCAGCGTGACCACTTCTTCCTGCACGTGTTGCAACTCGGCCAGCTTCAATTCGGGGTCGGGGATGAAAAATGTTTCGCCGGTTTGCTTGTGCTCATAGACGCGGATTTTCACGCCGTCCGCGCGCGTTTGTACGTCGCGCTCGGCCAAAATCCGGCGGCGCTCGAGCATGACCGCCAGGATGAAAATGGCGTTGCCGTGGTGGGCGTCCTCGGTTTCCATCAAGTGGCGCAGCAGCGATTCGGCCGTTTCTTTCTTGAGCGGTTCTTCCGCCGGCGGTGGCGGTGCGCGGAATACGCCGCGCCAGACACCCGTGGCGCCCGAACGCGCCGGATCATTCCAGCAGACGGCGCAATAATCACGGCGCGCATAACCTTCCGCGCTGAATTGCAGACGCGAAAACAACGGCTCACCGTCGGTGAAGGTTTTGTTGCAGGCGGCGCAGGTGTTGGCTGCGGCTTGAATATTCCAATCAGTGCTCATGATGTGTGGGACTCTGGTTGTTCACAAGCGGGTGGCTCCGCTGGGCAACAGGAGGCGCCGATGTTTGACGAAATAGACCACGCCGGATAGCGCGGTGATGAGTGCCACAAACCAACTCAAGCCAAACGTGACATAGGGAAAGACCGTATCGAACCAGTTCACCCGGTCTGGCGCCCAATACTCCGCAATATCGTTACGGAAACTCAGGCCCGCGAGCAGGATGATGATGGTGACCATTTGGGACACGGTTTTGTGTTTGCCCCAGAAGCCGGCGGAAATCACCTGGCCGTGGGTGGTGGCCAGCAGCCGCAGGCCGGTGACCAAAAACTCGCGGGTGATGATGAGGACGACGATCCAGGCCGGCATGAGTTTCAACTCCACGAACGCCACAAACGCGGCGCATACGAGCACTTTGTCGGTCAGCGGATCCATCAGGCGCCCGAAGTCGCTTTCGCCATAGACGCGCCGCGCCAGTTCGCCGTCCAGAAAATCAGTGATGCTGGCGATGATGAAGACGACCAGCGCCGCGGTCTTGGCATACGGTAGCGGCATGGTCAGCAAGCCGATCAATAGCGCGGCGAGACCCAAACGACTAAGCGTGAGCAGATCGGGCAGCTTCATGGCATGGTGGCGGGTGTCGCAGGCCGCTGGTAATAGGGTGGTGGTGGTTCGTTGACGATGATCCACGGCGCGGGTTTGGTATGCGTTGGCGTTGCCACCGTGGGCTGGGCTGGGGCCACATGGACGGCGGGTGGCATTGTTGGCGCCGGTGCTGCGCGATGGCAGCCCTGCCGCACCGCCATGACCAGCAAGAGCACAACAATGATCGCGCCCGTGCCCAGTGCCACGCGGCGCAACAATTCAGGAGAAATGGTTGGCAGCGGCGGCAGACTGAATTGCGGGAACTGGAAGGAGCGGCCCGCTGATAATGCGCGCGAAGCGCCCGGCTCCGGGGCCGATGGCACGGTCGGTACTGGCGCGTGCCGAAGGGTGTACTCGCGCAGCAACGGCGCGGGATCAAGGCCCAAATACTCGGCGTAAATCTTGAGGAAGCCTTTGGCGTAGGTCGGCACGGCCAGGCGGCTATAGTCGTCGCGCTCCAAAGCTTCGACGTGTTGCACCTTCAGGTGCGTGGCCGCCGCCGCCTGCGAAGCGGTGACGCTTTTGCGTTCACGTGCGGCTTTTAGTTGTTGACCAATATTTTCCATAGATCAGGCGAGTTCGTTGTCACGATTATGCGGAAACTCACCGTCCAAATCCATCAGAATTTCTCGCGGATCGGAGCCTTGGGCTGGGCCGACCATACCGCGGCCTTCCAAAATGTCCATGATCCGCGCGGCGCGGGTATAACCGATTTTCAACCGCCGCTGTACGCCACTGGTCGAAGCGCGCTTGGTTTGGCGGATGACTTCGATGGCCTGTTCGATCAGTTCGTCGTCCTCATCCATGTCCGGCAGGTCGCCACCGGCACGCTCCTCGACCTTTTCCTTGAGCGCCATCTCGTACTGTGGCTGGCCCTGTGTCTTGAGAAATTCAACGACGCGATGGATTTCGCCATCGGTTGTCAGCGTGCCTTGGGCGCGCGTCAGGCGGCCGATACCCGGTGGCAGGAAGAGCATATCGCCCTTGCCGAGCAGTTTGTCTGCGCCCATCGCATCAATGATCGTGCGGCTATCCACCTTCTGCGCCACTTGGAAGGCGATCCGCGAGGGGAAATTGGCTTTGATCGTGCCGGTGATGACATTGACCGAGGGTCGCTGCGTGGCGAGCACAAGATGGATGCCCGTCGCGCGGCTCATCTGCGCCAGCCGCGCGATTTGATTTTCGATCTCCGCCTGCGCCACCAGCATCAAGTCGGCGAGTTCATCCACAACGATGACGATATAGGGCAACCGGTCCGGGACGAGGTCTTCGGCTTTCGGCGGTGGTGGCGGGGGGGGCGGTTCGCCGTTTTCGACTGCGGGCAGCGGCGCGGTGAACAACTCCTGTTGCTTGACGATTTCGCGCTTGTTGAAGTCCTTGATATTGCGGACGCGGACTTTGGCAAACAGTTTATAGCGCCGCTCCATCTCCAGAATCGCCCAGCGCAAGCCGAACGCAACTTTTTTTGCCTCGGTGATCACCGGACAAGCGAGGTGCGGCAAATCTTTGTAGGCGGCGAATTCGACGATTTTGGGGTCCACGAGAATCATTTTCATCTGATCCGGTGTGCGCGTCATCAGCAGGCCCGCGAGGATCGAATTCATGCAGACCGTCTTGCCCGAACCCGTCGCGCCGGCGATCAGCAGATGCGGCATATCGGCCAAGTCGGCAACGATTACGCGTCCGCCAACGTCCTTGCCGAGTGCCAGCGGCAGCGCGGCGGAGGTGTTTTTCCACGCGTCGCTTTCCATGAGTTCACGCAGATAAACCGCGGTGCGCAGGCCATTCGGGACTTCGATGCCCACCACCCCTTTGCCGGGGATCGGCGCTTGGACGCGGATGCTCTCCGCCTTCATATTCAGCGCGATGTTGTTGCTGAGCGCGGTGATCTTCTCCACCTTCACGCCGGGCGCTGGCAGTAATTCATAACGTGTGACCACCGGCCCTTGCTCGACGTTCGTCACATCCACTTCGATGCCGAATTCCGCCAACGTCTCTTTGAGCAGTTGACCGCCACTGGCGAAGTCGCCATCAAGCGCGCGATCTTTTTCCGGCGGCAGCGGATCGAGCAAATCCACCGGCGGCAGATTGTACGGTCCCGGATGCGCGAGGGGTGCCGGCGGGGCGAGGGGCGCGACGGGTTCCGCCTTGGGTTTGCGCGCCGATTTGCGTTTGATGGGCGCCGGAGTCTCTTCGGTGACGGCAGTTGATTCTTCTCCGGCCGGCGACGTTTCGATGGCGGGTTCTTGCCCCGTCGTTTTCGCTACCGGAGCGGCATCCACGCCCAACGGCAACGCCGGCTGCGGCTCGATCTTCTCGTTATCCTTCAGCGCTTCTTCGAGTCGCCGGCGGCGCTTGGCCACATCGCGCTGCTCGTGCTCCAATTGTTCGCGCTGATCGCGCCGTGCCGCGCGCCACTCCGCCCACTTGCCCCATAAAAACACGCCGCCCGCCGCGCCGTGCTTCGCCAGCATGGTGGGGTGCAACTCGAATACCAGGAAGAAGCCGATGATCAACAACGCCACCGCCGTAACGATCGTGCCCACCGAGCCAATCCAATAAATCAGCCAGCCCGTGGTGACCAAGTAGCCGAGCGCGCCGCCCGCGGAGCCGATATTCAGCCGTGCCACCGTGGAGGCCCAGAAAGTGGGCGCGAATTCAAACAGCGCGGAAAACATCAGCGTCATCACCAGCAGCCAAATCGCTTTCGGCCAGACGCGACCTTCGCGCTGGAAGATCATAAAGATGCCGAGCGTCACCAGCGCCGTCGCGAGTATAAACGCGCCGAGACCCAGCCCCATCAGCGTCAGATACGCCGCCCACGCGCCCACGGGCCCGATAAAATTCAGGGCTGGTGAATTGGGCGGAATTTGATTCGCGGAAATGTCTTCCGGGCGGTAGGAGAGCAAACTCAACCAGAGCAACACCGCCACGAGCAGGACGATGATGCCCCAGCTCCAGCGCCAACCTGACGAGCGAATGACTTTGACGGCCATGCGCGGCATAATAGCCCGCCGCCGCCGCGACACGCAAGCGTCGGAATATGTGTTTTCCAAGCCTTGGAAAATCGTGTTCGCTTTGGTTCCAAACCGTGGAAGCTTTGGCATACTGCGTGGCCAACGGAGTGCAAGAATGAACCGGCGCGATTTTTTGAAGGTTAGCGGCGCAGGCGCAACCGCGCTGCCGCACGGATTTTTGGCACGGTCGTTGTTGTGTTGACACCACGCTCTGGTCAGATAGTCTGCCCGGTCATCTATGCATACCCATGCACCCATGCAGGCTTTGCGACGCTGGCTCGTTGGCCTCCTGTTCACCGCCGGTACAACTTTCGCCGCTGCGCCGGGCTGGAACCTGACCCTCGACGAAAATTTCGACGGCAAGGAACTGAACCCGAAAATCTGGAGCGTCGAAACCGGCCAGCGGCGTGATGCGATGAACGCGACGGATGCGGTGGACGTCAAGGACGGCAAGCTCGTGATCACAACTTTCACGGACGAAAAAGGCGTGACACACTGCGGTTTTGTGACCACGCGCAAAAAGTTTTGGGTGACGCAGGGCAAAGCGGTCGCGCGTTGTCGTTTTCACGTTGAGCCCGGCACGCAGGTCGCCTTCTGGGCGCAATCGCCGACCTACGGCAAATCCGGTGACCCGGCCAAGGCTGCGCAGGACGGCGTCGAGATGGACATCATGGAGACCACCGGCCTCATGAAGGGCGCTTACCAGTATGCGTTGCACTGGGGCAGCTACACACCCGTGACGCACAAGACGAGCAACCACAAGTTCACCGACCTCGTCGGCGCCGAATGGCACGACTACGGCGTGGAGTGGGATGACACCGGTTATCGTTTCACCCGCGACGGCAAGGTCGTCGCGACCGACGAAAAGTGTCCCGGCTCCAAGGCCCCGGAATTTCTGTTGCTCACCAGTGAGTCAACCATCAAGTCGTGGAACGGCGAACGTCCCAAGGCGGGTTACGGCTCCAAGGAAAAATCCACCAACACCTTCGAGATTGACTGGGTCAAAGTCTGGGAACGCATGCCGGCGCCGTGACCTTTCCCAAGCCTTGGAAAAACAGGCCCGCACCCTGCACCGCCGCCGTGGCCCCAAGCAGGGGCACTGCAATGGACGGCGTGCCGCAATTTGCGCATCTTGACCCACAACTTTCTACCGGTATTTTTTGTCAGCCGACGTCCACGATTGCGGGGTCGTAGTCGGTGGGCGGGGCGAAGCCAAGCAGCTTGATGCAGGTCGCGGCGAGGCTGCTGATGCCGAGCGCCGGGCCTTTCGCCGTCGGTGCCGCGCCGGCGGCGAGCCGTACTTTTGCAGTGCCCGCCGGATCCCAGATGTAGCACGGTACGGGGTTCAACGAGTGACTGGTCTTCGGCTTCGGCTGGCCGGTGACGGCATTGTTGACCGTCGCGCCGGTCTTCTTGTCGTGCTCATACATGTCGTCGGAGTTGCCGTGGTCGGCGCTGATGACCATGCTGCCGGCGGCGGCGGCTACGGCCTGCATCAGCCGGCCAAGGCAGAGGTCCACGGTTTCTACGGCAATCTTCACCGCCGGAAACACGCCAGTGTGACCGACCATGTCGCCGTTGGGATAGTTGACGCGGATGAACTGGTATTTGCCGCCCGCGATGGCGTCGAGGATGGCGTCGGTGATCTCCGCGGCTTTCATCCACGGGCGTTGCTCGAACGGTAGGCGGTCGGACGGAATCTCGACATAATCTTCGAGCTTCTCATTGAATTTGCCGGAGCGATTGCCGTTGAAAAAATAGGTCACGTGCCCGAATTTCTGCGTCTCGCTGATCGCGAGCTGGTGGATGCGGCTATAGACCAGATATTCGCTCATCGTGCGTTCGATACCCGGCGGCGCGACGAGATAACGCTTCGGCAACTTGAGATCGCCATCATATTGCATCATGCCGGCGAACAGAACGTTGGGCCGCGGGCCGCGCACGAACTTATTGAAAATTTCATCTTCAAACGCGCGGGTGATTTCGATCGCGCGGTCGCCGCGGAAGTTGAAGAAGATGACGCCATCGCCATCCACGATCTTGCCAATCGGCTGGCCGTTTTGCTCGATCACGAACGGGGGCAGGTCTTGGTCGAGGATGCCGGGTTTCTCCTTACGGAACGTCTCGATGGCGTCGCGGGTGCTGGCGAAGGTGCGCGCCTCGCCGCAGACGTGTGCCTTCCAGCCGCGGCACACGATGCGCCAGTCGGCTTCATAGCGATCCATCGTCACGCCCATGCGCCCGCCGCCGGACGCGATGCGGAAATCCACGGTGCCATCGGCATTGAGCTGCTGGAGGAACGTCTCGAAGCGATCCACATAGTCCAACGCCGAGGTCGGCGGCACATCGCGGCCATCGAGCAGGACGTGGACGCACACCCTTTTGATACCCTCGGCCTTCGCCTGCCGCAGCATCGCCTCAAGGTGGTCAATATGACTGTGGACGTTGCCGTCGGAGAACAGCCCAATGAAGTGGAGCGTGGACTTGTTCTTCAGAACGCCATCGGCGATCTCGCGCCAGCCGGTACCTTTGAACATCGCGCCGGACGCAATCGCGTTGCTGACCAGCGCCGCGCCCTGCTCGAAGACGCGGCCGCAGCCGATGGCGTTGTGGCCGATCTCGCTATTGCCCATGTCCTCGTCGCTCGGCATACCGACGGCGCGGCCGTGCGCCTTGAGTTCGGTATAGACCGCGTGCGTCTTGAGCCAATCGAGGTTCGGCTTCAGGGCGCATTTCACGTAGTCGCCCTCGGCATATTTGCCGATGCCGACGCCATCCATGATGACCAGCACGACTGGCCCCTTTGGCCCCTTGAAATTCGGTAATTCTTTTAGTGTTTCCATCGTCATCTTCCTTCCGTAGCGCGCGAGACAATGCCGCAGGAAGCGCCAATTTGCAAGCGCTGCGCCGGAGAAGTCGTGGCGCAGCAGCCACGGATCAACACGGATGAGCACGGACAGAAAAGAACCGCAGAATAGCGAACAAGGAATGTAGAAGGCCGAAGTTCGGCAGCCTACCGATCGCCGCTTGGCGCTTGACCCATCCATTTACTACGCCTACCTTTCACTCAGCGTAACCTTGAACAGTATATTGGCCAAACGAGGATTATAGAAATGAGCCAATCAGTATTCCCAATTTGGTTTCGCGCATACATCATCATCCCCATCTTAGCCGTGGCATATTTCATAATCCCATTGCGATGGAATTTCAGCCCCTATGCCCTGACGCACAGCTTACCCCCTTTCTTGCTTGGGGCGACTGATTGGGGCACCGGCAATATTTATACATTTGCCAAGATTGTTTATTGGATCAGTATGATGCTTGGAGGATCTGCAAATTCACTATGCGAACAGCCTGCGAGCATGAATATAGTGTCCGCCATAAAATGGCGTTTCATGCATAACGTGTGGCATGTTGGTGCGGCCCTATGCCTGCCTCTTTTATTAACATTTTTGCCGGGCGGGAAGGGCTGCATTGATTTGTTGGATATGTGGTTGCTTGCCGGCTATTTCACTATTGGCGTGCTGGCGGTTCTCGTCATAGTGTCATTCGGTCAGCGACATATGTGGTCAACTTGTGTCCGCTTTTGTTGGGCCGTGGCCGCGGGGATTGCTTGGGGCTTTGTACCCGTGGCCATAGGGTGCCCATGAATATCCAAGACCTTTGTTCACTCGAAGGCGGGCAAAAAATCAGCAATAACACCAAGTCAACGTGAGTCGGGATACGGAGTCCCCGCCCGAGACAGATAAATTTCCAAGGCTTGGATGGCGCGCCGCGCGCCATGGAAAGGTCTTCCGACTTGCGTCACAGGCGGGCGATGCTAGAGTAGGCGCACCCCAAATTTGGAGCGCACATGAAAAAAGTTCTGATCCCGACGAAGCTGGACAAGGTGGCCAAGGAGTTGCTGGAGGCGAACGGCCAATATAAGGTTGTGCAGGAGGAAAAGGCCGAATTACTGGCGCTGGCCCAGTTGCATCCCGATGCCCACGCGTTGATCGTCCGCAGCGAAAAAGTCACGCCGGAGATCATGGACGCGCTGCCGCAGCTCAAGGCGATTGTCCGGGCTGGTTCCGGGTTCAACACGATTGACGTCAAATATGCGCGGAAGAAAAAAGTGGATGTGATGACCACGCCGGGCGCGAACTCCAATGCGGTGGCCGAGGAGGTCGTCGCGCTGATGCTGGCCGATGCGCGGCATCTGGTCGAAGCCGATCCGTCCTGCCGGCGCGGCGAATGGGAGAAGAGCAAATTCATGGGGCGCGAAGTTGCCGGCAAGACCATCGGCGTCGTCGGCCTCGGCTATATCGGCCAGTTGGTCGCCAAACGGCTCGCCGGTTTCGAGATGCACATGCTGGGCTATGACCCGGTCGTCAGCCAGGAGCGGGCGCAGGAGATCGGCGTCGAGTTGGTGGATTTGCCGACGCTGTTCGAGCGCAGCGATTACATCACGCTGCACATCCCGGAAAACGCCGAGACCAAGGGGATCGTCAACGCCACGTTGCTCGGCAAAATGAAAAAAGGTGCGACGTTGATCAACTGCGCCCGCGCCGGCGTGGTCAACGAGGCCGATTTGCGTGCGCTCAAGGCCGAAAAGCAACTGCGGTTTTTGAACGATGTTTTTCCGAAGGACGAACCCGGCCCCAAGAGCGTCGCGGATATCGCCGACATCATGGTGCCGCACTTGGGCGCGAGCACCAAGGAAGCCAACCGGATGGCCGCCAAACTCGCGGCGCAGTTTTTGATGGAATATGACGAGAAGGGCATGAGCAGCTACGTCGTCAATCGCGACGTGCCCGCCGGGCTGAACGAGGCCTACGTGGATTTGGCCTACACGCTGGCGCGCCTTTGCCGCGCGCTGATCGGGACGGAGACGAAGCTCAAGTTGGTCGAGACCAGTTTCTATGGTCAGCTCAAGCCGTTCGCCAATTGGCTGCTTGCGCCGATTGTGTCCGCGTTGAGCAATCGCGTCGAGCGCGCGATGGATCCCAAGGGCGCGTTGCAGTTCCTGCAGGACATGGGTGTGGACTATGCCGACCGCGAGACGGACACCCACAAAGGTTATGACAATTCGATCACCGTGGACCTCACCGGTAGCGTGGACGCCAATCACCTGATTCACGCCAGCGTGCGTGGCACCGTGGCCGAAAACGTGCTGATGGTTTCGCGCATCAACGATTTCGACAAGCTCTACATCGAGCCGCACGGCCACATTGCCGGTTTCATCTACCGCGACCGGCCCGGCGTGCTCGGCCAGATCGGTTCTGCGTTGGCGAAGGACAACATCAACATTGATGACATTCGTAATCCGCACGATCCGAAAGGCGAGAATTCCATCGCGCTCGTCAAGGTCAACAAAGTGATTCCTGAAAAGCTCATGGCGCATATCGCTAGGGAGATTCAGGCGAAAGCTTCGTTCTACATCGAACTCAAAACGCGCTGACCGCGGCGCGGTTTCCAAGGTTTGGAAAAAGTGGCGGTTTGCTTTTCCAAGCCTTGGAAAGAATCAGCTTTGTCGGGCGCGTTTGCGCTTTTTCGGCGACTCGATTTCCTTGAGCGGGAGAATTTCGAGCGCTTTTTCCCACGCGTCGAGTCGGCTGGCGAGGTCGCGGACGATATCGGCCTGCGCGGCGGCGGTGGCGAGATTTTTCAACTCACCTGGATCGGCGCGCATATCGAAAAGTTGCGTCATCGGATCGTTGTGGTAGGCGATGTATTTGTATTCCGGTGTACGCACCATGCGTCCGGTACCTTGCGTGTCGGAGACGATGAACTCGCGCCATGGCGTCGCGTCGCGGCCTTCGAGCAGCGGGCGCAAGCTCATGCCACGCATCTTCGGCGGCGGCGCAAAACCGGCGAAATCGCAGACCGTCGGTGCGACGTCGAGACCGGACACCAGATGACGTTCGTCGCGGCGACCGGCTTGCAACTGGCCGGGCCAAGCGGCGATGAACGGCACGCGCGCGGCTTCGTCGTAGAGAAACATTTTGGAAACCATTTGATGGCGCGCGAGGCCGTCGCCGTGGTCGGCGGTGAGCACGACCAGAGTTTCTTCGGCGAGGCCGGCGTCGTCGAGCGCGTCCAGCACGCGTCCGATCTCGGCATCCGCCATTTCGACCATGCGATAATAATTCCAGAGATACCAGCGCCACTGGTCGGCAGTCCAAGCGGTTATTCCCTTACGACGTTGGCGGATCAGCTCCGGCTCGGTGGGGTCGAACGTGTAGTTGGGCGGCAGCGGTGGTGGAACCGGAACCGGGCCGAGCTTGGTGAGCGGTTCGTCGCCATGATGCTCAAAAACCCAGTAGCAACAGTCGTGTGGCTGGAGGAAACCGAGGTTCAGGAAGAATGGTTTGCCACCGGATTTACGCGAACGCAGGAAACCTTCGGCGGCGCGCGCGACGACGCCATCGGTGAGTTCGCCGATGCCCGATCCGGGCGTGAGGACGCGGAAACTTTGCATGAATTGGCGGCCGGTGACGTGCCATTTGCCGGCGTAGACGGCGTCGTAGCCGCGTGCGGAAAACCACTGGCCGAGATCGGGCATGTCGGGTGCGATGGGCCAGCGGTCGTTCATGATGACGCCGTTTTCCTGCGAGGCGCGACCGGTGTACCAGCAGGCGCGTGCGGGACAGCAGACCGGATTGGCAGAATAGGCGAGGCTGAACGAGGTGCCCGCCGCGGCCAACCGATCCATCGCGGGCGTGCGCAGGTGAGTGCAGCCGAAAGCAGACATCGCTTCCCAGTGTTGCTGGTCGGTGTGCATGAACAGGATGTTGGGCGGGCGCTTTTCCGGCGCGGCGGGCGCGCGGCGCTCCGCCAGCATCAGCGCGAGCGCGCCCATACCGCTGGTTTTGAGAAAGCCGCGCCGATTGGTGTGCAGATCATTCATGACGCGACTCCTTTCGCCCGCGCGTCGAGCAGGTAGGCGTGCCGCTCACTCGCGGCGAGCACCACGCGATGCTGGTCGTCGAGCCACCAGCGCGTAGGCAACACACCACGGCCCACCTGTTCGAAAACATGTAGCGACAGATTTTTTCCGCCGAGCGCAAGGGGTTGTTTACCGATATAGGTTAGTTGCTGATCGGGTTTGAAGAGTTCGGCCTCCTCGAGGAGGTCGAAATGCAACCTTGTTTCGCTCGCAAAAGGCAAGTGCGGCAACACCGCAAAGAGGAGCCAGGAGGCCGTCCAGTGTTGCGGCGCGCGGCGACGGTGTTCCTTGGCGGCGGTCAAAACAAGTTCATTGTTTTCAACACGTCCGGCGCGTTTTTGATCGAGACCGGCCACTGATACGAGCGGCATTTTACTTTCCCAGTGAATATCCAAATTCCAGCGTCGGGGCGTCAGCAACGTATCATTGGCACAATGGAATTCCGCCATCGTGGTGGTACTGGTGCCGACGGTATCAATCTGCTCCGTAATTTTTATGTGACGGCCGGCGGGGTGTGGCGTGTGTGCCACGATGAGCGATCCGCCCGGTTGTCCGCCGAGCCAGCCATCGCGTCCAGGGGTCAGGCCCTCATGTGTATAGGTCAGCGTCCAAGCGCTGGCCGGATCAAACGTGTTTGCTGGTGGAAACCAACCGCCGACTCGTTGACCCAAGGCGTTCCAGTCTCTCGGTTGCATGGCTATACAACGGAATGTCCGTCACGTTATTGCACGGCCTTCAAACTGAAAACGGTCAGTCGCCCAGCAAAGCGTGAATCACCGGCAGGAAATCTTCGTCGAGATAGGCTTGCCACGCCTGCTGTAAGCGCGGCCACGGGTTGAGCAGCTTGGTGGAATTGCGGCTCAAGCTGGCCAAGTGGCGCCGCGCCGCCGCCGGCGAGCGCACCGCGGCAGTGGTCTTGCCGCGCGCGTGGTCGGTGCCCAACGTCTTGCCGGCTTTGTGTTCATTGCAACTGCCGTCGAGGATGTCGTCGGCGATTTGATAGGCCGTGCCAACGAGATAACCGGCCTCGCGCAGCGCATTTTTTTGCGCCGCGTTCCGGCCCGCCGTCACCGCCGCGCAAGCGAAGAGCGCGCCGGTTTTGCGCCGGGCAATCTGCACCGCTTGCTGCCACGTCGGCGGTTTGTTGCGGCGAATCAATTCCTGTTCGGCTTCGGCCTCGCAAACCACGCCGGAGAGTTCGATAAATTCGGCGAGCAAGGGCAGTTGACCGGTGGCGTGAATCAGATGCATCGCTTTGAACAGAATCAGATCGCCGAGCAAAATCGCGCCGGAGGTGCCGTAGGCTTTCCAGAACGTTGGGATGCCGCGCCGGATCAAGCCGCCATCAATCACATCGTCGTGCAACAGGCTGGCGGCATGAATCAATTCCACCGCGGCGGCGGCGGCGTGGCGGACGGCAGGCCGCACCCCGTTGGCCGCGCCGAGGCGCAACGCCAGGCGTGCGCGCAACATTTTCCCGCTACCCAGATAAGGCGTAAATTCCCGGGCGCGCTGATGGAGCGCGCTGGTCGCAATTTGATCGCGCAGCAAAGCGAGCAACGCCTGCAAATCTTTTTGGAGCACGGCTTGAGGTCGAGAATGCATGCGCCGAAAATAGGCTAGTGCGCCCCGGGCGTCAACAACAGGAAAGCGGGAAATGTTGTACTATGGTGGCGCATGAGCTCCTTTTCGCTTGTTTTGTTGGGATAAAAAAAGTAATATAACCCGTTCGGTTTTTTGAAATGGAGCTACACCATGAAGAAACGCAGACTACTCAGTATGATGGTTTTGGTGGTACTGTTTTGGGCTTTGGCCCCGGCGGTGTTGGCCTTGCCCAAAAAACCGGCCAAATCCAAGAAAGGAGAGGACCAAGGCGGTGACTTGGTGGCCTTCAAAGACATCCCCGCCTTGCCGGATGCTCCCAACAAGGATTACTACGCGGTTTTTTGTCGGAAAAATTATGATGCACTGGTTGTGGCTAGTAACTTAGTCGTTTATGTTTATCCCAAGGACAAAGGGGAGCGGATTGATAAGCCCATTGAATTCAGCAATCGTTTTGTGCCGGCTCTCCGCGATGATGTTTATAAACCCCTGCTAACGTTCCTCGGTGTTCGCAACTTGGCGCCGCCGACCACCAACGCGTCCAAGCTGGTCATCACGGCGGTGTCCGCCACCGGCATCACCTTGATCCAAACCTGGAAATTTGCGGATAATAAGATCGAGATGGAAGAATCGCTGACGGGCTTTTCGCCGAACGATCCGACATTCATGCGTACGACCTTTCATTGGCCCGAAACCCACAAGTTCACCCCGAACATTGAAAACTCTGAACGCGTGCAGGCCGTTGCCGGTTACACCATGCGGTGGCATGCCGGCAAGACCCCGCTGACCATGAAGACCACGGCGTTGCCCTACGCCGCCGCCATTGTGGGGCAGCCCAACGGCGATTGGGTGGAGAATCAAGGGCCATGGGGTGCGCGCAAAGTGACCGTCAAACGCAAGGGCAGCAAGGGCAATCTTGTTTTTGGGTTTCGTGGTTTTGAGCCCAGCCCTTATGCTGGCTTGGAATTTCAATATATGGTCAATGCCGATCCTAAAACTAAAAAAGTTGATAGTGCGGGGCTGGAGATAAAAATCGAGTGACGCAGCACGTCGCGCGTGCCGTTTGGAGCGCATATGGAGCCTATTTTGCCCGATCTACAAGCCGCGGTGCTCTGCGACGACGTGCGGCAGGAGAACAACGGCAAGTTCATTTTGATCGGACTGTTCGATGCCATCTTTGCCCAACAGTGGCCGCTGCGCTACGCGCGGCTTTTTGTCGTCACCCGCTGGTGCAGCGGTGTGGGCCAGTTCACGCAGCGTACCCGGATTTTGCGGCCCGACCAGAAAAGTATTGTCACCGAAAGCCGTCCGATCCGTTTCCAAATGAACGACCCGGAAGTCCTCGTCACCAACATCGAAGGTTTCTTCAATCTCGAATTTCAGCGTGCCGGTACACATTGGATCGAAGTTTTGCTCGATGACGAAATGAAGATTCGTTTCCCGTTGCGCCTCGCGGCTGTGCCGCCCGGCAGGCCGCCGGGAGCGCCCGCCTGAAGTGAAAAGTTCGTGGGTGATAGCGTTGCTGGGCCTCTCGCTGGCGACGCTGTTTCCAAGCCTTGGAAAAACGACGACCAACCTTTTCCAACCCTTGGAACCAGCAGCCAAGCTTCTTGTGGGCAGGGCCTCCCGCCCATATTTGTTTTTGTCCCCGGCGGAGACGTGTGCTTGGGCAGTCCCGAGGGCGGCGCGGATGTGGGGTTTCGGGTTTTGATCGAAAAGGAAGAAGTTGGACGTTGATAAACGCAGATTGACGCGGATGAAGCGGATTCGGAAATCTGTGTAAATCGGCGTTTATCTGCGTCTGGGAAAAATGAAATATCGTTTCAAACACGTGATGGAATATGCGCTGCTGCGCGGCGCTATCGGTCTCGTCAGTATTTTGCCCTACCGTGCGGCGATGGGATTGGCGTGGTGTCTGGCGGTGCTGGCGCGTGGCGTGGCCCACCGCCGCTTGCGCGACGCCGAGCAGCGCGTCGTCGAAGTTTTCGGTGCGCAGTTCAGCCCGCGTGAGCGGCGGCAAATTGTTTGGCAGACGTGGCGCAATCTGTTTTTCAACGCCATCGAAATCATGCGGATTCCGCGGCTGACGCCGAAGCGCATCAAGCAAATGGCGGTGGTACACGATGACGCCGGCGCGCTGGCGCATGTTCGTTCTGGTCGCGGAGCCGTCATCGCCGTGCCGCACATGGGCAACTGGGATTTGGCGGGCATCGCGGCGCAATCCTACGGCGTGCCGATCCTGTTCATGGCGCGGCGGCAGAAGAATCCGCTGACCGACGCTTATCTCAATCATTTGCGTAGTTCAACCGGCGTTGAGACGATCATGAATGATGCCGGCGCGATCCGGCTGGCGTTGCGGCGGCTGGCGGCGGGCAAGGTGTTGGCGATGTTGCCCGATGTGCGCGCCAAGCATCACGCGCTGGATATCGCGTTCCTCGGTGGACGCGCGAACATTGGACGCGGTATGGCCGTGTTCGCGCGCGATGCCGGCGTGCCGGTGTTCCCGTGTTGCATGTGGCGCGAGGGGTGGACACGGCACCATTTCCGTAGCTTGCCGCCGGTCTGGCCGGATCCCACCGCAGAAAAAGACGCCGACGAACGGCGCATCACACAGGAAGTCATGGCGCGTTTGGAGGCTGCCATCCGCGAACACCCCGGCCAATTTTTCTGGTTCAACAAACGCTGGGTGCTGGATCCGCTGCCGCCGGTAAAAAAGTGAACGAACGGAATCGCGCTTTTTCCAAACCTTGGAAAAAGGAAGGGTTCACTTTTCCAAGGCTTGGGAAACGCCGCCGTGCCTCACACGCCCATCGTCGCTTTACGCAGCAGACTGCGGAACGGCGTCAGCAGCCAGAGCAAGAACTGGCCGTATTGCGAGTAGTAGACGCGCAAGGTGAGCGCCTTCTTGAAGGAAATGCGTTTATAAACGTTGAAGGCGAAGTTGCGGTAGGCCTTGAGAATTTGGGCCCGCGTGAATTGGGGCATCTCGAGCACGGTGTCGGTGCGGCCCACGAAATCGTCATTGAGCCAGCGTTTCATGTCAATCCAGCCTTCCTTCTCGCACACCTTGGCCAGTTCGGTGCCGACATACGGTTCGAAGACACCGATGATCAGGCTGTCGGGATTGACGCGCGCGTTCAGATTGATCGTCTCCTGGAAAATCTCCGGCGTTTCGTAGGGGAAGCCGACGATGTTGAAGCTCTTGGTCTTGATGCCCGCGCGGCGGCAGGCGTCGAAGGCGTTGATGATCCGATCGTTCGATTGCCGGCGCCCCAGCAGTTCGGAACGGAATTTTTCGTGGCCGCATTCGATGCCCACCGAAACACGGGCGCATCCGGCGGCTTTGAGGCGGGCGCAGATTTCGTCGTTGAGCGTTTCGGGCCGCGTATTGATGTAGAAAGGTATCTTGAACTCCTGCTCATATTTTTCACAGAACGCGGGCCACCATTTACGGTTGGCGGTGAAACAGTCGTCGTTGAAGTACAGCGCTTTTACATTGTAGTGACTGACGACATGGCGGATATCGCCCAAGCAGTGATCTACGCTGCGGGAGCGGACATATTGCCCTTCCTGCTGGATGCGTTGGGCGTGATTGCTGCAGAAGGTGCAATTATAGGGGCAGCCGCGCGTGAACATGAACAGCGCCGTGTTGAAATCGCTGTCGCAAATCTTTTGGAACTCGAACAGGTCGTAGTCTGGATAGGGTAGTTCGTCGAGGTTCTTGTGCCACGGCCGGGTGGGATTGCGAATGATGCTGCCGTCTTTTTTCTTGATCCAGAGGTTCAGGATGTTATCAACCGGCTTGCCGTCGCGGAGCGCCTCCACAAGTTCCAGCAGTGCAAACTCGCCTTCGCCCACGCAGATCGCATCAAGGCCGCGCACTTCCTCCAGACAGCTTGTGTCGAGCGTGGGATGCACGCCGCCATAGATGGTGAAGGCCGGAATCGGCGCCAGTTGTTCAATGGCGCGTTTGACATAGCGATATTGCGGCGAGACACCGGAGAACGCGACCACGTCGGGGCGCCAGGCGGCAATATCCTGCCGTAAAGGCTCGACATCATATTTGCCGTACATATAGTGCAGGCGCGTGTCATGCCCGTGCTGCTTGAGCACGGCGCTGAGCATGGCCACACCAAATTGATAGCTCAAGGCCCCGCCGCGCACAGCCACGTCGGTGTAAACGAATAATACTTTCATCGGTGTCCCTCGCTTCTATGTTGGGCGCGGTAATATAGAACGCTTAAAGCATTGTTCAAGTGGCGCATTGATGCTAACCATAAGGCATGCGCGTTTGGAAAACAATCCTCGGCACAGGGCTGGTGACGCTGGCCGTCTGGCTGTTATTCGCTTGGCCTTTGCCGGCACACGTGGCCACGGTGGTTCCGTCTTCCGCACATCACGCTCCGACGGATTTTCAGCCGACCATCCCCGGCGACCACCTGCAGTTCATGTATTACTGCTGGCTGGCGGGCGACTGGCTCACGGGCCACACGCCGTTCTTCTATAATCTCTATGAATTCAACACGGGCGACCCGCGCGCCTGCTTCCACCCGGACACCTATTACATCCCGTTCTCCCTGATTTTCAACGCGAGCGCGGCGCTGGGCGGGCGCGCCTTCGGCTGGAATCTGACCGGCTTTCTTTCACTCTGGCTCACCTATCTTTTCACGCTGCTCCTGACCCGCCGCTACACGACCAGCGAATGGATCGCATGGTGGGTGGCGCTAATCAGCATTATCATGCCCTTCCGCTGGGTCAATCTGTTCGGCGGCAGCCCGGCAGGCTTCGCCATGATGTGGACGCCCGCGGTTCTGCTGGGTATTGACTTGGCCATACGCGAAAACCGTCTGGCGGGCGGCTGGCTCGCGGGATTCGCCATTCTCGGCGCGGCATGGGGCGATCAACATGTTTTCTTTTTTAGCGCGCTCGCTGCTGTCGGCTGGTGCTGCGTCGCTTTCGCTGCGCGGACGGAGCGACCGTGGCTTTCGTGGCGGTATGTGGGCCGCTGCCTGCTCGCGTTGCTGCCGTTCCTGCTGTTTTTGGCTTTCGCACTAAAGTTTCCGAAGCTGATGAAATGGCTGACACATTTTGTCACCGGCGTGCCCGCGGTTGATTTTTCCGTTGGACCTCGTCATTGGCGCGAAGTGCTGAATTACTCGCCCGAATGGCCCGGCTACTGGGGGCGTAGTCCGCTGGCCATCTCGGATCAAATTTTTATCGGCTATACGATTTGTGCGGTGTTGCTCGCCGGCTGGTTCGCCCTGCTGGGGCGCACCGTGCGTGCGTTCCGCGCAGACGCGCGCCACTGGCTGGTCTTGACGCTGCTCGGCGCCGGCATCGTGGTCGTCCTGTATTTGGCGTTGGGTTACCGTGCGCCGTTCGACGCCCGATTTTTCAACCTCGCGCGCAAGTTGATTCCGCCCTATGGCTTCATTCGTCAGCCCGCCAAAATTCTCAGCGTACTGCCGACGCTGCTGGCCGTCGGCGCGGCACTGTCGCTCGGCGCGTTGATGCCGCTGTTGCGTAACCGGCGCCTTCAACTCGCTTTGCCGACACTCGTGCTCGCATTGTTGATCTGGGAATACGCCGGCCAGACGCATCCCACGCTTGCGCGGCTCGACGACCGCCAGGAAGCTTATGCCGCCGTCGCCACCGACGCCCAAAAACTCGGCCAGCCGCCGCACGCGCTTGTCATCGTCCTCTGGCCCGGCGACTCGCACTATTCCTCGCTCTATCAGCACTACGCTTCGCTTTATCGCGTCCGCATGGTCAACGGCTACAACCCGTTCATCAAAAAAAACTACTTCCTCGACATCTTCCGTCGCTTTGAAAGCGTCAATCAAGGCGTGCTCTCCGACGAGCAAATCGCGCGTCTCGACACGATGGGCGTGCACTGGCTACTGTTTCACGAAAATCTCTTTCCGGAAAAAGTCAGCCCGTTCCCCGCCGCCTGCACCTTGCAGAATTTGCTGCGCCATCCGCGCCTGAAATTGCTCAAACAGGACGGCCCGGTTTGGGCGTTCCGTATTCTGAACGCCGGGTCGGAGACCCGGCCTACTGGCGACGCGTGTAGGCCGGGTCTCCGACCCGGCGCAACCGTTCCTGATTTCCAAGGCTTGGAAAAACCGGCAGATCATTTTTCCAAGCCTCGGGAAACTTTCTTCCCGGCGCGTCAGTGGGAACTGGAACGCTGCCCGCGCAGCGAATCCTGCGCGTTGCAAGCCGACGAAGGCGCCAGCGCCCGTGCCTACGCGCTGCTCGCCTACACCAACGCCGCCGTGGAAATCCCGTCTGAACGCGTTGCCTTCCGCCCCACGCTCCGCTGGCTGCTCCGTGCGCGCGGCCAAGGCGTTTTAGATTGCGCGCAAATCGTGAACAGCCAACCGTGTGTCACTAACGGCTTGAGCATCAGCGCGACAAACTGGACGTGGTATGCCGTGCCTGCCGTTGCGTTTCTTGGTTTTGCGCCGGTTGGACTCAACTTGCGTTATGCATCAGGTTCGGTAGACCTCGACTTCGCGTTGCTGTTGGATGGCGACTGGTCGTCGCCGGTCAAAGGCCAGACGCTGGAATTGCCGGGTGCGATTTTCTTCCACGCCGGCATGACTGATCTCGCCAACGGTTCGGCGGTCTTTCGCGTTCAGCACGACGGTGCCGGTATCAGCTTCTATGGCCCCAAGCTGCCGCTGGAAGTCGGCGATTATCGGGTCGCCGTCGAGGCCGCTTCGCCCGCTGCGCCCGGCACGGATTTGGGTGCGTTCAATTTGGATCAAGGGACGACGATGCTAGCGAGTGCGTCGGTTATCGCGGGCCAGCCAGCACAGGTGCGGATCCACATCGTGCGCAATCTGCCGATCAATCTCGTCTTCGTCTATTCCGGTAAAGCCGATGTGGTTTTGCGCCGCGTGAGCTTCGCGCGGGTCGAGTGACGCCGGATAGCTTTCTTGACGCGGGGGTGGGGGATGGCTTAGGGTGTCGCTCGCCCTTTTCGGGGCGGAGTCAACCATTGGAAAGAGGTTTTGGATGAAGTGCATAGTTGAAGAATTGGGGCCGTGTCGTAAAAAACTGAACATCGAATTTACGGCGGAAGAAGCGGGCGCGGACTATGGCGATGCGCTCAAGGGTTTCACGAAAGCCGCGCGGATTCCGGGTTTCCGGCCCGGCAAAGCGCCGGCGGCGATGGTGCAGCGGCACTACGGCAAGGAAATCGCCGAGGAAATCCGTGACCGGCTCGTCGCGCGCGGCTATCACGGCGCGGTCGAGCAGCACAAGCTCGACGTGGTCGAGGTGCTCGATTTGACCGAGGCGAAATATGTCGCCGGCCAGCCGCTCACCTTCAGTGTCACGGTGGACGTGCCGCCGCAATTCGAGGTGCCGAGCTACAAGGGTATTGCCTTGACCGGCCGCAAGGTCGAGGTCAAGGACGATGAGGTCGAAGGCACGCTCAAAGGTATGCTGGAGCGGCAGGCGAAATTTGAGGACGTGACCGGCCGCGCGGTGCAAAAGGGCGACTTGGTGCAGGTGGATTATGTCGGGACGAGCGATGGCAAGCCAGTGACGGAACTCGCGCCGGAAGCGGCGGGCTTGGGCAAGATGGATGGCTACTGGATGCTGATTGAGGAAGAGCACGCGCTCCTGCCGGGGCTCGGTATGGCACTGGTTGGCGCGGCCATCGGCGAGACGAAACAGGCGGCAGTGAAATTCCCCGCCGACTTCAGTCGTAAGGAACTGGCCGGCAAGACCGCCAGCTACACCGTCACGGTCAAGGCCATCCGTGAACGCAAGCTGCCAGGCAACTATGAAAGCCTGCTCAAGCCGTTTGGCGTGGAGAACGAGGAAAAGCTGCGCGAACGGATTCGCAAGGATTTGCAAACGCTCAAAGAAAATCAGGAACAACAACAGCGTCGTAACGCGGCGGCCAAGCAACTCTTGGACAGCACCAAAATCGAAGTGCCGGAATCGGTGGTGCAGCGTGAGACGCAGAGCGCGGTCTATGACGTGGTCAGCCGGAATATGCAGCGTGGCGTGGCACGCGAAGAAATCGAGTCGCATCGCGGCGAGATTTTCGAGGCGGCCAAACGTTCTGCGGTTGACGATATCAAGTTGCGCTACATCCTGCACAAGATTGCCGAGGCCGAAGCCGTCGAGGTCAGTGCCGCGGATTTGGATGCGGAAATCCAGCGGATTGCCGGACAGCAGCGGATGACGCCACAACAGGCGCGCGCCGCGTTGATCAAAAACGAGCGACTCGATGGTTTGCGCGACGCCCTGCGTCGTGATAAGGCGCTTGATTTTGTCCTCGCGCAGGCGCAGGTCACGGAAACAACAGAGCCGGAGCAGAAGTCATGACGGTACACAATCAATTGATTCCGATGGTGGTCGAGCAGACCGGGCGCGGTGAACGCGCCTACGATATTTTCTCGCGGCTGCTCAAAGATCGCATCGTGTTCATCGGCACGGCGATTGACGACGAGATCAGCAACCTGATCATCGCGCAGATGCTTTTTCTGCAAGGCGAAGACGCGGAGAAGGACATTCATTTTTACATCAACTCGCCGGGCGGCTCGGTTACGGCGGGCTTGGCGATCTATGACACGATGCAATACCTCAAGTGCGACGTGACGACCTATTGCGTGGGTCAGGCCGCGAGCATGGCCGCGGTGCTGCTGGCCGCGGGCACGCACGGCAAGCGCTTCGCGTTGCCGAACGCGCGCATCATGATTCATCAGCCGTGGGGCGGCGTGCAAGGACAGGCCAGCGATATCAGCATTCAAGCCAAGGAAATCCTGCGTTTGCGCGATAACCTGAACGGAATTCTGGCCCTGCATACCGGCAAGACGCTTGAGGTGATTTCACACGATACCGACCGCGACTTCTTCATGTCCGCCGAAGAGTCCCGCGTTTACGGGCTGGTGGATCAGGTCGTGGTCAGCCGCAAGCAGGCGACAGCCGCCAAAGCTAGGGAGAAGTAAGTCATGGCGCCGCGTCGTGAAAATATTCGTTGTTCGTTTTGCGGGCGTGCGGCCACGCAAACCGAACGCTTGGTGCCCGGGCCCGGCGTGAATATCTGCGAGCAGTGCGTGGCTGTGTGCAGCTCCATGCTCACGCAGGATCGTCAAAAGGCGGCCGCGACGGCGACGCCTGCGCCCACCACGCCCCAGCCGCTCAAGCCGCACGAAATCAAGCAGCGACTCGATGAATATGTGATCGGCCAGGAGCACGCCAAGAAGGTGCTCAGCGTCGCGGTGCACAACCACTACAAACGGCTCCAACACAAAACCGAACGCGCCGCCGGTACCACCGAGGTCGAGATCGAAAAGAGCAACGTCCTGCTGATCGGCCCGACCGGCAGCGGCAAGACGCTGCTCGCGCGGACGTTGGCGCGCATCCTCGACGTGCCCTTTAGCATCTCCGACGCCACGACGGTGACCGAAGCCGGCTACGTGGGCGAAGACGTCGAAAATATTTTGCTGCGCCTGATTCAGGCCTCCGATGGCGAGGTGGCGCGCGCCGAGCGCGGCATCATCTACATTGACGAAATTGACAAGATCGCGCGCAAGACCGAAAACGTTTCCATTACGCGTGATGTTTCCGGCGAAGGCGTCCAGCAGGCGCTGCTGAAGATTCTCGAAGGTACCATCTCCAACGTGCCGCCGCACGGCGGACGCAAGCATCCGCAGCAGGAATATCTCAAGATCAACACCGAGAACATTCTCTTCATCTGCGGCGGCGCATTCGTCGGTCTTGATGACATCATCCGCCGGCGCCTCGGCAAGGGTGCGCTCGGTTTCGGCGCGAAGTTGCCGACCAGCGCCAAGGAACGCCGTCAGGTCTTGCACAAAGTCGAACCGGAGGATTTGCTCAAGTACGGTTTGATCCCGGAATTCATCGGACGCCTGCCCGTGCTTTCTACGCTCAATCCGCTCGACGAGGCCGACCTCATTCGCATCCTGACCGAGCCGCGCAGCGCGATGACCAAGCAATACCAGCAACTGCTCGCGATGGAAGGCGTCAAGCTCACCTTCGAACCGGCGGCCCTGCGGGAACTGGCGCGTACCGCCGTCCAAAAAGGCACCGGCGCGCGGGCGCTGCGCTCGATGCTCGAGGAAGTGATGCTCGACGTCATGTACGACGTGCCGCAACGCACCGGCCTCAAAGAATTCGTCGTCACCGCCGACCTGATCCGTAAGCGTCGTCCGGAAGAACAGGGCGAGGCGCTGCGCGCGAGCGCGTGAGGAGCCGCGCGATGGTTCAAGGGTGCAGGTTTTCCAAGGCTTGGAAAAAACACCTGTTTCGTTTTCCAACCCTTGGAAAACTCGTCGTCGTCTTCGTTTTTCTCGGCAATTTTTCCGCCGCGCGCGAAGTGCCGCTGACGGTGCTCTACACGACCGACCTGCACGGTCACGTTCTTTCCAGGTTTACCAAAAAAGAACCCGCCGGCGCTGGCGGTTTGCTGCGTTGCGCCACGCTGATTGGCCAAGTCCGCGCGCAGGAAAAAAATGTCCTGCTGCTCGACGATGGCGATACGATCCAAGGTGCGGCGGAGAGTTGGCTGACCGGTGGACGCGTGCTGGTACGCGCAATGGAGTGGCTGCGTTACGACGCGTGGTGTCTGGGCAATCACGACTTTGATTGGGGCACGGCGACGCTCACGAATCTGCTGGCGACGACTAAGTTGAACGTGCTTGCGGCGAACATCACGCCGCCGCTGCCGGGAGTGCAGCCGTTCGTCATCAAGGAGGTGGATGGCGTGCGCGTAGCGATCGTCGGACTGACCAATCCGCTGATTCCAAAATGGACGCGCCCGGAACTACTCGGCGAATTTAAATTTCCCGCGCCGGTGGCTGCGCTGACCGAAGTACTGCCGGTTGTACGCGCCGAAAAGCCCGATGTGCTGCTCCTGCTGATTCACGAAGGCTATCGGCCCGCGGGCGATGACGCCGGCAACGAAGTTCATGCCCTCGCCAAGCGCTTTCCGGAATTCGACGCGATCTTGGGCGGGCATTTGCATGAGGTCATCATCGCGCCGCACGGGCTGGGTACGCTCTACCTTGAAGCCGGTTGCCACGGCGGCGCGGTGGGCCGGGTGGATTTGACGTTCGATACCGTGCAGCACAAGGTCGTCCGCCGCGCTGCGTCGGCTTTGTTGGCGAGCAACGCGGTGCCGGAATCAGCGGAATTGCGCGCGCTGTTGCAGCGTGATTTGGCGCGCGCAGAAAAATATCTCGCCGCGCCGGTCGGCGTCGCGGCACAGGCGGTGGCGGCGACCGGCAAAATCCGCGGACAATCGCCACTCCAGCAGTTACTGTGTCAGGCTATCGCGGAAAAAGTGCAGGCCGCAGTGGTGCTGCACGGCGCGTTTTCCGATGCCGGTCTCGCCGTCGGGCCGATTGCCGAGCGGGATATCTGGCGCATCGTGCCCTACGAAAACCGCATCGGCGTGGCGTGGCTGACGCTGCAGGAAATTCGCGCGATTTTGGAGGAAAACGCGGGCGTTGCCGGCGACCATTTCCTCGGCGTCTGGGGCGTGGCCTATGACCTCCATCCCGACGCCGCACCCGGCCAGCGCGTGCAGAATCTGCGGCTGGCCGACGGCACCAAGCCGCATGCCCGCAAGCGCTTTGCCGTTGCCCTGAACAGCCATACGCTTGCCTCCGGCGGCGGGCGCTTCCCGTCGGTGCCGCAGATCGTCGCCGGGCCACACGCGCGGTTTGTGCTGACGACCAACGACACGCGTTCTGCCGTGGCCGATTTCATCCGCGCCCACTCGCCGCTGAAACTCGAAAATCCGCCGCTGGTAAACGTGGTGGAATGATTGAAGCGAAAGACTACAACGCAAAGGCGCAAAGCTATGATATCAATCCCGGATGACACGGGGCATAAATAGAGGGGTAGGGCGAACCCGCTGGGTGAGCCAAATATGACGGCTCCGCCGGAGGCGTCGCCCTACCAATTTATACCGACCATCATCCACACAGGGTATGAAAAGTCGTAAAGAAGAACTCTGCGTCTTCCGTTTTAACTCTGCATCTTTGCGTTAGAAATTTCGTTATCCAGCCACGCCAGCAATTCTTCGCGCGTGGCGCAGCGGTTTTCGAGTTGGGCCTCGTAGGCGCGTTTGTGCCAGCGGCCGAGTTCCGGGCCGGGCTTCATGCCGCGCGCGATCAAGTCGTCGCCCGTGACCCACGGTTTGGGCAGCACGGGTTCGTTTTTCAACTCTTCATGAAATTGTTGGAGAAAGGCCAGGTTCTCGATGTTGCCATGACTGGCGAGGCAGTCGAGCCGATGCAATTCCAACTCCGTTGGGAAAGTTGGCGCGCCGACCAACCGCCGGAGCGTGGCGCGCCGCATCTGCCGGACTTCCTTGAAGCGCATATGATTGCGGACGCAATGTGTCACGGCTTCGATCATGTCCGCCGACATTTTGAGTCGCCGCATAATCTGTTCCGCCATTCGCGCGCCTTCCTCGTCGTGATAGTTGAAACGAATACGCTCACTGCCATCGGGTTCGCGGGTGAGTTGCGCCGTCGGTGGCTTACCGATGTCGTGCAGCAAGACGGCCCATGCCAGCACCGGATCGGGCTGCTGCATGGTGTCGAGCATGATCGCGGTGTGCTCGAAGACATCGCCTTCGGGATGAAATTGTGGCGGTTGTTCCTGGCCCTGAAGAGCAGCAACTTCCGGCAGCACCACGGCGAGCAAACCGGAATCGCGCAGCAGCCGCAAACTTTGTCCGGCATGAGGTACTTCGGTGAGTAGTCGCGTCAATTCCTGCTGGATACGCTCCGCGCTGACTTTGGTGATTTGTGGCGCGAGTTCCCGCACCGCGGCGAAGGCCGCTGGTTCGATGGCGAACTCTAGCGTCGCGGCGAAGCGAATTGCACGCAGCAAGCGAAGATAATCTTCGGCAAAACGTTGGCGCGGATCGCCGATGGTGCGGATGATTTTGCGCTCCAAGTCGTGGCGACCGCCGACGTAATCCAGCACCGTGCCGGTTTCCGGCTCAAGGAACAAACCGTTGATCGTGAAATCGCGTCGCTGCGCATCTTCTGCTGGCGTACTGAAGGCGACCGCATCAGGCCGGCGACCATCGCTGCTGCCGATGTCGCGACGGAATGTGGCGACTTCGGTCGGCTGGCCATCGAGTACGACTTGCACGACACCGAATGCTTTACCGGTCTCGATGGTGCGCGGAAAGAGGCGGATGACGTCGTCGGACCGCGCGCTGGTGGCGATGTCGAAATCTTTAGGCTCACGTTTGAGCAAAAGGTCGCGGACGCAGCCGCCGGCGAACAGCGCGGTGTAGCCCGCCTGCCGCAGCGTTTGTACGATGGTGCGGGCGCGCGCTTCTCGGTCGGCGATGGAAATTTCGGCCATGACAAGGGAATTTTGCCATAGCGCGCGTCGAGATCACAGCGTTTTCCAAGACTGGGGGTTCAAGGTTAAAGTGCAACAGGTTGGTGAGGGATCGGGTCGTTAGGGGCTCGGTAGTGATGGCGTTTGCAGGGCCGGCGGTTGAGTTGCCCTGCAACCCGCCGTAATTCGGCTTCGATGATCCGTCCGGAAGTTGCGGTTTGGGGAAGTATTACCGCAACAGTCCGTTTAAGTTCTCGTTGCCGCCGCGCTCCTAGGCGCCGTGCGGATGGGCGAAGTCAAGGGGGGGGGCATAGGCGCCGCCGAACATGATAGCGGTGGCGCCCGGGCGATTGTGCGCCTGCTCTTCAAAAAGTTTGTGAATGCACTTGTTTCGCGGATGGGCGCTGGTGCCACCACACCACTCCTCCACAAGACGCTTTCGCTCGGTGGTGTTCAATCCAGGCAGGTCGGTCGCATGGTGTTCGGGATCGCAAGGCTCGTTGCCGCTGCGGCTCATAGCTTGATGGTAATAACGCCACCACCGCACCGGCGACCATTCTATCCGCGCGGCTTGAGCTGCGGGAACAGTACCACGTCGCGGATGGATTCCGCGCCGGTGAGGATGATAATCAGGCGGTCAATGCCGATGCCCATGCCGCCGGCGGGCGGCATGCCGTGCTCCAGCGCGTCGAGAAAATCCTGATCAATTTTGGAGGCATCGCCTTGGGCCTGCTCTTCGAACCGTTTGCGCTGCTCAATCGGATCGTTAAGCTCGCTATACCCCGGCGCAACTTCGCGTCCGCGGATCACCAACTCGAAAACATCCACAACGCTCGGATCATCGGCGCACGCCTTGGCCAGCGGCACCAGTTCCACCGGCAGCCGCGTGACGAAGGTCGGATTGATGAGCGTCTTTTCAATGATCTTTTCGTAAATTTCGTGCGTGATCGCGCCGCGATTCCATTCCTTGGGAATATCAAGGCCGAAGCCGCGCGCGCGGTCGCGGGCGGTTTCCAGCGGCAGGTCATACCAATCTGCGCCGGCCTTCTCCAAAATCAGTTCACGATAGGTGACCACGCGCCACGGCTGGGTCAAATCCACCGCGAGATCGCCCGCGCCGACCTGCAAGGTGCCGAGCACTTTTTCCGCGACGGTCGTGACGAGCTCCTCGACGAGGCGCATCATCGCGCGACAATCGCCGTAGGCTTCATAAATTTCGATCATCGTGAATTCGGGATTGTGAAAACGATCCAAACCCTCATTGCGGAAATTGCGGTTCAACTCGAAAACCTTGTCATAACCGCCGACAAGCAGGCGCTTGAGATAAAGTTCCGGCGCGATGCGCAGAAACATGTCCGCGCCAAGCGCCTCATAGCGCGTCTTGAACGGATTCGCCGCCGCGCCGCCGGCCATCGCCTGAATCATCGGTGTCTCAACTTCCATGAAGCCGCGCGCGGCGAGGAAGGCGCGAATCTCACTGATGATCCGCGTGCGCCGGTCGAACTGCACGCGCACGTCGGGATTGGAAATCAGATCAAGGTAGCGTTGGCGATAGCGCATCTCAACGTCTTGCAGGCCATGCCACTTTTCCGGCAGCGGCAGCAGCGCCTTGGAAAGCAGCGTCCACTTTTCGACCTTCAGCGATTTCTCGCCGGTCTTGGTGATGAACAACGTGCCTTCCGCACCGACATGATCGCCGAGGTCAATCCACTCGAACGCGGCGAAGGCCTGTTCGCCCACGGCGTCCTTCTTCACATAAATTTGCAACCGCTCCGCGCCATCCTGCAAGTGCGCGAAAATACTCTTGCCCATCTGGCGTTTGGAGACGACGCGGCCGGCGATCCGCGCCGGCTGCTGTTCGGCAAAGTTCACCAGCGTCGCGGCGACCGTGCCGGTGCGCTCGAAGGCTTGTCCAAACGGTTGATGGCCCAGTTCCTGCAATTTTTGCAGGTTCGTCAGCCGTTGTTGCCGAAATTCACTTTCCTTGGGTCCATGTTCCATAATTTTTTACACCTTGCCAGATGGCCAAAGCGCGGGAAGACTAGAGGCCATGCAGCAGCAAGTCAAGAAAGCGGGCGGACTGGCAGTCCGCCCGCTAACAGGCTGTGCCGCCCTACCGCATCAAAGATGCTGCTGCCACCATTGCACCACGTCGTGACCTGTCCCCGTCCAGGCCGAATGGAGTTTGAGGTAGACGAGCGCATCGCCAAAATAGTGGCGCGTCCGAAAACGCTCGGCGCGCGCGCCCTCGCGGGTGCGCTCAAAGCTGGGTTGTGAGGCCATAATCAAACTGGCGTCGCGGACCACGGATTTGAAAACCTGTACGCGCTTGGCCAGTCCGCGCAGATGATCGGTGGTGGCGTTGACCAGCGCAGGTGCGGCTTTGAGGCCCGACTGGGCGGCCAGATATTCGTGATAGGGGCCGAACGCCAGCGCCCACGCGAGCGCCGGCGTGATCGCGTGGCCGTGCCGTTTCCAGACGTCCATCTGCCGCAAGGCCTGATAAATCCGCAGTTGCGCTTCTTCGCCTTCTTCCGTGTTCAGCCATGCACCGGCTTCCGGAAAGATCACGCTGAACAAACCGGTGCGGTGCAGGTGCCGGAAGATCGCCTCTGCCGCGCCGGAGTTAAACAGCTTGAGCACTTCCTCATACATCCGGCTCGACGACGCCTGTGCGAGGTTGTCCTTGAGCGCCATGATGGCGTGATCGGCGTGCGGTTCGATCTGGAAATCCAGCGTGCCGGCAAAACGGCAGGCGCGCAACATACGGACGGGGTCTTCGCGGTAGCGGACAAACGGATCGCCGATGATGCGCAGTATGCGCCGCTCCAAATCGGGCAAGCCGCCGACATAGTCAATCACCTCGTGCGCTTCGGGGTCGTAGAAAAGCGCGTTGACTGTGAAGTCGCGCCGCCACGCGTCCTGCTCGGCGTCGCCAAACACGTTGTCGCGCAAAATCAATCCATCGCGGGCGCGGAAGGCTTCCGGCGGCGCGTCGCGCCCGGCCAGCGGCGCTTCCGGTTGCGCGTCGGTTTCGGCCTCTACGCCGGCGCGGAAGGTGGCCACTTCGATGAACGTGTTGTGAAACAAGATGTGGGCCAGTCGGAAACGCCGCCCGATCAGGCGGCAGTTACGGAAGATGCGCCGCACCTCGTTGGGGTGCGCGCTGGTGGCGATGTCGAAGTCTTTGGGATGCCGTTCCAGCAAAAGATCGCGTACCCCGCCACCGGCCAGATAGGCTTGAAAACCCTGTTCCTGCAGGCGATGGATCACCTTCAATGCTTCGGGACTGATCTTTTCGCGGCGTAGCGCCGGTGGCGCAGAAATAATCGTTGGTTCAGACATAATGCGCCGAGCAGTTTACGCGGTTTGCTGCGTCACAAAAGGAAAAATTTTCGCGACCGGCACATTTCGATTATTTCCGTGTATTTCCGTGGTTTCCGTGGTTAATTTTCGCGGTCATGTTCCTTGTTCGCACAGAGAATTTGGATGTTCATCGCAATCTTGCGCTGGAGGAGTGTCTGCTCGACCGCGCGGCGGCGCACGGCCCGGCGCTTTTTCTCTGGCGCAGCGCGGGCGCGGTGGTGATCGGTAAAAACCAGAATCCGTGGCGCGAGGTGAACCTGGCCGTGCTGCGTGCGGAAGGTCTCGCGCTGGCCCGCCGCATCTCCGGCGGCGGTACGGTGTTCCACGACGCGGGCAACCTCAACTATGCGCTCTGCCTGTCGCGCGATTCCTACGATCAGGACGAAGTCTTCGACCGACTGGTCCGCGCCTTCCAGCGCGCCGGCATTCCGGCCGCGCGTGGGCCGCATCACGGCTTGCTGGCGGCTGGCCGTAAATTTTCCGGCAGCGCGTTTTGTTTCCGCCGCCACGGCGCACTGCATCACGGTACGCTGCTCATCAACGCCAATCTGGAACGACTTCAACGCACCCTGACGGGTGGGCTGGGGTTGACGACGCGCGCAATTGCCTCGCACCCAATGCCGGTGGTCAATCTCGCCGAACTGCAACCCGGTTGTGATGTCGAACGCATCGTCATCGAAGCCTTCGCCCAAGACGCGGAAACCGTTGACGATGAATTTCTGGAAACGCTGCCGTGGCGTGAACTGGCCGAGCGGCACCGTTCGTGGGATTGGCAATTTGGCCATACGCCACCGTTTGAGGTTAAAATCGGCAACGCCGTCGCGCGGGTGGAGCACGGGAAGATTACCAACCTGCCGGAAATTCAGCCGCACCTCGCCGTGTTGTCACCGGCGCAGCGCGCGCAGTGGGAAGAACTTTTAAGATAGCCACAGAGAACACAGAATGCACCGAGGTTGGGAGTTTCTCTGTGACCTCTGTGGCAAAAATTAGAAGTCAGTGCAACTTCTGCGCGCGTTTGGCGTGGAGGCGCGCTTCGACCCAGCGATACCACGCTTCCAAATTCGTACCGGCCTGCGACGAAAGCTCGATCACTTCCGTATGCGGCGCGATGGCGCGCAAATGCTCCAGCGCCTCGGCGCGCTTGAACTCGGTGACGGCGGCGAGGTCGGTCTTGCTGATCACCGTGAGCGCGGCGCTCTGGAAAACCTGCGGATACTTCACGGGCTTGTCTTCGCCTTCGGTCACCGACCAGAGTGCGACGCGCGCGTCTTCGCCCAAGTCGAACAGGGTGGGGCAGACGAGGTTGCCGACGTTTTCGATGAAGAGCACATCCAGCGCGTCGAGGTCCAATTTTTCCAGCGCGTGCATGACCATGTGGGCATCGAGGTGACAGGCCGAGCCGGTGGTGATCTGAATCGCGATGCCGCCGGCGGCGCGTAGGCGCGTGGCGTCGTTCTCGGTCTGGAGATCGCCAGTGATGACGGCGGTACGCCAGCGGGCTTTGGTGTCGCGGATGGTGCTTTCCAGCAGCGCGGTTTTTCCGGCGCCGGGCGCGGAGAGCACGTTCAGCACGAGTAACTTTTTCGCGAGGAAAAATCCGCGATTACGCTCGGCAAGCCGGTCGTTCTCCTTGAGGATGACCGCGACGGCGGGATCGGCGGCGGGCGCATCGTGGTGGTGATGACGCGGCAGACCGAGTTCGTGGGCGCGCCGGTGCGCCGCGTCGGCCTCGCCGGCGTGGTGCTGATGGTGGTCGTCTGAACAGCCGCAATGGTCACACATGGCGGCGCAGTCTAACACGCCACTGGCGTGGGCGCAAATGGGTGGATGCGATCCGTTTCCAACCCTTGGAATTTAGTCAACTCGGTTGCAAGTGAGCATTATCATTTTGCTGCTGCCGCCCAGGTTGCGGCGGCTTGTTTGCCGTTCTGGATGTTTCTTCTCATCGTTTCTTTGACGGCTTCTATCCGCCTGGAGTCGCCCGAATCCAATTCCTTGATGAAATGTTCCTGTAGACCAACTTCAGCGATTGTCATGGCTGACACCGACTGAAATGCAGCGCTACGATGAACCCGGTGAACGACCACAATCATGGTGGCTAGAATCGCATTCAGTGCGAGTGAAACAGCAAGTATAACTTTTTTCATCGTTACGCTCCTTGTCTTGTGGACGCTAGGAGCGTGCCGCGCGGGTGGCGGTTGGTCAAGCGCGGAGCGGGTGGATTCTGGCGTATTTCCACCGCTTTCTTGGTGAGGCTAGTTGTACCACACGACGATTTTATCAATGCCGCGATCGGTGGGCAGTACATCAACCCGACGGCCTCTGTTTGAGGTATCCTTCCACACCGTCATCTCGCCCGCCTGCGTGTCGTTGTACTGGACACATACCGGATTTGCCGACTTGAAGGGATCGGAAGTAAGGACGCGCCTCACATAGTGAACTTGGCCTTCATTAGGGATGTCCCGATTCTGGTACTTGACCACCAGCGCACAATTCGGATCGTCATTCAGTACCCCACTGGTCGTGTTGGTAGACGTCGGAACGGTACTCACAGGCTCGGCAACGCTCGTCGTGTTGGTAGGCGTCGCAGAATCCGTCGCAACGGTTTCGGTCTTGGTGGAGTCACTGATGACATACCCTTCGCATCCGACGGCCAACAGTATGAACATCGCACCGCACATAGCCCCGACCACGCGCACACTACGGAAGAACGTTGTTATCATGTTACCTCGGTGTTGTTGAAAAAATAATTACGTGAGGGATTTGTCAAAGTCAATCTTCTTGGGGTCTGTTGGCAGGAACGTGTACGGATTTAGTTTTTGCAAAGTGGGTGGTTTCTGGCATATTCCCGCAGCTTTCCCAGTAAGGATAATCAAGGTATGCAAACCAAAACACCCAGTGGGACCAAGGGCAGCGGCATTACGGCGCGCGAGATCAAGCGGCGCTACGAGAGTCATTTGCGCTATTCGCGATGCAAGGATGTGCGGTCGGCGACGGACTACGACAAGCTGATCAGCCTTTCGATGGCGGTGCGCGATCTCGCGGTGGACCGGATGATCGCCACGCAAGGGGCCTATTTGGATCGCGACGCACGGCGCGTCTATTATCTTTCGATGGAATTTCTGATCGGGCGGTTGTTGAGCAACAACATTTTGTCGCTCGGCATTGTGGAGGCGACCCAGCAGGCCTTGCAGGAGATGGGCTTGAGGTTGGAGCAGCTCATCGGCATTGAGGCCGATGCCGGGCTGGGCAACGGCGGTCTCGGGCGATTGGCGGCGTGCTATTTGGATTCGCTGGCGACGCTGGAGTATCCGGCCTACGGCTACGGCATCCGCTATGAGCACGGCATGTTCCGGCAGGAATTCGATAACGGCTGGCAGATGGAGCGGCCCGACGATTGGATGAAGTACGGCAATCCGTGGGAGATGGTGCGCCCGGAATACACCGTGCCGGTGATCGTCTATGGGCGGGTGGAGGAGGTGCAGGAGCGCGGGCGGAAGCGGTCGGTCTGGGTGGACTGGCAGATGCTCGAAGGCGTGCCCTACGACATTCCCGTGATCGGGCAGGGCGTGAACACGGTCAATATTCTGCGGCTATGGAGCTCGCGCGCGACGGAAGGGTTCCGGCTCGATGTGTTCAACCAAGGCGACTACGTCAAGGCCGTGGAGGAGAAGAACTGGGCCGAGAACATCTCCAAAGTGCTCTATCCTTCGGACAGCACTCACGCCGGGAAGGAACTGCGGCTGATTCAGGAATATTTTCTGGTGACCTGTGCCGTGCGCGACATCATGCGCCGCTACCTGAAGAACCACACGAGCTTCGACAATTTTGCGGCCGACACGACCATGCAGATGAACGACACGCATCCGGCGTTGACCGTGGCCGAACTCATGCGCTATTTCCTGGACGAAGTGAATATGCCGTGGGAGCAGGCGTGGGAGATTACCTCGAAGACGCTGAATTATACGAACCATACGCTCATGCCGGAGGCCTTGGAAAAATGGCCGGTGCCGCTGCTGGAGCGCGTGTTGCCGCGCCATCTGCAAATCATCTATGCCATCAATGAGCGCTTCTTACAGCAGATTCGACTTTCCAGCGATAACCACTTCGACCGCATTCAGCGGATGTCGCTGATCGAAGAGGGCGACGTGAAGCAGGTACGCATGGCCAACTTGGCGATTGTGGGCAGCCATCGGGTCAACGGCGTTTCCGCGCTGCATTCCGATTTGATCAAAAAACGGTTGGTGCCGGATTTCGACGAGCTGTGCCCGGAGAAATTCATCAACGTGACCAACGGTATTTCCCATCGCCGCTGGCTGATGCAGTGTAATCCGGGCTTGGCCCAGCTCATCAGTGGCGCGATTGGCGACGGCTGGATCCGCGACCTTGACGAACTGCGCGCATTGGAAGAATTCGCCGGCGACGCGGCGTTTCGTAAAGAATTCGCGCGCATCAAACGCAACAACAAGATGTGTCTGACCGCGCTCATCCGCGAGCAGACCGGCCAGATCGTGGACCCGGATTCGCTTTTCGATGTGCACGTCAAGCGGCTGCACGAGTACAAACGCCAGTTACTCAATGCGCTGCACATCATGACGCTTTTCTATCGGTTGAAGGCCAATCCCAAGCTGGAGATCGTGCCGCGCACGTTCATTTTCGGCGCCAAGGCTGCGCCGAGCTATCACCATGCCAAACTCATCATCAAGCTGATCAATACGCTGGGGCAGGTCATCAACCACGACGCCGATGTGGGCGGGCGGCTCAAGGTCGTCTTCCTGCCGGACTACAACGTCTCGCTGGCCGAGAGCATTATTCCGGCCGCCGACCTCTCCGAGCAGATTTCCACCGCCGGCTGGGAAGCCTCCGGCACCGGCAATATGAAGCTCTCGCTCAACGGCGCGTTGACGATCGGCACGTGGGACGGCGCGAACATTGAGATCGCCGAGGCCGTCGGCTTGGAGAACATTTTCATTTTTGGCCATCGCGCCGAGGAACTGATCAACCTGCGCGACAACGACTATCTGCCGCGCACGTGGATGGATCACGACGAAGAGTTGCGCCATGTGCTGCACAGCCTTTTGCAGAATCCGTTCATCCCCTCGCAGCCCGAGCTGTTCAGCGAGTTATATCGTGCGTTGACGGAAGGCGGCGATTGTTTCTTCCACCTCGCCGATTACCGCAGCTATGTGGATAAACAGGGTGAGGTGAGTGCGTTATTCACCCAAAACGCGGAATGGTCGCGCAAGGCAATCCTGAATGTCGCCCGCATGGGCCCGTTCTCCAGCGACCGCTCGATTCGCGAATACGCCGAAAAAATCTGGAACCTCCAGCCGGTCCCGATTCAGATGAATCACGGGTGATTTCCAAGCCTTGGAAAAACCACTGGTTTACTTTTCCAAGGCTTGGAAAACTTTGACTCCGCTCCGCGGGTTTGACAAACTGCCGCCGCTTTTTGAAAGGAAACCAGCATGAAAATCGTTTTGGCGTATTCCGGCGGCTTGGACACATCGGTGTTGCTCAAGTGGATCAAGGAAACCTATCACGCGGAGATGATCGCGTTCTGCGCGGACATCGGTCAGGAAGAGGAACTCAAGGGCCTCGACAAAAAGGCAAAGAAGACCGGTGCCTCCAAAATCTACATCGAAGATTTGCGCGCCGAATTTGCGCGCGACTTCGTCTTTCCGATGCTGCGCGCCGGCGCGGTCTATGAATCCGGCTACCTGCTCGGCACTTCAATTGCCCGTCCGCTGATCGCCAAGCGCATGGTTGAGATCGCCCGCGCCAACGGCGCGGAAGCCGTCGCGCACGGCGCGACCGGCAAAGGTAACGATCAGGTGCGCTTCGAGTTGACTGCGTATGCACTTCAGCCGGACATTCAGATCATCGCGCCATGGCGCGAGGCGCGGTTCCGTGACCAGTTTCAAGGCCGGCAGGACATGATCGCCTATTGCGCGCAGCACAAGATTCCGATCGAAGTGTCCGCCAAGAAACCCTATTCGATGGATCGCAATCTACTCCACATCAGCTACGAAGGTGGCATTCTTGAAGACCCGTGGGCCGAGCCACCGAAGGATATCTTCAAGCTTTCCGTGGATCCTGCCGATGCGCCCAACAAACCTGAATACGTCGAGGTGTCGTTCCGTGGCGGCGACGCCGTCGCCGTCAATGGGCAGCGAATGAAGCCGCTGGACGTGATGCTCACGCTGAACAAGCTGGCGGGCAAACACGGGGTGGGGCGGATTGACATGGTAGAGAATCGCTACGTGGGCATGAAGAGCCGCGGCGTCTATGAAACACCGGCGGGCACGATTTTGCACCGCGCCCGCGAAGCCGTCGAACAACTCACGATGGATCGCGAAGTGTTGCATCTGCGCAACAGCCTCGTGCCGCGCTATGCCGAGATGGTCTATTACGGATTCTGGTTCGCGCCCGAACGCGAGATGTTGCAGAAGGCGATGGATGAGGCGGCGGCGTGCGTCACCGGCACTGCGCGACTCAAGCTCTTCAAAGGCAACTGCACCGTCGTCGGCCGTAAGTCGGCGCAGTCGCTCTATAATCCGCACGTGGCCTCCTTTGAAGGTGCGGCGGGCTATGACCAAGGCGATGCCAGTGGCTTCATCAAGCTCAACGCCCTCCGCCTCCGCCAGCGCGCGCTTCTGAACCGCTAATGAACGCCAATGGACGCGGATCATGGCCGAGTTGATTGAGAAGGAGTTGGTGTTCAAGATCGTTGGCTGTGCCTTGGCCGTTTTAAATGAACTTGGGCATGGGTTACGGGAAAAGACCTATGAACGCGCGCTGTGCATTGAGCTGAAAGAACAGGGCTTGGATTTCAGCCCGCAAACCTCCTATCCGGTTTTCTATCGTGGCCAGCAGATTGATGACTACATCCCGGATCAAATCATTGATGAGCATCGTGGACAACTGCTGAATTACCTCCGCATTACCAAGTTGCCCGTTGGTGTGATTTTGAATTTTCGTCGTCCCAAGCTGGAATGGGAACGCTTGGTGTTGAATTCGGGTCGCTGACCGTTTTTATTCGCGTCCCTTTGTGTCCATTGGCGGTTTTAGTTTCCAATGGTTGGAAAATGTGTATTATCAGAATTTCCAATCTTTGGAAAATCAGAAGGGTGACTTATGCGAAAAGTACTTCTCGCGGTAGCGGTCATGGCCTGTGCGGTGCAGGCTGACGAATTGACCACGCTTTGGTACCAACATCCGGCGCAAAAGTTTTATCAGTCATTGCCGTTGGGTAACGGACGCATCGGCGCGATGGTGTTCGGTGGTGTGGATGAGGAGCGGATCGTCCTCAACGAAAGCTCGCTGTGGTCGGGTTCGCGTGAGGATGCCAACCGGCTCGCTGCCCACAAAGCATTGCCGGAAATTCGTCGGCTGCTACTCGAAGGTAAAAATGTAGAAGCCGAGGCGCTGGTGAACAAGAACTTCACTTGTCAGGGGCAAGGATCAGGGCAGGGGCGCGGTGCCAAGGTGCCCTTTGGCTCCTATCAAACACTCGGCAATTTGCGACTGACGTTCAGCGGTTCCAGCAATGTGGTCGAGAATTACCGGCGCGAACTCGATCTGGCGACAGCGTTGGCGAAAATTTCTTATCGTCGAAATGGCGTGAACTTCACCCGCGAGGTTTTCGTTTCGGCGCCGGATGAAGTGCTGGCCATTCGCCTCGCCGCCGATAAACCCGGTACGCTTTCTTTTGCGGTAGGCTTGGATCGGCCTGAACGTTTCATGATCGAGGTTGCCGGACCCCATGAGTTGCTGATGACCGGTACGCTCAACGACGGTCATGAAGGCAAAGGTGTGAGTTATGCCGCGCGGTTGCGTGTGCTCACCCGCGGCGGTGCAGTAAAAGTCGAGAAGGACAAACTGGTGGTGGAAAAAACCGATGAGGTGGTATTGCTGCTGGCGGCGGCGACGGACTATCGCGGCTTCGCGGGTCGCCAGCTTGCCGATCCGCTTGCAGCCACGACGAGCGATCTCGATAAAGCGGCGGCAAAATCATTTACTGAATTGCGCGCCACGCAACAACGCGATCATGAGCAGTGGTTCAGGCGCGTTGATTTGAAACTTAATGCCACTACCAACAGTGCGTTGCCAACCGATGAGCGACTGGTGGGTTTCGCCAAGGGCGCCGCGGACCCGGCGCTGGCCGCGCTTTACTTCAATTTTGGTCGTTATCTACTGATTTGCTCGTCACGGCCGGGTGGCCTGCCGGCGAATTTGCAGGGCATTTGGGCCGGGGAAATTCAGACGCCGTGGAATGGCGATTGGCATCTCAACGTCAACGTGCAGATGAACTATTGGCCGGCGGAAGTCTGCAATCTCGCCGAGTTGGCGGAACCCTTGCATAAGTTGATCGCCTCGCTGGTCGAGCCGGGTGGGAAAACCGCGCAGGCCTATTACAATGCACGCGGTTGGGTGGCGCACATCATTACGAACCCGTGGGGTTTTACCGCACCCGGCGAGGTGGCCTCGTGGGGTTCGACGGCAGGTGGTTCGGCGTGGCTCTGCGAGCATCTCTGGGAGCACTATGCCTACACCTTGGACCGCAATTTCCTCGCGTGGGCCTATCCCATTTTGAAAGGCGCGGCGGAATTCTATCTCGACAACCTCGTCGAGGAGCCGCGGCACAAATGGCTCGTCACGGGGCCTTCCAATTCGCCGGAGAATGGCTTCCGCTTGCCTAACGGCAAAGTCGCGCATGTTTGTCTCGGGCCGACGATTGATATGCAGCAGCTTCGCGAGTTGTTCGGTAACACCGCCCGTGCTGCCGAAACTCTGGGGGTGGATGCCGATTTCTCCCGCGAGTTGACTGAAAAGCGCGCGCGGCTTGCGCCGAATCAGATCGGTCCCGATGGTCGTCTGCAGGAGTGGTTGGAACCTTATACCGAACCGGAGCCACATCACCGGCACGTGTCGCCTCTGTACGGCTTGTATCCAGCGCATGAGATCACGGTCTCTGGCACACCCGCGCTGGCCGGCGCGTGCCGCAAGTTCCTTGATGCGCGTGGCGATGGCGGGATGGGTTGGTCGTATGCGTGGAAGATCAACCTCTGGGCGCGGTTGGGCGATGGTGATCGCGCTAATAAACTACTCGCCTCATTGCTTCGCCCCACCGGTGTGATCGGAATCAGCTATCAAGGCCTGGGTGCTGGCACCTATGCGAACCTTTTTGATGCCGGCCCACCATTCCAGATTGACGGTAATTTCGGCGCGACCGCCGGTATTGCCGAGATGTTGTTGCAGTCGCACACCGACGAAATCACGTTACTTCCGGCATTGCCGACCGCGTGGCCCAACGGCTCGATCACAGGCCTGCGTGCCCGCGGTGGTTACACCGTGGACATCACCTGGCAGAACGGCAAGCTGACATTCGCAAAAGTCAAAAGCACTGTCGGTGGTCAATGCGTCGTGCGTTATGGCGACAAAACCAAAACGCTCGATTTCCAGCCTGACGAAGTTAAACTACTCGACGCTACGTTCTGATTCTTTCGCTGTTTCCCAAGGCTTGGAAAAAGAGCCGGTATCATTTTCCAAACCTTGGAATTGCCCTTGACCGCGCTGGAGGGCGGTGTTTACATCGCCGCGCAGAACGCGGAGTTTTTGTGAACCTGACGATGGCCTATTCACCGTGTCCGAACGACACGTTCATGTTTCAAGACGTTGCCGCCGGGCAGCTGGCGCGCCACGGCTATGACGTGGCGGTGCATCTGTACGATGTTGAGACGCTCAACCGCAAGGCGCTCGAAGGCGCGTTTGACGTCACCAAGATTTCATTTCACGCCTATCTGCTCGTCCGTCAGCACTATCAACTGTTGAACTGCGGTGCGGCGCTGGGCTTTGGCTGCGGCCCGCTGGTTGTGGCGCGCGCGCCGCTACAGCATGCGGACATGGCGCGCGTCCGCGTTGCCGTGCCGGGCGAGCTGACCACGGCGCATCTGCTCTTCCGGCTCTGGGCGCCCGCCGCGCAGCAGAAAATCTTTCTGCCCTACGATCAGATTTTGGAGGCGGTGTGCAGTGGCGCGGTGGATTGCGGCGTGCTGATTCACGAAACACGTTTTATCTATCAGCAGTCCGGGCTGATCTGCCTTGCCGATCTTGGGCAGTGGTGGGAAGCGCAGACGCAGCAGCCGATTCCGCTGGGTTGTATCGTGGCGCGTAAGACGCTGGGCGCAACCGTCATCGCTGATCTGGAGAAGTTGCTGCGGCAGGCGATTGTGCATTCGCGCGCCCAGCCGGGTGGCACGATGGCCTATGTCCGTCAGCACGCCCAAGAAACCGACGAGAAAGTTTTGCGGCAACACATCCAGATGTTCGTCACCGATTTCTCTGTGGACTTGGGCGAACGCGGACATGCCGCCATCGCCGTGCTGGAGAGAATGGCGCGTGCGGCGGGAGTGATTTCATGATCGCGCTGCTGCTCGCCACCTTGGACGAAGCGCAGCCACTGCTGACGCAACTCGCCGCCGAGCCGTTGGTTGCCGAGCCGTATGCGACCTATTGGTTCGCGGCGCGCGGACGGCGGCCCGGCGGTTTCGTCGTCATCAGCGGGATGGGCGGCGCGCAAGCCGCCGCGGCCACGGCGTATGCCATCAACACGCGCGGGGCCAGCGCCATCATCAATCTCGGCATTTGCGGCGCGCTGAAGGACGGATTTGCGCCGGGCCATTTTTGTCGCGTCACCGCGGTTGGCGACGAAGAATCCCGCGTGCTGCAAGAACTCGATGGACATAACGATGTGTGGCAGGCGTTGCCGACAGCACGACTCGTCTCGGTACGTGAACCGGTATTTGGTGGCGAACGGAAAACCAAGCTGGCGACACATGCCGACGTGGTGGAGATGGAGGGCGCGGCGGTGGCGGAAGCCTGTCGCCAACATGCGGTGCCGTGTACGTTGCTCAAAGGCGTCAGCGATCTGGCCCACGCTGGTGGACGCGAGGAATTGCACCGAAATCTTCGCAGCGTCTCGGAATTGCTGGCGCGCGAAGTGGTCGCCGGGCTGGAACGCTGGCCGCAGCAGCAACAGAGCTTGGCGAACAAAATCGCCAACTTCGTCAAAGTGGAACACACGATTTTCAGTCTACCGCTGTTGTTCGCCGGCGCGTGGTTGGGTGCGGGTGGCCGTATGCCTTCCTTGAAGCTGCTCGGCCTGATCGCTTTGGCAGGACTCGGCGCGCGGACGTTGGGTATGGCGATGAACCGGATTCTTGACCGGCGTCTTGATCTGCTAAATCGCCGAACGGTGGGGCGTGAGTTGCCTAGCGGGAAGATGACGCCGATGCAGGCGTGGGGCGTGGCGTTCGCCGGTTTGCTCGTCTATCTCGTCGCCTGTGCTTTGCTGGGGCCGGTTTGTCTGAAGCTTGCGGCGATTCCAGCGGTGGTCTTGATTTCCTATTCGCTGCTCAAGCGGTTCACACCGCTTTGCCATTTCGGTATTGGCTTGTGTCTGGCGTTAGGGCCGTTGGGTGCTTTCGTCGCGGTTTCTGGCGGCACAGCCATGACCAGTGCCGTGCTGCTGCTGGCGCTGTTCACGTTCTGCTGGATGAGCGGCTTCGACATCATCTATGCGCTCCAGGATTTAGAAGCCGACCGTCGCAATGGTGTGCATAGTATCCCCGCCGCACTGGGCAGCGGCCGCGCACAAATCGTGGCGGGCCTGGTGCATGCTGTGGCGGTGGGCGCGAGCGCGTGGCTCTGGTGGCTGGTTGGCGGCGGCCTGTTTGCCGGGCTGGCTTTGCTCGTCGCGACTGCGGCATTTGTTTTAGCCTATGTGGAAAAGGTGCCGCTCCATGTTAGATTCTTCCCGATTTCCGCCATCGCCGGCATTGCCGGGGCGCTGATTCCGTTGTTGGGAGCATTGCGATGAATTTGATTTTGGCCGTCAATGGCGCCACCGGCGCTTGGGCTGCGGAACTTCTGCTGAAGAAGTCGCCGTGGCCGGTCACGCTGGTCGCCAGCGAGTGGGGTAAGGCCGTCGTGGCACGCGAAGGCGGCGACTTCGCACGGCTGGCCCAAATGGCGGACAAAGTTTTTGACGACGCCGATCTCGCTGCGCCCATCTCTTCCGGCTCGATCCCGACGTTGGGCATGATTGTCCTGCCCTGTTCCGCCAACACGCTCGCCAAAGTGGCTCACGGTATTTCCGACTCGTTGATTACACGTGCGGCGCATTGTCATCTCAAGGAACGCCGCCGGTTGGTGCTTTGCGTACGCGAGACGCCGTGGTCGCTGATTGATTGCCAGAATGCCGCCGCCGTTTCCGCTGCCGGCGGCGTTGTCATGCCGCTCTCGCCGCCGTTCTATCAAATGTTGGGCCGCGATCCGGCCACGGTGACGATGACGGATTTGTTGAACAGCTATGTGGATCGCGTGCTCGCGCTTTTCGGCCACGCCGCCGCCGCGAATTGGGAGACCGTGTCGTGAGTTTCCAAGATTTGCGTTCCTTTCTCCAAGCCTTGGAAAAGCGCGGGCTGCTGGCCCGCGTCAACGCCGAAGTGGACTCCGATCAGGAGATCACGATCATCCAGCATCGGCTACTGACCGAAGGCGGGCCCGCGATTTTGTTCGAGCACGTCAAAGGCTCCCCCTATCGGCTGGTCAGCAATCTGTTCGGTACGCCGGAACGCGTGCAGTTGGCGTTCGGGCGTCCGCCACGCGAGATCGGCGAAGAAATCGCGCAGTTGGCGCATCGGGTCATGCCGCCTTCGTTGGCGAACATCTGGGCGGCACGCAGCACACTCTGGCATATCGCACAGGCCCGGCTACGAAATGTGCAGCGTGGCCCGATTTTGGAACAGACCATCAGTCCGCCGCGCCTCGATCAGTTGCCGGTCTTGACATGTTGGCCACTGGATGGCGGCGCGTTTTTCACGCTGCCGTTGGTGCATACGGTTGATCCGCGCACCGGCGTTGGCAACTTGGGTATTTACCGGATGCAGCGCTTCGATGCCACGAGTACCGGGATGCACTGGCAGATCGAAAAAGGCGGCGGCTTCCATTTTCGGACGGCGTGCGAGCGTGGCGAGCCCTTGCGCGTGAGCGTATTTCTCGGCGGCCCGCCGGCGTTGACGCTCGCGGCTATCGCGCCATTGCCGGAAGGCGTGGACGAGCGGTTGCTCGCGGCGCTGATCATGGGCCGGCCGCTGGACGTTATCCAGCGTCCCGGCAGCGGACACCGTATTCCCGCCAACGCCGAATTCGTGCTCGAAGGCACGGTGACTGCCGGCGATATGCGACAGGAGGGGCCGTTTGGCGATCATCTGGGCCACTACTCGCACAGCGCGCAATTCCCGGTGTTCCGCATCGAACGGATGTTGGCGCGCAAGGACGCGATCTACCCGGCGACGGTGGTTGGCAAACCGCCGCAGGAGGATTACTTCATCGGCGAAGCTTTGCAGGAGATGACGCTGCCACTGCTCAAGCTGATTCGCCCGGCGATCAGCAACGTCTGGGCCTATCCCGAAACCGGTTTTCATCCGCTCGCGGTCGCGGCGGTAAAGGAGCGCTACCCGCGCGAGGCGCTCAAGCACGCACTCGGCTTGCTGGGCGAGGGCCAGCTTTCGTTGACCAAGATTTTGATGGTGGTTAATCACGACGTGGACGTGCGGAATTTCCGGCAAGTCAGCCGCGCCTTGTGGGAAAATCTCGACGCCGCCGAAGGTCTGCATCTGCTCGCGCCTACGGCGCAGGACACCTTGGACTTTACCGGCCCGGCAATGAACTCCGGCAGCCGCTTGATTATGCTGGCGACGCGTGACGGCCATCCGCCGCTACGCACCACGCCGCCACCACCGCCGCCCGCGCCGGGTGCGGTGCATGCGCAAATTCTTGGCTTGGCCGCCGTGGGTGAGGCGTTTCTCGTGGCGCAGGTTGCCGATGGCGCAGATCGTCCGGCGATCCGTCTGACGCTCGCGGAACATCCAGCGACCAAACCCTATTTATTCCATGTTTTGGTTTCCAAGGATGTGCCGCTGAACGATCCGCGGCTGATTCTCTGGGGCTGGTTCACGCGGTTTGATCCGTTGGCCGATCTCTATCCCGCGCGCCGCGAGGTCGTCGGCAATCGCATGGTTTTGCATTTCCCGATTGCCATTGATGCCACATGGAAAACCGGCTATCGCCTGCCGGTCGCGTTTGACCCCGAGCGTGAGCAGATGGTGGAACACAACTGGTCGCGTTATGGATTTGGGAAGTCATGAAAACCGGTCGCACCCATAAATTTTGCTTTGCCGCCGCGCCCTACGCGAACTCGGCGCCGCTGGCGCATTTCCTCGCCACGGTCAGCCCAGAGACGCGCGTTGTCCAAGATTATCATCCGTCGCAAATGTTGCAGCAGTTGCACAGCCATAGCGTGGATGTGGCGTTGCTCCCAGTGGCGGAACTGCTGCTGCACCCGGAACTGACTATGATCGAAGGACTGGGGGTTTGCGCCAGAGCCCGAGTGCGGAGCGTGCTGCTCAAGTGCAAACGCCCACTGGAGCAGGTGCGAACGGTGACGCTTGATGCCGCCTCCAAAACCTCTAACGCCCTGACGCGTGTGCTGTTTTCCAAGCATTGGAAAATGGCCGTGGAAATGGTGCCGCACGCCGAGCATGCGACTGCTGATGCCGCCGTGGTCATCGGCGATCGCGCGTTGTGTGCACCGCCCGCACCACACCGCGATTACGATCTGGCCGAGCAATGGAATCAGATGACCGGCTTGCCGTTCGTGTTCGCCGTGTGGGCCTTACGCCGCGACCATCCGGAGCCGCAAAATCTTACGCGCATTGCCCGCGCCGCCCATCAAGCCGGTATGGCCGCTTTGCCTGAATTGGCACGTTTGCAAGCGGCCAAACTCGGTTTGAGCGAAGCGCTGTGTCAGGAATATTTCCGGGATTGCGTCCACTACGACGTGGGCGCGCAGGAACAGCAGGCGCTGAAACTTTTCCAGCAATTGATCCAAGAATCCGCCGCTATGCCGGCGGAACGAGGTGTGCTCTTATGATTGCCAAACTTCAAAACACCGCCCCACGAATTTCACCCGCCGAGGCGTTGCAGATGCTGCGCGAGGGCGACACCGCGGAGTTGATGGGCCGGGCCGATGCGGTGCGCCGCCAATTGCACGGCGACGTGACCTATTTCACGCACAGCCTGAACATCAATCCGACCAATCTCTGCAAAGTGCGCTGCGCGCTTTGCGCCTTCTGGCGCGACGGCGCTGCGCCCGACGCCTACATCCAAAGCTTGGAAAAAATACGCGAGCAACTTTCCAAGGTTAGAAACGAAGGATTGACCGATCTGCACATCGTCGGCGGGCTGTGGGACGACATGGACTTGGCCTATCACGAAGCGCTGTTCAAGCTGGCCAAGGAAATTTTGCCGACGACGCTGGTACAGGGGCTGACCGCCGTGGAAATTCACGATCTGGCCCAGCGGTCAGGCTTGGGCTTGGAAGCCACGCTGCGGCGCTTACAGGCGGCGGGCCTCGAAGCCGTCCCCGGCGGTGGCGCGGAAATTTTTGCGCCGGCGGTGCGTAAGCGTATTTGCCCGAAAAAGTGCAACGCCGCGGAGTGGCTCGCGGTACACGAGCAAGCGCACGCGCTCGGCATCGGCAGCAATGCGACGATGCTGTTCGGACATATCGAGTCGCTCGAAGACATCGTGGATCACCTGACACGTTTGCGCGACCAGCAAGACCGGAGCGGCGGCTTCCAAGCGTTCATCGCGTTGCCGTTCCAAACCAAGGGCACGAAGCTGAAGGTCACGCGCGGCGTCGGCGGCTATCCGATTGCGCGCGTTGTGGCGGTGGCGCGGCTGTTCCTCGACAACTTCCCGCACGTCCGCGTGCTGGTCAATTATATGGATCGCAAGCTGATTCAGGCGCTGCTCTTCGGCGGCGTGGATGACATCGGCGGGACGAGTTTGGATGAACGCATCGCGCGTGCCGCCGGCGCAGCGGAATGCCAGCGGTTCACTTCGGTGGAAGAAGTCGAAAACTTCATCAGCGATTTGGGTCTGACGCCGCGTTTGGTCAACAGCCTCTATCAAGAACCCGCCGCCGCGCCCAAGCATCGCGCTGTTGCCGTGCCCGCGCCGCGCCGCGTGACAGCCTCCGGCAAGTTGGAGGTCGCGTTGCAAAAGGCCAAAGACGGCCAGCGGCTTTCCGCCGAGGAAGCCGTGGCGTTGCACGACGAGGCCGACTGGCAGCAACTGGCCGATCTCGCGCATCAGCGCCGCTTGCAACAGGTGCCGGGTCGTCTCGCGACGTTCGTCATGGATCGCAATATCTCCACCACCAACATTTGCGAAACCGGCTGCAAGTTTTGCGCGTTCTATTCCAGCGCGAAATCGCCCAAGGCGTTCAGCTATACGATTGAGGAACTCGTCGCGACGGCGGTCGAGTCCGCCGCGCAGGGTGCGACGCAAATTCTGCTGCAAGGTGGATTGAATCCTGAATTCGACCTCGCGTTTTATGAGCGCCTGCTGGCCGCGATTCGTGCGCGCTTGCCGAACCTCTGCCTGCACTCGCTCTCGCCGACGGAAATCAACTTCTTCGCCCGTCAGGAAAAGCTGCCCGTTCAGACCGTGCTCGAACGCTTGCGTGCGGCGGGCCTCGATTCGCTGCCCGGCGGCGGCGCAGAAATTCTGGTGGACGCCGTACGCCAGCGGATCAGCCCGCGCAAACTGACCGCCGATCAGTGGTTCGAGGTCATGGAGACCGCCCAGCGTATGGGCATGAAGACCACGGCGACCATGGTCTATGGCTTGGGCGAAACCACCGCGCAGCGCGTCGAGCATCTGGCGCGCGTCCGCGACGTGCAAGATCGCTACGGCGGCTTCACCGCGTTCATCCCGTGGAGCTTCCAGCCCAACCATACGCAGCTCAAACTGCGCGCGGCCAGCGGTGTGGACTATCTACGCATAGTGGCGCTGGCGCGACTGGTCTTGGACAACGTGCCGCACTTGCAGGCGGGGTGGGTCACCGAAGGCCCGGAACTGGCGCAACTGGCGCTCGTCTGCGGCGCGGATGATTTTGGCGGCGTGCTGATGGAGGAGAAGGTCGTGCGCGCCACCGGCGTCAGCTATAACGTCGCCGCCGATCAAGTCGTCGCGCTGATCGCGCAAACCGGCTTCACGCCGGCCCAGCGCACCACGCAGTACGGAATCCTCCGCGTCCACGACCGCGCCCCGGCCCCTGCCACGGTTTAATTTTCTAAGTTCTAGTTAGGGAGTCAGCGCCTTGGTTCCCCCTTGGTGTGATTGCGAAGTGAACGCCAAACAAGATTAGGACGGTTGTTGTGTTTTCCGTTTTTTCATCGCAAGTCCAACTCCTGTAAGCACAATGCCTATGGAAAAAACAGACCATGGAATGCCAATCTTCATCTGCGTTCCCCAATCCGGTCCCCATCTGCAGACGGCGGCCACGGCGTGGCCGCCCTACCTGCCGCTTTCTTTTTCCAATGGTTGAAAGGTGGGGCGGAATAGGGTTTGGGGAGCACACGCGCCCCGCGTGTGGCAGACCGCGCCCTCGCGGTCTGCGCCGGGGAATCATTCGCCGGAGCGTGTGGCGGGTCGCCACACGCCGCATGCGAGGGCGCATGCGCTCCCCAGCCGAAGTAGGTATGATTCATTTGGAGTTGCGGCAGCTGGCTGCGCCCGTCTCGCCTTTGGCTCGGCTGCTGCCGCTTTGTTTGGCTGTAGCCGGGATCGGCGATCCCGGTTACAGAATGATACGACCAAGCAAAAGTCTGTCCGTGGTGGGCGGGGCTGGAAAGCCCCGCCCACAAAGCCAGGGACCCGCCGCAGTCCAAATCTGCGCTCATCAACGTCAAAACTTTTAAGGTTCAGAAAAGTTTTCGCAGCGGCCGAAGGTTTTCAGATTGCGGTCGGTCACCAGCAGCACGAAGCCATTTTCTTTGGCTCCGGCGATGGAGTGTTCGACGATGGCAGGCTTCGTGCCGTACTCGATCAGCAGTATTGGCTTGTGGTCAGGCTTGAAGCGGGCGAGGTGGCCGAGCGATTCGGTGATGTGGTCGCGCTTTTGGAGCCGGTTGCCAGTAGCGCACCTTGAAGTTCCCTTTCCAGTCGGGATTTTCGGCCCCGAGCCATGTTGGCGGTTGGGCGCTCCACTCCTTTTCCCAGTAGCCGCGATAGTCTCCGGCCTCGCCAATGGAAAGGTAGGCCCGCACTTTGCGGTTGAACTGGCCCGCCGGCTCACGGCCATCAATCTTCCGGCAAATCTTTGAACGGTTTCTGTTCGCGCAAGGTGAGTTCCCAAAGCTTGGCGTATTTCATATAAGCACCGTAGGCGCTGGCGAGCGCGATGATGAAGCCATGCGTGCCGTCGAGGAACCCCGCGCGTAGAAAATAACCGCGCAGAAAGCGCAGCGGTGGACGCAGCAACAAATCGCGCCAGCGGAAACGGCCGCCTTGCACAAATTTTTGCTGGGCCGTGATGCTGGAGAAACGGTTGAGTGTTTCGAAGTGGTCGCGCAGGTCGTCATAGGTGTAGTGCCAGATGGCGTTGCGGAGGCGCTTGACGGGGCCGTTGACGACAACCTTGTCGTGCGGCTCCTGACCTTCCGTGCGGCCGCAATCTTTGCGGAAGAGGCGCAGTTTGAGGTCGGGATACCACTCGCCGTGCCGGATCCAGCGGCCAAGATAATAAACTTGCCGCGGGAATTCATAGCCGACGGTTTCGCCGGGGCCGCGCGCGAAGTGGCCGAGGATTTCTTCGCGCAGGCCGGGCGAGACTTCTTCGTCGGAGTCGAGGAAGAGAATCCACGGGAAACGCGCCATTTCGCGGACGGTGTTGCGTTGGCCCACGTAGCCGAGCCATTCGTGTTGGTAGACCCGGTCGGTGAACTCGCGACATACCTCGACCGTGCGGTCGGTGCTGAAGCTATCTACGACGACGATTTCGTCGCACCACGTCAGGCTTTGGAGGCAGCGCCGGATTTTACGCTCTTCGTTGAAAGCGATCACACAGGCCGAAATTTTCTCGCGCATCAGGGGGTTCCTTCCAGTAGCGATCGGGGATGGACTTCCACGGCTTGGAGTTGCGCGCCGACATAGAGGCGGACGCGGTAGCCGCGGTAATGAAATTTGTGTCCGCCGAGCAGTTGGCGGTCGCGCAAGCCGGCGGGTACGGTGTAGCTGACGGTCAAGGTTACTGGCGTCGTGCCCTGCCACGCTTCGGGATGTATGACGCCGCGTGGGCACAACGCTTCAGTGGGTGCGATGCGTCCGGTGTAGTCGTCTTCGTCAAAAAATTCCGTTTTCACGGTCACCGTGGCTGGTGGCGGCGCATTGCTGCTCACAGGTACAAGGGAAATATGCAGCAGACGCATGTCGTCGAACTCGGCGCGGTCCGGGAGCCGCTGTTGCTCCACCGCTACGATCCGCATCACCGGATGTGCCGCGATTGGTTCGTGTTGTGGTGGTGCTTGGCGTGGCGCGGCAGGGTGGTTGGTGATGATTACGACAGCCGATAGCGGCGCGCTCGCTGTCCTTGGTGGTGCCTGGGTGCGGGCGGCGAGCAGCTTGATGGCTTCGCGTACCGCGGCAATTTCTTCGTGCATACGGCGCAGGTCTTCGGCCGATGGCGACGGGTGATCAAGTGCGGGTAACAGCAGATTGGTCGTCAGCAATGGCATGGGTTTCGGCATCCGTAGCGCTGGTGGGCGCGCCATTTTTGTCGTTGATGGTGGCGGGGCTGGGCGTATCAACCAAAACGCCATGACGCTGACCACAAGCAGCAGCAAGAGCAGGAGCAGGCGGCGCGTGTGGCGTGGGTGACTCCTGCCGGAATACGCGGGCTGTTCAGCTTGTACCACGGCTTGCACTAAAAGCCGTGTGCGGCCCAACTCCACCGTGTCGCCGTGTTTGAGTTTGGCCGAGTGCGTTTCGCGACGGTTGACGAGCACACGCCCCATCGCGCCCAGATCGCGCACGAACAGGCCGTCATCGCGGTGTTCAAAGATGGCGTGATGTTGCGCCAGCTCGGGATCGGGGATGAGAATGTTGCAATCTGCGGCCTGTCCTGCGGTCATCGGTGCGGGTTCCACCGTGATCTGCTGGCCCAACAGCGGGCCGGTCAAAATATGCAGGCGATATAGCATGATACGCTTTTATTTACGGTTTCGGTTGCAAGGTACGCGTTGCCTCGGGCGTTGCCAATACGCGCCACGTCAGCCAGCCGAGCACGACCAGCGCCGCAAGACCACCGGTTAGCAGGCAGAGGATGATCTGTTGCGGCGTGGCATGGAAACGATAGAGCAAGCAAAGATAGCCCAACGTGACCGGTACCAGCCAGAGCGCCCGCACCGTTTCGTGCCGTGCCCAAAGGTAGGGCGCGATCAAGTTGATTAGGGCCAGCGGAATCACTGCCCAGACGTACCAGCGCATCAGCGTAAAATGCAGCGGATCGTTGACGGCGTAGAGCAACCGCATGGGTAACGCTGGCCATGCCGTCATAAACGCTGCGGCAGCCACACACACGACCAACGTGAAAAGTATTGGACCCAGCAGCAGGCGCGGATTGCTTGACGTTACGGCGCGCGGGAACATGGCGCTGATAATCGGCATCGGTAGGAAAAAGACGGCGCGCGAAAGTTGTGCCGCCTTGCCGTAAGCGGCCAATTCATCGCCGGCGAGGAAACGCGGGAGAAAAATCATATCGGCATTAATCATCAAAAACAGCGCGATTTGTCCGAACAGCACCGCCCAGAAATAACCTTGTACTGCGTGTGCGTCCGGCAGTTCCGTTGTGTCCGCCGGGGTGACCTGATACATCCGGCGCAACGGCCACCACGCGATCAACAAGCCGATAATCGAACTACCGACCACCGTGCCCAGCATCCACGTGACGCCACCGCCCATGAGCGCCACCACCGTGGCCAGCAACAAACGACTTGCGCCGGTGCCGATGCCGGAGGTTATGCTCCAGCCAAAGCGGCGGCTACCGGTCAAGGCCCCGCCTAGGAAAGGACTGAAGAGACCGACGAATGCGATCAGCCCGACCATGGCCACACTCGCTGCCGAAGGTGATTTGAAAATCTCGCGCAACCACGGAGCGGTCAAGCACCACACGACCAGTACGCCCACGCCCCACGGCAATATCAGCCGCAATCCGCGCCGTAAGAGGAGTAGCCAAGTGCCTGAGTCGTCACGATGTACATACTCGGCCACATAACGCGTCATCGTCGTGGAAACAACCCCGGCTGGTACGCTGAGTACGTTTAACAGAGCGATCAAGGCCAGAAACAAGGCGTAGTGCTCCGGGTTCATCAGCCGCCCGGTAATCGCATGAAACAAAACGAACAAAAAGGCCGTCAGCCCGCTGCCGACGATCAATACGGCGCTGTCATAGGCAAAATGAAAACCATCGTGCCGCCGCCAGCGAACCAACCAGTTTTGGAAACGTGCAATCACCGCGGGCAGTTTTCCAAGGTTTGGAAACGCTGGCGAGCCAATTTTCCAACCCTTGGAAAGCTCAAACAGGCTCCAAGCGTAGGCGGGTGGGGTGGCCGTTGAGGTCGCAGGGTTCGGCGTCGTTTTGGGCGAAGGTCAGGTCGGTGCAGAGCGTTTCGGTTTGGATGAGGTCGCGATACTCGCTCACGGTCGCCTGCAACTCGGCGTCGCCGGCGATCTGGAGGCGGATGCGCTGCGTCACTTTGAGGTCGGAATCCTTCCGCAGATTTTGGATGCGGTTGACGAGTTCGCGGGCAAGGCCTTCGCGCAGTAGCGCGGGCGTTAGCTCGGTTTCGAGCGCGACGACCTGGTCACCTTCCGACGCGACCGCGAGGCCAGCCTTGGGCTGGCGCTGGATGATGAGGTCGCTGCCGCCGAGTTCGAAGGTCTGACCATCGAGTTCGAGCATGACGGTTTCGCCCTGTAACATCGCATTGAGCTTCACCGATTCCCATTTCGCGATGAGCGCGACGGCCGGCTTGAGCTTGGGGCCGAACTTTGGGCCCCAGACCTTGAAGTTCGGCTTGGCGCTCAAGGTGACGAGTTCGGTTTCGTCGTGATTGAAAATCACTTTTTTGACGTTGAGTTCGTCCTCAATAAGATCTTCCAGTTCGCGGATCAGCGCGAGTTTTGTGGCGTCGCGACAGACGACATGCAGCGCGGCGAGCGGCTGGCGTACTTTCAGATTACGTTCCGCGCGGATCGCGCGGCCGAGCTGAACGACGGTCATGACGGCGGCCATCTGCGTTTCGAGCGCGGCGTCGCGGCGGTGGCCATCGGCCTTCGGGAAGTCGCAGAGGTGGACGGATTCCGGCATGTCCGGCGTGCGCAGGTTTCTGAAGATCTCCTCGCTGATGAATGGGACGAACGGCGCGGCGATCCTGGAGAGCGTGAGCAGGACTTCATAGAGCGTGGCGTAGGCCTGCGCTTTGTCGGCGTCGTCGCTGCTCTTCCAGAAGCGCCGGCGGCTGCGGCGGATGTACCAGTTCGTCAGGTCCTCGATGAAGCGGACGAAGGGGCGGACGGCCTGCTGGAGGTCGTAGTCGTCCATCGCGGCGGTGACTTCCTGCGTCAGGCGGTCGAGGCAGCTCAATACCCAGCGGTCGAGCAGGGGCCGAGGTTCGAGGGACGAGGGACGAGCCGTCGGTTCCCATTTGTCCACGTTCGCGTAGGTGACGAAGAAGCTGTAGGCGTTCCAGAGCGGGATCAGGAAATCGCGCATGCACTGCTTCACGCCGTCCTCAGAGAAGCGCAGGTCTTCAGCGCGGACGACCGGCGAGTTGATCAGGTAGAGGCGGAGCGCGTCCGCGCCGTAGGCGTCGAGCATGTAGTTCGGGTCGGGATAGTTCTTCAGGCGCTTCGACATCTTGCGGCCGTCCTCGGCGAGGACGAGACCGTTGACGACGACATTCTTGAACGCGGGCTTCTTAAAGAGCACGGTGGAGAGCACCATCAGCGTGTAGAACCAGCCGCGCGTCTGGTCGAGGCCCTCGGCGATGAAGTCGGCCGGGAAGTGGCGCTCGAAGCGCGTCTTGTTTTCGAAGGGATAGTGCTGTTGCGCGTAGGGCATCGAGCCGCTCTCGAACCAGCAATCGAGCACCTCCGGCGTGCGGCGGTAGGTCTTGCCGTTTTTCGTGAAAGTAATCTTATCGAGGAAGTGCTTGTGCAGGTCGGTGACCTTCTGCCCGCTCAACTTTTCGAGTTCCGCGATCGAGCCAACGCAGATGGTGTCGTCCTTGTCGCCATCGGATACCCAGACGGGAATACAGGAGCCCCAGAAGCGGTTGCGGCTGATGTTCCAGTCTTTCGCTTCCTTGAGCCAGTTGCCGAAGCGCTTTTCGCCGATTGCCTGCGGCATCCAGTGGACGCCCGCGTTGTTGGCGACGAGTTCGTCGTGCATGTCTTCGACGCGGACATACCACGCCTCGATCGCGCGGTAGATCAGCGGCGTATCGGTGCGCTCGCAGAACGGATAGCTGTGGACGATGGTGCTCTGGTGGACGAGTTTCTTCTCGTCCTTCAGGCGGCGGATGATTGCCTTGTCGGCGTCCTTGCAAAATTGTCCCGCATACTCCGGTACGCGCGCGGTGAAGGCCGCATTTTCGTCGAGCAGATCCACCGGCGGGATACCAGCAGCCTTGCAGACCCGAAAATCGTCTTCGCCATAGGCCGGTGCCATGTGGACGAGGCCCGTGCCGTCTTCCGTGCTGACGAAACCATCGGTCAGAATCTGGAACGCGTTCGGCTGATCCTTGAGATAGGGGAACATCGGTTCGTACTGCCAGCCCGCCATCTCGCTACCTTTGAACTTCGCGACGACCTCGTAGTCTTCCGGCTTCTTATAGATCGCTTCCAGCCGCGCGGCGGCGAGGACGTAAACCGCCGCCGCTTCAGGTGGGACGGCTTGACCCCAGCCACCCGGCGCGTTCGGTGAACGCGCCCCACCTTTGTCGCGTACTGCCACATAATCGAGATCGGGCCCGGCGCAGACCGCGAGGTTCGCTGGCAATGTCCACGGCGTTGTCGTCCAGATCAAGGCATAGCAGGGTTCATTGGTTGGTAGGGCGTGGACACCGTCCGCGCCGCGGTCGGTGCGGCGTGCCGACCCTACCAAACGCAAACGGCAAGTGACGGCCGGGTCCTGCACATCCTGATAGTTGCTGCCCGCCTCGAAGTTCGAGAGCGGCGTGGTCAGCTTCCACGAGTAGGGCATGATGCGGTAGGACTTATAGACGCGGCCTTGATCCCAAAGCTGCTTGAAAGCCCACCAGATGGTCTCCATGAACGGGAGGTCCATCGTCTTGTAGTCGTTCTCGAAGTCCACCCAGCGACCCATGCGTGTGACGGTCTTGCGCCACTCGGCCACGTACTTGAGCACGAGCGAGCGGCAGGTCTCGTTGAAGACGTCCACACCCTTCTCGCGGATCGCGCCGGTGCCGGCGAGACCGAGCTGTTCCTGCGCAAGCGCCTCGATCGGGAGGCCGTGGCAGTCCCAGCCGAAGCGGCGCTCCACATAGTGGCCGCGCATCGCCTGGTAGCGCGGTACGATGTCCTTGATCGTGCCCGCGAGCAGGTGGCCGTAGTGCGGCAGGCCGGTGGCGAACGGCGGGCCGTCATAGAACACGAACTCCGGCGCGCCCCGGCGCTGTTCAAGCGACTTTTTGAAGGTCTGGTGCGCCGTCCAGAAGTCCAGCACGGCCTTCTCGACGCCCGGAAAATCAATTTTGTTTGAAACGGGTTTGAACATGGCTCTTTTCCTGCCGCAAAGCGGCCCCGCAACTTAGCGGTTCTGTGTGCGGGAAATCAAGCGGATTACACGGTTTTCCAAGGCTTGGAAAAGCCAAACATCGGTTTTTCCAAACCTTGGAAAACGCGTGGCGACGTCAGGCCATCGGGCTGCTGTAGGATGTTTCCCGGCGCAACGTCACGCGGCGCAACGCGGCGATGTGCGCGCGTAGTTGTTGTTCTAGTCGCTCTTCGATGTGGCGCGCATCGGCGGGCGGCAAGTTCAGTTTCTGCACCACATCCACCGAGAGTTCCAAGCCCTGCGGTGTCGCGTCGAGGCGCAGATCGTGGAATTCTTCCACGCGCGGTTCGGTGGCGCAGAAATCGCGCAACGTTTGTTCGGCGGCGGCGTAGGCGGGGTGGGTGCGATCCACGGGGTCCACATGCACGATCACCTTGCTGTCGGGGATTTCCTGCTCAATGCGCCGCTCCACCAGCTCGGCCAAGTCGTGGACCTCGCGCGCGCTTTGGGCCGCGTCCACCTCGATATGCAGCGACACCATTAGCGAGTCGCCGTAGGTGTTGATGACGACCTCGTGGGCGCTTTGCACGCCGGGTTGCGTGCGGGCAATTTGTTGGATGCGCCGCACGAGCGTGGGGTCCGGCGCCTCGCCCAGCAACACGCTCACGGAGCGGCGGGCGTAACGCGCACCGGTGAAGAAGATGAAGCCAGCGACGCCGAGGCCGGCCCAGCCATCGAGCGCCGGCCAACCGTGCCGCGCGCCGAGCAGACCGAGGAATACGAGCGCGGTGCTGAGGATGTCGAAGATATGGTTCCAAGCGTCGGCGGCGAGTGTTTCCGAGCGCGTGGCGCGAGCGAGCGCGCGGGTGAAAAGCGCGAGCCACGTTTTTATCAACACGGTCACCAACAAAATCGCCAGAACAAGCTGGCTGATCTCCAGCGGTCGCGGGTGGAGCAGGCGTTGCACGCCCGCGCGGCCCACATCGAACCCGACGGCCAGTAATGCCATGGAGAGCACCAGCGTGGCCACATGCTCGATGCGCCCGTGCCCGAACGGATGGCCGCGATCGCGTGGGCGGCGCGACCACGAAAAGCTGAGCGCGATGACGGTGCTGCTGGCGATATCGGCGGTGTTGTTCAGTGCGTCGGCCAGCAAGGCGATGGAGCCGGATAGCCACGCCAGCACAGCCTTGGTCAGTGCCAGCACGAGGCTGAACCCCACGCTGAGCCAGCCTTGAAACATACCCAGCCGCTTGCGCGCCTCGGGTTGCGCAAAGTCGGTTGTATCCGCCAGTCGCCGCGCAATGGTGCCCAAGCCCCATAACCTCGGACTGCGTGATGGATTATTCACACTCATGTCCGGTGATTCTAACGTGTTGATTTGTTCCGCGCCAATCCGAATTTTGCTATTCGCGTACTTGTCGGGGGAGCTGGCTTCGTCTATGCTGGGGCTGTGAAATTGAGTGTTCTGATCCCCGTTTTCAACGAAAAGTACACCTTGGCGCAGATGGTCGAGGCGGTATTGGTCGCACCCTTGCCGCCCGAGGTCAGCCGCGAAGTGATCGTTGTTGATGATGCCTCGACCGATGGCACCGCTGTGGTGGTGCAGGAAATTGTCCGGCAGCATCCGTCCGTGATTGCATTGTGCCAGCCCAAAAATTGCGGCAAAGGTGCAGCCTTGCGCGCAGGTATCGCGCGGGCCAGCGGCGATATCATTGTGTTTCAAGATGCCGATTTGGAGTATGCGCCGGCCGAGTTGAGCAAATTGCTCGCGCCTATTTTGAGTGGCGAGGCCGATGTGGTCTATGGTTCGCGTTTTCTCAGCGGCGAGCGGCGGCGGGTGCTTTATTTTTGGCACAGCCTGGGTAATCGCCTGCTCACGCTACTTTCCAATATGCTGACGGATTTGAATCTGACGGATATGGAGACGTGCTACAAAATGGCGCGCGCCGACTTGCTCAAATCCATTCCGATTCGTTGCAACCGGTTTGGCGTTGAGCCGGAACTGACCGCCAAATTCGCCAAACGCGGCTGTCGCATCTACGAGGTGCCGATTTCCTACCGCGGGCGCACCTATCACGAAGGCAAAAAAATCACCTGGCGCGATGCTTGCAAGGCGCTGGGCGTCATATTCTGGTTCAAACTGGTGGATGACCTCTATGTCGAGCACTATGGCCACGCCATTCTGCATAGCCTTTCCAACACGCACCGCTTCAACCGCTGGATGGCCGATGTACTGCACCCGTGGCTTGGCGAACGGGTGTTGGAGGTTGGCGCAGGTATGGGGAATCTCACCGCTCAATTTTTGCCGCGCACGTACTACATGGCCACGGACATTGACCCGCTCCATTTGCATTATCTCTCCAACCGTTATACCGGCAAGCGGCCCGTCGTCGTCCAGGCCTTGGACGTGGCGGAGGCGACACATTTCCAAGGCTTGGAAAACCACTTTGATTCCGTCATCTGTTTGAACGTGTTGGAACACGTGGCCCAGGATGCTGCCGGCCTGCGCAATATTTTTTCCGCGTTGGCGCCCGGTGGTCGCGCGCTGATTTTAGTGCCGCGCAGCCAGCGGCTCTTCGGCACGCTCGACGCCGCGTTGGGGCACGTGCGCCGCTACACCGCCGCCGACTTGGAGCAAAAAATACAGGCGGCGGGTTTTGAGGTGGAAAAGATTTTCACGTTCAACCGGGTCGGCGTGCCGGGTTGGTGGCTGAATGGGCGCGTGCTACGGCGCAAGCATTTCGGGCGACTCCAACTCAAATTCTACGACGCCTTGGTCTGGTTGTGGCGGCTGCTCGAACGCATCTTACCGTGGCCGGGCCTCTCGCTGATCGCCGTCGCGCGCAAGCCTGCTGCATAGGATACCGAACACCAGCAATCACATGGTTTCCATTTTACTGGCATGGAGTGTCCAATTTGTAGTGCTGTCCGGAATCGGGTGGCTTGTTTATACGCGGTTATTCCGTGTTCAGTCCCGTTCCGGTCTGAATGGCGCGGACATCTTTCGTTCATTCTGGATTGGATTTGGCACGCTGATGGCGGTCGCACAGCTTTATTCGCTCTGCTTACCCTTGAAGGGCGGTGGCCTTATGCTGGCTGGCGCCTTTGCGTTGCCGGGACTTTGGTCGTTGGCGAAAGCTTTGCATGAATCATGGAACAATCCCTGTGTGGTGTCAGACAGACGCCGATACATTTTCTGGGGCTTGTTGCTGATCGGTTTGTTGTGGGGGGCGCGGGGCGTTGGTACGACGGAGTGGAGTGGCGCTTATGATTCGGATTTATATCACTTCACCAGCGTGCGTTGGGCCAAGGAATATCCGGCCGTTCCGGGCTTGGCCAATTTGCATATGCCGCTGGGCCTTAGTTCCCTCTACTTGCTCTATGCGGCGATCATGGATCATGGCCTTTGGTATCGTCAATCCGCGTGGATTGTTCCGGGGATTTTTAGCGTCATGTTCTTTGCGCAATTGGTTTGGACTTGGCTCTATGCGCCAACCACGGCGCGGCACCTGAAACTTTTCTGCTTATTGCTGCTGGCCTATGCCGCATTACTGGTCAGCGATAATGTGCCCAACCTGTATTATGATCGTCCAGCGGTCATAGCGATGGGGTTGGCGATATTGGAGTTTTTGCAGTTGTCGCAGCCGGAGCAGGCCACCCGCGACCGGCGCGCCGGAATTTTCACCATGCTCCTGCTGGTGGCCATAAGTATTGCCATCAAGCCGGTTGGTTGGGTGTTGGCGCTTTTGTTGGGTGCTTGGGGATTGGTTATGGCCCGGCGCCTGCCATCGCGATGCGCATGGCTGGTAGGTATCGCATTACCTCTGATGCTCGCCGGCGGACTCTTGATCCGAAATGCAATTTTATCGGGATGGCTGCTCTATCCTGCGCCCTATGGTCAACTGCCGGTGGCGTGGGCGGTTCCCGCAAACCCCGTGCCGTTGCCTGGCGGTGGGTTGTCCTATTCCATGCGTAACCAATCGGCCCTCATGCGCGCATGGGCGCGTCAACCCGGTCCGGATTATGAAAAACGTGCAGCGCAGGATAAATCGTTTCCATGGTTGCAACCGTGGTGGCAAAGAAACCGCCATGCCATCGAATTGAAGTTGTTGGGTGCGGGATTGTTGTTTCTTCTTTTTGGTTGCTGCCGTAGACCCGACGGGCATTTGTTTTTCGCCGTGCTGGCGGTGAGCGCCACGTTGCTGGCTTGGTTTGTGCTGGCCCCTGATTTGCGTTTTGGCGAGGGCTACTTCTGGCTGTGGTTTGCGCTCACAGGTGCAATGTGTTTATCAAGCATGGTCTCATGGCGATATTCCATGCTAAGCGCCGGGCTATGGGCTGTCCTGTTGCTAATGGCGACGTTTCCGGGATGGTCGTGGCCGCCCAAAATCACGATTTGGCATTTGGGCCATGCCTTGGTGTCCAACTTGCGAAATGTACAACTCGACAACGGCCAGCAACCGCCCTTGGTCGTCTGGGTGCCGGAAGGGGATGATCGCTGTGGCGACGCGCCCTTGCCGTGTACCCCTTTTCCGCAAGATGCGCTGTGTTGCCGAACGCCCGGCAATATTCGGAATGGGTTTTATCTCGCCAAGCCGGCGGCCACTCGACCCTAAGGCCGGTTGTGTTTTCCAAGCCTTGGAAAACGTGCGTTTCACGGCGCAAAAAACGCGACCACTTCCGCAAAATTCGCGCAACGCTGGTCTGGTTTTTCCGCGCCGGTTTCGCCGAGGCCATAATTGACGAACACGCTACGCACGCCGGCGTGGCGCGCGGCTTCGAGATCGGTGTGATGGTCGCCGATCATCCACGCTTCCTGCGCGGTGGCACCGGCGCGATGCATCGCTTCGAGCAGCGGCGCGGGGTCGGGTTTGAGGCGCGGCGTGTCGCCATCGCCGAGAATGCAGACGAACAAATCGGCCACGCCCAACCGCGCGAGCAAGGCGTGGCAATAGGCGGACGGTTTGTTGCTGATGACGGCGAGTTGATAGCCGGCGGCGCGTAGTTTGTTCAGCCCGGTGGCGACGTCGGGAAAGAGCGCGGTCGTGTCGCTCATGTGGTGTTCGTAGTAGCCGCGATAAGCCCGCAAGGCGGTCTCAAAATCAGTGGGGTGACCCTGCAACGCGCGCTCGACCAATTTGCGGACGCCGTTACCAACGTAGCGGCGAACAACCTCCGTGGATAGCGGCGGCAAGTGATAATCCTGCCGGAGCCGGTTGACCGCGGTGGTCAGGTCGCCGACGGAGTCAATCAGTGTGCCGTCGAGATCGAAAATCAGCAAACGGCCACGGCCGCGTGCGGAGGATACTGGTTTCACGATGATTTCAAAACGGCGGCGGTTCGTCGTTGTGGGCTGGTGGTGGCGGTGCGCCGGCGGCAGCAGGTTGCTCGCCACCATTTTCGCGACGCTGGCCACTGCTCAAAAATTGCACCCGGTCGGCGCGAATGCGGAGTTTGCTCCGTTTCTCGCCTTCTTTGCTCTCCCATTGATCCAGTTGCAAACGACCTTCGATCAGTACCGGCGAACCTTTGTGCAGATATTGCTGGCACACCTCGGCCTGTCGTCCCCACGCCACGATGTCCACGTAGGTGGTGCTCTCTTGCAACTCACCGGCCTTGTTCTTAAATTTTTCGTTGATCGCCACGCCGAGATCCGCCACGGCGGTGCCGCCGGGCGTCGTGCGGACTTGTGGATCGCGGGTGAGATTGCCGGCGAGGACGACGTAATTCAGGGATGCCATGATTGCTCCTTCATTGCTGCGTTGTAACTGATCGTGCTTATAGCGCAGACACGGCAGACAGGCCAGCGAAAACGCGTGTCAGTAGCGGAAACTGCTGCGTCCAATAAATTCACGCAGGATCGAAGTTGACGGCACGAGCTGATCGGTGACGCCGAGGAAGCACTCCAAAAACTCCTGCAAGCGCCGCGCTTCAGCGTATTCCGCCTGCATCGGCTTGACGCTGGCGAGTTGCGGTTCAACGACCAGTTTGAGCACCGCCAGTTCATAATCCAGCGCCGAGTTGAAGGCCATATCCACGGCGGCTTGGAACGGGAAAATCCAACGGCGCTCGCCGCGTTGCACGCCTTGCCACATCTGCAAAGTTTGCAGCGCCGAATGGCCGCGGAAATTTCGGTCGCGGACGAGCCGCCGCACCAGCCGGTTATCGGTGGTCGAGATGCGGGTGTTGCGGTCGAGGTTGAGTTGCGTCAGCGCGCTCACGTAGATGCGGAACTTGTGCTCCAGCGGGATGGCGGCCGTCAGGCGCGGATTGAGCGCGTGCGTGCCTTCGATCACCACCAGTTGCCCTTCTTCCAGCTTTAGCTTGTTGCCGCGAAACTCGCGCTGCCCGGCCTCGAAGTTGAAATGCGGCGGTTCGACTTCCTCGCCACGATCCAACTGGCCCAGTTGTTCCTGCAATAGCGGCAGATCAATCGCCTCCAGATGTTCAAAATCCGGTTTGCCTTCGGCATCACGCGGCGTTTTCCCCCGCTCCACAAAATAATCATCCGTCGAAAGTGTCAGCGGACGTAACCCGTTGACCTGTAGTTGCACGACGAGACGTTTGGCAAATGTCGTCTTGCCGGACGATGATGGCCCCGCGATCAGTACCCAGCGGAGTTGTTCGCGGCGCGCGGTGATTTGGTCGGCGATTTGTGCGATCTTTTTCTCGTGCAAGGCCTCGGCGATCTTGATGAAGTCGCGGATACCGCCGTTGGTGATGAGTTCGTTTAGTTTGCCGACGGTGTTGACACCGAGAATCCGTCCCCACCGTTTATGCTCTTGGAAAATCTGAAACAAATGGGGGCGATGCCGGAACGCGGCCACCTGCGTCGGCTTGCGGCGGTCGGGGAACTGAATGACGAAACCGGGCGGGTAGGGGATCAGTTTGAATACGCCCAGCACGCCGGTGTGTTCGGCCACGACGCCGTGCCCGAGGTCGGAAAAACCGTCGCACCAGTTAATGACCACTTTGTTGGGATTGCGGAAGGCGAGCAGGTGAAACTTGTCCGGCTGGTGCTCCTCCTCGAACTGCTGGAGCGCGGCGGCATAGGCCAGCTTACGGCGTTCGATGGGCAAGTCGGCGGCAATCAATTCCCGCATCCGCCGCTCAATCGCATGAATCTGTCCGGGTTTAATGCCCGGTTTCTCATCCTGCGCGAAATAACAATAATAGCCTGTGTCCAGCGAGTGTTCGATGCTGAAGCTCGCCTGCGGATAAAGCTCGCGTACGGTCTTGGCCAGCAGGAAACAGAGCGTACGCACGTACATCCGCCAGCCATCCTCTTGGGCCGCTGTGAAGAACCGCACCTCGCTATCGGCGTCCAGCGGATAGGATAGCGAATAGACGTCGTTGTTCACCATCGCGCCGAGGTACTCCAAACCGTTCGGCGCGGTTGGACTGTCGAGCAAATCGCCGACCAACACCGGCGGCCTACGCTCCAGCACGCGACCATCTTCAAGTGTGATGCGAATACGCTGACTAGTTTCCGATTTGGGCATGGTGGCCTCGTAATTTTCCAAAGCTTGGGAAACACTATAGCCGTCTTTTCCAAGCCTTGGAAAGCCGAATCCACATCTGCCATTGCCGCGTCTGCGGGCAGCCATTATAGTCCGCGCGATTTCCAACCTTGGGAAAATGAGCACAATGGATTTCCAATCTCTGGAAAAGGCGCAACTCGGTCAGCCGTTGATCGAGTTGGCGGAGACGACTTCGACCAACGACGCACTCGCCGCATTGGCGCACAACGGCGCGACGGAGGGCACGGCGGTCGTGGCAGGTATTCAGACGCAAGGTCGCGGTCGGCAGCGCCGCGCCTGGCATTCGCCACCGGGCCTGGGTCTTTATCTTTCTGCGCTGCTGCGCCCGCCGTGGTCGGCGGCGGAGTCGGGCGAACTGGCGTTGCTGGGTGGCATTGCGGTGGTCACGGCGCTGGAACGGCTGGGGGTGAAAAAACTCACGCTCAAGTGGCCAAACGATGTCTTGGCCGATGGTAAAAAAATCTGCGGTGTGCTGGTCGAGCCGGCGCTGCGTGGCGACAAAATTGATTTTGCCGTGATCGGCATCGGCATCAACATCTTGCAGTGTCGCGAGGATTTTCCGCCGGAATTGCGCGACACGGCTACGTCGTGCCAGCTCGCAGGCGCGATCTGCACGGTGGAGCAGGTGCGCGAGGCCGTGTTGGCGGCGCTGACGAAGTGTTATCACCAAGCTTTGCGGGATGGGCCGAGTTCGTTGTATGCTGTCTGGGTTGAAAAAAACGGCAGCGTGAAGGATGATACGAGCCGCGCGCGATGAAGAAAAAAACGAATATTTTGCTGATTGACGTGGGCAATACGAGCACGACGCTGGGCCTCTGGTGTCACGGTCGGATCGTCAAAACCGGGCGTGTTTCGACCGCCTTACGCCAGCCGGCGCAACTGCTGGCCGAGGTACGCCGGTGGTTGGGGCGGCATCTAGTAGACGATGCCGCTTTGAGCACTGTTGTGCCGGCGACGCGTCCGCTGTGGCGCAAGGTGGTGCGGTCGTTGAGCGGGACGGATTTACTCGATGTGAATCACAAGCTGAAGCTGGGTGTAAAAATTTCCTATCCCCACCCGGAATCTATTGGCGCGGATCGGTTGGCGAACGCCGCGGGTGTGGTGGCGCGCTATGGCGCGCCGGCGATCGTCGTGGATTTCGGCACGGCGACGACGTTTGATGTGATTAGCGCCGCGCGTGGTTATATCGGTGGCATCATTGCGCCAGGTTTGGCGTTGATGTTCGACTATTTGGCCGAGCGGACGGCGTTGCTACCGCATCTGCATCTGACGGCGGTACGTGGGCGGGTGGGACGTAGCACGGCACAGGCGATGCAGCTCGGCGCGCAGTGGGGCTATCGCGGGCTGACGCGCGAAATTCTGGCGGAATTGACGCGTGGTCTGCGCGAAAAACCGGTGCGGTTGATCGCCACCGGTGGCCACGCGGCGCGCATCGTGCGTGGCGCGCGACTGGGGCTCACGGTGGATTCGGACTTGACCTTGTATGGGCTGGGCCGCATTTATGAGCTTAAGCGCAACACGCAAGCAAAGGAACGAGCATGACGAAAGCGAAAAAGAAGCAGATGGAAACGACGGGCGCGGGTGGGTGGTTGAGCTACCGTCCAGAGTTGAAGGTGCTGGATTGTACTGTCCGGGACGGCGGGTTGATCAACGAGCATAAGTTTAGCGACGAGTTTGTGCGCGGTATTTATGACGCGGCGCTCGCGGCAGGCGTGGACTATTTTGAGTGCGGCTATAAGGCCTCCAAGCGCCTTTCCAAGCGCGAGGACTATGGCCCATGGAAGTTCTGCGATGAAGCCGATCTGCGGCGTGTCTTTGGCGATGAGCCTGATCCCGCGATGAAGTTGACGGTGATGGCCGACGCCGAGCGGACGGACTATCATCTGGATATTTTACCCAAAGATCAGAGCATTTTGAGCATGATCCGCGTGGCCTGCTATATCCATCAAATTCCGACTGCGGTGGAGATGCTTCAGGACGCGCACGCCAAGGGCTATGAAACCACTTGCAACATCATGGCGCTTTCGACCATTCAGGAAAACGAGTTGCACGAGGCGCTGAAAATTCTGGCGGCGACGCCGGTGGATGTGATTTATGTCGTAGACAGCTTTGGCTCGCTCTATTCGGAGCAGGTGCGCGATTATGCCCGCATGTTTTTGCACGCGGTGGAAGGCACGCAGAAGCGGATCGGCATCCACACGCACAACAACCAGCAACTCGCGTTCTCCAACAGTATTGAGGCTGTCGTCCACGGCATCAATCTGGTGGATGCGACAGTCTATGGTCTGGGCCGCGGTGCGGGTAACTGCCCGATGGAACTGCTGCTCGGTTTCCTGAAGAACCCGAAATTCGACCAGCGCCCGCTCATTGAGTGCATCCAAAAGGATTTGCTGCCACTCTCCAAAAAACTGGATTGGGGCTACAGCCTTCCTTATATGATCACCGGCCAACTCAATCTACATCCGCGTGATGCGATGGAATTGCGCGAAAGCCCGCAGAAGGAAGAATTCCTGGCTTTCTACGATAAAATGATGGAATAATTCCTGCCGTTCAAAACGGTAACAACGGCTGGACTTTTTGGGAGGACGCTGGCGTCGCGAGCAGCGGCGCGCCGTCTTCGACGACCAACGGCTGCGCGGAGTAGGGGCACAACAGCGCGAGTAAATCCTCGATCGTTTGCGCGGGCTTGAGCCACGCGGCTTCGGTCTCGGGGGTCAATATCACCGGCATCCGGTCGTGGATCACACGGACGGCTTCGTTCGCCGCGGTGGTGATGATGGTGAAAGCGTGTACGACGTTGCCGGCATCATCGCGTTGTTGGTCCCACAAACCCGCGAAGGCGAACAAGCCGTGTTGCCGCAGCCGGTAGCAGACCGGACGCTTCCGTCCGCCGGGCAACTTTTCCCATTCAAAAAATCCGTTGGCCGGTATGAAGCAGCGCTGTTGCGCCAGCAGTTGATGGAAAGTTGGCTTCTGCGCCAGCGTCTCGGCGCGCGCGTTGATCAGCAGCACGCTCCGTCCGCTCTCCGGCTCCCACGTTGGCCGCAAGCCCCAGCGCATGGCTTCGAGTTTGTGTTCTGCGGTTATGACGGGGGCGACTTGGCTTGGCGCGACGATGCTCGGCGTTGCATCATCCGGCGTTGAATCCTGCGCCGCAAAATGCGCCGCGATCTGCTTCCGCTTGACCGTCAAAATGTAGCGTCCGCACATCGTCAAACTCCGCGGGTACTATGCCCGCTTTTCCAAGGCTTGGAAAGTCGCGGTTGCGGTTTTTCCAAGCCTTGGAAAAAAATCACGGCCCGGCGTCGGAAAGCGTCGCCGGCGGCGCGTCACTTTGCGCCACGGTGGCGGGCTGATCGTCTTCCGGCTCAACCGTGGTGGCGCTGACGAGTTTATCGTCGCCGGTCAGGTTGATCAGCCGCACGCCCTGGGTGTTACGGCCGATGGAGCGCATATCGCTGACCGCCATACGGATCATCTGGCCGCCGCTGGTGATCAGCATGAGCGCGTCGTTCTCGCGTACGGCGTGCGCGCCGACGACGAGGCCGTTGCGTTCACTGGTCTTGATGGTGATGAGGCCCTTGCCGCCGCGACTCTGGGCGCGGTACTCGTCGAAACCGGTGCGCTTGCCGTAACCGTTTTCGCAGGCGACAAGCAGCGTGGCGTTCGCGTCCACAATCTCGACGCTGACAACGCGGTCGTCCTGCTCCAGCGTGATGCCCTTGACGCCGATGGTGTCACGGCCCTGGTCGCGCAGTTGCGTTTCGCTGAAGCGAATGCTCATGCCTTGGAGGGTGATGAGCATGACTTCGTTTTCGCCGTGAGTCAGCTTGACGCCGATGAGTTTATCGCCTTCTTCAATTTGGATGCCGATGATGCCGCCGGCGCGGATATTGCGGAATTCACCGAGGTTGGTCTTCTTGACGATGCCGCGCTCGGTGGCCATGACGAAGTGTTGCTGCTCGCTGAACTCGCGGATATTGATCAGCGCGGCGACCTTCTCTTCGCTACCGATGTCGAGGAAGTTGACGATGGCCTTGCCGCGCGTGGCGCGACCGCCTTCGGGCACTTCGTAAACTTTTTTCCAATAGACGCGGCCTTTTTCGGTGAAGAACAGGAGTGTGTCGTGCGTGGATGCGGTGAAGACATGCTCGACATAATCCTCTTCCTTGGTGTCCATGCCGACGACGCCTTTGCCCCCGCGCTTCTGCTGGCGGTAGGTGCTGACCGGGACGCGCTTGATGTAGCCGGTGTGGCTGATCGTGATCACGCAGCCTTGGTCGGCGATCAGGTCTTCGACGTTGATCTCACCTTCGTCGGGAACGATGTCGGTGCGGCGTTCGTCCTTGTACTGCTTTTTGATCTCCTGCAGGTCGTCTTTGATGACGCCGTAGAGCTTCTTCTCGTTCGCCAGCAGGTCGCGGAGATAATTGATGAGCTTGATGAGTTCGAGGTACTCGTTCTCGATCTTGTCGCGTTCCAAGCCGGTGAGCTGATAGAGGCGCATGTCGAGGATGGCGTTGGCTTGAATCTCGGAAAGACCGAGTTTCTTCATCAGTTGGGCGCGTGCGCCATCGCGATCCTCGGATTCCTTGATGATCTTGACGACGAGATCGAGGTTGTCGAGCGCGATCTTGAGGCCTTCCAAGATGTGCGCGCGGGCCTCGGCCTTTTCGAGGTCGAACTGCGCGCGGCGTTTGATGACCTCGAGGCGGTGCGCAACGAAACACTGCATCAGTTCCTTGAGGGTCATCACCTTGGGCCGGCCATGGTCAATCGCCAGCATGATCGCGCCGAAGGTGCTCTCCAGCGGCGTGTGTTTATAGATGTTGTTCAGCACGACGCGTGGCGGTACGCCGCGCTTAAGCTCGATGACGACGCGGATGCCGTCCTTGTCGGACTCGTCGCGGATGTCGGAGATGCCTTCAAGTTTCTTCTCGTGGACGAGATCGGCCATTTTCTCGATGAGCGAGGCCTTGTTCACCATGTAGGGGATGTCGGTGATGATGATGCTGTCTTTGCCCTGTGCGCCTTCCTCGATGCCGGCGCGTCCGCGGACCTTGAGCAGGCCGCGACCGGTTTCATACATCTCCTTGATCGGCGCGGTGCCGCAAATGACACCGGCGGTGGGGAAGTCCGGGCCTTTGACGAACTTCATCAGGTCGGCGACGGTCGCTTCGGGGTTATCAATCAAATGGAGAATGCCGTCAATGATTTCGCCGAGGTTGTGCGGCGGCATGTTCGTGGCCATACCGACGGCGATGCCGGTGCTGCCATTGACGAGCAGGTTGGGGATGCGCGCGGGCAGCACCTTCGGCTCGTGATATTTTTCGTCGAAGGTCGGCTGCATATCCACGGTGTTTTTCTCGATATCGGCGAGGAGTTCCTCCGCGGGCCGGTTGAGCCGGCATTCGGTGTACCGGTAGGCGGCGGGTGGGTCGCCATCAATGCTGCCGAAGTTACCCTGACCATCCACGAGCATATAGCGCAACGAGAAATCCTGCGCCATGCGCACCAGCGTGTCATAGACGGCGGTGTCGCCATGCGGATGATAATTACCGATGACTTCGCCGACGACCTTGGCGCATTTGACGAAGGGTTTGGCGTGTACCCAGCCGCGGTCGCGCATGGCGTAGAGAATGCGCCGGTTGACGGGCTTGAGGCCGTCGCGGGCGTCCGGCAGGGCGCGCCCGATGATGACGCTCATCGAATAGTCGATGTACGCCCGCTGCATTTCCTCTTCAACGTTGGTGAAGTCGAGTCGTTCGTTTTTGGTATACATGATGGTGATTGGGTTGGGGGCTTAGATGTCCAGGTTGCGGACGTTCAGGGCATTGTCTTCGATGAATTTTCGGCGGGGCTCGACCTCGTCGCCCATGAGTACGCTAAAAATCGCGTCAGCACGGACGGCGTCTTCGAGGACCACTTTGGTCATCTTGCGCTTCTCAGGGTTCATGGTGGTTTCCCAGAGTTGCTCCGGGTTCATTTCGCCCAAGCCTTTGTAGCGCTGAATTTCCAAGCCTTTGCGGCCGAGTTCGCGGACTTTGTCGAGCAGCTCTTGCAGGCTGTGCACGGGTATTTTGCGTTCGTCACTATCCACCAGGTTCAGGATCGGTTCCTCGGTGGTCGCGAGATGCGCCAAGCTAAAGCCGCGCTGCTCCAGCCACGCGATCTGTCGGGCCAACGCCGCTGCGGTGTGGATTTCCGTCCAGCGGAAGGAATGTCCGCCTTTCTCCGCCGGTTCGCCGCCGCCGGTGAAAATTTCCAGTTGATAGCCCAGCTTCTGCTCCGATTCCTCACGCAACTTGCGCAGCTCCGCTTCCGTGGCCACGTAGTAATATTCCGCCTCGCCGTTTTGATTGATTTGCACGCGGTATTGCGGGAGCAACTTGCTCTGCGGGTCGCGGTGCCGCAGGTATTCTTGAAAATCAATGGCCTTGCGCTTGAAGAGTTCGGCAATGCGCTCAATTTCGGTGAGGCACTTGAGCAATTCCGGCAGGGTCTCCGCCTTCACCGCCGGCACGCCCTGGCCTTTGAGCGGCTCAACCTGCAAATCCTCCAAGCCGAGGTCGAGTAGAATCTTGGTCAGTTCTGTGTCGCTTTCGATATATTCCTCACGCTTCCGGCGCTTGATTTTATAGAGCGGCGGCTGGGCGATGAAAATGCGGCCCTGCTCCAGCAATTGCGGCATCTTGCGGTAGAAAAAGGTCAGCAGCAAGGTGCGGATGTGCGAGCCATCCACGTCGGCATCGGTCATGATGATGATGCGACCGTAACGCGCCTTGGTGAGGTCGAACTCCTCGTTGCCGATGCCCGTGCCAATCGCCATGATCATCATGCGAATTTCGTTGTTGTTCAGCATCTTGTCGTCGCGCGCCTTCTCGACGTTCAGCACCTTGCCGCGCAGCGGCAGTACGGCCTGAAAACGCCGGTCGCGGCCCTGCTTGGCCGAGCCACCGGCGCTATCGCCCTCGACGATATACAGCTCACAGACATCCGGGTTTCGCTCCGAGCAGTCCGCCAGTTTGCCGGGCAGCGAGCCGGAATCCAGCGCGCCCTTGCGCCGCGTCAGGTCGCGCGCTTTGCGCGCCGCCTCGCGGGCGCGCGCCGCCAGCACCGCTTTTTCAATCGCGCGCCGGGCCACCGAGGGATGTTCCTCAAAATAGGTGGTCAACTGTTCGTTGACGATTGAGGCGACGATGCCTTCCACTTCGCCGTTACCCAGCTTGGTCTTGGTCTGGCCCTCGAACTGTGGATCGGGCACTTTGACGCTGATGACGGCCGTCAGCCCCTCACGGACGTCGTCGCCGCTCATGGCCTCGTCTTCGCCTTTCAGCAGCTTGTTCGCCTTGGCATACTGGTTGAGCGTACGCGTCAGCGCCGAACGAAAGCCACTCAGATGCGTGCCGCCCTCGATGGTGTTGATGTTGTTGACGAAGGAGAAGACGTTCTCGGAATAGGAATCGTTGTATTGCAGCGCGATCTCCACCTGAATCCGCTCCTGTTCGCGGCCAAAATAAATGACCTTCGGATGCAGGATGTTTTTGTTACGGCTCAAGTGTTCCACGAACTCGATGATGCCGCCTTTGTAGTTATAAATTTCTTCGCGGGCCGGTTCTTCTTGTCGCAACTTGATCTCAAGGCCCTTATTCAGAAACGCCAGCTCGCGTAGACGGTTCGCAAGGATGTCCCAGTTGAATTCCGTCGTGGAAAAAATCTCCGCATCCGGCATGAACGTGATCTTGGTGCCCGTGCCCTTGGTCTGGCCGATCGTCTCCAGCTTGGTCACCGGCACGCCGCGCTCGTAGCGCTGGTGATAAACCTTGCCGTCGCGCCGTACCTCGGCGTCGAGCCACTCACTCAAGGCGTTGACGCACGAGACGCCGACGCCGTGCAAACCGCCGGATACCTTGTAACTGTTGTGATCGAACTTGCCGCCCGCGTGCAATACGGTGAGCACGACTTCGATCGCCGGACGCTTCTCGGTCTTGTGCATGTCCACCGGAATGCCGCGTCCATCGTCGTTCACCGACACCGAACCATCGGCATTGAGCGTCACTTCGATGTGTTTGCAAAATCCGGCGAGCGATTCATCCACCGAGTTATCCACGACCTCATAAACACAGTGATGTAATCCGCGCACGCCGGTATCGCCGATGTACATCGCCGGGCGCTTGCGCACGGCATCCATGCCGCCGAGCACCGTGATCGAACCCGCGTCATACGCCTTGTTCGCCGCCGCTGGCGGCGTAAAATTTTCCGCCATTTCAATCGTTTCTGTGCCATTTTTTTCGTTTTTCGCCATGATACGCTGTGTCTCCCGAATTGTGGCACCTCTTCTACCAAAAACAGCCGCCGCCGACAACGGAAATCGCAAAAAATCGTCAGGCATAACCCATTGTTTTTCCAAGGCTTGGAAAAGCGCTTTTGGATTTTTTCCAAGCCTTGGAAAAACCACGTACCGTTTTCCCCAACCACCGGGAAATAACACCACATATTGTGGCGCTTTTGGTCGCATCCACAAGGCGGACTAACGATTTTTCCGCGCCAAAACGTCATGAAAAAGTTTATAGTCGCGCCGCATGACGGCGAATATTCAGCGCAAAATTTATCGCGGTCGGCTCGCGCCGACGCCAACCGGTTATCTGCACCTCGGACACGCCCGCACTTTCTGGACGGCGCAGGAGCGGACGCGCGCAGCGGGTGGAAAATTGATTTTGCGTGTCGAGGATATTGATCGCGCCCGCTGCAAGCCGGAATTCGTCACGGCCCTGCTCGAAGATTTGCGCTGGTTCGGTTGCAGGTGGGACGAAGGCCCGGACGTCGGCGGGTCGTGTGCGCCGTATACGCAAAGCGAGCGTGGAAAATTTTACCGCGAAGTCTGGCGGCAGCTTTTGGCCGGTGGTTGGCTTTATCCTTCAGCGCATTCGCGCAAAGACCTCGAACACGCGCCGCGCGCGCCGCATGCCGGGGAGGGTGAGGCGATTTTTCCAGCACACTGGCGACCTGCGCCGGAATCATGGACGCCGCCTGCAACGCCCGATGGTCTCAACTGGCGTTTCCGCGTGCCCGACGGCGAACGAATTGAATTTGTGGATGAGCGTTGCGGTTCGCAAGCGTTCGAGGCTGGACGAGATTTCGGGGATTTCGTCGTTTGGCGGCGCGATGGCGTGCCCGCCTACGAGCTTGTCGTTGCCGCTGACGATCACGCGATGCAAATCACCGAAGTGGTGCGTGGTGAGGATTTGCTGGTCTCCACGGCGCGGCAGTTGTTGATTTATCGCGCGCTCGGCTGGACAGCCCCGGCGTGGTTCCATTGCCCGCTGATGCGCGATGCTACTGGTCGGCGCCTTGCCAAGCGTACGGCGGGGCTTGCCTTACGCGCGCTCCGCGCTGCCAGGCATACCCCCGATCAACTCCGTGCGGAATGGTCCGCATAGCGGGATTAGCGAACGCTGGAGGGCTGCGGATTGAGGCCGCGTAGGCCGGGCTCCGGGAAGCGAACGAGGACTTCCTTGAAAAGTGCGGCCTGCTTCGGTGCAAGCTGCTGTTCAATTTTGGCGTTGGCCTGCGCGGCGAGCTGTTCCACTTCCGGCTGCGTTCGTTGCTTCAGTCACGTCAACGGTTCTTGATTGGCGAAGTATTATAATGCAATTCGGAGTGTGAAGCGGCGGCCAAATCTTGACGCGCCGCCTGACTGGGCGCATCATAATGGCACCATGAAGGAGCCGATGCACATGAATGCGGGTCTCACCAAAGAATTCATTCAAAAGATTCCCAAAACTGATCTGCATTTGCATCTTGATGGCTCGCTCCGGCTGCCGACGCTGATCGAGCTGGCGCGACGGGCGCGCGTCAAATTGCCGTCGCAAACCGCGGACGGTCTCTGCCGGCTGGTGTTCAAAAAAAATTACCGGAACCTCGGTGAATATCTGCGTGGTTTTGGTCTGACGTGCGCGGTACTCCAGGCGCCGGAAAATCTGGAACGCGTCGCGTTTGAGTTGGCCGAAGATTGTCTGGCCGAGGGTGTGCGCTATATTGAGGTGCGCTTTGCGCCGCAACTGCACTGCCACGATCGCTTGAATATCGAAGGCGCGGTCACCGCCGTCTGCCGCGGCTTGGCGCGCGCGCAACGGGCGCATAACCGGAGCCGCGCGGTGCAGAACGACGCGGATTTACCCTTCCACTTCGGCGTCATTCTCTGTGCGCTGCGCGCCTTCACGGCGACGACGGCCCCGTACTACGCGCAACTGTTCAGCGTCATGCCTTATGCGCCGCGCCGACAGGTTTTCGCCGCTGCCTCGCTGGAGATTGCGCGCGCCGCCGCCGACCTCGCGCACCGTTGCGACCTGCCGGTGGTTGGTTTCGACCTCGCGGGCGAAGAGGCCGGCTATCCCGCCGAACACCACGCCGCCGCCTATCAACTGGCGCACCGGCACTTCATCCGCAAAACCGTCCATGCCGGCGAGGCCTACGGCCCGGAGTCCATTTTTCAGGCGATCACGGAGTGTCACGCCAACCGCATCGGCCACGGCACGTTCCTGTTCGCCGCCGACATGATTCGCAATCCGGCGGTCGGCGATCCGCAGGCCTATGTCCGGCATCTCGCCGAATACATCGCCAGCCAGCGCATCAACATCGAAGTCTGCCTGACGAGTAATCTGCAAACCGTCCCGCAGATGAAGCGCTTCAGCGATCACCCGCTCAAACAAATGCTCGCGCACAGCCTGTCGGTCAGCATCAACACCGACAATCGGCTCGTTAGCCACACGACCGTGTGCCATGAATTGGAACTGGCCGCGACACATTTCGACATCCAGCGCCATCAGTTCCGCAACTTGGTGATTGCCGGCTTCAAGGGCAGCTTCTTCCCCGGCACCTACACCGAGAAACGCGCCTACGTCCGCCGCGTCATTGACCGCTACGAAGCTCTCGAACGCGAATTACTGCCCTTGGCGATGTGATATTTTCGATTTTTCCAAGGTTTGGAATCTTCATCCTGTGCTTATACCGGCGAATGGTGTGGTTAAGTGCCGCGAGAATTTCATTCTGCCGGTACCGTGGATGGTGTAACGCGGGTGGTGGCCGGCATTGGCCGGCAGCTTGCCAAGGCAGGCGTCAGCGGTTATGCTGGCATGCAGACAAACGCGGAATAATGGGGATAATATGACAGCCATAGCCGAACAGGTTCTTAAAGATGCGCTGGGACTGCCGCCGGTAGATCGTGCGGAACTGATTGAGCGTTTGTTTCAGAGCTTCGATTCTTCTATGGACCGCCACGTAGACACCGTCTGGGCGGCGGAGATTGAATCGCGGATTGAGGGGTACGACCAAGGTCAGATCGCGGCCTCGCCCGCGGCAGACGTGCTGGCCCGGATCAATCGGCGATGAAAATTCTCGTCCTGTCCTGTGCCGAAGATGAGTTTGCCGGTGCCGTTGACTATTACAACAGCCAATGTCCGGGCCTCGGCTACGAATTTGCCGCCGAGGTGCAGCGGACTTTCGATCGTCTCCGGTAGCATCCGACGGCATGGCCGATGTTTTCTGCCCGCGCCCGGCGTGGGCTGACCGATCGCTTCCCTTTCGGGGTTCTCTATCAAGTCCGCACCGACTGTATCTTGATCGGTGGCATCATGCACCTCAAACGTGACCCCCAGCGATGGCAGGAACGCACGCGCGCGGCCTTTGGAAAACAGCCAACGTGATCCGTCCAGCCGTGCGCGTTGTCGTCATCGCGACGAAGGCGGGAAGGTCGCGCTCCACCTGACAAGCGACCGGAGTTCCAAGGTTTGGAAAATGGGCCGCGCGTTTTTCCAAACCTTGGAAAACGGCGCCGGGCGGTGTATGCTCTCGCCAACTTTTCAGGAGATAAGCCATTCTTACCCGGGAACCAGAATTTTTTGCGCCGCCGGTGAACGCGTGGGCGCGGGTCGGACGCGAAGTGCTGCTCGCGCTACGCAATACGGGCCGCGCGCTCGTGATGCTGGGCGAAGCGATCGTGAACATCCGCCATGTGTTCTCGCGCCAGAACCGTTATGAGACGATCCACCAGATGTTTGTCAGCGGGATCAAGAGCCTCGGCGTCATCACGGTGGTCGCGCTGTTTACGGGCATGATTCTCGCGTTGCAAACCGGTCTCGAACTGCGGCGCTTTGGGCAGGAGGTCAATATCGGTACAGCGGTCACCGTCGTGTTGCTCCGCGAAATGGGGCCGTTCATGACGGGCCTGATCATCGCAGCGAGCGTCGGCAGCGCGATTGCGGCGCAGATGGGTACGATGGTGGTTGCGGAAGAAATCGCCGCGTTGGAAATCATGTCCATCAATCCGGTGCGCTTCCTCGTCATGCCGCGGCTGGTGGCGCTGGCGCTGATCATGCCGTTCCTGACGATGTATACGAACGCGGTCGGCATTCTCGGCGGCGCGATCGTCGGTTATACGCAGCTCGGTGTTTCCTTTACGGCCTACTTTGATAACTGTACGCGCTTCGCCGAGAACAAGGATTTATTCGTAGGCTTGTTCAAGGCGATCATTTTCGGTGTGATCGTCGTGACGGTGGCGTGCCATCAAGGCTTTGCGACGACGGAAGGCGCGGTCGGCGTCGGCCGGTCAACACGGCGGACGGTGATTATTGCCTTTTTGACGATTTTGACGATGGGCTATTTCATCACGCGGATGTTTTATAAATGATTCGGTTTGAAAAAGTGCATAAGCGACTTGGCGGACGCGTCGTGCTCGATGGCGTGGACCTCCAGATCGAGCCGGGCGAGACGTTTTTCATCGTCGGCGCCTCCGGCGCGGGCAAGAGCGTGACGCTCAAGCACATGGTACGGCTGCTGACGCCGGACGCCGGGCGCGTATGGGTCGGTGACGACTGCGTCAGCACGGCGCGTGGCCATAAGCTGGAGCAAATCCGGTCGCGGTTTGGCGTGTTGTTCCAAGGTGCGGCGTTGCTCAACTGGATCAGCGCCGGCGAGAACGTCGGTCTGCCGCTGCTGGAGCGGACGAACAAGCCGGAGCACGAGATCGAAAAGCTGGCGCGTGAAAAACTCGCGCTGGTCGGGCTGGCCGAGGCCTACGACAAAATGCCCGCCGAACTTTCCGGCGGGATGCGTAAGCGTGTCGGGTTGGCGCGCGCCATCATCACCGCGCCGGAGATCGTTCTCTATGACGAGCCGACCAGCGGTCTCGATCCGGTTACCTCGCGGGCGATTGACCAACTTATTGACAGCCTGCGGCGCGAACTGGGCATCACCAGCGTCGTGGTAACACACGATCTGCATAGCGCGCTGGCCATCGCCACGCGCATCGCGATGCTCGACGAGGGGCGGGTGGTGGCACTGGGCACGCCGGAGCAGTTCATCAAATCGCCCAACGAAAAAGTGCAGCAATTTTTGGAATCGCAATATATCACCAAGCGTGGTGCATGGGAAAAGGCGGCAGCATTATGAAAAAGGATCGGCAGCAGGAAACGACCATCGAAGTCATCGTGGGCTTTTTCTTCGCGATGATGATCGTCGCGCTCTTTTTTGGCACGGCGGTTTTGAGTCGCACGCGAATTTTCGGCGGTGGCGGCCATAAATATGAAATCGTGTTCGAGCACGTGATGGGTCTGCGTAAGGGTGATAACGTGTTTGTGCGCGGCGTGGACGTGGGGAAGGTGGATAGCCTCGCCGTCAAACCGGACGGCGCGCACGTCTATTGCAGCCTCGATGTGCCGATCAAGCTGCACGACGACTACAAAATCGAGGTGCTGCCATCCTCCGTGCTCGGCGGGCGCTATTTGGCGGTTGACCTTGGCTCCAACGACAAGCCGGAGTTGCGCGCCGGCGTGGTGTTGCACGGCCTGCCGCCCGTGGACCTGATTGACGAAGCCACGCGCACAATCTCACTCATCAAGCGGAACCTCGAAGAAGGCAAGATGCTGGAAAATCTCTCCGCGACGCTGGCCGATGTGAAAAAGATCAGCACCAAATTGGCGGCGGGTGAGGGCACCATCGGCAAATTGTTGATGGAAGACCAAGTCTATAACGATCTCAAGACCACCACCGCCAATCTCAAGGACATCAGCAACCGGCTGGCCGCCGGCGAAGGTACGCTCGGTAAATTATTGGCGAAGGACGACGCGCTCTACCGCGATGTCTTCGCTGCTGCGACCTCCATCAAAAACATCACCGCCAAGATCGAAAAAGGCGAAGGCACCATCGGCAAGCTGACGCAGGACGACGGCCTCTATCAAGACGTCAAGAAAACCATGAACGAGGCGCGCGCCGCAATTGATGACTTCCGCGAGACGGCTCCGTTGGCGACTTTCTCCAGTCTGTTCATGGGTGCGTTCTAAAGTTTTCCACGGTTTGGAAACACTCGACCGCGTTTCCAAGGTCTGGAAAACAACGCCGGGTCGAAGGCCCGGCGTTCGATCCTGACGGTAGAAACGAATAGATGTAGACGTTCGGAAAGCCGCCTCGAATATGATTGGCGCGAAGAAGACTGCAACAAATCCCAGGACAAACCAACCAGCCGGCACAAAAACTAAAACGACGCTAATACCAACGAAATTCTGCCGGATCCTCTATCCGAATGTCGTCATCTCGTCGTCAGCGAATACGTTGTTCTACGGCGTCGCTATATTCTAATTTCCACAGTTCGTTCACAACCGGTAATTCGGTGCTTCTTTGGTAATCTTGATGTCGTGCGGGTGCGCCTCGGTCTGGCCGGCGGCGCTGACGCGGACGAAGCGGGCGCGTTCCTGCAGTTCCTTGAGCGTGCGGCAACCGCAATAACCCATTGAGGCCTTCACGCCGCCGATGAACTGTGTGAGCACCTGCTTGACGGTGCCGGAATAGGGCACGATGCCTTCGATGCCCTGTGGCACGAGATCATCGGAGCGAACGTCGCTTTGGCCGTAGCGCTCGCGGCTGCCCATGCCATCCTGCATCGCGCCGAGGCTGCCCATGCCGCGATAGGAAACGTATTGGCGGCCCTGATAAATGATTTTCTCGCCGGGACTTTCTTCGGTGCCCGCCAGCACGCCGCCCATCATCACGGCGCTCGCGCCGGCGGCGAGGGCCTTGGCGACGTCGCCGGAGAACCGGATGCCGCCATCGGCGACGACCGGGATGCTGCCTTCGAGTGCCTTGACGCAGGCATGGATCGCGGAAATCTGCGGGATGCCGACGCCGGCGACGACGCGCGTGGTGCAAATCGAACCGGGGCCGATGCCGACTTTGACGGCGTTCGCGCCGGCATCGCGTAACGCTACCGCGGCTTCGCCCGTGCCGATGTTACCGGCGATCACATCGAGTGCGGGATAATGTTTTTTGACCCACTTGGTCATTTCGATGACGCCTTTGCTGTGGCCGTGCGCGGTATCCACCACCACCACGTCCACCTCGTGCGCGGCAAGTACTTCGACGCGCTTCTGGTCGCTCGGCCCGATGGCGGCGGCGACGCGGAGGCGATACTTGGCATCGCGGTTATACATTGGCTCAACGTTCTGAATCAGCGTGCGTACATCGGTGAAACTATACAAACCCGCCAACTGTCCTTTCGCGTCCAGCAGCGGCAGCTTGCCGATGCGCCGCTTCATCATCAGGTCATAGGCCTGCTTGAGCGTCGTGCTCGGCGGCGCGGTGACCAATTCCTTGGTCATCAAATCGGATATTTTCGCGTTGGTGTTTTTGGCGAAGCGGATGTCGCGCGTGGTCAGAATGCCGACGACGCGATCGTTTTCGTCCAAGATTGGAAACCCGCTGAAGGTGTAACCCTTCGCCTTGCGTGTCGCCTCAACATGCTTGAGCGTGTCGTTGGTGCGGAACGTCACCGGATTATCAATCAGGCCATTGAGGTGAATTTTAACGTCCGTGACCATCTCGGCCTGCTGCTCCGGCGCGAGGTTTTTGTGGATCACGCCAATACCGCCGAGCATCGCGAGCGCAATCGCCATACGCGCTTCGGTCACGGTATCCATCGCGGCGCTGACGAACGGGATGTTCAGCGTGATGCGGTCGGTCAGCGGGCTGGTCACTTCGGCGTCGGACGGCAGAAAATCGGCGTATTGGGTGACCAGCGAGACGTCGTCAAACGTCAGCCCTTCGTGCGGGAAGGTGGCCATGAAATCATCAAGATATTTGTTGCGGCTCATATGTTGTCCTTTTGGCCGTTGGATTTTGGCCCTGCGTGGCGTCGGAGTCAATGCCCAAGATTCATTTCTGTCGCAAGAGCCAGTCAGCGAAGGCCCCGATTCCTTGCCCGGTTTTTCCGGATAGCTCGAAGACAGGTGCAGCGGCCTTGATCTGATGGAGCGCGGCGCGGCATTTGGCGAGGTTGAAGCGCAGATGCGGCAACAAATCAACTTTGGTCAGCACCGTCGCGGCAGCTTGGCGGAACAGCGTGGGATATTTGAGTGGCTTATCCTCGCCTTCCGTCACGCTCAACACGGCGAGCTTGGCGGTCTCGCCAATATCGAACGCCGCCGGACAAACCAAATTGCCGACGTTCTCCACGAGCACAAAATCCAAGCCGGTCGCGGGCAGATCGCGCAGTACCTGATGAACGGACTCGGCGGGCAGATGGCAGCCCGCGCCGGTGACGATCTGTACGGCCTGCACGCCTTCCGCCGCCAGCCGCTCGGCGTCACGCGTACCGGCGCAGTCGCCTTCGATCACTGCGAACTGCACGCGCCCCTTCAGCGCGCGCGCCAACGCTTCCAACAGCGCCGTTTTACCCGCACCCGGCGAGCCGATGAAGTTGAACAGCTTCTGTCGCCGCTCGGTCAACAATGCGCGTGTCGCTTCGGCCCAGCGGGTGCTGTCTTCCATCACGGCGCGATAAATGGGGATGTGGGTGTGGCTCATGACTCGGCAATCTCCAAATCTTCCACGTAAAGCTCGTCGCCGCCTTCCAGCTCAACACCCGCGCCGCAAACGCTGCACAGAAAGAGCGGCGGTTCGATGGTGCCGCGCCAGTCGCATTTTGTGCAGCGTGCCGCCAATGGCGTCACGCGCAGTTCCAACTTCGAGCCGGCGGCGGGCGTCTCGCGCGTCAGCAGGTCATAGGCGAATTCCAGCGACTCCGGCACGATCTGATGCAGCGCGCCGGCGACGACGCGTAGGCGCAGCAGCGCGCCCGCCGGGATCGCGCGCTGCGCCATCTCGTCGAGCACCACTTTCACCAACCCCTGACAAATGGATACTTCGTGCATGTCGGGCGCGATCATAGCGGATTTGGCGGGCGGAGGGAACTGTTTGAACAGGTTTTCCAAGGCTTGAAAAACAGGAGCAGCGCTTTTTCCAAGCCTTGGAAAAGTCGCGCCGGAAAAAGGTTGTGTCCGGCGGTGGAATCGGTTTTATTATCATCCCCGACCGCGTGGCACGCTGCGCATAACAATTTTCCGGGAACACGATATGGCGAAATATATTTTTATTACAGGCGGCGTGGTGAGTTCGCTCGGCAAGGGGTTGACCTCCGCGTCCGTGGGCCGGTTGCTCATCAACCGCGGGTTGAGCATCCGGATGCTGAAGATTGATCCCTACCTCAATGTGGATCCCGGCACGATGAGTCCGTTCCAGCACGGCGAGGTCTATGTGACCGACGACGGCGCGGAGACCGACCTCGACCTCGGTCACTACGAACGCTTCACCGGTCAGCCGACCTCGAAACGCAGCAACTTTACCGCCGGACGCATCTATTGGGATGTGTTGAAGAAGGAGCGGCATGGCGATTATCTCGGCGGCACCGTGCAGATGATCCCGCACATCACCGACGAGATCAAAACGCATATTCGCGCGTTGGACGAAAAAGGCGTGGACGTGATTCTCGTCGAACTCGGCGGCACGGTTGGTGACATCGAGGGGCTGACGTTCCTCGAGGCAATCCGGCAGATCGGGTTGGAGGATGGCCGCGATAACGTGATGTACATCCATCTGACCTACGTGCCGTTCATCAAGGCGGCGGGCGAGGTCAAGACGAAGCCGAGTCAGCAGAGCGTGGCGAAGCTGCGCGAGATCGGCATTGCGCCGGATATTCTGATTTGTCGGTCGGAAGTGCCGCTCGAAGACGATGTGCGGCGCAAACTCTCACTGTTTTGCAATGTGTCCTTGGACGCGGTGATCGAGGAGCAGGACGTCAAGCACTCCATCTATGAATTGCCGTTGGTGCTGTGCGAGCAGGGTCTCGACGAACTCATCATGGTCCATTTCCGGTTGGCGCGCCCGCCGGCGAAGATGGAGGCGTGGTGCAAGATGGTGGAGGCGCTGATTCATCCGCAGGGCACGGTGCGCATTGCGGTTGTCGGCAAGTATTCGGAGTTGCAGGACGCCTATAAATCCATTTATGAAGCGATTCAGCATGGCGGCGTCGCGCACAAACACAAAGTCGAGATCGTCAAGGTCGCCGCGGAGGATTTGGAAGCGGGTAAAGGTTTCGACGTGCTGGAATCTGCCGGCGGCGTGCTGGTGCCCGGTGGCTTTGGCGAGCGCGGAATTGAGGGCAAAATTGCAGCGGTCAAGTTTGTGCGTGAAAATAAAATCCCGTATTTTGGCATCTGCCTCGGCCTGCAAATGGCGGTGATCGAATTTGCGCGCAATGTCTGTGGCTTGGCCGCCGCGCACACCACGGAGGTCAACAAGCAGACGCCGCATCCGGTGGTCTGCCTGATGGAAGAACAGGAAAAAGTTGTGGACCTTGGCGGCAGTATGCGGCTCGGCGCATGGCCGTGTGTGCTCGCACCCGGCTCGCGTGCGGCGACGGCCTATGGCGCGGCGCAGATCAGCGAGCGTCACCGCCACCGCTACGAGGTCAACAACAAGTATCGCGCGCAGTTCGAGGCGCAAGGGCTTGTTCTTGCGGGTCTTTCGCCCGATAAGAACTTGGTGGAGATCATCGAACTGGCCGACCATCCGTGGTTCGTCGGTTGCCAGTTCCATCCGGAATTCAAGTCGCAGCCGCTGGTGCCGCAGCCGCTGTTCCGTGATTTTGTCGGCGCGGCCATCCGCAAGCAATTTCCGTTGCTCGGCCATCACGCGGCGCCGCACAAACCGAAACACAAATAGCTGATGGCTGATGACCGACTGCTGAAAGCTCGATTTATGAAAAAAGCACTTATTGCGCTGGAAGACGGGACTGTGTTCGAGGGCCGGGCCTTCGCCGGCTCCGGCGAGGTCTATGGCGAGCTGGTCTTCAACACCTCGATGACCGGCTATCAGGAAATTCTCACCGATCCAAGCTACAACGGCCAAATCGTCACGCTCACCTATCCGCTGATCGGCAACTATGGCGTCAACGACGAGGACGTCGAGTCGTGGAAGCCGCACGCCGCCGGGCTGATCGTCGGTGAATGCAGTCGCGTTGCCAGCAACTTCCGCAAAACCAAATCGCTGCCGGAATATCTTGTCAAAAACCGTATTCTCGGTGTGGATCATGTGGATACGCGCGCCATCACCTTGCACATCCGTTCGCTGGGCGCGATGAAGTGCGTGATGAGCACGGAAGACCTAGATCCGCAGAGCCTCGTGCAGAAGGCCAAGGATTCGCCCGGCCTCGTCGGTCGCGATCTTGCCACCGAGGTCAGTACGCCCAAGCGTTTCACGTGGACCGACCCCGGCCACGGCTTCGATGCACCCGCCTCCGTGCCGCCGCCGCGCTTCAAGGTCGCCGCGCTCGACTGCGGTATGAAACGCAACCAGCTTCGCATTATGGTCCGGCTCGGTTGCACCGTGGAAGTTTTCCCGGCTACTTCAACCGCTGCGGAAATCCTGTCATGCCAACCGGACGGTTTCTTCATCTCCAACGGTCCCGGCGATCCCTCCGCCGTGCCGCAGGTCGTCAAGACGATCATGGGCGTGGTCAACACCAAGGTGCCGACGTTTGGAATTTGCTTTGGTCACCAGTTGCTCGGTCAAACCTTCGGCGGCAAAACCTATAAGCTCAAGTTCGGTCATCGCGGCGGCAACCAGCCGGTGATGGATCTGACGACGCGCAAGGTGGAAATCACCAGTCAGAACCACGGCTTCGCGGTGGACATCGCCTCGCTCCCGCCGGAGGTCGAGACGACGCATATCAACCTCAACGACAAAACCAGCGAAGGCATGCGGCACAAAAAATTGCCGGTGTTCTCGGTGCAATATCATCCCGAAGCCGCGCCCGGCCCGCACGACGCCGCCTATCTCTTCCATCGCTTCATCAAGCTGATGGAAGACCATCCGCGCCGCTGAAAAAGCACGGCTTTTCAATCCCCGGAAGTAGGTGGGGCGAGGCGTCCCGCCGAGCCGCTCCTCTATTTGGCGGCTCCGCCGGAGGCGTCGCCCTACCGGGAAAGCCCTTCCGTGTGTTCCGTGGTTAAGCCTTCTTGCGGATGTCTATTTTCCAAGCTTTGGAAAAACGGGCAGCTCGCATTTCCAAGCCTTGGAAACTCGAACGGCAATGTCTATTCTAGCGGCATGACGAGCGCCGTCCGCCAACGCATTGAGCAGCTACGCACGGAGATCAACCGGCACAACCGCCTCTACTACGTCGCGGCCAAGCCGGAAATTTCCGACCGCGACTACGACCGGCTCTACCGCGAACTCGCGGACATCGAGGCGCAACACCCGGAATGGGTGACGCCGGATTCGCCGACACAGCGGGTCGGCGGTGAGCCGCTCAAAGAGTTTCAGAGCGTGCGGCATCTCCAGCCGATGATGTCGCTGGACAACACCTATAATTTCGAAGAATTGCGCGAATTCGATGCGCGTGTCCGCAAGCTGCTGCCCGGCGAAAAAATCGAGTACGTGCTTGAACCGAAGATTGACGGCTGCTCGATCAGTGTCCGGTACGAAAACGGAAAGCTCGCGCTGGGCGCGACGCGCGGCGACGGCACCACCGGCGATGATATCACCGCCAATCTCAAAACCATCAAAGCGATTCCGCTGGCATTGACTGATGCCCATCCGCCGCTGCTCGAAGTGCGCGGCGAGGCCTATATGCCGGTGGCCGGTTTCCAAAAGCTAAACGCCGCACGTGTGGCGGCTGGCGAGGACGCGTTTGCCAACCCGCGCAATGCCACCGCTGGCTCGCTCAAGCAACTCGATTCGCGTATCGTCACCCAACGCCCGCTGGCGGCGGTGTTTTATGCGGTCGGCGCAACCGAGGGACGGACGTTTGCTACGCAGCAGGAAGTCTTGGAAGCGCTGAAAAAGCTTGGCCTGCCGACGCCACAGTTTTGGTGGGTTTGCGAAGGCATTGAGGAAGTCATTCGGCGCACTGCCGATTTTCAATCGCGCGTGGCAGAGTTGCCCTACGAAATTGATGGCGCGGTGGTCAAGGTCAATTCCTTCGATCAATGGCGACGGCTGGGCACCACCGCAAAAGCTCCGCGCTATGCCATCGCCTATAAATATAGCCACGAACAAGCCGAAACGCGGCTCAATGCCATCACCGTGCAAGTTGGCCGCACCGGCGTGCTCACGCCGGTGGCCGAGCTGGAGCCGGTATTTCTCGCGGGCTCGACGATCTCGCGCGCGACGCTCCACAACGAAGAAGAAATTCGGCGCAAAGATATCCGCATCGGCGACATCGTCATTATCGAAAAAGCCGGCGAAGTGATTCCCGCCGTCGTCAGCGTGGTGCTGGAAAAACGGCCCGCCGAGGCCGAGCCTTTCGATCTGGCCAGGCATCTGCACGGCAAATGCCCGGCCTGCGGCGGGCCGATTCAGCGCGACCCGGAATTTGTGGCGTGGCGGTGCGAAAATATTTCGTGTCCAGCGCAGCTCAAGCGGACGATAGAGCACTTTGTCATGCGGCATGCAATGGATATTGAGGGCCTTGGCGAAGTGCTGATTAACCAACTCGTGGACAAACATCTCGTCCATGACGTCGCCGATCTCTACCGCCTGACGGTGGAACAACTCGCCGGTTTGGAACGGATGGGGGAGAAATCCGCGGCGAATGTTGTCGCTGCCATCGCCGGAAGCAAGCAGCGCGAGTTATGGCGACTGATCCACGGCCTCGGTATCCTGCACGTCGGCGAAGGCGCGGCGCGTAAGCTGGCCGACCATTTCCAAACCTTGGAAAAGCTGCTGACAGCCGATATCCAAACCTTGGAAACCGTGCGCGACGTCGGCAGTGTGATGGCGCAGAGCATCGTGGATTTCTTCGTCAATCCGCGCAATCGAGCAGTGATCGGGAAGCTCTTGGCTGTTGGTATTCAACCTTTGGCCTCAAGCCTTAAGCCTGCGGCCTCTGGCTTTTTCTCCGGCAAAACAGTCGTCATCACCGGTACACTGTCCAAGTGGACACGAGAGGAAGCACAGGAACTATTGCGTCAGCAAAGCGCGCTCGTCACGGATAGCGTCAGCAAGAAAACCAATTTTCTCATCGCCGGCGCCGACGCCGGCTCGAAACTCACCAAGGCTCAAAAACTGGGCGTGCCGATTCTGGATGAAGCGGAATTTGCGCGGCAATTAAAGACCTTCTCCGCTTGACGTGGCCTGAAAAAAGACGCCATTGACTTCTGCCCTTGAGCCGTTCATCCTGCGCTCAGGATGGTTCAAGGAGTTTTTTATGATGCTCTATGCGCACAGCCGCCGGGGCGAGCCGCCTGAAAACTGGCAGCCGCTGGAGAAACATCTCCGCACCGTGGCCGAAAAGGCTGCCGCTTTCGCCGAGCAGTTTTCTTCTGCTGACTGGGCGTGGAACGCCGGCTGGTTGCATGACCTTGGCAAAGCGACCAAGGCTTTCCAGCAATATCTCAAAACCAGTAATGGACTGGATGACCCCGATTACGATGCGGATGGCAGCGTGTCCAATCATGCCAGCACGGGCGCGGCACTGGCGTTCGATCAACTTGGCATGCCGGGCAAAGCCTTGGCCTATCTGTTGGCCGGCCACCATGCCGGCCTACCCGACTACCAAGCCAACGAAACCGGAAACGCCGCGCTCTTGGCACGGTTGCCTGAAGGTCGCCAAAATCTCGCCACGCTGGCCGGTTACGTCGAGGAGGTGAAAAACCGGTTACGTTCGCTGGCCCGGCCGCCGGTATTCGTCAATCAGCATAATTTTCATTTCTGGATGCGAATGCTTTTCTCCTGCCTGCTGGATGCCGATCGGTTGGATTCGGAAGCGGTTGAAGATACAACCAAAGCGGCACTGCGCGCCTCGTTTCCAACCCTTGGAAAACTCGCCCCTTTGCTTTTCCAAGCCTTGGAAAAGATGGAACGGGAGGCCCCGAAAACCAACGTGAACGCCATCCGCGCGGAGATTCGCCGCGCATGCGAGGCGGCGGCGGACAAAGTGCCAGGGCTTTTTTCGCTGACCGTACCGACGGGCGGCGGCAAGACGCTTTCGGCAATGGCCTTCGCGCTCCGGCATGCGCTCAAGCACGGCAAACGTCGGATCATCTACGTCATCCCCTACACAAGCATCATTGAGCAAACCGCAAAAACACTCGGTGAGATTTTCGGCCCGGAAAACATTGTTGAGCACCACAGCAATCTTGACCCAACCGATCCGCGCCGTAATTCGCTACGAGCGGAACTGGCTGCGGAAAATTGGGACGCGCCTGTCGTCGTCACCACCAACGTCCAATTTTTCGAATCGCTCTACGCCGCCAAAACCGGGCGTTGCCGCAAACTCCACAATATCGTCAATAGCGTCATCATCCTTGATGAAGCGCAGTTGCTCCCGCCGGAACTGCTGACGCCTTGCGTGGATGCGCTCAACCAACTGGTGCAATGCTTCGGCGTAACGTTGGTGCTGGCTACCGCTACCCAGCCGGCGCTGCCGGGACTCGTGCAGCCTCATGAAATCATCCCGTCGGAGAGGCAGCTCTACGAGCGGCTGAAACGAACCGAAATCATCCTGCCGAAAAATATGACGGCCAGAACGGAGTGGAGGGATCTGGCAACGCGTCTACAACAGCACGAACAGGTATTATGCGTGGTGAATACTCGGCGCAATTGCCACGATTTGTTCAAGCTCATGCCGCCGGGCACGCTGCATCTTTCTGCACTGATGTGTGGCGCACATCGTTCCGAAGTCATCACCGAAATCAAACGCCGACTTGCGGTAGATGAACCGTGTCGCGTCATCAGCACACAGCTTGTCGAGGCCGGCGTGGACATTGATTTCCCAGTCGTCTATCGCGCCCTCGGTGGACTCGATTCCATTGCGCAGGCGGCGGGCCGCTGCAATCGTGAAGGCAAATTGAACAGCGTCGGAAAGTTAGGTCAAGTCCATGTTTTCGTGCCGCCGAAGCCCGCACCACCGGGCCTGTTACGCAAGGGCGAAGACACCACACGCGAACTACCATCATTGGACGGCTTCGATCCGCAAAAACCGGAATTTTTTGCGCGATATTTTTCACTATTCTACCAGCGCGTGAATAGCACCAAAGGACGTCCCGGATCAAAAATCGTCTTCAACGACGATTTGTTCCGTGACTTCCCAGCGATCCCGTTTCGCACGGCTGGTAACGAATTCGCTTTCATAGACGAAGCGGGGCATCAGGGCGTCTTCGCAAGCTGGAGCGATAACGAAAAATGGCTGGCCCAACTTCGCACCATCGGCCCCACGCGGGAGAATCTGCGCGCGCTCCAGCGCAGTTGCGTGAACTTGTCGAAGGGGACTTTTCTCGCGGCACAGGCGTCCGGCAACGTCGAAGAAATCTGGCCGGGATTTTGGTTGTGGATTGGAAAATACGATGGCATAAGCGGCCTTGATGCGTTTGGTGAGGGATTTTCACCAGAGGAAATGTGCAGTGTTTGAAGATGGGAGGGAGTAATGAAAGGATTCTGCTTGGAGGTTAGCGGTCCCTATGCGTGCTTTACGCGTCCGGAGATGAAGGTTGAGCGCGTCAGCTATGACGTGATCACACCCTCCGCCGCGCGCGCCATTTTTGAAGCCATCCTGTGGAAGCCGGCGATCCGTTGGCGCGTGAAGAAAATCGAAGTGCTCGCGCCTGTCCGCTGGATTTCTGTCCGCCGTAACGAGGTCGGCAAGGTCGCCTCGCCGCGCTCGGCAGGTATCTTCATCGAGGATGACCGTCAGCAACGCGCCGGGCTTTTCCTACGCGACGTGAAGTATCGCCTCTACGCCGAGTTCGGGTTCATCCCACCCGACCAGCGTGGCAAAGTCAGCAATCCCGTGCCAGAATGGCTGACGGATTCCGCGGAAGCCGTCGCGTTGCAGCAGCCGGATGTCCGGCCCGACGAGACGGAAGCCAAGTACGCCGCGATGTTCGAGCGTCGTGCGAAAAAAGGCCAGTGTTTCAACCAACCCTATCTCGGTTGCCGTGAATTCGCCGCCGCCTTCCGGCTCGTTGACACGCGCGCGGAGCCATCAACGCCGATTGCCGAAACGCGCGACCTCGGCTGGATGCTCTACGATCTCGACTACACTGATCCCGCCAACATCAAACCGGAATTCTTCCGCGCCGAGATGACCAACGGTGTTATCCTCACCAACCGCAACGCCGTGGAGGTGCGCACATGATCCTGCAAGCGCTCAAGGAGTATTACGACCGGAAGCCTGATTTGGCCCCGGATGGTTGGGAGAGACGCGGTTTCCCTTTTCTTATCGTGATCAATCACGAGGGAGAGTTTCTTCGTTTTGAGCCCACGCAGGAGGGCAGCGGCAAGACGAAATCCTTCAGGCAATTTCTCGTCCCCGCTCTTGGTGAGAAAAAAGGGAACGGCATCAAGGCGAATTTGCTATGGGAAAACATCGAATACCTCTTGGGTATTCCGGTTCCAACCAAAATGAAACCGAACCCGGATGTCGAGCGGGTTAAAAAGCAGCACAAATGTTTTCAAGATCGGATCAATGCTTTGCAGGGCGACGGCCCTGCATTTGCGGCTGCAAAGAAATTCGTCGCCCGCGATCATTCTGAAGCCGTCGTGCGTGATTCTTTGTGGCCCGAAGTGCTGACGACTAATCAGCCGTTGGCTTTGTCACTGGAAACAGTGGGTGCCGTGCTCGACGACGCATGTGTGAAGTCGGCAGTTGAAGCACAACGCGAGGCATCCGACACCGGCGTGCGAGCTTTATGTCTGATTACCGGCGCAACCGGAGAGATCACGCGTCTTGAACCGCCGATCAAAGGTGTCTGGGGCGCACAGACAATGGGTGCGAATATCGTTTCGGTTAACAACAAGAACGAGGGCGGATCGAACGCAGGCGCAACTCCGGCTTTTGCTTCGTACGGAAAACAGCAGGCATTTAACTCGCCTATCAGCAAGTCTGCCGCGTCTGCCTACACCACGGCGCTGAATCATCTCCTCGGCAAGGATTCCAAGCAACGGATGCAGGTCGGCGATGCGTCCACCGTTTTCTGGTCGTCGCGAGAGACCAAGTTCGAGAGCGAGGTGCTCGATTTTTTTGGTGAGCCACCGAAGGACGATCCCGACCGGAGCACGCGGGCGGTCGAAAGCCTATTCAAATCGGTCCAAACCGGCGCGCTCGCCGCCGAGGATGCCGGGATCAGGTTCTATGTGTTGGGTCTCGCGCCGAATGCCTCCCGCATAGCCGTCCGTTTCTGGATTGTGGACACCATCGCGAACATGGCGACGCGGTTCTGCCAGCATTTTGAAGACGTCAAGATCGTTCACGGTCCGCGCGACCGTGACACACTTTCACTTTTTAGGCTGCTGGTTGCGACCGCGGTACAAGGGAAGTCGGAAAACATTCCGCCGAATGTGGCCGGCGACACCATGCGCGCGATTCTGGAGGGATTGCCGTATCCGCAGTCACTCTTGCAGGCTGCAATACGTCGCATGCGCGCAGAGCATGAAGTCATCTATTCTCGTGTCGCGTTAATCAAAGCTTGTCTCAATCGTTCGTTGCGATTCAACAACCCACAAAAACAGGAGGAAATGAAAGTGAGTCTCGATCTAAACAATATGAATGTCGGCTATCGTCTGGGCCGTCTGTTCGCCACGTTGGAAAAGATCCAGCAGGAAGCCAGTCCGGGCATCAACGCGACCATCCGCGACAAGTTCTATGGCGCGGCTTCGAGCACGCCGGTGACGGTGTTCGGCAACCTCATGCGGTTGAAAAACCATCACCTCGCGAAGCTCGAAAGTGCAGGACGGCGCGTCACCTTCGAGAAATTGCTGGGTGAAATCATCTGCGGCATCAGCGATTTTCCGCCGCATCTGACGCTCGACGACCAAGGCCGTTTCGCCATTGGCTACTATCACCAGATGCAGGATTTCTAACCAAGAAAACCGACAATAAACAAGAAAAGGAGACAGCACAATGAGCAACCCAATCAAAAACCGTTACGACTTCGTCCTGATTTTCGACGTGCAGGACGGCAACCCCAACGGCGACCCCGATGCCGGCAACCTGCCGCGCGTGGATGCGGAAACCGGTTGCGGCCTTGTCACCGACGTGTGCCTCAAACGCAAGGTGCGGAATTACGCGACGCTCACGAAGACGGACGAGCCGGGCTACGACATCTTCGTCAAAGAACGAGCCATACTGAATGTGAAGATTGATGAGGGTTACAAAGCTGCCGGGCTAGATCCGGAAGCCGCCAAGAAGGCCGAGGAGAAGAAGGACAAGGGCCAAGAACGCCGCGCACAAATCGCAGCTGCCCGGGGCAAGATGTGTGAACTGTTTTACGACATTCGCACCTTCGGCGCTGTTCTCTCGACGGGGGCGAATGCCGGTCAGGTCAGAGGGCCGGTGCAGATGACGTTTGGCCGTTCAGTTGACCCGATTGTCTCTCTGGAACATTGCATTACCCGACTGGCTGTAACCAGCGAAGATGACGCCAAGACGAAGGAGACAGAGATGGGCCGCAAGAATACGGTTCCTTACGGCGTCTATGTGGCACACGGTTTTGTCTCGGCGCATTTGGCGGTGCAGACCAAGTTCAGCGAGGACGATTTGAAGTTGTTCTGGGAGGCACTCGTGAATATGTTCGAGCATGACCGTTCCGCCGCGCGCGGTCTGATGGCGACGCGCAAGCTCATCGTATTCAAGCACGATACCGCGCTCGGCAACGCGCCGGCACATGTGCTGTTCGAGCACGTAAAGGTGGAGCGGGTGGATACCACCAAGCCGCCGCGCGCTTTCAGCGATTATCGGGTCACACTGGATGGGAAAGAATTGCCCTGCACGCAGGTTCTTTGGGAAGTGCCGGTGAACGGTTGAGCCGGCGGTGGGCATGGTTTCCAAACCTTGGAAAAACTCTGTACTTGAATTTCCAAGCATTGGAAAAACACGATGTACACCGAAGACGAACTTTTGCCGCTGTCCGCATTGCAGCATCTGCTGTTCTGTGAACGGCAGTGCGCGTTGATTCACATTGAGCAGGTGTGGGATGAGAACCGGCTGACGGCTGAAGGGCGCGTACTGCACGAGCGGGTACACGAGGCGGGCGACGAAACGCGCGGCGATGTGCGTATTGCCCGTGCCCTGCGGCTGCGCTCGTTGCAACTGGGCTTGATCGGTGTCGCCGATGTGGTGGAGTTCCATCGCCAGGGCGCGGCGTGGCTACCATTCCCAGTGGAATTTAAGCGCGGGAAGCCAAAACCCGACGACACCGACCGCGTCCAACTGTGCGCGCAGGCGATGTGCCTGGAGGAAATGCTGAACCAAGCCATTCCGGCGGGCGCGCTCTTCTATGGTACGACGCGTCGGCGGCTGGACGTGGATCTTGATGCGCCGCTACGCGCGCTGACGGAGCAGACGGCCACGCGCCTACATGAACTGATCGAGACGGGCGCGACGCCGTCCGCCGTCTATGGGCCGAAGTGCGACAACTGCTCGCTGCTGCATCTCTGTCTACCGGAGACAGCGGCGCGTGGCAAATCGGCGCGCGACTATCTGCAATCTGTAATCTGTGATGCTCAGGAGGGCCTATGACTTACGAACGCTTTGAAGATATTCCCGTCTGGCAGGCCGGCATTGAATTGACCACCCGCGTGTTTCGGCTGACCGCCCACACGGTGTTTCACGGCCAAGGTGACCTCGCCAACCAGATACAGCGCGCGGCGCTATCGGTGCCCAACAACATCGCCGAGGGCTTTGAGCGCGGTTCGACAGCGGAGTTGATCGCATTCCTTTACTACGCGCGTGGATCGGCCGGCGAAGTGCGCTCGGTCTGTCATGTTTTGTTGCGGATGGAGGAATTCAATAATTACAAATCACAGATTACAGATGTGTTCCAGACGGCGGAATCCATCTCCCGCCAACTGGCCGGCTGGCTCAAACAGCTCAAGGAATCGGATATGCCGGGGCAGCGGCGCTTCACGGAGAAGGACCGCCAGCGGCAGGAACAGCAACAGCGGGCCGATGATTTCATGGCCAAGCTGCGGCGGGAACAGGAAGAACGCTTGCGTCAACGGCGGGAGGCGAAATGAAAAAACTGCTCAACACGCTGTTCGTTTCCACACAAGGCGCCTATCTGTGCCACGAGGGTGAAGCCGTGCTTGTCAGGGTGGGGCAAGAAACCAAGTTGCGCGTGCCGATCCACGGACTGGGTGGCATCGTCTGCTTCGGCCAGGTGGCCTGTAGCCAACCGCTCATGGGACTGTGCGGCGAGCGCGGCGTGCTCATCAGCTTTCTGACGGAGTATGGCCGCTTTCTGGCACGTGTGCAGGGCCCCGTCTGTGGCAACGTGATGCTGCGGCGCGCACAATACCGCTTGAGCGACGACCCCGGACGGGCCGCAGCCATTGCCCGCGCTGTCGTCGCCGGCAAGGTGGCTAACGCACGCACGGTACTCCAACGCGCACAACGTGACCACGCGGAGAAAGACGGACAAGGCGAGTTGGAGATCGCAACCCGACGAATGAGCCACTTATTGCAAGAGTTGAACAACGTAACGGAGGTGGATAGCCTGCGCGGCAAAGAAGGTGACGCGGCCAACACCTACTTCGGTGTCTTTGACCGCTTAATCACCACTCAGAAGGAGGCCTTTCACTTCCATGCCCGTAGCCGCCGTCCGCCGCTCGACAACATCAATGCGCTGCTATCCTTCCTTTACACCCTGCTTGTGCATGATGCCTCGGCCGCGCTGGAAGGGGTGGGCTTGGACCCGCAGGTCGGCTTTCTGCACGCCGAGCGTCCGGGACGGCCGAGTCTGGCGTTGGATTTGATCGAGGAATTCCGACCCTTTCTGGCCGACCGGCTGGCACTCTCTCTGGTGAATTTGCGACAGGTTCAGGGGAAAGACTTCCAAACCTCGGAATCTGGCGCGGTGACGATGAGTGATTCCGCGCGCAAGGAATTGTTGGTGGCCTATCAGAAGCGCAAGCAGGAAGAGATTCAGCATCCGTTTCTGGGCGAGTCCGTATCCATCGGCCTGCTGTTCCATGTGCAGGCGCTGCTGCTCGCCCGGCACATCCGTGGCGATCTCGACGGCTATCCCCCCTTCATCTGGAAATGACGCCAATTTCTACAAATCGGCAATCCGCAATCTTCAATCGGCAATTATTATGATGGTTCTGGTCAGTTACGACGTAAGTACAATAGATCGCGCCGGTCGGACGCGGTTGCGGCGTGTTGCCAAGGCCTGTCTTGATTATGGTCAGCGTGTACAAAATTCTGTTTTTGAGTGCAATGTGGATCCGGCTCAGTGGACCGAGTTGCGGGCGCGATTGGAAGCAACCTTTGATCCGGAACAAGACAGTTTGCGGTTTTATTTTCTCGGTTCAAATTGGCAGCGCCGGGTAGAGCATAGGGGTGCCAAGCCTGCGGTGAATTTGGAAGGTCCGTTGCTGGTTTGATACCTCCGCGAACCTCTAGCTATCATGAGAAGACCGGGAGGTTCGCGGAGCTATGAAAATCATTTGCGCCATGTACTGGCGAAGTATCACATCGGAAAACTTTGGTCTTTGACAATAGAATCAAGGTTGGGGTTCGCGCTAACGGTGGGCTGGCCCACACATATTGAATGTGTTAGATATCTACTGTCGCGCCCCGTGTGGGCGCGTGGATTGAAACCTGTTTGTAGGCAAAAAATCTTCGTTGACCGGCGTCGCGCCCCGTGTGGGCGCGTGGATTGAAACTGGTAAAAAAGTATGAGTAAGCGCTTCCAGGAGCGTCGCGCCCCGTGTGGGCGCGTGGATTGAAACTGGAAAACATCGCCCGCGCCTGCCTGCCGCGCGTCGCGCCCCGTGTGGGCGCGTGGATTGAAACTGTAAAATCTTCCGCACGCTGCGCTTCCTCCGGCATGTCGCGCCCCGTGTGGGCGCGTGGATTGAAACCTATAATGTGAAGCTCTCGGAAAAGCGGCTGCGGTCGCGCCCCGTGTGGGCGCGTGGATTGAAACCGCCGAAGCCGAGGGCGCGGTACTCCGTGCGAAGTCGCGCCCCGTGTGGGCGCGTGGATTGAAACCCGGTGGTGATCGCGGGCACTTGCGCAGCTGGCGTCGCGCCCCGTGTGGGCGCGTGGATTGAAACACGAGCGGACGATACTTACCTTGCTGGGCAGGTGTGTCGCGCCCCGTGTGGGCGCGTGGATTGAAACGCCCTCGACTACGACCTCTTCCTCGACGTCGGTGTCGCGCCCCGTGTGGGCGCGTGGATTGAAACATGGACGTGGCCGGAAATGCCCGCGGTTGACCCTGTCGCGCCCCGTGTGGGCGCGTGGATTGAAACACAAATATTTGTGCAATAAATTTTGCGGACTTCCGTCGCGCCCCGTGTGGGCGCGTGGATTGAAACTATCACGCGATTTCAGGAAGCTTGAGGCAGGTAAAACTCCCCCGACAGCGCGGGATGGCTACTTTTATGGCAGCGCGTGTTCCTTGAAGAACTTCACAATGAGGGCCGGGGCTTCCTTTGGGAATTGGTGGCCACCGGGGTGGATATAGGTCACGACGGGCGCGCCGATCTTGGAGGGATAAAGTGTGCAATACTTCGCCTGCGCCTGGCCCTCGTCGCACTGGTTGAGCCTCCGCAACGCGTCTATCGTCGCCTTTTGCCAGGCGAACTTGACGAGCAGATCGTTTTCGCCGGCGACATGCAAAACGGACTTGGGTTTGAACTTTGTGATCAGCGTGGAAGCTGCGCCGGATGGAGCGAAGGCGGCAAACACGTCACCGCGCGTGGCCCAAAGCAGGTAGGTGAACGCCCCGCCGTTGGAATGGCCGGTGGCGTAGATCCGCTTTTCGTCCACGCGATAATCCTTCTTCAAGCCTACCAACATCGCGTCGAAAAACTTCAAATCACGATCATTTTGATCGCCGACTTCGCGTTGCCAGCCGGCTTTCTTGCCTTCGAGGTCGGTCAATCGGCCCGGTGTTTTGAGGCCTTGCGGATAGATGACCATGGCTTCCGGCCATTGCTTGTGATAGCCGAAACTGTTTGCCGCTTGGCGCATGCCGCCGCCGTGCCCATGAAGCGCGAAGACAACGGGCGTCGCGCTCAATTGCGCTTGGGGTGGGGCATAGATCAGCGCTTCGCGTGCAACACCATCAATCGTCCACGTACGGTGCTCTAATTCGGCAGCAAAACCAGGCAAAAGGAAAAATATAAGCGTAAGAAAATACAGGCAAATTTTGTTTTTTGCCTGCTGCATTCCTACTTCATCCTTTTTTCGCCCGCGGTTTGTTGTGGGCGTCCACGAGAATCACGGTGGGTTTGTGCCGGGCCACTTCGGCATCGGAGAGTAGGGCGTAGCTCAAGATCACTACGATATCGCCCTTCAAACCGAGGCGGGCGGCCGGGCCGTTGAGCATCACCGTGCCGGAGCCGGCGGGCGCTTCGATGGCGTAGGTGACGAGCCGCGCGGCATTGTTGAGGTTGAGGACGTGGACCTGCTCAAAGGGCAAAATACCGGCGCGATCCATCAGCGCGCGGTCGAGCGTGATGCTGCCTTCATAGTCCGGCTCGACGCCGGTGAGGGTGGCCCGGTGAATTTTCGACTTAAGCATAACGTGTTGCATGGGGCGCATCCTGAACGATTTTTCCAAGGGTTGGAAGAGTTTTTTGCCGATTTTCCAAGGCTTGGAAATGGTTGCGCCGGGATCAGCGGTCCCGGCTACGCGGGGGGCGGTGCGGCGAAAATTTCCTGAATGGTCCGCAATAGCGTGGCTACGGGGTAGGGCTTGGGGAGAAAGCGGAAGCCGCGCGCTTGGATGGTTGACCAGCGGGAACGCTCGTCGGTATAGCCGCTGGCCATGATGATGCGGAGGGTCGGCTGGCGTTGCAGCAAGTTTTCGACAAGCTCCAGCCCGTTACCATCCGGCAACACCACAGCGCTGAAGATCAGGTCGAATTGTCCCGCTTCATTCTCCCACGCGATTTTGGCTTCGGCCAGGTTACGGGTGGCGGTGACCTGGTAGCCGCGCGCGCGCAGAATGCGGCTGGCAAGATTGCGTACGCTATCTTCATCCTCAACCAACAGAAGGCGCTGGTTGGTTGGCGGGGCGGGCGATGCCGCGGAGGCTGGCGCCGCCGCTTTCTTCTTCGCCGTGACGGCTGGCAGATATAGTTTGAAGGTCGTGCCGTGACCCAACTGGCTATAGACATGAATCCAGCCGTCATGCTGTTTCATGATGCCGTAGGCCATGGCGAGACCGAGCCCGGTGCCTTGGCCCGTCGCTTTGGTGGTGAAAAACGGCTCGAAAAGATGCGTAATGATGTCCGCCGTCATGCCGGTGCCGGTGTCCGAGATGGCGAGGCAGACGAAGTCGCCTGCGCGGGTTTCGGCATGTTGTGCCACATCATCGGCCTCGAACGTGACATTTTGGGTGGCCAGTACAAACCGCCCGCCCGCCCGCATGGCATCCCGTGCATTGACCGTGAGGTTGAGGAGGATCTGTTGCATTTGGTTCTGATCCACTTTCGTGAGCCAGAGGTTCTCCGCCAAGTCGGCATGCAGGTTGATCGTTTTACCCAGCACGCGCGCCAGCATGGTCTGCTCTGCGGTAATGAGCGCATTGAGGTCGGTGACGGTGGGCTGGATCATCTGTTTGCGACTGAACGCGAGCAGCCGGCTGGTCAAATCCTTGGCGCGTTGGGCGGCGGTCTGGATTTCGCGGACATCGCGGCGGTGCAGATCATTTGCCGGTAGATCGGCCGCGAGTAGTTCGGCAAAGCCGAGAATCACCTGCAATAAGTTGTTGAAGTCATGGGCGATGCCGCCGGCCAAGCGACCAATCGTCTCCATCTTTTGCACCTGTTGCAATTCCTGCGCCAGCTCGCGATGTGCGGTGACGTCAATCAAGAGACTTTGGACTTGCTTGATGACCCCGGCCGTATTGCAGAGCAGGCGGGTATGGTCTTCCACCCAGCGCACATCGCCCTCGTGGGTCAACAGACGATAGCTCAGCATGAATTCATACAGGTGCCGAGCGATATACTGCCGGGTTTCTTTGGCGATGCCCGGCAGGTCATCGGGATGAATCCACGGGAGCGCGGTCTGACCGATCAATTCCTCCGCGCGATAGCCCCACCGGCGTACATTTTCGGAAATATACTCCAACGGTGAATCCAAGCCGTCACGACGCAGGACAACGACGACCGGGCTGCGGTTGATCGCGGCCTCCAGCCCGACACTTTTTTCGTAGGCCACCTGTAATTGCTCGGCCAATTGTCGGCGCCGTGTGATGTCGCGGATGTCGCTGATGATGGCCGGTTGACCGCGGTACGTGGTCGAGCGCAAGCCGATTTCCACCGGCAGGCGGCTGTTGTCCCGGCGCCGGTGCACTGTTTCAAAAATAGCAGGGTCATGATGCCGCAGAATGTGGTTCCAATCACTTTTATCAGGTGCTGCCTCTGTAGCCGCCAAATCCTGCGGGGTGAGGCGCATGAGTTCATCGTGCGTATAGCCATATTGAGTGCCTGCGGCTTCATTGGCCATGATGAAGCGGCCATTTTGAAAGAGTAAAATGGCGTCACCTACGCGGTCGAACAGTTGCTGGAATTCCAGTTCGATTTCCTGTTTGTTGCGGAGGACGTGGAGCCGTCCGAGCAACGCCAGTAACGCCAGCAATAAACCCACTGCGCCTATGGCGCTCGTGGTGGCGAGCAAGGAGCTTTTGCGCGTGGTGGCCAGGTTTTGCAGAACTTCTGTGCAGTCGCGTTTGGCAATCAACAGCCAGGGCGTTTCCGGCACGGCGTGTAGCACGGCGAGCACCGGCAGGCCGCGATAGTCGGTGCCGGCCACCACGCCCCGCTGGCCGAGTGCGGCTTGGACTTCGGGTAAATTGGTTTGCGTGAGCGTGGGAAGCATGGTCAGCGGTGCGACGGGATGCAGACGTGGACGATTTAAATAGAGGAGGGCTTCGCCCTCGCGCCGTATCAGCAGGACTTCGCCGGATGCGGAGGGCACAGGCCATCTCCGCAACATCGGATAAAGATACCGTTCAGGGTCAATCCGCATCAACAAACTGGCATAGGTGGTGGGCGGGGAACTGGCCCCTCTTGTTCGCATATGAAAGGGGATGGCCAAGTCCAAGTGCGGTTCAGGTACATTAACGTTGGTATGGAAATCCGATAACTGTGGCTGCCCGCTGCGGTCGGCCTCGGCCAAAAGTGCCCGGGCGTTGCTGCCAACGTGCACATCCCCTTCGGCGAGCGCCGCACATGTTTGTTGGGTGGCATCCAGCAGCAAGATGTCGCGGAAACCATAATGTTCGCGCAACTGCTCCATCCATACGCGTGCTTCCGCTTGGGCCACGGTATTGCTGGGCTCGCGACACAAGGTTTCCAGCCAGTGGTGCAGTACCGGATTGCTGGCCAAGGTTTCGGCCATGTTCAGTCGCATTTCGCGCCAACGCGCCAAGTCCTGTGCTTTCAGTTCAGCAATGCGTTGTAATTCGCGGCCAGCCTGCTCGATCGCCATGCGTTCTTCGTGTGTCACATAGGCGCGACCGGCTGCCCCCAACAGGGCCGCAATGGTGATGAAACAAAACAGGTAAATCCACGTGGTCAACGTTATTTTTTTTTGCGGCGTGGACACAGGTGCAACTCACTTTCGACGCAACCTAAAATACTTCGGTGCAAATTACCAACGAAAAATATACCCGGCGACGCGCTTGACTCCCTCCGGCAAAGGAGTAACGTGGAGCCGAAAAAATGGTCGCTGGGGGAGCCTCGCTTGGGTGGGGCTGAGAACCAAACCCCTTGAACCTGTGCGGGTAATTCCGCCGTAGGGAAGCGAAGGTCAGCAGTTGCTCACCGTAATTCCCCGCGAATTGCGGTTTTGGTTTTCCGGCGACGATGGGAGCAAATTCATGAAAAAAATGGCGAGCAAATTTGACACGAACCTCCCCGGTTCTCGCAAAGTCTATCAGCCGGGCAGTCGTCCTGATGTGCGGGTACCGATCCGCGCCGTGACCCTCACCACCGGCGACCAGATCAACATTTATGACACCAGTGGCCCATGGACCGATCCCGCGTGCAAGCTGAATGTGCGCAAGGGGTTGCCGCCGCTCCGGCTCGGTTGGATTGAAGAACGCGACGATACCGTGGTCGTAAAAAATCGCGCGGCTGCTCCGGCGATTGCGCGCTTCCAACATCCGGTCCGCAAAGCCAGGGCCGGCTCCGCGGTGACGCAGATGGCCTATGCCCGGCGCGGCCTCATCACGCCGGAGATGGAGTTCGTGGCCTTGCGCGAAAACGGTGGTCGTGCGCCCATCACACCGGAATTTGTACGCCGCGAAGTCGCTGCTGGACGTGCCATTATTCCCGCCAATATCAATCATCCTGAAACGGAGCCCATGATTATTGGTCGCCGCTTTCGCGTAAAGGTCAACGCGAACATCGGCAATTCATCGCTCGTTGCCTCCATCGAAGAAGAGGTCGAGAAAATGCGCTGGGCCGCACTCTGGGGCGCCGATACCGTCATGGACCTTTCCACCGGCGAGCGCATCAACGAAACGCGTGAATGGATTTTGCGCAACTCGCCCGTGCCCATCGGCACCGTGCCGATCTATGAAGCCGTCCGCCGCGCCCATGGCAAAGCGGAAAACCTGACGTGGGAACTTTATCGCGAGGTGTTGATCGAACAGGCCGAGCAGGGCGTGGACTATTTCACGATCCACGCCGGCGTCCTGCGTCGTACGATCCCGTATGCGCTGCGCCGCAAAATCGGCATCGTCAGTCGCGGCGGCGCGATCATGGCCACGTGGTGCCAGGTTCATCGCCAGGAAAATTTCCTCTATACGCATTTCCGCGAAATCTGCGAAATCCTTCGCGCCTACGACGTCGCCTTCTCGCTCGGCGATGGCCTGCGGCCCGGCTGCACCGCCGACGCCAACGACAAAGCGCAGTTCGCCGAACTCGATACGCTGGGCGAGTTGGCGCGCATGGCTTGGAAGCACGATTGTCAGGTGATGATCGAAGGTCCCGGTCACGTTCCGTTGCAGCTCATCAAGGAGAACGCGGTTCGAGAGCGCAAGGTCTGCCGCGACGCGCCGTTTTACACGCTTGGCCCGCTCGTCACCGATGTTGCCGCCGGTCACGATCACATCACCAGCGCCATCGGTGGCGCGCTGATCGCCGCGCACGGTTGTGCGATGCTTTGCTATGTGACGCCCAAAGAGCATCTCGGTTTGCCCAACCGCCATGACGTCAAAGCGGGCGTCATCTCGCACAAGCTCGCCGCCCATGCCGCCGACCTCGCGCACGGCTTCCCCGGCGCGCAGGAGTGGGACGATGCCATGAGTTCGGCGCGCGGCGAATTCCGCTGGGAAGATCAATTCCGCTTGAGCCTCGATCCGACCACTGCCCGCGCCTATCACGACGAAACCTTGCCGCGCGCCAGCGCCAAACATGCCAAGTTTTGCAGCATGTGTGGCCCGGAATTCTGTTCAATGCGCCTTAGTCAGAAAGTTTGCCACGATGCCGCAGCGACATGATGCCCCGCGTCGTCATCCGTGAGGCCGCTGATCGCGGTACAGCGCGCTGGTTGGATTTTGTTCGGCCCGCGCGTGTCATCCGCGTCACGTGCCGCGCGGAAATTTTGCCTGCGCTCGCCGAAGTTGATGCCGCCGTCCGCCGCGGCTACTGGGCCGCCGGTTTCATTGCCTACGAGGCCGCGCCCGCCTTTGATCCCGCGTTCGTCACCGCGCGTCCCGGTCCGCTGCCGCTGCTCTGGTTCGGCCTCTATCGTCCAGAAAACGTTCGCAAGGCAGGTGCGCAGCTTGCTGCGCCCGCGGACGTGCCAAGGCACGCCCCTACTTTTCCAAGGCTTGGAAAAAGTGACGCTTCCGTTTTCCAAGCCTTGGAAAAAAGCTGGAAATCTTCCGTTTCGCAATCAGAATTCAGTCGTGCCATCGTCGCGATTCGCCGTGCGATCGCGCGCGGCGAGACCTATCAGGTCAATTACTCATTCCGCCTCCGCGCACCGTCCACGGCTTGTCCTTGCCTTGTGAGCACCGCCGGCTATGGTGCGTGGCTCGATCTCGGCGACCACCAAATTTGCTCGGCGTCTCCGGAACTTTTCTTCCGGCGTGACGGCGACCGCATCGTCTGCCGTCCGATGAAAGGCACCGCGCCGCGCGGTCTGACGCGCGCCGACGATCAACGCCTGGGTGCGGAACTGCACAACTCCGAAAAAAATCGCGCCGAAAACATCATGATCGTGGATATGGTGCGCAACGACTTGGGCCGCATCGCGCGATCCGGTAGTGTGCGTGTGGCGAGCGTGTTTGATGTCGAGCGTTACGACACGCTCTGGCAGATGACCTCGACCGTGACGGCGCGGACACGCGCCGACTGGCCGGAGACCTTGCGTGCGCTCTTTCCGTGCGCCTCGATCACCGGCGCGCCCAAAGTGCAGACGATGAAGCTGATCGCCGATCTCGAACACACGCCACGTGGCATTTACACCGGCACCATCGGTTTCATTAGTCCGGAGCGCCACGCGCAGTTCAACGTGGCGATCCGTACGCTCCACCTCGACCGCGAACGCCAGCGGTTGGAATACGGTACGGGCGCGGGTATCACGTGGGACTCGCGCGCCGCCGGCGAGTGGCAGGAATGCCGCACCAAAACGCTCGTACTCGCATCGGAACCGCCGTTCGAGTTGCTGGAGACGTTGCTTTGGCGACCGGGTCACGGCTACGCATTGCTGGCACGTCATCTGCGGCGCATGGCCGATTCGGCGGAGTATTTTGGTTTTGCTTTCCGTCGCGCCGCAGTGCTGGCTGGCTTGCGAACTGCTGCGCGAAAATTTTCCGCGCAACCGCAGCGCGTGCGCTTGCTGCTCGATCGCATCGGCAAGCTGCGCATTGAAGCCACACCGTTGCCGGCTTTCAAGGTTTGGAAAATTGCGCTAGCAAGTACGCCAGTGGATTGGCGCGACCGCTTCCTCTACCACAAAACCACGCGGCGCGCCGCCTATGACGCCGCACTTCGCCAGCATCCCGATTGCGACGATGTGATTCTATTCAACGCGCGCGGCGAAATCACGGAATCGTGCTTTGCCAACGTCGTCATGGAACGCAACGGTCAAGGGCTCACGCCGCCGGTCTCCTGCGGCCTGCTTGCCGGCACGCAACGCGCCGAATTACTGGCGCGCGGCAAGCTCACGGAAAAAACTCTATACGTTGCCGACCTGCTGCGCGCGGATCGTGTTTTCCTCGTCAATTCCGTCCGCGGTATAATCGAAACCCAGTGGGACAAATGACCAATGACAAATGACCACGGACATCGTCCGCTTGTCTGGAGCATCGCCGGCAGCGATCCCGGTAGTGGGGCAGGGATACAGGCCGATCTCAAGACTTTCCAAGGCTTGGAAGTCTATGGCTGCACCATCATCAGTGCGCTCACCGTGCAGAATACCACCGGTGTTTTTCGCGTCGCGCCGGTCGCGCCCGATCTATTGCGTGAGCAAGTGGCGCATTTGGCCGCCGACCTGCCGCCCGTTGCCATCAAGCTCGGCATGTTGGGCAGCGCCGCGCAAGTCCGCGTCGTCGCTGATTTTCTCGCCACGACCGACGCATTTGTCGTTTGTGATCCGGTGCTCGCTTCCACCGGCGGTGTGCCACTGCTCGATGCAGAGGGCGTGCGGTTGCTGCGTGAACGGATTCTGCCGCGCGCCGACCTCGTCACGCCCAATGTTCCAGAGCTTGGAAAACTGTTGGGGCCGGATTTCCAAGCCTTGGAAAATATTCCCGCCGCTGCTGCGGAATTATTGCGGTACGGCGCGCGCGCCGTGCTGGTCAAAGGCGGACACGGTACCGGCGAGTTCAGTGCAGATTATTTCAGCGATGGTCGGCAGTCGTTCTGGCTGACGAGTCCGCGGCAGAATGTCCGGCACACCCACGGCACGGGCTGTACGTTGGCTTCGGCCATTGCCGCGGCGCGCGCGCTGGGCCATTCCTTGCCGGACGCGCTCGTGATCGGCAAGGCCTATCTCAATCAAGGGCTGCGGCTTGGCGAAGATGTGGGGCAGGGACATGGCCCGCTGGCGCATCGCGGTTGGCCAGAGACGCCGGCGGATTTGCCGATGGTTTTCTGCAGCAAAGCTCTTGTGGGCGGGAGTTCCAGCTCCCGCGAAACCCAACCCATCCAACACCAGACGCGGGAGTTGGAACTCCCGCCCACAAGACGCACCGCCGTTACGTCGGCGGGTTTTCCAGACTGTGGCCCACAACCGGTTGGTTTTTATCCCATCGTGGATCGCGCGGCGTGGTTGGAAAAATTGTTACCTTTGGGCGTCACGACCATTCAACTCCGCGCTAAAAATTTGACCGGGACGGTGTTGGAAAACGAAATTCGTTCCGCAATTGAAATCGCGCGACGTTACGACGCGCGGCTGTTCATCAACGACGCTTGGGAATTGGCGCTGAAGCATGGTGCGTATGGCGTACATCTGGGGCAGGATGATTTGGCCGGCGCAGATTTGCCGGCATTGGCGCGCGCCGGTGTGCGGCTCGGCATCAGTACGCACAATTATTTTGAACTGGCCGTTGCCGCCGCATATCGGCCCAGTTACATCGCCATCGGACCGGTATTTGCAACGGCTTCAAAGACGCTCGCGCATATGCCGCTGGGATTGGCTGGTTTTCGACGATTGGCGAGACTCGCGTCTGCACCGGTCGTCGCCATCGGCGGACTGACTCCAGAACATGTCGCGGATTTGCGCGTGGCGGGTGCCCGTGGTTTTGCGGTGATTGGCGATATCGTGAATGCGCCTGATCCCGTTGCGCGAGTTTGCCGGTGGCAGCAAGGTTTGTAGTTGTAGGGGCGCAGTCTTGCTGCGCCCACCTTCTTGTGCCACACACCATAGGCGCAGCAAGACTGCGCCCCTACAGGATTCGCGCTTGCCAGTGTGATGGGTTTGGTGTTGTGTAGAGCCATGAAGTTTCTCTGCTTTATCCTATTTGCTTATTTTGCCGCTGGTGTGGCAACAGCCGCGCCGTTGCGGATCGTCACGACCTTCTATCCGTTGCAAATTGCGGCGTTGAATGTGGTGGACCATGCCCCGGAAGTGACGGTGGAAAATTTAACGCCGCCGGTCGCCGGTTGTCTGCACGACTATCAACTGACGCCCGCCGATCTGGCGCGGTTGGCGCGCGCCGATGTACTGATCGTCAATGGGGCCGGGTTGGAGTCGTTTTTGGACAAGGCGCGCGGCGTGGTGGCGCAGGCGAAGATTGTCGAGGCCAGTACCGGTATCGAGTTGCTCAATGGCAATCCGCATGTCTGGGTCAGCCCGCTGCTCGCCGCACGGCAGGTGGAGAACATCGGCGCAGCCTTGGCGCGGCTCGATCCTGATCGGGCGGAGCTTTATCGCCGCAATGCCAAGGCTTACGCCGCACGATTGCGCGCGCTGGCGGTAAAGATGCGGGTTGGACTGAAAGATTTGCCGGCACACGACATCATTACGTTTCACGAAGCGTTTCCGTATTTTGTGCGCGAGTTTGGTTTTCGTGTTGTGGCCGTGGTGGAACGTGAACCGGGTGCGGAACCAAGCGCGCGCGAATTGGCAGACACCATCACGCTGGTGAAACAGAAAAAAGTGCGGGCACTGTTTGTCGAGCCGCAATATCCTGCGCGGAGCACCGCGGTGATCGCGCGGGCAACCGGTGCAAAAATCGCCGTCCTTGATCCTGTAGTGTCGGGGCCGGTTGCGCCGGACGCCTATCTGTGTATCATGGAGAAGAATGCGGCGGAATTGCAGCGGGTGCTGAAATGAAGCAACCGGCCCAACATCATCCGGCTTCGTGCGGTGGTTGCTGCACCCGGCTGGCGCACTTCGGTGTGCGGTTGGGTGGGGCGACCGTATTGGAAGACATCAACCTGCATGTGCATTGCGGTGAATTGACGGCGATCATCGGCCCCAATGGCGCGGGTAAGACGACGTTATTCCGCGCGATGCTGGGCGAGTTGCCCCATGGTGGCGACCTCCAATTTGTCCACGCCGGCAGCGGGCAGCAGTTCGGCCGTCCGCGCATTGGTTATGTGCCGCAAAAAATGGATCTCGACGGTTCCGCGCCAGCGACTGTTCGCGACCTCTTTGCGAGCGTCAGTCAACGGCGTCCCCTCTGGCTGGGCCTTGGTGCGCAGCGGCGCGACAAGGCGTTGCGCGCGCTCGCTTTGGTGGAGGCGCAACATCTGTTGGATCAAACTATCGGCGCGCTCTCTGGCGGCGAACTACAACGCGTGCTGCTGGCGCTGGCGTTGCATCCGCTGCCCGACCTGCTGTTGTTGGATGAACCGGTCTCTGGTGTGGATCAGGCCGGCATGGAATTGTTCTACCGGATGGTGTCGCGGCTGCGGCTCAATCTGGACCTTTCCGTGTTATTGGTCTCGCACGACCTTGCCGCCGTCGCGCGTGTAGCCGACCGCATGATTTTTTTGAATCATCGTGTGTTGGCCGATGGCACACCCGCCGAAGTGCTTGCCGGGCCGTTGGTCAAACAAGTTTTTGGTATGGAATTCAGCGGAATGGAGCCGGGCTTTGTCCATCGCCTACCCGACCACATCGCCTGTCCGTGGCCCGCGCCGGGGGGCCGGACATGAATCTCTGGCCTACCCTGATCGGCGCGCTGCCCTTCGACTGGGCGCAACTGGAGTTCATGCAGATGGCCCTGCTGGCGGTGTTGTTGGCGTCGCCACTCTACGCCGTACTCGGCTGTCTCGTGGTCAACAGCCGCATGGCGTTTTTCTCCGAAGCCATCGGCCACGCCGCGCTGACCGGTGTCGCGCTCGGTACGCTCGCCGGCTTGACCGATCCGACGCCCGCCGTACTGCTTTTCGCGGCGCTGCTCGCCTTGCTGATCGCATGGCTGCGCAAATCCAGCGCCGTCTCCAGCGACACGATCATCGGCCTCGTCATGGCCGGCGCGGTGGCGCTCGGCGTCGTTTTGCTCTCGCGCGGTGGCGGCTTCAATCGCTATACACGCTTTTTGATCGGCGACATCCTGACGATCACGCCCACCGAACTCGCGCAACTCGCCACACTGGCGGTGATGACGTTGCTGATCTGGGCCGCGTTGTTCAACCGGCTTTTTCTGGCCACACTGCATCCGGTGTTGGCGCGCAGCCGCGGCGTAAATGTCTGGTTCATTGAGGCGCTGTTTGCGGTTGTCATTGCGCTGGTCGTGGCCATGAGCATCGCCTGGATCGGCCTGCTGGTGATTAATTCACTGCTGATTTTACCGGCGGCGGCGGCGCGCAACCTCGCGCGCAGTGCGGCGGCCTACCTTGGCCTTGCTTTGCTGTTCAGCGTTGTCGCGGGCATCGCCGGGCTGATTATTTCTTATTATGCGGCCACCGCGACCGGCGCGACCATCGTGCTCGTCGCGCTGCTGCTGTTTGTGCTCACGTTGCCGTGGCGGCGACGCTGATTTCCAAGGCGTGGAAAAGTGGAATGGTGATTTTTCCGACCCTCGGAAAAGCATTCCACGCGTAGCTCAGTTGCTCAGGATGCGGCGGGCTTCGTCGAGGAAAATACCCTTGAGGTTCATTTTGAGCGCCTCGGCGTTGGTCGCAAATTGCAGGCCCGCTTCTTCAGAAACGGTGCCATTCTTGATGAATTGATAGAGCGACTGGTTGAAGCTCAACATGCCATCCTCGGCGCCGGTCTCGATGGCGGCCGGCAATTTTTCGAGGAGGTTTTTCTCGATCAGTTTTTGCACGGTCGGCGTGTTGAGCATGATTTCCACGGCGGGGACGACGCGTCCACTGACGGCAGGGACGAGGCGTTGACAGATGACGGCCTGTAAATTAATCGCCAAGCTCATGCGTATCTGATCGCGCATGTTGGGCGGGAAAAAATTGAGAATGCGTGGAAGCGTCTGCCCCGCGGTGTCGGTATGCAGCGTGCTGAAAATCAAGTGACCGGTTTCCGCGGCCTGCAGGGCGGCGATGAAACTTTCGGCGTCGCGCATTTCGCCGATCATGATGATGTCCGGGTCCTGCCGCAGCACGTGGCGCAAGCCGCTGTTGAAGGAATGGGTGTCCAAGCCCACTTCCCGCTGGGAGATGACCGATTGTTCGTCGGTGAAGACATATTCGATCGGATCCTCAATGGTGATGATGCGCCGATTGAGGTTCTGATTGATGCGCTGCAACAAGGCCGCCAGCGTAGTGGATTTGCCGCAGCCGGTGGTGCCGGCGGCCAGCACGATGCCACGGGGCGCGAGCGCAATCCCTTTCAAGATCGGGGGCAGGCCGAGTTCGTCGAAGGTCGGTACCTTCGTTTTGACGTGACGCAAGGCGAAGGATGGCGTCATCTGGGTGTTGAAAACCGTGCAGCGAAAACGGCCGACGCCTTCCTCGGTCAACGAGAAATCGGCCTCATGATTGGCCTCATAGGAACGGCGCGCATGGGCAGGGATGATTTCTGTCCCGACGCGCAAGAGCTCGTCCGACGTCAAGGGCCGTTCGCCTTGCGGCGTCAATTTGCCGTGTACGCGGAAAAAAGGCGGTCGGCCAAGCTTGAGGTGGATATCCGAAGCGTTTTGCGCAATCGCGGCGCTTAGTAGTTCTCGCAATGAGGACATATGGCATCCGCATGTTTGGCGGCGCATTCCAGCCGCGCACCGTTGTCCTGGGCGAGATCGAGGAACTTGACCCAAACGCGATAGAGCCCCGTTGGTTTTTCTTTTTGGCAGTGCACGACCACGCCGGAGCACGCAACTTCTTCTTGCGTACCGTTGCCTTGCGCCATCTGCATACGGAAGTCCATCACTTGAAAGTCAGCGACTTTTTTGGGCGAATAAAACTGCAAACCCAGCGGGCACACCCGGAACGTTTCGTTGGGCTGTAGCACCGTGGGGTGGCGATCCAGTTGAACCCGAATATCGGGCTTGCGCGTTTTTTGGCGCGGGCGGCGTTTTTTGGCAGGGGAGGCTGTGCGTTTCGCATTCATAAAAATTCCCGCAGAAAGTAGCACGCGTTTTTCATGCTGTCAAACGGACGGCGTGGTTTCTATCCCAGCCGATCCAAGGCCATCCAGACAAAGGCGGCCAACGTCAGCACGGCCAGAATATAGGCGGTGATATTCCAACTGCGTTCAAAAGGGGCTTGGCGTCCACGTTGCTCGCGCTCCAACAACCAGCCGAGCAGTGCGCCGACGATGAAGCCACCGGCGTGTGCGATATTGTCGGCGTGCAGGTAATAGCCGAACAAAAAGCCGTAGAGCGCCCACTTCAGGAAGAAGTTGCGCTGCGCGTGTCCCGCCGGCCCGCCATAGAAATGCGCGTAGCTCATGCCCAGACCGATCAAGCCGAAGAGCGCGCCGGACGCGCCGACGATGGTCGCGCCGGACGCACCGCGCACGAGCACATCGGCCACGCCGCCGCCGATCAGCGCCAGCGTATAGACCGCGAAGAACCGCCGCCCGCCCAACTGCCGCTCCAGAAACGGGCCGATCTGCGACAGCGTCAGCATGTTGAACAGGATATGGACGATACCGGCGTGCTGATAGCCATAGGTGATCAAGCGCCAGAAATCGCCGTGCCAGAACAGCCACGGCACGAGTGCGCCCATTTTCCACAGCGCTTCGTTTGAGGGTTGAATCACTCCTTTCAACCCGAACAGCAGCACCGTCAAAGCGAACCACGCGATATTCGCCGCCAAGAGCAACGCCGTGACCGGACACCACGCGGGTAGCACCAAGCCCACCGCGCGCATCAGCGCCTGTCCACGCCACGAGCCGACGGCCGCGCCGCAGCGCATACAGGTTGAGTCGCCGCGGTCCACCAGCGCGCCACACCGTTCACACACTTTGTGGCGGTAGACCACATGCCGGCGACCATCGCGCCATTGCGCCTTGCGATTTTCCCACGCGTTTTGCCAGCGGATGATTCGCCACTGCCACGCCACGCCGTTGAGGCCGAGGCGATCGAAGAAATGCTTCCAGTCCATGCGGTCAGCCTAACCCGTGGTGGGCGGTTTTCCAAGGCTTGGAAAAGGAACAGGACAGCTTTTCTAAACCTTGGGAGTAGAATTTTTCGCCACCAAGAGGCACAAGAAACGCAAAAATTTGTGAATTTTATGCTTCTTGGTGGCTATCTTCCGCGCATCGCGCGGGCGGCTTCGCGTTCGTCAGTCTTGCGGCGGAGCGTCTCGCGTTTGTCCGCAGCCTGTTTTCCGGTGCAGAGCGCCAGTTCCACTTTGACGAGGCCGTGCTTGAGGTAGAGCCGAAGCGGGATGAGTGTGTGGCCTTGCTGCGCGATCTGGGCGCTGATGCGCCGGATTTCGTTGCGATGCAGCAGAACGGCCTTGGGCCGGATGGGGTCGCAGACTTCGAGACGCGCGCAAGGGTAGGGGTTGACGTGCAGATTCAGCAACACGATCTGGCCGTTGGTCACCTGCGCGTAGCTTTCGCCGAGGCTGACCTCGCCGATGCGGATGCTCTTGACCTCCGGCCCGCGTAACGCCAGACCGGCCTCGATCTTTTCGAGAATGTGATAGTCGTGGTGCGCCTTGCGATTCTGGGCCACGACCTTGAAGCCGGACGGCGACGCTGGAGGCAGGGTGCTCATGGCCGCGCGCTTGCCGGGGCTGACGGACGGCACTTAGAGCGAGAGCAGGCTTTCCGCGGCGGAAGGCTGCTGCGCGGCCGTGACGGCGGTTTCGGCGGCGAGTTTGCCTTCGGCCACTTCACGCAAAGCCAATTCAAAATTGGACGTAAACTGGTTCTCCGGCTTGACCATCGGACGTTGCCCGCCGTTCAACTGGCGTACACGGCGTGCGACCACGTTCACCAATAGCGGCAAATTCGGCATCCGCTCCTGCGCTCGATCCATAAGGGTCATCATAGTTACCACGTCTCCCGTTCCAAAAAAGAGGGGCGCATTATGCCCATCCGCCGCCGGGTGTCAACCATGGATTTTAAGCAAACTTTACCACCACAGTGAGAAAGTTGTAGCACAAGCGTTTGGTTCGGCAGTTCATCTGTGAAAAGTTCCTGAGTAGCCGGCCTCTGCAAGAGCAACTACACCTATTACCGTAACGATAGTTGCAGCATCAACTGTGACCAAGACTGGAGTGGCCAGAATCCTTATCGTGTAGTCACCCAGTTGTCTTGCGGTGCTTTTCGGAATCAGGTAACCAGTGCCCAGCACGCCCGTCGATTTGTAATAAGGTATTTTCTTGGCGATTAATTGTTGTTCTGTGACTTCTGTGGCCGACACCCATACCCTCACGTGTGGATTGGTTGCCTCCCACATGCCGTGCGTTGAGGACGTCTCCCATAACGCGCATGACGAGCTAAATACTAATGATAAGCCCAGCGTTGCCATCAGAATATGTTTTGCCGTTTTCATTTCCATCATCCCGCGCGAAGCAATTCCAGCATCTGGCGGTCGAGTTTGTGACCACGGAAGTTTTCGTAGGCGACGTCCTTGCGTTCGCTATCGAGTACGCCGAAGCTACCGCGCAAATTCCAGAGCGCCCAGCCGAAGTTTGCGCGCTGCCAGTTCGCCAGACAGTCGCGCATCCATGCGAGCGCGACCGGGTGCGGCGTCCGGTTATGGCAACCCCATTCGCCGACCATCACGCCGACGCCGCTATCGCGTAGCTTGATCCACGGTTCGACGCTTCTGTTCCAGAGCACATCGCGATCGCATTCGATCTTGTTGCCGCTCGCACATTGCGCGACGCCATCCGGGCCGATCACCCAAGTGCCCGGTTTTCCACCCCATTTATCAAGGGAGCGCAGTCGTGTTACGGGTTGTGCCGGAGGTGCGATGTGGAGTTCCTGCCACTTCAACCAGTCGCCTTTTTCCACGGCGATAGAAATTTCTTGCGCCGTAGCGGATAACTCGGTTTCCAGCACATCCGTGACTTCCGGTTGGTGATTTTCGGGGGTGGTTGCAAAACTTCGCTGTAGTAAAGTCTGGCCATCAGCCTTGATGACGAGGTGCGGCGAAGCGCTAAGCCTCGTCAAATGCAAGGCGAGTTTTGTGCCTGCCGGGAAATTGCCCTGTAAGATCAGCGGCGACTGCAAGTCTTTCTTGAGGTTACCGCAGAGAAAAGCCGTCGGATGGGTCAACATCGGCCACGTTGGAAGCGGATAATTTTTGCTGCCTTTGATCCAGTCCGCACGGTAGTGCGAGAGTTGGATCGGGTCATAACCGCGCGTGCATTGACCAATCCGCAGGGCCTTCAATTCAGGCACGGGAATATGTCCATACTCCAAACCATCGGCCAGTACCAACCGGTCGGGGTCGGCGCGGTGAATCGCTTCGACCGCCGCCGCGCACGCGCGGATATATTTTTCTGCCGGAATACGTGGCGGTTCATTGACGAGATTGAATGACAGCTCGCGCGACGGAATTCCGCGATAGCGTTCGGCGAACATCTGCCACTGCGCGGCGAACTGGCGGCGTGCCTCCTCGCCGCCGGTGTCGTCGGCCCAGAGGTCGAGTTTTTCCGGTTGCGGCTTGGCGACCGTGTATCCCGGCGCGCGGTGCAAATTCAGCAGCACGTGGATACCACGTTCGCGGCCCAAGCGGATCGCACGATCAATTTCCTTGAGCGGTGCTTCGCGGTAGTGGCCGGGCGCCTCGGTCCAAATGCGGTAATCGCACGGCAGCCGGACAAAGTTGAAGCCCCACTCGGCGATGATATCGAAATCGGATTCCTCAAAGGGCGCGTCGTGCACACCACGAATAAATTTTTCGAGCAAATTGAAGCCGCGCCAGCGGGGCAGGCTTTGCCACGAGGCATCAGCGAATTTTGGGGCGGCATGGACTTGGCCGGTGGCCAGCGCCGCGCCAGCGAGCGTGGTGGAGTGTAGAAATTTGCGTCGGTTCATGCCGCTTTCTAAACTACGCCGGTCTGGTTTCCAAGCCTTGGAAAACGGAAGGAGTTGTTTTTCCAAACCTTGGAAATCGGTATTTTTAACAAAGAAAACCTTGCTTTGCAGCGGTAGGCACGGCTATCTAGTCCCCCGTTTACCTGACTTGGATTAAAAAAATGGCTGAAAATATCTCGATCCCGACCGATCCGACACAACACGAAGAATGGTTTTTGGCGCAACTGGAAAAATTGCCGGCGCTCGCGCCGGCGCTGCTGGATTTCCTTGACGCGCAGGCGGCGCAAGGCCGCTTGGAGCAAGCCGACACGTGGTCGGAATTATTGCTGGACGCGCTGGTGGAACGGAATGCCACGGCGCTGGCGCTGGAAAGCGTACGTCGCCGTGCCGCGTGGTATCCCGGCGCGCCGGAAAAACGCGCACTCTGGCTGCGCTTGGCGCAACGGGCGCTGGCGACCTCGCGCGAGCAGCAGATGTTGACGACGCACGCCGGCTTCGATGCGCCGGTGCCGGTCGCAGAATGTTTTCGCCGGTTGAATTTGTTGTTGACGCTCAAACAGGGCGTGTTGTGCCTCGACAAGACGTGGGGCTTTGGCGTCGTGCAGCGTGCCGATACGTTTTATGGACGCGTGACGATTGATTTTGCGAAGAAGCGCGGCCACGAGTTGTCGCTGGCCTATGCCGCCGAGGTGCTGCAATTACCGGACGAAGGGCATCTGCTCGTACGGAAGCACAAACAGCCCGAGGAATTTCGCGCGTTGGTGCAAGACGATCCCGCGGAAGTGGTGCGGTTGGCGTTGCGTAGTTTTGGCGCGCTGCCCGCTGACGCGTTGCAAAAGCGGCTGGTGCCCGATAGCGTCGCCGAGGCCGACTGGAAGCGGTTCTGGGATGCCGCGCGCAAAGAACTCAAGCAAGATCCGCTGGTGCGGCTGCCCGGCAAGCGCACGGAGCCGATCCAATTGTTGGAAAAGGCGCACGCCTACGACGACGAGTGGTTCACCGCTTTCGCCGCCGAGCGGCACGTGCAGCCCATTCTGGATCACAGCGATGAATTGATCGCGGCAGGTAAAGCGGTGACGTGGAATGATCGTACGCGCGCCATCGCCGCCGAGCGGCTCGCGTTTGCGGCCAAGGGCGCGGGCACGCGGCATACCGCGCAATTGGCGCGTGCGCTGATCAATGCGGATGCGCTTGGCCTGACGCTGCCCGTGGCGGCGCATGTACCGACACCCGATGTTTTCCTGCACGCGAAGTTGCTCATCACCACGTTGCACGATCTGCCGGTGCGGTTGGCGGCGCCGTTCCTCGACTGGCTGGCCACCAAGGATGCGACGCGCGCGTCCGATTTGTTGTTGGAGGTGTTGCCGCGATTGGAACTTTCGGCGTTGAACGAGGCGATGGAATTGCTGCTCAAGGGTGAACGTGCAGTGACGGCGGCGGCCTGTTTCCGTGGTGCCGTGGCGCAACAGACGGCGGAAGTCGAATTTTTGCTCTGGTTGTTCCGGCATCCCGAACAACTCAATACGTGGGCGCCGGACACTTGGCCGATTTTGATCAAGTTGACGCTGACGGAACTGGAGAAGACGTATAACGGCGAACGGCTCCGCGCGCAAAATCAGTTGCGCGAATTGATCGAGGAAGAAGCGTGGGTGCGTATTGCGCTCGGTCCGTTGAGCGCGGTTCAACGCCGGGAGTTTCTCGAAGGCGTCAAAATGGCCCCGAATTGGCCGGAACTGGATCGCCGTTCCGCGATGGGTTGTATTGTCAAATTGTATCCCGAATTGGAAGCGGTGCTCACGGCCAAAGCCGAAGGCGTTGTCGCGTTGGCGCGACCGAGCGTCACCTCGCGGCGCAGTTTCCGCGAACGCCAGTTGCAACTGGAAAAAATCACCAACGTTGAGATTCCGAAAATCGCCCGCGAAATCGGCGTCGCGCGTAGCTATGGCGATTTGCGCGAGAATTTTGAATATAAAGCGGCCAAGGAAATGCAGACGGTGTTGTTGCGCCGTCAGGCCGAACTGGAAGAGATGCTGGGCAAAGTGCAGCCGAGCGAATTCCGTGATTTGCCGGCGGACAGCGCCGGTTTGGGCACGTGCATTACCCTCCAATATCCTGATGGTCACCGCGAAACGTTCAACATTCTCGGTGAGTGGGATCGCGATGAAGCGCTGGGGATTATTTCCTGTAATTCGCAACTGGCGCGCGCTTTGGAAGGCCGGCGCGCCGGTGAAACGGTGCGCATCCCCGCACAGCAGGGCGAGAGCGAGTGCCTGTTGGCCGAGGTCGGCGCCTTGCCCGTTCCCGTACAAACTTGGATCAACGCTGATCCGCCGCCGCCCGCCGACATCCTGGAGAAGCCAGCCACATGAAGCATATTTTGAAGCAGTTCACGCAGCGCGAGGCGAGCGTTCATATTCAGTTCATCAAATATGCGATTGCCGGCGCCATCGCCACGGTGGTTGATGTGGTGACGTTTTCGCTGTGTGCTTGGTTGGTGCTGCCGGCGCTCTCGCAAAATGAGTTGATCGTGAAATTGTTTCACATCGCGGTGCCACAACTCACCGATCAGATGCGTTCATGGCATTTTGCCGGCGATATGGCGATCGCCTTTCTTTTTTCGAACACCACGGCCTATCTGATTGATGTGGCGTGGGTGTTCCATCCCGGTCGCCATTCGCGCCTGAAGGAATTCACGCTGTTCTTTCTGGTCTCGCTCACCTCGTCGGCGATCGGTACCGGCCTTGGCTGGGCGCTAATCCGCTGGTTCGGCATGGGTGCGGCCGCGGCCTACATCGCCAAGGCGCTTTCCTCGCTCGCGATCAACTACGCCGGTCGTAAATTTTTCGTTTTCCAGCGGTGACCCATGACCCTGCCGCGCGTCAGCGGAATCCTGCTCCATCCGACCTCGTTGCCGGGGCCGTGGGGCATCGGTGAAATCGGCCCGCAGGCCGAGACCTTCATCCGCGACCTCGCCGCGATGCGCCAGCAGTTCTGGCAAGTTCTGCCCCTCGGCCCCACCGGCTACGGCGACTCGCCTTATCAATCGTTCTCCAGCTTCGCCGGCAACCCGCTGCTGATCAGCTTTGACCGGCTCGCGGCCGAAGGCTTACTGTCGAAAACTGCACTGAAAAAGTTTCCGCGTCTTTCGGATGAGCATGTGGATTTCGGCGCGGTGATTCCAGCACGTTTGGCGGTGTTGCGCGCCGTCTGTCGCGCCTTTGCCCGCCGCGCGCCGGCGCAGATGAAACAGGCTTTCGAGAAGTTCTGCACTCACCACGCGGACTGGTTGGACGACTACGCGCTGTTCATGGCCCTCAAGGAATTGCATGATGGCAAGCCGTGGACGGAATGGGCGCCGAAATTCGCGCAACGCGAAGCCAAGGCGTTGCAGCTGGCCCAGCAAAAATGCCGCGCGACCATTCGTGAAATCAAAATCCAACAGTTCCTTTTCGAGCGCCAATGGCAGGCGTTGCATCAATACGCCCAGCGGCATGGCATCCGCATTATCGGCGACGTTCCGATTTTCGTCGCGCAGGATAGCGCCGATGTCTGGGCACATCCTGAATTGTTCGCGCTTGATGCCAGCGGACGGCCCACGGTTGTCGCGGGCGTGCCGCCGGATTATTTCAGCGCCACCGGCCAACTCTGGGGCAATCCGCTGTATCGCTGGGATGTGCATGCGCAGACCGGCTATGCATGGTGGCTCGCGCGTCTGCGGCGGACGCTGGAATTGGTTGATCTCGTGCGCCTCGATCACTTTCGTGGCTTCGAAGCTTACTGGGAAATTCCGGCGGACGAGCCGACCGCGGTCAATGGTCATTGGGTCAAAGGTCCCGGCGCGCAGTTTTTCGCGGCCATTCGCGACGCACTCGGCGGCCTGCCGTTGATCGCCGAAGACCTCGGATTGATCACCGACGAAGTCCACGCGCTCCGCGACCAATTCGCGTTGCCGGGGATGCGCGTCTTGCAATTCAGCTTTGGCCACTTGGGTCGCGAGGCGCAACTACTGCCCACCGCCTATCCTGAAAACACCGTGGTCTATACCGGCACGCACGACAACGACACGCTGCGCGGCTGGTTCTGCTCCGACCCTGAGCGCGACGGCACGCGTTCAGCAGAGGCTGTCTGCGCCGAGCGGCATTACGTTCTCGACTACCTCAAAAAATCCGACGATTGTGAAATTCATTGGGATTTGATCGAGCTGGCGTTTCACAATCAGGCGCGTATCGCCATCGTACCGTTGCAAGATGTGCTCGGTCTCGGTTCGGAAGCGCGTATGAATACACCGGGTCAGCCCGCGGGCAACTGGCAGTGGCGCGTTCGCACTGGCGCACTCACGTCCGCACTTCGCCAGCGCCTCGCCAAACTCACCACGGCCACCGGTCGCGCACGCTGATTTTCCAAGCCTTGGAAAACCGTCACAACCAACCGAAGTGCAAGGCGATTTGATAGGCGAGATGATTGCACGCGAGGGCGTAGACCGAAGAAAAGACGTCGTCAATCGTGATGCCGAGTCCGCCGGGCAGTTTTTGGAGTTGGCGCGCGGGAAACGGTTTCAGAATGTCGAGCGCGCGGTGCGTGAGAAACGCGAACACCACGATGGGCCAGGCGAACGGCAGACCGATCAGCGTGATGGGGAAGGTCAGATATTCATCGGCGACGACGCAGTGCGGATCTTTGGCGCCAGCGGCTTTTTCACCCGCGCTGCAAATCGGAATCGCCAGCAGCGCCAGCAGAACGCATGCAGCGGCTTGCCACGGCCACGCAAGAAAGCTCATGGCCCACGCGAGTGGAATGCCCGGTAGCGTGCCGACGGTGCCCGGCGCGAACGGACTGCGGCCCAAACCGAAACCGGTGGCGAAGAAATTCAGAAGTTTATTCATTTTTAGCCACAGATTTACATCCGGCTTCGTCGGGACAAGCGGATGAAACACGAAAACTCGGCGCTTTCGGAGAAAGCGCTCTATTTGTCAGGTTCTGGGGTAGGGCGCTCGCGCCGCGAGCGCCGCGGACGGTTCGGCGAGCCGTCCCTACCTGTGTGATGAAACTCATTTTGACGATTTACCGATTTCAAAACGTAACGCGGAAAGTTGGCCGTCAGAGGTCAACCAAAGTTTGGCCTGGCCGAGCGGCGCGAGTGCGTCGAGCCATGCTTTGTAGGTGTTGAGTTGCTGGCGCTGCCCGGCGGCCTTGCGCGGGTCGTCGAGCATCAGCTTGAGCGAATAGCCGGCGATAATCAGGCGTAGTTCATCGCGCGCGCGGGCGAAGTCCACCCAGCCATAGGCGCCGCCGCGGGCGATGTCGAGGCCGTCGGTCCATCGCGCCGTGCCCGCTTGCTCGGCGGCTTCGGGCCGGTCGTAGCGCGCAACCAAGGCGGTGAGCGCGCGCAGACTGGAGGCGACGAGGAACCAGTTGTCGCAGACGGTGTAGGCGGGCAGCTCTTCCGGCGGCAGCAGGCTGAAGGCATTTTGTCGGGTACCCTCGACGGCGTAGAGCGTGTGGTTGCCGATCTTGATTTCGCGCGGAATCAAACCCCAGCCGCGTTGTGTGTTCAGGCGGTCGAGCACGCCGTGCAACAGGCCCGGCATGGCCTCGCCGGCGCGCACGGGGAATCCGGCGATGAGCGCGGGGATACGGAAGCCGTAGAGACGTCCGCCGTAGTCGCCACCCATCAAAAACAGCGCGATGCGATCAGCATGTTGCAGTTGCAGTGCTGCGTTCAATTCATCTTTCCAGGCCGGGCCGAGGATCGTCTCCAGCGAAGGCAGGGCGGTTTCGGTGCGGATGAGTGCGGCGACCATCGGCAGATTGCCCGTAAGCTTGACCAGATCGCCGGCTTCCATAGGCTTGGCGCTGGTCTTGGCCGCCGGCAGTGGTAGCGGACCGCAGAGATTGCCTTCAGCATAATGTGGTTCGACGGCGGTGAGTGACATCGTCAACGGCGGCGGCACCGGTGTGTTGGGCTTACGCTGCACCAGTGCGCCGGTGTCCACCCAGCCGTGATCGGGTGCGCTCGGCGCGAGGCATTGGTAGTCGCTGAATTTCGCGCCGCGCGCACTGGCCAGCGAGGGCAGGATGCCATCGCTGCTGTCGAGCAATTCCAATATTGCGGAGGAGTCATCGCCCAACGTGGCGATCACCATGCCTTCGACAAACGCCAGCGCCAGTTGTACGCCGGGCTTCAGGCCGGGCACGTTTACAGTCCAATACGGCACGCCGTTGTGCGGTGCGTGGCGTGTGAAACCCGGCGGCGGGAACCAGAGTAGTTGCAGGCGTAGTTTCTGGCTGTCGCCGCCCAGCCACGAAGCGAGCACCCACGCCGGGCGACCGCTCGCGCCAATATGCGGAATGTAGGCGAGGGCGGTATCGTGCGCCGCCAGGCGTTGAACCCAACGCAGCGTCTCGGCATCCGTGGCCAGTGTGCGGAGCGCAAACGCGTCTACGCCGACCGACATGGCGAGACTTTGCAGTACCGGATTTTGCAGCATGGCCGGCCAGCGCGTCGCGAGATTTTGGTGGATAGTGAGCAGCTGCGCGTTGGCCGGAATTACGCGCAACAAGCGTTCCGGGCGGTAGGGCACATAAAGCAGCCAAACCATAAACATGATCGTGGCTGCCGCGACAAGCAGCAGCGTTTTCCGGCGGAATTTCAGCATGCGAGCGTCCCCACCAGTTCGTGGATTGAGCCAAGCTTGTGGCGTGCCAGATAATCGCGGAGTCCATCGGCCACCGTCAGTGCCGTGGTCGGTTCGAGGAAATTCGCCGTGCCGACCGCGACCGCGCTTGCGCCGGCGATGAAAAATTCTAGCGCGTCCGCCGCTGAATAAATTCCGCCTATGCCGATGATCGGAATCTTGACCGCCTTGGCCGCTTCCCAGACCAGCCGCACGGCAATCGGTCGGATCGCCGGGCCGGAAAGTCCGCCGGTGACGTTCGCCAGCTTGGGCCGCCGGGTTTCGATATCAATCGCCATCGCCGGTACGGAGTTCGTGATTGCGAGCGCATCAGCGCCTTCAGCTTCGGCGATGCGCGCAAACTCGCCGATGCGGAACACGTCTGGCGCGAGCTTGGGGATCAACGGTAACTTCGTCACCGCGCGCGTGGCGGCGACGACGCGCTTGAACATGTCCGCGTTCGAGCCGAACGATTTGCTGCCTTCCTTGATGTTTGGGCACGAGACGTTCAGTTCCAGCGCCGCAATGCCTTCGGCTTGGCTCAAGCGCGCGGCGACCGCGGCATATCCCTCGATCGTGCGACCCCAGATGTTGACGATCACCGGCACATCGAATTTCCGCAGGAACGGCAGGTAATCGCGCAAAAATCCTTCTGCGCCGGGATTCTGCAGCCCGATGGCGTTGATGAGTCCGCTGGCAACCTCGACCGTTCGCGGCGTCGGATTGCCGCGCCACGGCTCCGGCGAGATGCCTTTGACGACCAGCGCGCCGAGCTTCGCGAGATCAACAAGTGGGGCGTATTCCGGGCCGTAGCCGAACGTGCCGGAGGCGACCATCACCGGGTTTTTCATCGGGATACCGGCGAGCTTGATGCTGATGTCGGGCGTCGTCATAGGGTTTTCCAACCTTTGGAAAAGGTGATGTTCCGGTTTTCCAAGCCTTGGAAACTAGCGCCGTTTTCGTCGCGCTGACGGGGCAGCGCTCCTACAAAAAGCGGGTTCGCAGTGTTGGTGTAGGAGGCCCGCCCCGTCGGGCCGAAGTTTGTACACGTGCTCATGCTTCGTCGTCCTCGCCGTTCCACCGGATTTGGCGCGCTTCAAAAACCGGACCTTCCTTGCAGGAGCGGGCCCAGAACCACGTGCCGTCGGTATCTTGTAATTTGACGACGCACGTCAGGCACGCGCCGACGCCGCAGCCCATGTGACGATCCACGCTCAACCACGCGCGCCAGCCGCCGGCGATGGCGCGGGCGCCGATTTCTTGCAGCATCGCGTTCGGGCCACAGGCGAAAAATTCCGGCGCGAGATTGGTGCGATGTTCGGCGAGCCACGCATCGAACGGGCCGGTGACGAGGCCGCGTACACCGCGTGAGCCATCCTGCGTGGCGATGTGAACTTTCCAGCCGAGCGCCTCAAAATCTTCAACGCACAGCACATCTTGCGTGCTGCGTCCACCGGCAAAGACGACGCCTTTTTGGGGCAGGCGGCGGGCGAGGAGGTAGAGCGCCGCCATGCCGTAGCCGCCGGCGACCAGCACCGGCGTGCGGTCGGCGGGCAGGTCGAGCGGAAAGCCGTTGCCGAGCGGGCCGATCAGACTGACGATTTCGCCGGGCGCGGCGACCGCGAGTACGCTGGTGCCGTGACCGACGGATTTATAGAGCAGCGTCAGTTCGCCGTTTTCTGCTTTGAAGACGCTAAACGGACGGCGCAAGACGCTGGCTTCAAGGCGCGGAATGCGGACATGGACGAATTGGCCGGGACGCACCTGTGGCGCGATCTGTGGCGCGGCGAGGCGCAATAGACGATAACCCGCGCCATAGTCGCGGTGTTCGATGATGCTGACGGTTTCGAGTTGCACGGCAGAGGAGTCTGCTTGCTTTGGCCGCGCACGTCAACCGAAAGAATCTGATTTGACGTAAGGCCAAAGGCGGGCGAAGATTCGTCCGTGCAACGCTTACCAACATGGATTCGTCAGCCGCTGCGAACCGATCTGCACTATGGTGCGGTTCAGCGGCTGATTACGAAGAATGCGCTACATACGGTGTGCCATAGCGCGCATTGCCCGAACCAGCAGGAATGTTGGAATCGCGGGACGGCGACATTCATGATTTTAGGCAACACCTGCACGCGTGCCTGTAAGTTCTGCAACATCAGTACAGGGCGGCCCGATTTGTTGGATGCGGAGGAGCCGCGGCATGTGGCTGAGGCCGCGCAGAAAATGAATCTGCGCCATGTGGTTATCACCAGCGTCACCCGTGACGATTTGCCGGATGGTGGTTCGGCGCACTTCGCCGCCACGATTGCGGCGGTACGTGCCGCGTTACCGGCGGCCACGATTGAAGTCTTGACTCCGGATTTTAACGGCGACACCGTTGCGATCAATGTCGTGCTGGAAGCCCAGCCGGACGTTTTCAATCACAACCTCGAAACCGTGCGGCGCTTGCAGGGCGAGATTCGTCCGCACGCCGGCTATGAACAGTCGTTGAGCGTGTTGCGCCATGCGGCGTCTTCTTCCGCCAAGGCCACGGTGAAGTCGGGCGTGATGGTCGGCTTGGGCGAGACCGATGACGAACTGCTGGAAGCTTTCCGTGATTTGCGCGCGGCAGGTTGCGAGTTGTTGACGGTCGGGCAGTATCTCCGTCCGCGCAACGGTAAACATGACGTGGCGCGCTTTGTGACGCCGGCGGCGTTCGCGCAACTGGCGGCGGCAGCGCGGGCGATGGGGTTTCGCAATGTGGCGGCGGGGCCGTTGGTGCGCTCGTCCTATCGCGCAGAAGAGTTGACGCAAACACCATTGCCAGTCTAAAACTGGACACGATGACGGAAGATCGTTCCAGTTCGACACGCTACTGGCTTTATTACCTGGCGGCTGTGCTTAGTCGTAACCTGCCGCGCAGGCTTGTCTATTGGCTGGGCTTGCGCGTAGCCGACCTTTATTACTGGCGGCGGACCGGCGACCGGTGCGCGGTGATGAACAATCTGGCCCGCATTCTTTCCGCACGTGGTATTACTCTCGCCGCGACGGCCTTGCCCGGTTTAGCGCGCAAGACCTTTCAAAATTTTGGGAAATACCTGGTGGATTTTTTTCGTTTCGCCCGCCTCACGGATGCACAGTTGCAACGCTTCGTCAGTCTTGAACATATGGAGTTTTTGCAGGAAGCCGCGGCCCGCGGCAAGGGCGTGCTGTTGGTCACGGCGCATTTGGGCAACTGGGAGTTGGGTGGGGCGGTGGTTACTGCGCTCGGCTACCGACTCAACGCGGTCGCCTTGCCGCAACGCATTGAACAGCTCAACCGGCTGTTCAATCGCCAGCGCGAGAGCCGTGGCGTTCATGTGTTGCCCTTGGGCCATGCCGTCTATTCCATTGTGCGCTGTCTCCAGCGTGGCGAAATGGTCGCGTTGCTCGGTGATCGTAATTTTACGCACCAAACGGAGCGCTACGATTTCTTCGGCGCGCCCGCGCCGCTACCACGCGGTCCGGCGTGGCTGGCGGCGCATACTGGCGCGCCGCTGGTCCCTGTGTTTTTACTGCGGCAGGAGGACGACACGTTTCTACTGCGGTGCCATCCGCCCATTTATCCCGACACCGCGGGATCGGAAGACGCGATTCGCGCCCACTGGCTCGCCGCGCTCGAAAAAGAGATTGCTTCCGCGCCTGGCCAATGGTTCATTTTTGAAGACTTTTGGAAATGACCATGGCTGAAAAAATCTGCATAATTATTCCTGCCTTCAAGGAAGCCGCTCATATTGGCGCGGTCGTGTGCGCTGTCCGCGTACAGGCGCTGGACGTGGTTGTGGTGGACGATGGCTCGCCGGACGCCACCGCCGCGGAGGCCGAGGCTGCCGGTGCGCATGTCTTGCGGCACCCGATCAATCGCGGCAAAGGCGCGGCGTTGGAAACCGCTTTCCAGTTTGTTCGCGAGTGTGGTTACACGGCGGTTGTCACGATGGATGGTGACGGTCAACACGATCCGGCGGATGTGCCCGCGTTGCTGACCGCCTATCAGCAGACGGGCGCGGCGGTGGTGGTCGGTAATCGCATGACGACCAACGCCAAGATGCCGCGCATCCGCCGCTGGACCAATCAAGTTATGAGCTGGCTGTTGAGCCGCTCCATAGGCCAACGCATTCCAGACACACAATGCGGTTTTCGCCTCTATCGCGTGGACGTGCTGCCACGGCAACCGCTCAGTTCCACGCGCTATGCCGCTGAGTCGGAAATTCTGCTCGATCTTGCCGCGCGTGGCGTGCATATCGCCTCCGTGCCGGTCCGTACGATCTATCGCGATGAGCAAAGTAAAATCAATCCCGTGGTTGACACCCTCCGATTCTTCGGCATGATGCTGCGCCACGCCGTACGGTGTAAACGAGGCTAAACATGGAACAATTGGTACAACTCTTTCAATGGACGGTGGAAGTTATTCATAAGCTGGGCTATCCCGGCGTGTTTGCGCTCATGACCTTGGAAAGCACCTTTGTGCCGATTCCCAGCGAATTAGTGATGCCGCAAGCCGGTTACCTTGTGGCGCAAGGCCACATGAATTTCTGGATTGCACTGCTAATGGCCACGCTGGGCAGCGTTCTCGGCGCGCTGATCAACTACGGCATCGCCGTCAAAATGGGCCGCCCGCTGATGCTCAAATATGGAAAGTACTTTCTTTGCCCGCCGCACAAGTTCGAGAAGATGGAGAAGTTTTTCGTCAGCCACGGCGAAATCAGCACCTTTACCGGTCGTCTGATTTTGGGCGTCCGTCATTTCATCAGCTTCCCGGCGGGTCTTGCCCGGATGCACCTCTGGAAATTCTGCTTCTATACCGCCTTCGGCGCTGGTCTCTGGGCGGCGGTGTTGGAGGCCATCGGTTATGTCGTGGGCGATAAACCGGAATTGATCAAAAAATACGCTCATCAGGCCGGCGCTATCGCTTTTGTAACGTGCGTTGTTATTGTGACGGTCTATGTCATCGTCCATCGCCGCCGTAAAGCGGCTGCAGCAACGCCGGCGGAATAATTTTCCAAGGGCTGGAAAGCTTTTGGCCTTGGCTTGACAAGTCCGCTCTGGTGCTTTCTTATGCACACCGTGAAACGATTTGCACAACCTTCGCTGTGGCGATGGTGCGGGGCACTGCTGGTGCTGTGTCTGCTGCTGCCGCTCCTCGTCTGTTTGTGCGCCCACGATGACTGTGCGGCTGCGCCGTGTGCTGCTTCCGACTGTGCTTGCATCAACCATGGCTTTATCGCGGTGACGTCCGATGCGCTCAACCTCGCGCCTTCCGGTTGGTTCGACCGTGCTGTACCGCCTGCGTCGCCGGAGCGCGCGTTACTTTTGATTTCCGCCATCTTCCGTCCGCCCATCGTTTGACCTGCTCGTAAAATCCTCGCGCCGCCCGACGTGCCGTGTTCGGCGGAGTCTCGCGAGGATGCTGGTCAGTCACTGGGGGTTCTCCATGAAACATTTTGTATGGGCGGTTTTTCTGGGTATTTTTTGCTGTAGCATGAGCAGCGGTCAGCCAACCCTCACACGGGACGAAGCTGTGCAGCTCGCCTTGGCCAACAATCCAGAGTTACGCGCGTCTGGTGCCCGTGTGGATGCCGCTGTCGGACGGGCTTACCAAGCGAAGCAGTGGTCGAATCCCGAACTGGAGTTGAGCGCCGAGGACTGGCCGGTGAGCAACGGGCGCGGATTCTCGGATGCCAAGCAGACCATCGGTGTCGTGCAGACCTTGCCGTATCCAGGGAAGAAGTTGCTGGATGGACAGATTGGTGGTGCGGGCGTGAAGCTCTCGGAAGCGGAGCTTGCCCTGCGCCGGACGGAGATCGTCCGGGACGTGAAGGCCGGTTTCGCCCGGGTGCTGGCCGCGGAACGGCTGGTCGAGGTTTCCGCGGAACTGGTGGCGGTGGCGGAATCCTTCGCCGCTGTGGCACGGAAGCGGGTGGATGCCGGGGCGACGGCTTACCACGAGCAATTGCGGGCGGAAGTCCAGTTGGAGCAGGTGCGAACGGACTTGGCGGATTTTCAACGTGAATTGGTCACCGTGCAGCAAAGCTTTGCCGCCCTGCTCGGCCAACCCAAGCCGGGCGCCGTGAAACTGGCCGGTGTATTGGTCGAAACGGCGCAGGCGGAGTTACTGGAAGGTACCGCCGGCGCGCAACTGGCCACGCATCCGAGCTTGAGCGTTGCACAGGCGAATCTGGAGCGCGCGCAACTGGAGAGTCGCCGCGCGCGGTTGGAGCCGTACCCTGATGTGAAGGCGGGCGTGTCGGGCGGGCGGATGGGAGAGCGCGACCAGTCCATCATCCAACTTGGCTTCGCGTTGCCCTTGCCCATCCTTGACCGCGGGCAGGGGCGGCAGCAAGCGGCGCGGGCGAACGTGAACGTGGCGGAAGCGGAACTACAGGCGGTACAGCAACAGTTGCAGCGCGAATGGGCGAACGCACTGAAGCGCTACCGCACCGCCGCCGAACAGGTGGCCAGCTATCGCGAGCGGATTCTGCCGAAGGCGAACGCGGCGTTGCGACTGGTGCAGACCGGGTTTGAACAAGGCAAGTTCAACTTCATTGATCTGGTGGACACCCAACGTACCACGGCGGAAGCGCGACGGGCTTACCAACAAAAGTTGCTCGAATTAAATATTACCCAAGTGCAATTGGAAGCGCTGCTCCAACCGTAAACCATTCAACCAGCGAACATCAAATAAGAAACCGACCATGAAAAATAAAAACACGTTTAAGTTCGTTACCGCGACAGCCCTTGCCGTCGTGACGCTGCTGACCGCCTGTTCCAAGCAGAGCGAACCTGCCGGGCACGGCGCAGATGACGGCCACGGGCATGGCGAGCACAAAGCCCACACCGAGGCCAAGGGTGGCGTCGAGATGTGCGCCGAACACGGCGTGCCCGAAGCAGCGTGCGCGGTGTGCAAGCCTGACCTCGCCGCCATGCTCAAGCCGGGCGAAGGTCTGCCGATACGGCTGCCTTCGACCAACTCGAGCTCCATCGTGGGCGTCCAGACGGCGCTGCCGGAAACCGGCGCGATAGCCGCCGGCCTCGAGTGCGTAGCGGAAGTGAGCTTCAACCAAAACAAGTTGGCCCAGATCGCGGCACCCGTGAGCGGCATCATCCAAACGGTGGATGTGGACTTGGGTGCGAAAGTTGAAGAGAAACAAACGGTCGCGAAGATTTGGTCCGCCTCGATTGCGGAAGCAGTCGCCAAGGCGGTGCTGGCCCATCAGACGCTGGAACGGGAACGGAAATTGCGCGCCGACCGCGTGACGTCGGAGGCCTCGTTGCAGGAAGCCGAAGCCACGCACCGGGCGGCGTGCCAACAACTCCGTACCTTGGGTTTCACCGAGGAGCAGATAGACGTGATGGGGACGAAGCCGCAGGAGCAGGTGTTGATGGAGGTGCGCGCGCCGTTCGCCGGCGAGATCGTGGAGCGGATGGCCGTCCGCGGCTCGTTGGTGGCGGTGGGCAAGCCACTCTTTACGCTGGTGGATCATGCGACGGTGTGGACGATGCTGCAAGTGCCGGAAGCGGTATTGGCGCGGGTGCAGGTCGGGCAGGGCGTGGAACTGCGCGTGGATTCGCTGCCGGGCAAGCTGTTCACCGGCCAACTCACGTGGATCAGCCCGGCGCTGGATGAGCGCACGCGGATGGCGCGTGCCCGTGCGGAGTTCGCCAATCCGGAGCGACTGCTCAAGGATAAGATGTTTGCCACGGCGCGGATTCTGACGCGCCAGACGGGGAATGCGCTCCTGGTGCCGCTCTCGGCCATTCAATACATGGCAGGCAAGCCGTTCGTGTTTGTGCAGCAGGGCGCGAACTTGTTTGATGCGCGGGCGGTGCAACTGGGCGCGAAGCATAACAGGCGGCTGGAGGTTCTGGCGGGCCTGAAGCCACAGGAACCGGTCGTCATTAGCCACGCATTCGCCATCAAGTCGGCGATGCTGATGTCCCGCCTCGGCGCGGGCTGTGCGGATGACTAGACCCTCGCGCTTCACGGAGACACTGCCATGCTGAACTGGATCATCAACTTCTCGCTCAACAACCGCCTGCTGGTTTGTGTGCTGACCCTCGGGCTGGTCATCATCGGCGGGCGGAGCCTGAGCCTCCTGCCGATTGACGCCTTTCCGGATACGACGCCGGTGCAGGTGCAGATCAACACCACTGCGGCGGCGTTGAATCCGCAGGAAACAGAGGCGCAGATCACGTTGCCGGTGGAGCTGGCCATCAGCGGTTTACCGGGTTTGCATAATGTGCGCTCAATCTCCAAGTTCGGGTTGTCGCAAGTGGTCGCCACGTTCACCGACCACGTCAGCGTCTACACGGCACGACAGCTCATCTCGGAACGGCTCCAGTCGGTGGAGTTGCCGGAGGGCCTGGCGCGGCCGCAACTCGGGCCGATCGCCACCGGTTTGGGCGAGGTGTTTCACTACGTCGTGCGTTCCACGGACACGAATCGTGCGCCGACAGAGCTGCGCATCCTGCAGGATTGGGTGGTGAAACCGCACCTGCGTAAGGTGCCCGGCGTGGCCGAGGTCAATACGTGGGGCGGGTTCGAGAAGCAGTACCACGTGGTCGTGGAAACCGATCGGCTCATCAAATATCGGCTGACGTTCGAGGAACTGGTCGAGGCCCTACAGGCGAACAACCAGAATGTCGGCGGTGGCCAGATTGTGCGCGGCGGCGAAGCGCTACTGGTGCATGGCGTGGGCCTGACCACCAACGTCCAGGAGATTGCTAACATCGTCATCACCAGCCATGACGGCACGCCGGTGCGTGTGCGCGACGTGGCCACCGTAAAGGAAGATCACGAAATCCGCCGGGGCGCTGTAACAGCGGATGGTCGTGGCGAGGCAGTCTTGGGCTTGGGCTTCATGCTGATGGGCGAGAACAGTGCGGTGGTGACGCACGCACTCAAAGCCAGGCTGGCCGAGGTGCAAAGGTTCCTGCCGTCAGACGTGAAGCTGGAGGTGCTCTATGACCGGACGGAACTCGTGGACAACGTCATTCGCACGGTCGAACACAACCTGCTGGCCGGCGCTTTGCTGGTTATCGCCATCTTGTTTGCGTTCCTGGGTAACTTGCGCGCCGGCTTGATGGTGGCGTTGGCGATTCCGCTGGCGATGCTCTTCGCCGGCAACTTCATGTTGCAGGCGGGGATTGCCGCGAGCCTCTTGAGCCTCGGCGCGGTGGACTTCGGCCTGATTGTGGATGGCGCCGTGGTGATGATGGAAAATGCCATGCGTCGGCTGGCGTTGCGCCAGCACGAACTGGGGCGCACCCTCACACCGACGGAACGCGACGAGGTCTTGCGTAGCGCGCCGCTGGAAGTGGTGCGGCCCGTCGCGTTTGGTGTGGGTATCATCATGATGGTCTTCCTGCCGATCCTCACGCTGGAGGGTATCGAAGGGAAAATGTTCAAGCCGATGGCGCTGACGCTGATCTTCGCGCTGCTGGGTTCCCTCATCCTAGCGCTTACGGTGACCCCGGTACTGGCCTCGTTGTTCCTGCCGAAGCAGGTGCAGGAAAAAGAACCATGGCTGGTGCGGTTGGCGCACCGGCTCTACGCGCCGGCGCTGAGGCTGGCCCTGCGGTTTCGCAAGCTCACGCTGCTCGGTGCGCTGGCTTTGTTCATCGGCACCGCGTGGCTGGCCGCGCGCATGGGTGGGGAGTTTCTGCCCAAGCTGGGCGAGGGCGCGATCGTGGGCACCACCGTCCGGCTCGCCGGCATCTCGGTGGATGAAGCCGTTGCGCAAAACGACCGCATTGAGCAGGCCCTGCTTCTCGAATTTCCAGACGAGATCGAACACATCTGGACGCGGATCGGGACCGCCGAGGTCGCCACCGATCCGATGGGCGTGGAACTGGCGGACTTCTTCCTCGCCCTCAAGCCTCGTGCGCAGTGGACCAAGGCCCGCACGCAAACGGAGTTGACCAGAAAAATAGGCATCATCCTGAACCAGGTGCCCGGACTCAAGCCTGCCTTCAGCCAGCCCATCGAAATGCGGCTGAACGAGATGATTGCCGGTGTGCGGGGCGACATTGCCATCAAAGTCTATGGCGACGACTTGGAGGAACTCCGCCGGTTGGGCGGCGAGGTGCAAGCCGTACTGGCCGGGATTTCTGGTGCGAGCGAAGCCGCCGTCGAACAGTTGACCGGCCAGACGTTCCTGCAGGTGCGCGTGGATCCGCAGGCCATCGCCCGCTATGGCATTCCCACACGCAATGTCCTGAACGTGGTCGAGGCCGTCGGCTCGCGACACGTGGGCGATGTGCGCGAAGGCCAGCGTCGTTTCCCGCTGGTCGTGCGCCTGCCGGACCGGCAGCGTACCGATCCCGATGCGCTCGCCGCCACGCTCATCCCCACCGCCTCCGGCCCCGTGTTGCCCCTAAACCAAGTGGCCAAGATCACCGAACTCGAAGGCCCCTCCACCATCAACCGCGAGTGGGGCCAGCGTCGTATCACCGTGCAATGCAATGTACGCGGGCGCGACGTCAAAAGCTTCGTGGCCGAGGGTAAGGCGAAAATCGCCGCGCAGGTGAAATTGCCCGAAGGCTACACCGTTGAATGGGGCGGCCAGTTCGAGAATATGGAGCGCGCCAATCAGCGCCTGATGTTCGTGGTCCCAATGGCGCTGGCGCTCATCTTCGTACTGCTCTACTTCAGCCTCAAGACCCTGCGCGAGGTGTTCATCGTCGCCTCCGGTATCCCGCTCGGCTTGGTGGGCGGCGTCCTTGCCCTTTGGCTGCGCGGCCTGCCCTTCACCGTGAGTTCGGCGGTCGGCTTCATCGCCTTGAGCGGTGTGGCCATCCTCAACGGACTGGTGTTGGTGACCTTCATCAAGCAAAAGTTCGCCGATGGCACCGCACTCGAACTCGCCATCCGCGAAGGCTGCCTCGTGCGCCTTCGCCCCGTCCTCATGACCGCGCTCGTCGCCGCCGTCGGCTTCATCCCGATGGCCGTCAACGTTGGCGTCGGTGGCGAAGTGCAGCGCCCGCTGGCGACGGTTGTGATCGGCGGGATTTTTTCGAATATGTTGCTCACCCTGCTGGTGTTGCCGGCGCTTTACTCGTTGCTGGGGCGGAAAATACCGATCGGGTATTCGACGGCCAAACGGAAACTGGATGAGGAGTAACCAACGGCCGAAAAAATTGCAGGTTGCTTGGCTTTTTCTGGATCAGAAGATATGTTGTCATCGGCTTGATTCTTTAGTGAGAGGGCCTTTATGCATCAACACGACCTGTCGCGATTCCAACACTCACATATTTTCCATTACACCGGTGATCGGGCGGAGCGCAACACGATGCGCGTAGTTTTGCTCACCGTGACCATGATGTTCATCGAGATCATCGCCGGGTGGCGCTTTCACTCGATGGCCCTGTTGGCCGATGGCTGGCACATGAGCACACACGCTGCCGCTCTGGGGCTCTCGTGGTTTGCCTTTTTTCTGTCCCGCCGGCTGGCGGGCGACACCCGGTTTGCCTTCGGCACGTGGAAAATCGAAATTCTGGGCGGTTTCGTCAGCGCCATTTTGCTGGGGTTGGTGGCTGTTGCCATGCTCTGGATTTCTGTCGAACGTCTCTGGCATCCTGTCGCCATTCAGTTCAATCAGGCCATCTTTGTGGCGGTTGCGGGCCTCGGCGTGAATGTGCTGAGCATCTTGTTGTTGGGTGCTCACGGCGGTGAACATAGACACGCACATATGCCTGCCGATGAGACGCACAAAAACCTCAACCTGCGGGCAGCCTATTTGCACGTTGTCGCCGATGCGCTGACCTCTGTGCTGGCAATCGTCGCCCTGCTTGGCGGAAAATATATGCACTGGAATTGGCTCGATCCTCTTATCGGCATCGTGGGGGCTGTGATGATTGCCCGCTGGACCAAAGCGTTGCTGCTGGAGACGGGTGCCATCTTGTTAGATTGCGAAACCGACGCTTCGTTGAAAGACGAGATCAAGGCCGCCCTTGAAACCGGTCACGATATACGCATCAGCGACTTGCACGTCTGGCCGGTGGGCCAGGATAAATTCGCGTGCATCATCGCCTTGATGGCCAAAGAACCGCTCCCGTTGCATGAGTATAAAGAGCGATTGCGGTCAGTGCACGAACTGGCCCATCTCACCATCGAGATCGAACGCTGTACGTCCTGACGCATTCTTTCCAAGGTTTGGAAAATCAAACAGGCAAGTTTTCCAACCCTTGGAAAGCGGCCGCTTCCGGGCTTGTGTCGCCTGCGGCAAAGCGGGTATGAATACCTCGCAAGGTAGGTTTCTCAACAAGCGAGGGCATTATGGAAGGGTTAGCGGTTCTCTTCGGGCTTTTGGCGATCGGCACGGTGGTCGTGCTGCCCATTCTGACGTTCATCTTCGTGATGAAACTGCGTGGTGAGCAGCGCGAGCAACGCGAATTGCTGGAAAATCTTTTTGCTCGTAGTGTGCGGGTGGAACCAGAACCGCAACCTATCATCACGCCGCCGGTGGTGGTCGTGCCCAAACCTGCGGCGGTACCTCCGCCGGAACCGAAGTTCGAGCGTCCGACACCCGCCGCGCCGCCGCCAATGCCGGTACGCGTTGCACCGACTCCGCCACCACCGCCGGAGCCAGAACCCAGCGCGTTTCAAACCAAGGCGCTGCAAATTTTGCGGCGCATTTGGAATTGGATCATTATCGGCGAGGAATATCAGACGCCGGGCACCTCGTGGGAATTCGCCGTCGCTACGAACTGGCTGCTGCGGCTGGGCATCGTCATCGCCGTCATCGGCATCGGCTTTTTCCTGAAGTATTCCATTGAGCATGGCTGGCTGGGTCCGATGGCGCGTGTGACGTTGAGCGTGGTCACGGGTTTGGTGATGTTGGTCGGCGGCGTGCGTTTGTTGGGCCGGCCCTATCATTTGCTGGGGCAGGGGCTGCTGGGCGGCGGACTGGCCACGCTCTATTTCAGCATGTATGCGGCCTGCAATTTCTACCACTTGATCGGTGTGCTGCCGGCCTTTGGCTTGATGGCCTTGGTCACGCTGACCGCCGGTGTGCTGGCCGTTAGTTTTAATTCGTTACTGGTCGCGGTCCTCGGCATCCTCGGTGGTTACGGTACGCCGATCATGTTGAGTACCGGCGTGAAGAATTTTCCGGGACTGTTCGGCTATATGCTGCTGCTCGGCTTGGGCATCCTCGGCATCGCTCGGCAGCGCCAGTGGCCGCTGCTGAATTATCTGGGTATGGTGCTAACCTATGGCTTGGCCTTTGCCGCCATCGAGCGCGACTATGTGGTCGCCGATTGCGGTGTGGTGCTGGCTTTTCTGGTCGCTTTTTTCCTGCTCTATGCGGTGGTCCTGATTCTGCGCAACCTCGTCGCACGGGAGAAAATCACACTGCTGGAATTGCTCGGCAGCTTGGCCAACACGATGGTGTTTTTCGGGCTCGGCTATCACGTCATCACCACGGCCTACCCGGAAAAATTTTCCGCGTTGCTGACCTTGGCGTTGGCCGCGCTCTATATCGTGCTGGCGTGGTGGCTGCTCGTGCGTCGCCAGCAGGATCGCGGTCTGCTCTGCATGTTCTTGGCGTTGGCGGCGATGTTCCTTGCGCTGACGCCACCGTTGGCGATCTCGCAACAGTGGATCACCGCGAGTTGGGCGTTGCAGGGGCTGATCATGCTCTGGCTCGCCGGCAAACTGGATAGCCGCTTTTTGCGGCTGCTCGCCTGTGCCGCCTACCTGCTCGCCGCCGGGCGGTTGGCGCTTCACGATCTCAACCGGCAATTCAGTGTGGCGCTGGCGGCAGACACGACGTGGCTCGACTATTTGCAAATCCTTGGCACGCGGCTGCTGGAGCTGGGCGTGCCGATTGCCGCGCTGGGTGGCGCGTGGAAGCTGCTACGACAGCCGCCGCCGAAGGGCGGTCTGGCCGTGGAGCGCACGAACGATCTCGCTTCCGAGGCGTGGCAGCCGTCCTTGACCGGACTCATCGCCACCGCCGCCATCGGACTGCTCTTCGTCTATGCGCAATTTGAACTGCATCACACGTGCGGCTTTTTCTACCCCGCGCTCGCCGTGCCGGCGATGACGGTGGCGTGGTTCGCGCTCGGCCTGTTCCTGCTTGTGTTTGTCCGGCGCAGCAACGTGTTCTGGGCGGTGATCTTGCTCACGCTGGTGGGCGTGGGCATCGTCGTCAAGTTGCTCACCGTGGACATGCTCGGCTGGGGATTGAATCAGAATACATGGGTTTATGGCCCTGCTTATGTTGCAGGCCCGGTGCTGATCCGTTTGCTGGATTTCGCGTTCTGCCTCGGTCTGCTGTACATGGTGTTCAGCCAGTTGCGCGGTCACGAAGTCGCGCGACCATTGGGGCTGACAGCGGGCAACGCCGCGCTGGCGTTGTTGTTCATCTACCTGACGCTCGAACTCAACACCGTGCTGGCGCATTTTCTGCCCGGCTCGCGTGCCGGCGGCATCACGTTGCTCTGGGCGATCTATGCGTTCACGCTGTTAATTTTCGGCCTGCGGCGTGCCGTCCGCGGCTTGCGCTACGCCGGCCTGGCGATTTTCGCCGTGGTCGTGCTCAAGGTTTTCTTTTCCGACCTCGCGCATCTCGACGCTTTCTATCGCATCATCGCCTTTATCGTGCTCGGCGTGATTTTGCTGGGCGCGTCGTTCATCTACCTCAAATTCCGGCAGCCTTTCCAAACCACGCCGAAGGGAGACAAACCATGAAGAGAAATCTTTTCCGTAGGGGCGCGGACTTGTTGCGCCCGAGGTGTGTGCCGGTAATACAAAGCGGACGCAGCAAGTCTGCGCCCCTACATGGCGGACTATTGTTGACGTTGCTGGCACCGACAGTCGCGTTCGCCACCCTGACGCCAGACAACTTCCATTGGTCGCGCCCGGTCGAAGGCGCGCCGGTGGCACAGACCACCGTGGTCGCCGTGCCGTTCGACGCCGATGTTTTCACGGCTGCGGCGGACGACTTCCGCGACGTGCGGCTGCTGAGCGATGCCAGCACCGAAATCCCGCGTGCGGTGGAAAAAATGGCTGCGGTGCGTCAACACACCAATCAATGCACGGTGGCTTCGAAGCTTATCGCGCTTCGGGAATTGCCGGATAACTGTATCGAAGCCGAATTTGAACTGACGGCCACCAACGCGGTCGCCGATGGCTTCACGCTGGCCACGCCACTCAAGGACTTTCAGCACAACGTCAAAGTCGAAGGCTGCAACGAAGCTGGCGTTTGGACCACGCTCGTCGCGGCGGCGCCACTGTTCGACTACACCCGCTACATGGATTTGCGGCAGCTCGCAGTCAAGTTGCCCGCCAACACCTTGCGCCGCTTCCGCCTGACCATCAGCAACGTCACCGAGGAGCAGGCGCAACCGTGGGCGCGATTGATGAAGCAGACCGGCGGGGGTGGGGGCAATCTGGAGCAGCGGACGCAGGACGTGCGCCGCCAAACTTTCCGCGTGGATCGCGTCAACTTTTGGCGCAACCAAATCGTGGATGGCGTCGCGGAGGAAGCGCGCCGCGCATGGCCGCTGACGGATTTCAAGGTGGAGCGCGATGACAAGGGACGCGCGACGCTCGTCACCATCCAGACGGGTCGCCTGCCGTTGAACCGACTGACCTTGGAGATGACCGAAAACAATTTCAATCGCCCGGTTACGCTGCAAGTACCGACCATTCGTCATGGCGTTGAGGCGTGGAGCGCTTTTGCTTCCGGACGGTTTCTCCGGATCGAGCTGCCCGGTTTTGCCAAGCGCGAACTCGAAATCAATTTCGGTGAGCGGCGCGCCGAACGCATTCGGCTGGTGCTGCACGATGGCGATAATCCGCCGCTCACCATTCGTGCTATCACCGGCTCCGGCCCGATCTATCGGGCGCTGTGGCTTGCCGAGCCGGGGCGAAGCTATCGCCTCCTGTGTGGCAATGAGCAACTCACCGCGCCGAACTATGACGTGACGAGCGTCTTAGCGCTGGCGCGACGCGAACTGAAACCCGTCGAATGGAAACTCGGCACGCCGGTGGAGAACAAAACGTTCCGACCGGCGGGCGGGCCGTTGGGCTGGCTGAATAGTCCGTGGGTATTCGGCGCGGCCATCGCGCTAATGCTGTTTGTGCTAGGCACGCTGCTTTTTCGTACCGCCAAAGGCGCGGCGCAACAACTCAATGACAAGCCGCACGACTAAAAATCTTCGATTTTCCAAAGTCTGGGTAATGCGCCAAGACTAGGGACTCGGACAGCGTAGCAATACGGGGTTTTGGAGTGCTGCGCCGGAGAACGTATTGATGGACACTACGAACGCTCCCGTTTGTGGCTTCTTGTGGGCGGGAGCTCCAGCTCCCGCGTTGATCGCCCTATGTTGTGTTGCGCGGGAGCTGGAGCTCCCGCCCACAAGAAGGGGCTGAGCTTTTGCTGGTGACGAGGTCACGGACCTGGCACTCCATACTCCATCATTTCCAGTACTCCAACACACCCCGGTGGCGCGGCTACCTTCCAAGTTTTGGAAAAAAAGAACCCCGACCAGTAAAAAGGTCGGGGTTCTTGCCGTTTGGATTGAACCGGGCGCTTAGCGGCTGAACAGCATATCCGCGTAGGTCGGGAGCGGCCAGTGGCAGGCACCCACGATCACTTCGAGGCCGTCCACGATCTTGCGTAGCTCGGCCATTGCCGGAACGACGAGATCGCGGTAGGCCGCGGCCTTCTTATCGGCGTGACCGGCGTCAGCGGCCTTGTCGGTCGCGGCGGCGAGCTTGTCGATCGCGTCGCTCATCTCGGCGATGCCCGTGTTGACCTGCTTGAGCAACTTGCTCTGCGCGGTCGGCGTGACACCAGCGGCCTTGACGGCGTTGATGCTGGAAGCGATATCGCCGGCGAACTTGATCACATGCGGGAAAATCTGGCGGCGGGCCATCTGCAAGGCGGTCTTGGCCTCGATGTTGATGACCTTGACGTAGTTCTCCAGCAGGATTTCGTGCCGGGCGTGGACTTCCTTCTCCGGGAGTACGCCGTGTTTGATCAGCACTTTGGCGTTCTCCGCCGCGACCATGGCGTGGATGCCGTCCACGCAGTTGCGGATATTCGGCAATCCGCGCTTGGCGGCTTCCTTGACCCATTCCTCGGTATAGTTGTCGCCGTTATAAATGATCGCCTCATGCTCCTTGGCGTACTTCTGGAGCAGATTCTGTACGGCCTCGTTGAGGTTCTTGGCCCCTTCGAGCTTGTCGGCGATTTCTGCCAGCGTTTCGGCGACGATCGTGTTGAGCACGAAATTCGGGCCCGAGAGCGATTGCGAGGAACCGGCCATGCGGAACTCGAACTTGTTACCCGTGAAGGCGAACGGCGAGGTCCGGTTGCGGTCAGTGGTGTCCTTCGGAATCGCCGGTAGCGTGGTGACGCCCAATTGCAAGTGGCCGCCCTGCTTGGAACTGCTCGCGCCGCCTTTCTTGATCTGCTGATAGATGTCCGTCAGCTGATCGCCAAGGAAGATCGAGACAATTGCCGGCGGCGCTTCGTTGGCGCCGAGGCGGTGGTCGTTGCCCGGCGTTGCGACGGTCGCGCGCAACAGGCTGGAATATTTGTGCACGGCCCGGATGACCGCGAACAGGAAGACCAGGAACTGCATGTTGTCGTGCGGGTTATTGCCCGGGTTGAGCAGGTTGACGCCGTCATCGGTGCCGATCGCCCAATTGTTGTGTTTGCCGGAACCATTGACGCCCGCGAAGGGTTTTTCGTGCAGCAGGCAGGCGAAGTCGTGCTTGCGCGCGATGCGCTGCATCAGTTCCATCGTGAGCTGGTTGTGATCCACGCCGATATTGACCGTGGCATAGACCGGGGCGATTTCGTGCTGGGCCGGCGCAACTTCGTTGTGCTGGGTCTTGGCGTTGACGCCGAGTTTCCACAGCGCTTCGTTGAGGTCGGCCATGAACGAGGCGACGCGTTCATGAATGGCGCCAAAATACTGGTCTTCCAGTTCCTGGCCCTTGGGCGGCGGTGCGCCGAACAGCGTGCGTCCGGTATAAACGAGGTCGGAACGTTTTTCGGCGAGTTCCCGTTCCACCAAGAAGTATTCCTGTTCGCCGCCGAGTGTGGCGGTGACGCGTTTGCTGGTGGTGTTGCCCAAGGCACGCAGCACGCGGACGGCCTGCTTGTTCAGCGCCTGCATTGAGCGTAACAGCGGGGTCTTCTTGTCAAGCGCTTCGCCGGTATAGGAGGCGAAGGAGGTGGGGATGAAGAGGGTGGTGTTGGTGCCGTCGGTCTTGATGAAGACCGGCGAGGTGCAATCCCAGATCGTATAGCCGCGGGCTTCAAACGTCGCGCGGATGCCGCCCGAGGGGAAACTCGATGCGTCCGGTTCGCCCTGCGTCAGGTCTTTGCCGCTAAACTCCAGCATGACTTGGCCGTCGCCGGTCGGGGAGATGAACGAGTCATGCTTCTCGGCCGTGATCCCGGTCATCGGCTGGAACCAGTGACAGTAGTGCGTGGCGCCTTTCTCCAGCGCCCAGTCCTTCATTGCATTGGCGACCACGTCGGCAATGGCGGGATCAAGTTCCTTGCCATCATCAATCGTCGCGCGCAATTTCTTATAGATGTTCTTCGGCAGCCGCGCACGTTGTACGGCATCGTTGAACACATCCGATCCGAATAATTCGGGCAGAGATTTCTGATTTTCTGATTCGCAGCAGCAGCTCATGGGTCTCGCTCCTTTTTCGTTAACCAACCGTTTGTTTTTTACTTTGCCTCGCCGTCGCAAGATCACGTCGGCGATAAAACATGCCCCCACTTCCGGGGCAACGAGGCTGAAACTTAGCAGCAATCGTGCCACAGACAAGCCTTTAGGCGTAACTACTTGTTTTACAACAGACTGAACTGTTACGGCGTCAGTGATCTGGTAAAAAATTATGACGAAATTGTGTGATATTGAAAAATATTTTTCAGAATTGTAGTCGGTGTAATTCGCCGGCTCGCTGCGCGATTGACCCGCGCGCCGGGGCGCTTTACCATCCGCCCATGACGCATTTTGGGCGGTGGTTATTGATGACCTTGGCGGTGGCTATGCTGGCGGGCTGCCAGACGCCCCGGCACGCCGCCAACGGCACGCTGCTTTATCCTTATCGCCTCGACCGGGAAATTCCGCCCGTTGTTGCCGTCGTGGATTTTGAAAAGCATGCGAGTTGGGTGATCAACGGCGGCGAAAACGTCGGCCTGAAAATCGGCGACGAATTCCTCGCGCGCGATGCGCCACACGTCGTAACCGATCCTGTCACCGGCAATGCGATCGAGCAGCAGCCCGGCGTCATGGTGGGGCGCACCTGTCTGACCGAAATCTTGCCGCAATCCGCCCATGTTAAAATCGTGCAAGGTGTCGCCGCTCGTGGTCATCTTCTGGAGCCAATCGCAAAATGAGCTTCCGCTTTCAAGTTTCAGGTTTCAGGGTTCAGGTTTCAAATTTCAGGTTTCACCTATGATTACTTTTCTCGAAGGCACTTTGGTGGAGAAAGCGCCGACGCGCATCGTGCTCGATGTCCATGGCGTCGGTTACGAGGTCTTTATTCCGTTGAGCAGCTTCGACCGCTTGCCCGACGAAAACGCGCCGTGTCGTGTTTTGATTCATGACCACCTGCGCGAAGACGCGCATCACCTCTACGGCTTCATCACCGAAGCCGAGCGGAGTCTGTTCGAAATGCTGCGTGGTATCAGTGGTATTGGTCCAAAAACCGCGCTCAGTGCGCTGAGCGGCTTGAGCGTGCGTGACCTCAAGCTGGCCGTGGTTGAAGGCGACGTGAAGCGTTTGAGTTCAATTTCCGGTATCGGTAAGAAAACCGCCGATCGGATCGTTGTTGAGCTGCGCCATAAATTGAGCGAAGGCGATGCGCTCGAAGCTGTGGCTGGCGCGCCGGAAACAGGCCCCACCGACCTGCGCACCCGCGATGCCATTCTCGCGCTGATTTCGCTCGGCTATAAACAAGCTGACGCCCAGAAACGCGTCCGTGAAGTCTTGCCCGGACTGAAACCGAGCGCCACCGTCGAAGACGTGGTTCGTGCCGCACTGGCGGGCTGATGCAAAACTCCCCCCGCAGATGAGAGCAGGTTTTCCCGGACTACGACCAGCCTGATCCTGAACCCGTTTGCGATTGATTTGCCAGGTATCTTGCCATCCCGTGTTTAGCCAACGCCGGACGCTTGCTCCCGCTCCTGAAGCTACGCAAGCTCCACGCTTGACTTGCTGCCGCGCCAGATGAAAATGCAGCCATGTTTTTTTGGGGTATAAAGCGGACGGAAAACAGTGCGTCAGCGATGGCCGCGCCCAAACACTTTCTTAATTTAGTGAAGGAACAAACACGCATGAAAATGAATTTCCACTCTATTATATTTCTTCCTGCTTGGCTGCTTGTTCTGGCGAGTACCATACCGGCCGCCGGCACAGCGGCTTCCGCGCCGTTCCGGACGGACGACCCGCTGGGTATCAATGTTGATGATGTGGCGGCCCTGAACACGCTGCCGGAGCAGGCGCTGCTGCGCACATAGAGACGCAGTCATCAGAAAAAAGAAAGGTCAAAATGAAGACAAAGTTTCTGCCGGTTCTACTGTTTGTTTTTGCCGCGGGCGGTTTGCAGTCCATTGCGCAAACCGGCGATTCAGGGCTGACTGCCGCCGTCGCCGGTGCGCCTACGGTGGAAAATGCTGCGTGCGACTGGGGCGGCGCGCAATGGGTGAGCGGAAACGATAAAAATCCTTACCAGCTGTTCCGGCGCGAGTTTACGCTGGAGAGTGTTTCCGCCGCTGCGCGGCTGCATATTTACGGAGAAGAATTTTACCGGGTGTATCTGAACGGGCGGTTTGCGGGCGACGGTTCGCGGCGGGGCGCCCCGCCGGTTTATCGGACCTATCAGGTCGGAGAATGGCTTAAGCCCGGTCCGAACGTGCTTACCATCGAGACTTTTGATTCAAAAGGGAAAAGCCGTCTGCTGTGCCGGCTGGAAGGCGGCGGAACCGGTGTCGTTTCGGATGAGACGTGGCTCAATGCCCCGGGCAAAGCTTGGGCGGAAACCAATCTCCGTTCCACGGCTCATTCCCCTGTAGAAATATACGACCAGCGGGAAGAACCGTCCGGCTGGCGGCTGCCGGGATTCAAAGCCGAAGGCTGGAAGGCGGTGATGAAGGGGAAGAAGCCGGACGCGAACGAACTGGAATCCGATCCGGTGCCGCCCGTAAAACGGTCTTTTGTCGCCCCGGAGAAAATCGTCAGGCTTGCGGAAGCGGTTGAGTTGAGCCCGTCAGATCCGTACGGCAACTTGGCGCTCCGGCTGGCCTACGAGCCGTGGGAAGAGTTAAGCACGGCCAGGATCACGGCGCCTGAAGGCTTCCTTGATCCGGCCCGCGGACCGGCGGTGGTGGACAGCGGATGTCAGCCGACAGTGCCCGGATTCTACCAATTTATCCGCGAGCACGATCAGACGCCGTCGGTACGCTGCGCGACAGTGGTGCTCGACTTCGGGCGGCTGATCAACGGCAATTTTTATCTGGATGTGGAAGGCGACGACGGTGCGCAGGTGGACATCGGCTACTCGCAGGTACTGATCGGCGGAAGGGTTCCGACTGTGCTTTACGGTGGTGACAAGGCATGGGAAACCAAAGCGGGGAACAAAGCCGACCGGGTGATGCTCCGGCAGGGGCGGCAGACCTGGGAAAGCTTTCACTGGGAGCAGGTGCGCTACGTCCAATTGACATTCCGTAACCTCAGCCGGCCGCTGAAAGTCCACCGGTTCGGGCTGATCGAACGCGATCCGCCGCTGCCGCTGCGCGGCCGGTTTGCCTGTTCGGATCCGGTGCTGACGGAACTGTGGGCTGCCAGCGAGCGCACCGTGCGCGTAACCACGCAGGATCTGTTCATGGACAATGCGATCAGGGAAAAAGGCCCCTGGACCGGCGAGTGCGGCAATCGGTCGCTGATGACCTGCTGGATTACCGGCGGCAACCTGCCGCTGGCCCGGTATTACTGCCGTCAGATAACCCGCGATCCGGATAAAAAACGGTTTTTGCTGCATGTGCTCGGTCCGGGAGAGTGCAAGGAGCAGCACGCATTTTTTCATCCGCTGCAAACGTGGTATGCGCTGGATAAATACCGCCTGTTCGCGACGCCGGCGGAATACGACGAAGACATGGTTTTACCGGCCTACCGCGCCTATATGAGCTATCTTCGTGGCCTGCTGAATGACCGGGGTCTGATTGAGAAATATCCCGGCGTCTCCTGGCTCGATTGGGCACCGGGTCTGTGGAACAGGGGCACCGGCGCGCCGCAAAACCTGTTTTTTGTCCTGCTGTTGCGCGGCCTGGCCGATGCCGAATCCGCCGCCGGAAACAGTCAGGCCGAGGCAGACTGCCGCCGGATGGCAGACGGAATTGCGGCGAAGGTTTACGAACTCTTCTGGGTGCCTGGACGCGGGTTATACGCCGACGCGCTTGTGAACGGCAGGCCGGTTACGAAGCAGTTCTCCGAACACGCCAATGCGCTGGCCCTGCTGGCCGGACTGGGAAAAGACGGACGGAGCGAAATCATCCTGAAAAATCTGGCGGCGACAGCTCCGGATCTGGTGCAGTGCGATGCGCCGTTCACCCATTTTCTGGCACAGGCCTGTTTCGATGCAGGGCGTGATGATCTGGCTGCGGGATATCTGCGCGAACGGTTCAGACGGATGCTTCTGCTTCAATCCAACCCGACTTTATGGGAGGAGCGCTCCTATATGACTTCATTACGTTCCGGCACATGGGCATGGCTTCCGCGCTATCGCAGTGTCGCCCAGAGCGCCTCCGCTGTGCCGGCCTTTCTGCTGTCCACCGAAGTATTGGGCGTGAAACCGCTCAAGCCCGGCTTCGCCGAATTTCAGGTTGCGCCGAAGTGCGGCGGGCTTGAATGGGCCGAAGGCGTGGTGCCGAGCCCGGCGGGCGACATCCCGGTGCGCTGGGAGCGGCAGAAAAACCGCTTTGAAATTTCCGTCACCGTGCCGCAGGGGACGCAGGCGCGTATTGAGCTTCCTCTGGGCAAATCCTGTCTGGTGGACGGCAAAGAATCGAAAGAAGCCGTCCAGACCGGCGGACGTTATGTCGTCACGCTCGGCGCCGGCAAACACCGCTGTGAAAGCATAGACATCAAAAATCAGGACGAAAAAAGATGAAAACACAAATCCGGCTGTCTTTGTTCGCCGCTCTGTTGCTGGCTTCGCCGGGCGCAATGCCGGCCGCCGGCGCAGCGGCTTCCGCGCTGTTCCGGACGGACGACCCGCTGGGCATCAATGTTGATGATGTGGCGGCCCTGAACGCGCTGCCGGAGCAGACGCTGCTGCGCACGGGATTCATCGACGTCACCAAACCTCCGTTCAGCGCCGATCCATCCGGAGTCAAGGATTCCACCAAAGCGATTGCCGATGCGGTGTTCTTCGTCCGGCATCATAAACTCGCGGTCTGGTTTCCGCTCGGCGCCTACACCGTCAGCGATACGATCCCCTGTCCGGGCGGGTGGTCGGACGAGCGCACTCCGAACAACAAGTACCTGCCGTTCACCGAAACGTGGCCGTGCGTGCTGATCGGCGAGCGCCAGGGAAGCCGGCGCCCGTGCATCGTGCTGGCGCCAAACTCACCGGGCTTTGATAACCCGGCCAGACCCAAGCGTGTTCTCGATTTTTATTCCAGAGCGTGGAGCCGCGAAAAACCGGAAGCCCCGCTGCGGCGCGATGTTCCGCAGACGGGATACCATCAGACGCTTTACGGGATTGATGTCCGCATCGGTTCCGGCAATCCCGGCGCGGCGGCGGTGTCTTTCGGAGCCGCCGAAGGCTCCACGATTCAGGACTGCACGCTGGAAGCGGGCGACGGTTACACCGGTCTGCTGGGCGCTCCGGGAAGCGGCGGCGCGGTTTTCAACCTGACGGTTCGGGGCGGACAGATCGGTGCCATGCTGAACTCGGTCGAGCCGAGTTCCACGCTGGTCGGCTGCCGCTTCAGCGGCCAGCGTGAGGTCGCGATCCACTACCAGCAGCGGGGTTCTCTGACGCTGGTCGGTTGCGAGTTCGAACTGCCTGATCATGCGGCCGCCGTGCGCTCCACGGGGGCCAACGATGGCAGTATTTCGCTGGTGGATTGCCGGATTGATTGCGCTTCCGGCAAGGATCCGGTCCCGGCGATCAATGCAAAAAGCGCCGCCTACTTGCGCAACACATGGGTTCGCAGCGCCGGGCCGATTTTGGTTTCAAGTCAGCATGGCGGGGTGACACCGGCTGCTTCCGGCGGATGGAATCATGTCGTCGAACTGGCCGCATCGTTTGATTACGACAAGGGTCCGGCCTCGATCTTTAGCGACGGCGTCAAAACCAACGGCATCGTCAGCCAGGTGGTGGCCGAGGCCGCGCCGCCCGCCGATCTTCGCACGCGACACATCTTGTGGGACGATACCGCGTTTCCGGCGTGGAACCAGCCGGGCGTCATTAATGTCAAGGACGCTCCATATTGCGCCAAGGGTGACGGCAAGGCCGACGATACTGCCGCCCTGCAGCGTGCGATTGACGAAAATCAGGCGCTGTTTCTGCCGAAAGGCGCTTACCGTATTTCCAAAACGTTGCAGTTAAAGCCCCGCACACAGCTCATCGGCATCAGTCCGTCGTATTCGATGATCTGCCCCGTTCTGGTCGAGGGCGGCGATTTCAACGATCCCGCGAAGCCGCAGCCGGCGCTCCGCACCGCCGATACGGCAGATGCGGCGACACAGCTTGCCTTCTTCAGCGTCTTTATGCCGCGCGAGGATGTGAAGGCCGCTTCCGTGCTGGACTGGATGTGCGGCGGCAGATCTCTGCTCCGCAGTGTGAACTCGATTACGGGTTACACCGAAAACGAACTGGTGCCGCTCGCCGCCGGGCTTCGACCCTGGCTCAACTGGACCTGGGAACAGGTCAACCCCTTGAGCGAATACATGAACGGGGTCAGGCACAATGTCCCCGGGGCGCAGAAACCCCATGACGATTTCTACACGAAAAACGACACCGGCGGCACGCCGGACTGGCCGCTCTACCGCGTGCACGGTCACGGCGCGGGCGGCTGGTATCCGTTCTATGCCCTCGACGGACGGCTGCACGGCCCGAACAGCCGCCGTATTCTGATTGAAAACACCGGCGGCCCGTTTTCCATCTATCACGCACACCTCCAATACTGTTGCGGCCTGGCCGAGGTGGAAATGAAAAATGCGCACAACATTGCCATCTACGGCATTAAGAACGAAGGATACTCGACGATCCTCCGCGTTTCGGATTCATCGAATATTCTGGTTGCCGGCTACGGCGGGCCGGGATTTTTCACGAAGACCGGAAAGTTCATCATCCGGAACTCAAGCGATGTGACGCTGGCCGATCTCATCAACGACTTCCGGTTCGATTATACGCGCAAACTGCCGCCTCCAGCCCGGCGCTATCCTCTCATCCGGGCGGAGCTTCCGGATGGACGCCTGATCGACTCCGGACCGGATGAACGTCCCGTACTTTTCAGGATCACAGGCACAAAACTTGCGGCCCCGTAATGTTTGTTCATATTGTGACCGGCTGAAATTCCGGCTGGCAAATTCCGCGCGGGTGGTTGGGCTTTTGAAATGTCGAACTAGACAGAGAGGAGGAGGAGGAGGAAATGCACAGTATAATGAAATGGTGGCTGCGACGACGGCGAGAGGCTGGGGAGGTGTGCGATGGGCAACTTGCCTTCCAGTGTAACATTTGCGGGCGATATTGTGTGCGGGCGCTGGCGGCAATTGGGCGGGAATTACCATCGTGTCCGCGTTGTGGCTCGACGGTTCGTTTCCGCGCCGTCATCCGCCTCTTGGCACTGCACTGCTTCGGCGACAACATAGCCCTGCCTGATTTTCCACTACGCAAAACATTGCGTGGAGCGGGGATGAGCGACTGGGGTGGCTACGCTCGTCCCTTGACGCGTTGCTTGAATTATACCAATACTTTTTATCATAAAGAACCGCAGCTTGATATTACCAATATACCGGATGATCAGTGCAATACGTTGGATTTCCTAATCTCATCAGATGTGTTAGAGCACGTTGCGCCGCCGGTTGCGCTTGCCTTTATCAATGCGCGGCGGTTGCTCAAGCCGGGAGGGCTCTTTCTGCTCACCGTTCCCTGGGTGATGGAAGGCGAGACGCGGGAGCATTTCCCTGATCTGTATGATTTTGAAGTGCTGCATTCCGGCCACCCCAACGCCGTGCTACACAACCGTACCGCCGATGGGCGGCAACAGGAATTCCACAATCTGGTCTTTCATGGCGGCGCGGGCGCGACTTTGGAGATGCGTCTTTTTTCACGCGCCGGCATTGTCCGTAACTTGGAGCAGGCTGGGTTTATGGATATTCAGTTTCATGACGAACCCGATGAGGCGCATGGGATTCTCTGGCCGCCCAACACGTCACCGCCGATTACCGCGCGCGTCGCGGGCGGGTCCGGCGCCTAGCGCGCGCGGCGGATGTAAAACTCCGGCTGGCAAATTCCGCGCGGGCGGTTACACTTTCCGAACTTTGGAAACACGCGGGCTGATTTTTTCCAAGCCTTGGAGAAAATAACTGTCGGGGTTTCCAAGGATTGGAAAACATGAGCGAACATTTCGTCAGCGAGACGTTGAACAAGAAGGACGTGGAGTTCGATATCACTCTGCGCCCGGCGCGGTTCACCGACTTTGTGGGTCAGCATAAGGTGCGTGAGCGATTGGAGCTTTTCGTTGAGGCGGCGAAGGGTCGCGGCGATGTGCTTGACCACGTTTTGCTTTCCGGTCCGCCGGGGCTGGGTAAGACGACGCTGGCGAACATCCTCGCCGAGGCGATGGGTGCCAACCTCAAGGCGACCAGCGGGCCGGTGATTGATAAGCCCGGCGACCTCGCGGGGTTGCTGACCAGCATGGAGCGTGGCGACGTGCTCTTCATTGACGAAATCCACCGGATGCAGAAGGCGGTGGAAGAATATCTCTACTCGGCGATGGAGGACTTCGTCATTGATATCATGATTGACCAAGGCCCGCATGCGCGTAGCGTCCGGCTGAATTTGCCGCGCTTCACACTGATCGGCGCGACGACGCGTAGCGGGTTGCTGACCGCGCCACTGCGCTCGCGTTTTGGATTGAACGCGCGACTGGACTACTACAGCGCCAAAGATTTGCAGTCCATCATCACGCGCTCGGCGCGGATTTTGAATGTGGATGTGGACGAGGCCGGTGCGCGGGAGATTGCCGGGCGCGCGCGGGGTACACCACGTATTGCCAATAGTCTATTGCGCTGGGTGCGCGACTACGCGCAGGTCAAGGCCGGCAACAAGATTACCAAGGACGTGGCCGACAAAGCGCTCGCGATGCTTGATATTGATGAGCATGGTCTCGACGAAATGGATAAGCGCATTTTGGAGACGATCATCCAGAAGTTCGGCGGCGGGCCGGTGGGTGTCAGCTCGCTCGCGGTTTCGGTGGGCGAGGAAGCCGACACCTTGGAGGAAGTTTACGAGCCGTACCTCATCATGGAAGGTTATCTCCACCGTACACCGCAGGGCCGCGTCGCCACCGACCGCGCTTACGCTAAGTTTGGTCTGAAGCCGGGTGGCAAACAGTCGTCGCTGCTGTAAGCTTTGTGGCGGTGCATGATGATTGGCCCCAAAAGGGCTAAGGAGCAAAGCCTAGGGCGCAGCCCTAGGCTGAATAGGAAGAATGAAGGATAAGCCCTGAAAGGGCGGTAGAAATTCAAATGCCACAATCCTTGGCCCAGCTTTATGTCCACCTGATTTTCTCGGCAAAAAATCGTGAGCCTGTTCTCCGAAGCGAAGATCGTGAGCACCTGCATAGCTATCTGGGAGGAATCTTACGACAGGTAGAGTGCCCTATGCTTGGCGTCGGCTCGGTTTGTGACCATGTTCATCTGGTCTTTCGTCTGTCGAAGAATCTTGCTTTGGCCCATGTTGTGGAAGATGTGAAAACGTCTTCGTCTAAGTGGCTCAAGACTCAAGGCATCGGTTATCGGAGTTTTCATTGGCAAGCAGGCTATGGAGCTTTCTCGGTTTCTGCCTCGCGTCTGCCTGCGATTTTGGAATATGTGCGGCAACAGGAAGAGCACCATCGCGTTGAACCTTTTCAGGACGAACTGCGACGGTTTTTCAAGAAGACAGGTTTGGAGTTTGATGAACGCTATGTATGGGACTAAGCTCCCGCCGCCCTTTCAGGGCTTTGCGAGCGGGGATCATCCAAGCCTAGGGCTGTGCCCTAGGCTTGGTCCCAGCTGCCCCCGTTGGGGCTGCGGATATGAAACAGCGCGGTGTCGCCCGCAAGCCCTGATGCTTGCAGGTATTCCAAAATATGGAATTAATTGGAGTGGATAGCCTCGAAGGGGCGAATGAACAAAGCCCAAGGCGTAAGTGATAGAAAAGAATTGGCCCAACAAAGACAGTGAAAAATAAAAACTCCTTGCTGGATTGCAGGGAAAATTGAAGACAAACGTAGAGCCGCCCCGAAGGGGCGAGGGAACGAAGCCTAGGGCGCAGCCCTAGGTTGAATCAAAGGAAGAACAAGCCCCGAAAGGGCGGCGGAAAAATATGACCATTATCGAACCACATATTCACATGTATTCGCGGACGACGGATGACTACACCGCCATGTATCGCGAGGGCATCCGCGTGACGGTGGAACCGTCGTTTTGGCTGGGCGCATCGCGACGTTATGCCGGGACGTTTTGGGACTATTTCCAGCTCATCCTTGATTTCGAGACCGGGCGCGCGAAGCGCTATGGCCTTGACCACTACGCCGCCGTCGCGGTCAATCCGAAGGAGGCCGAGGATACCGGGCTCGCCAATGAGGTGCTCAACGGGATGCAACCCTATCTCGATCATCCGCGCTGCGTTGCCATCGGCGAGATCGGGTTCAACAAGATCACGTCCGCCGAGGAAGAAATCTTCCAGCGTCAACTCGAAATGGCCAAGGCGCGGCGGATGCTCGTCATCATCCATTCGCCGCACGACACGCCGGAGGTCAGCAAGCGCAAGGGTGTTGAGCGCACCTTGGATATTCTGCGCGAACTGGATTACGAGGACCACCGCATCATTCTCGACCACAACACCGAGCAGACGATGGATATCAGCCGCAAGCGTCCGGTATGGTGTGGGCTGACGGTCTATCCCTATTCCAAACTCAATCCGGAGCGCGTGGTGGATATCCTCAAGAAGTGGGGTTTGGAACAGGTGTTGGTGAACAGCTCTGCCGACTGGGGCGTGAGCGATCCGTGCAGCTTGCCGAAGGTTGCACGCTTCATGAAGCAGCAGGGTTTCACGGAACAGCAGGTGCAGAAACTGTTGTTCGATAATCCGCTCGCGTTCTACAGCCAGTGCGAAAAATTCAAACCGCAGGTTGACCTGCCGTTTGTTGATCCGGCGACCTACCAGCGCTGAAAAACATCCCAGTTTTATTTCCGAACGGTTTGGCGTATATTGCGCCAACTTTTGCGGGGAGCAACATGACCGTCGTATTACCAAAGGCCTATCACATCCAGTCGGTGCTGGAGAAAAATGGCGTGCAGTGCATCGCGGAAACCGCCGCGCGGCACCAGGATATTCGTCCGTTACGGATCGGCATTCTCAACATCATGCCCAAGGCGGAGGAGTACGAATTCAATCTGTTGTTGCCGCTGGGCCTCTCGATCCTGCAGATCGTCCCCGTCTGGATTCGGCTGGAGTCACACGTTTATAAAACGGCCGATCCACATCACCTCGCGCGCTACTACGTGACGTTCGCAGAGGCGATGCGCGACAGCATTCTCGACGGTCTCATCGTCACCGGTGCCCCGGTCGAAGAGATGCCCTACGAGGAAGTTCATTATTGGGACGAGCTCACCGGCATTCTCGGTGAAGCGCAGAAAAAAATACCGTCCACGCTCGGCATTTGCTGGGGCGGCCTCGCGCTGGCCAAATTCGTCGGCATCGAAAAAATCGCTTTACCTAAAAAAGTTTTTGGTGTGTTCCCGACGAAAAACTTGCAACGCAATCACCCGATCACTGGTGGTCTTGATGACGTGTTTGCGTGCCCGCAAAGCCGGCACGCCGGCATCGCTGATAAGGTGCTGGAACAAGAACAGAAGGCCGGTCGGATCAACTTGCTGGCCTATGCCGAGGACGCCGGTTATACGATTTTCGAGACGCCCGACCATCGCTTCATCATGCACCTCGGTCATCAGGAATATAATTCGCAGCGCATCGTGTTCGAGGCTGAACGCGACCGGAAAGCCAAACGGCCGGATGTCGGCGAGCCGGTGAATTTTGATCTGCAAAATCCGGTGAATCACTGGCGGGCGAACCGTAACGAATTTTTCAGCGCGTGGATTCGCTACGTCTATCTCACCACGAAATACGATATGTCGGTCAAGCACGGTTGAACGTTTTCCAAGGCTTGGAAAATGACGACGATCATTTTTCCAAGCTTTGGAATGGGTGTCAGCGGTAGGCGGCATCCCAGTTTTTGAACACCGGTTCCAGGCCGACGGTGCGTAGCGCCGCGCAGAATTCATCCACACCGCGCGCGTCGTTGATCTCGAATTGGCCAATCTTGTCGGCGGGTGTGTGGTCATAGCCGCCGACGGTCGTACGGCTGGCGACGCTCATTTTTGAAATGCCGAGACCGGCAAAGCCATCGCGCAATTTGGCCGGTTCGCGTGTCGAGAGCACGAGATGATTTTCCGGCAACGCGAGGCGGAAGGCAAAAATCAGTTGGGCGAGCAGTGCGTCGCTGACCGCACGCATCGGCTGAAATCCGCCGGCTTCCGGGCGCAGACGTGGGAAGGAAACGGAGAAGCCGGAGCGCCAGTAGCACTTTTGCAATTCGGCCACATGACGGTACACGCACAACACGTCCGTGATCGGATCGGCCAGTCCCAACAACACGCCACAGCCCACTTGGCGGATACCGGCTTCGAGCGCGCGCGCCGGCCCCTCCAGCCGATTCAGGAAATTACGTTTCTGGCCCCAGCGGTGCACGCCGGCATAGACGGCCGTGTCATAGGTTTCCTGATAAAGCGTCACGCCCGTGCAGCCGGCAGCGACTAGCGCGCGATATTCCTCGGTGGTCATCGGAAAAGTCTCGATGGTGACCATCGCGAAATGCTTGGCGGCACGGCGGACGCATTCCAAAATGTAATCAAAATCCGCTACGGGCGTACGCTCGCCGGTCAGCAGTAAAACTTCTTCGATGCCCATACGGTTGAGCGCACCGAGTTCAGCCTCCAATTCGTCAAAGCCAAGCTTGTGGCGCGGATGCTTGCGGTCGGAGGCGAAGCCGCAATAGGTGCAACCGCTGGAGCAGTAGCTGGAAAGATAGAGTGGGGCGTAGAGCGTGATGGTGCGGCCAAAGTGGCGGCGCGTCAGCGCCTGCGCGGCGTGGGCCATCCGTTCCAAGAACGGTGCGGCGGTGGGCGCGAGCAACGTGGCAAACTCGCGATCGCCAATGTGTCGCGACGCGAGCGCCAGCTCGACATCTGCCTCTGTCGCCTTCTGCGTCAATTCCAGTAGCGGTGCAACATCCAGCCACATTGGCGATTCTATATGATCTTCACTTTTCACGTTTCTGGTTTCAGGAAACTCGTCAACGGACTTGTGGCGTTGGCGGCGGCACGGCGTGGCATCAGGCCCGCGCGATAAGCGGCGCGTCCGGCTTGCACCGCCTGCGCGAACGCGGCGGCCATGTCGGCGGGTTTTTCCGCGGCGGCCACGGCGCTATTGATCAATACAGCAGCACAACCCAGCTCCAACGCGGCGGCGGCCTCGGACGGTGACCGCAGTCCGGCATCCACAATCACGGGGACACGACTGTTTTCGATGATGATGCGCAGCATCTCCGAGGTGCCCAAACCTTGGCCGCTGCCAATCGGCGCGCCGAGCGGCATCACCGAAGCGCAGCCGACGTCTTCGAGGCGCTTGGCCAGCACGGGATCGGCGGGCATATAGGGCATGACGAAAAAACCTTCGGCGGCGAGTACCTTGGCGGCTTCGAGCGTTTCGATGGGGTCGGGCAACAGATGCTGTGGGTTCGGATGAATTTCCACCTTGATAAAAGGACTACCGCTAATTTCTCGGGCGATTTGCGCGGCGCGAATCGCCTCGGCGGCATCGCGTGCGCCAGAGGTGTTCGGCATCAACGTGATGCCTTTCATTTGACTCAACGGGCCAAAGAGATCGTCCGATGGTCGTTCGCGATTGAAGCGGCGCAACGCCACGGTGACGATCTGTGCCCCGGAAGCTTCGACGGCTCGTAACATAGTCGCGGCGTCGGAAAATTTCCCGGTGCCGAGCAGTAGCCGCGAGGTAAACGTGCGGTCGCCAAGTTGGAGTAAATCAGCACTCATCAGCCGCCTCCTGCAAAGGTAAGAATTTCGATGCGGTCACCAGCGGCGAGGCGGTGTGTCGCGCGCGCGGCGGCAGGGACGACATCGTCGTTGACCATCGTGGCCACGCGGCCCTTTTCGGCGCCGAGTGCAGCAAGTAGCGCGGCAAGTGTCTCGCCGTCGGGCCGCTCCATCGGCTCGCCATTCACTTGCAGTTGCATAATTTTCTCCAACAAAAAAGCCCCGCTTTCCAGCGGGGCTTGACTCATTTTCGTCTCCCTTCGCCGGCATGATCCGGATCAGGTTCAACGGGTATGATCTCAGTCCCGATGCCGCATCGGGACACCCCGGTCGCGGCGCTAACATAAGCTCGAACTCCCGCCGCGTCAATTTCCAAGCCTTGGAAATTCAGGCGTGTGATTTTTCCAAGGCTTGGAAATCGGTCGCCGGGCAGCCGGCGACGCGCCAGCCGCGCGGGAAGTCGCGGCATTGTTGCGGACGTGCCGCATAAACGCGGCAGGTATGGTCAGGGTCGAGGAAGCAGCACGCGCCGTCGGCTTGTTCCTGTAGACTGAGCTGGGCGCGGTTGGTGGCCAACTTGGTATGGCGCTGGATGAATTCGTCTTCCGTCAGGCCCAAGTGGTGCGCCAACGCGCTGATATCGGTGTCCGTTAGCAGCACATGGCCGGACCAGCGGCAGCAGGCGGCGCCGCATTGTTGGCAGGTGGCTTGCGAGATGGACATAGGCCGACAGGTTTTTAGGTGGGGCGCGGCCGCTGGCCGAGCCGACGATGGAACGGCTCACCCGGAGGGTTCGTCCTACCCAGATTGGTGACGCCGCTCACGTCGGTTTTTCGCCACGGGCCATGACGACTTTGCCGGTACGGCAGAGTTCGACGATTTTGAATTTCTTCAGTAGGCCGAGCATGGCTTCGAGTTTGTCGCTATCGCCGGTGGCCATCACGATGAGAGAGGTCTCGGTCAGGTCCACGCTCTCCGCGCCGAAGTGATCGGCAATTTGCAAGACCTCGCCGCGCGCTTCCGGCCCGGCCTGTACTTTGACCAGCGCCATTTCCTTGATGACCACGTCTTCGCCGGTATGGTCGGTGCAGTGGATCACGTCCACAAGCTTTTTGACCTGCTCAATGATTTGCTGCAGGTTGGCCAGATCGCCACGGACGGTCAGGGTCATACGGGAGACCGCGCCTTCCATCGAGGCGGAGACGACGAGCGAATCTATGTTGAACCCGCGGCGCGCAAAGACATGGGCAATACGTGCGAGGACGCCGGGTTTGTTGGCCACGACGATGCTCAACGTATGGGCGGCAATATGGTTGGTATTCATTTCAAAGACCCTTTCTCATCCGGCTCACTTGGTCGCGCGCTTGGTTTTGGCCGCTGTGGGCGGACGTCCACGGCGACGACGCGGCTCGATGATCATATCTTCCAGCGCCTTACCCGCCGGCACCATTGGAAACACGTTTTGCTCCTTATGGACGTGCACATCAATGACACACGGACCGTCGTTATATTCCAGCGCGCGGGTCAGTACTTTGCGGACATCCGCGGCGCGTTTGATCCGTAGGCCCAGCGCGCCGTAGGCTTCAGCAACCTTAGCAAAATCCGGATTGCCTTCCAGATCAACGCCGCTCTTACGGTCGTCGTAGAAGAGTTCCTGCCACTGGCGCACCATGCCCAGATAGCTGTTGTTGAGGACGAACGCCTTGATCGGCAGCCGGTGGTTGCAGGCCGTCGCCAGATCGGACATCGTCATTTGGAAGCCGCCGTCGCCGGAGAAGGAGATGACCAAGTCCTTGGGCCGTCCGAACTGCGCGCCGATAGCCGCCGGCAGGCCATAACCCATCGTGCCCGCGCCCCCGGAGCTCAGCCAGTTGTTACGTTGGTCCACTTTCCAGAATTGCGCCGTCCACATCTGATGTTGGCCGACGTCGGTGGCCACTACGGCCTTGCCGCCGGTCATGGTATGCAATTCCTCGATGATGTGCTGCATCTTCAAGCCACCGGTGCGGCGATAGTGCAGCGGGAATTCCTTTTTATAACTGTTGATCCGCTTGATCCAATCGGACGTCTCGCCCCGTTCCACCGTTTTGAGGATTTGCTCGGCGGCCAATCGTGCGTCACACAAACAATAAATATCCGGTTTGATCATCTTGCCGATTTCGGACGGATCAATATCCACATGGATTTTGACCGCGTTACGGCCGAATTGCGCGGCAATGCCGATGATGCGGTCATCGAACCGCGAGCCGATATTCAGGATCAAGTCGGCTTCGACCATCGCCTTGTTGGCATAGGCCGTGCCGTGCATACCCAGCATACCGAGCGCCAGCGGATGTGTTTCCGGGAACCCGCCCTTGCCCAGCAACGTGTTGGTGACCGGGATGTTCAGCTTTTCCGCCAGCGCCTTCACCGCGCCGCAGGCATCGGCAATGATCACGCCGTGCCCGACCAGCATGATCGGTCGCCGGGCACGCTTCAGCGCATCGGCGATGGCCTGAATGATTTTCGGATCGGGCGGCAGCAGTTCCGGGCGATAACCCGGCAAATCCATGTCGGCTTCTAAGTTGCCCGTAAAGGCGCCGGAGCTGACATTCTTGGGCACATCAATGAGCACGGGACCCGGCCGTCCCGTGGTGGCGATATGAAACGCCTCACGCACCACGCGCGGAATATCGTTAGCGTCATAAACAAGATAGCTGTGTTTGACGATGGGCATGGTCATGCCGTAGATGTCCGCCTCTTGAAAGGCGTCCTTGCCCAGCATCCACGCCACGGCTTGCCCCGAGATGATCAGCATCGGCACCGAGTCCATGTGTGCCGTCATGATACCGGTGACCGTATTGGTCGCACCCGGCCCGCTGGTGACCAGCACGACCGCCGGCCGTCCCGTCGCGCGCGCATAGCCATCGGCCATATGCGTCGCCGCCTGTTCATGTCGGGTGAGGATCAACTTGATTTTCGTCCCCGTGGTGACCAGCGCGTCGAACATCGGTATTGTCGCTCCGCCCGGAATCCCAAAGATGTATTCCACACCTTGTTTTTCCAGCCCCTTAATCAGGGCCTGCGCGCCATCCAGCTTGCTCTTTGTCATTTTATTCACCTTTGCGTCATCGCGCTACGATTCTAGTCTTTCATATATAATAATCGGCGAAAGATCTGTCAAGATTAGCGATTTAATTTTTAATAGCAATATAAATTTTATATTATTATCAAAGTTTAATGATTTTATTTAAAATAAGTAAAATTTAACTAAGAATACTAGGCTAGCATCGTTTTTAAGCGCCGGTTCCATGTGGGGTGGGGCGGGTAGCAAGAAACCGGAATGGCGGAGAGGGAGGGATTCGAACCCACGGCGCCCGTAAGGGCGCTCCGGTTTTCAAGACCGGTGCAATAAACCACTCTGCCACCTCTCCGCTTGAGGAAGCGATGCCGCGCCCGCTACATAACCCTGCGCGCCTGTGGCGTCAAGTCTTCCTCGCGACGCGTAGAGCAGCAATGCCTTGCTCGACCACGGGCTGGTGCGGATCGTCAAAAACAATCGCCCGCTATGTGGTCATGCGCGAGGCGGACTTTGAGTTGCTGATGAGCGACCTCGCCGAGGCCCGGCGGGCTGCTTCCGAAGCCGACCTAAAGGCTGGACGCGTCCGCAAGGGCACGGGGCGAACTTGATGGCGGAACTACAGAAGGGGGCAAACACTCAGGGAAACAGGCGGTGAGCTTGACCTATGCCGATCACATCGTGCTGATTCTGTGTCTCACAGCCCAAGAATTATTCTGTTCGACGTAGGCTCGCACGACGAAATGTATTGAAAACGAGACTCACGATTTCGAGCAATCGCTTTTTTCAAACCTTGGAAAAGATACATTAGAGCATTTCCATAAATGATGTGGCCGGCGGAGGCTCCGGCGTAGATGCGGACTCCGTCCGCATCAGGAGAAGCGACCGGAGGTCGCTTCTACGTGGCGCGTGGCCAACATCACGTTTGGTTCGCAGCAGCTGCGCTACATGATTACCAGAAACGCTCTAAGGGAAGAGGCTTTGGTCAATCCATACCATGCGGCGATAGGCCCGGAGTTGTGACGGGCTTATGGGGCCGGTTTGGCCGGACTATTAGTAGTCGCAGTGGCCTGATAGGCTTCCACCGTGGCTTCGCATTCTGCAACTTTCTTGGTATAGAATTTTTCGGTGAGCAGACCTTCTTCGTAGAGCAGTTTGAGTTCGCGGAGACGACCGGCCACCTGCTGCTTGGTGAACTTGGGCTTTCCGAGTGAGGGGTCCACCGCGCTAACGAGACCTTTGACTTCGTCCGGGGCGAGCGCGCGGTTGAAAATCATAATTTCATCAAGGACACCATCGAAGGAGTGAGGCTGCTCTGGTACCTCAGGATTACTCCCGTTCACGCCGATTGTCAGATCATCGAGATTGGCGGCCATTTCTTCCGGACAGGGTATGCTCGCTTTTTGGAGCGTACCGTCCACGTAAAGGCTCAGTTCCTTGCCATCGAAAACTGCCGTGCCCTGGTGCCAGGTGCCATCGGTGAGAATGTTGTCGCTAAGGCAGACATAGCGACCGTTGATGGTAAAGGCAAGGCGGCCACACGCCTTCGCACGCTTGGTTTCGCCGGCGATGCTCAGGGCGTAACCGCGAACGGCACGCTTATCAATGATTCGTCGCGTGACCGGATCGGCTTTGGCCGTCTTGAACCATACCGCCAGCGTTAGCTGCTTTGGATTCAAGGAGCCATGGTTGGTGACGATGATGCAATCGTTGGTGGCTGCAAATTCCATTGCGCCACCCTGTTTGCCGGCAGCAATCCATTTGGCCCCGGTGGCACGCCCGTCGTTATGGAGGCTGCTTTTATCGGCGACCTTGCCGTTGATGCCGGCTTGATCGAAGCTGTAATACAATACCAACCCTGCGGGCGGTTCGGCAGCAAACACGCGAAAGTTCGTGAGCCAGGCGAGGATCAATCCGAGCATGATCGGAGTTAAAGCGATAGGGCGATGGTCGCATTTCATGAGCCGTCCTTCATGGTTTGGCAAATTTACCTTTGCGGTAACGCTTGGTCTCCGGTGCGGTGGCCGGGTCGAAGACGAGCGCCTTGAACTCCTGCGCAGGTACGAGGTGCCGCCAGAGAAAGGCCTGCATCCGATCCTCGGCCGGCACTGCGTCGTGAGCCACTTCCTTGCCATCAATCAACGCACGACCTTCGATGGTCAACGTGAAATCGTCGTGCGTCGCCACCAGGTTGCATTTAATGGTGAGCCGTGTCATCGCTTGCGTACCGGTCAGGGTTATGGATTGTGCCGAGAAACCCGGTGGTGGATTTTTGAGGCCGAGTTTGATCGGGCCGGTAAACCCATCTTTGCGGATGACATGGATCGCGTGAGAGGTATAGCTTGGAGCATTCGTCTTGATGAGCTTGGTGTTTTCATTGGTGATGATGCTGCGGCTGGGGATGTTGATGCTGGATGGCACGGCTCGCAGTATAAAGTCGGGGCGTGGTGCGCTGATACGCAGGCGGTAGGCATATTCTTCGCCGCCCTTGCGATCCGTGTCACCGAGATGAATAAAGTAGGTCCCGTCTGCCGGCAGCTTGGCGGTCAGATACGAATCCGCGTGGTGTGTGTTCACGCCGGACCCGAGGTCTTCGCAGTCGTCGTTCAAGGCCAAAATCTTTCCGGTCGCATCGGTCAGCTTGAGCACGGAATCCAGCGGGGAATCGAGCCGGCGCGCATAAACCTCCGCGACGACATGATCGCCAGCCTTGCCTTCGAATTGGAACACATCCCGATCATCCGGACGATCAATGCGTCCGTTGATGATGATCGGCAACTTCACTTTCTGCGCGCGCGCGGGTGTGTCGTTGGTTTCCTGATCGAAACATTCCGGCAATGTATCGAACATGAAGGGCACGCGGTTGGAAACGAAGGTGCCACGGTGGGCTGTGACGCAACAAATTCCCGGCGACGTGTTGGTCGGAGGCGGTTGCAACTCAGCCCCGGTCAGATTCCACCCTTTCATTTTGATGGAAGCCGGGACGCCCGTGCGACCGCCGAGCGGAAAGATGCTTGTCACAAACGGCAACTCGCCGATCGTGATGCGGTAGACGAAGTCTTCGCGTCCACGATAGATGCTGTCGTAGATGGCAAACACATAGTCGCCATCCTTGGGAATCTCATACCAAATCACCGGATCGGGCTTGAAGCGAAAGTCGTCGTCGTAGGCCAATTCCTTTCTGTTGGCGTCATAGAGCACCAGTACGGGTTGAAACCAACCGGGAACGGCATCGGCAATATACGGGATCAGTTGTCGCGCCTGTGTAGAAATGACCAATCGCTGACCTTGATGCGCCGCAAAGCGATAACGATTGATTTCACCAGAGGCGACCTGGCCATTCACGGTGCAGGGCACGGTGATATGGTCTTCAACCTCGGTTGTGGGGCGCCTACGTAGCGCCAATTCCTCCTTCCCCAGCACCTGAAATTGACTGGTAAGCATCGGTTTCCGCGAAACCTCAGGCAGCTGGCCAACATGGAAAACCATGGGATTGGAAATACCTCGTGGTGTCGCCAGCCGTAGTTCGCGCTCACCGGGCGGAGCATCGGGGGCAATGGTGACCTCGACGATGGCAATGGCCGCAATCGCCGCACTCGCGGGCCGCTGGACGTATTCGGCCATGCGTTTTTCAATTTTGGCGATGAGTTTTTGCGTGGATGTGCTCGCGCTGTTTGTCGGCGACTTGGTCACCGCCGCCGAGTCCATCATCATGGTGTTCATCAGCGGCGCCATCATATCCGGCGCCTGCTTGTCGTCGTGTTTCAGTTCCCGGAGTTGTTCGCCCAGTAGTTGCATCTCCTGCGGATTCAGCGGCCGGAAATATTCAACCACCCTGGCTTTCACGCCCGCGCCAGAGATCAACACCTCGTCCACACCGTCCAATGTTTGGCCACCCAGCTTGACGTGGAACGTTGTGCCTTGTTGGCCACCGGCAGGATAAGCAAATCCAATGTAAGGCCGCTGCGCCCATGCGGCGGGCATGGTCATCCAGCAACCCAGCAACCCCACAACCACACAGTATTTCATGTTGCGCATAGTCTGATCCAGCTTGGGCACAGCAAACCGGCCACCATGGCGGCGGTTTGCTACATGATCTCGGTCAAAAGTCCGGCCGACTTTGCGCCCTCTGACGCATGCGGCAACACATAGGCCTCCGCGCCCAGCGGATGCGGTAATCTTGCTTGGGAATCAATGCCGGCCAGTTGGTAGATGCTGCCGAGCAAATCCACCGGATACACGGGCCGGGTCTTGACCTCTTCGCCCTTGGCGTCGGATTCGCCTACAATACGACCACCTTTGAACCCGCCACCGGCGACCAGCACCGAGAAAACATTGCCATAGTGATTGCGGCCACCATTCCAGGGCGGCTGCCAGTCCACCTTCGGCGAGCGTCCGAATTCACCACAGCACCAGACTACCGTGCTTTCCAGCAAGCCGTGGTCGTGGAGATCCTGTAGCAGCATGGCCAGTCCTTGATCCAGTTGGGGACACTGCCGACGCATGGTGGGGAAGTGGTCCTTGTGCGTATCCCAGCCGCCCGGATAATTGATGACGACATAGGGGACACCGGTCTCGACCATGCGCCGCGCCACAAGGCAGTCTTGGCCGAACGTGTGCCGGCCATAACGCTCGCGTAATTCCGGTTTCTCTCTGGAGAGGTCGAACACGTTCTTGCCCTCACCGAGAATCAGATCATAGGCTTGTTTCTTGGCTTCCTCCGCGGCCACCAACTGGGTGTTAGCGGACATCGCGTTACCCATCGTGTTCATCTTGCCGAGCAGATCACGACGGGCCTTTTGTCGGTCATCGGTGATACCACGGGCGACGATACCCTCCACCTCGAAACGTTGTGCATTCGGGTCGCCACCGGTGGCGAACGGCTTCAGTCGTGGCCCCAAAAAACCTTCTTCAGAGAACCGCCCTTGCGGTTGCGTCAGTACCACATAGGGTGGCAGCCTACCTTTATAACCGGGACTTTTGAACAACGCGAACACGGCGCCAATACTGGGGTAGGCCAGGCGCTCGCCGGGTGCATGACCGGTCTGCATCAAGTAGGCCGCCGTCTCGTGGCCATTGTTGCGATGCGTCATGCTACGGATAAGCGAGAACTTGTCGGCCTGCTTGGCCAACTCGGGGAACAGTCCACCAATCTGAATACCGGTTACATTCGTGGGAAGCGTCTTCGCGAATTCGCCCGTATAGTCCGGGCCCGAATCCGGCTTGGGGTCCCACGTGTCATTATGCGACATGCCGCCCCACAGGAAAATTTGGATGACCGACTTGGCTTTGACCTTGCCGGGGATGACGGTTGTTGGTGGTATAATGTCGCCGGCTACGGAAACGCGCTGGCCGGCGAGCGACAGGGCGGCGGCACCATAGAAGCCGCGCCGCAAGGCCTCGCGCCGGGAGATTTGTATTCGGCTCTCGGCACTATGATTTATACTCATATTCGCACCTGTTTCTTCTGTCCGATCTGCTTGTTTTTCCGCACCCCATAAAGTTAGTGCCGATAGAGAAACTCCGGGCTGTTGATCAATGACCAAGTGATATCTATCCAGTTCTCACGCCGTTTTGTCCATGTGCTTTTACTATACGCACTTTTGCTAATGCCACCACCATAGGCTTCTGCGTTCTGAATCTCGAGGTCCGTCGGAAACCTCGAAAGGATGGTCAGGTAGAGTTCCTTTAAAATCGCCTCCGGCTTGCGGCTGGAATCGAAGAGCGCTTTGAGTCGGGGGCCTTGTTCGAGTTTTTTCTGAATGTGACTCGAATTCAACAGGTGTAGCCACTGCGCTGGAATCGGTTTATTATTACGCTCGCTTTCCATGCCGGTGGCGCGGGCCGAGCGCCCGAACAAGGTGAGGAACAAACTGGAGATGCTCCCGTCCGGCAGCGCGATTGCGGGCTGGTCTTCCGGAATGTACGTGAACGGTTCGGGAATGGCGCTCGTATAGAGATCTGTGGTGCCGGTAATCTTGTTGATGGCGTCAATCAACACTTCCGCGTCCAGTCGGCGTAGCGGATAGCTTGCGAAATTAGCTTCGGCTTGCGGCGTATTGGTGCGGGTCATGGACGAAAGTTGATAGGTCTTTGAATTCAGAATCAGCCGATAAATACGCTTGAGGTCATAGCGGCCTGCCACCAACTCGTGTTCCAGATAGACCAGCAAGGCGGGATTGCTCGGCGGGTTGTCGGCACGGATATCGTCTGGTTCGTGGATAATGCCGCGCCCCATCAACCAAGCCCAGACACGGTTCACCGCGCAACGCGTGAACCACGGATTCTGTGGTGTGATCAGCCAGTCAGCAAACGTTTCACGCGGGTCGCTGTTCGGTGGCAAATTGACCTTGGTGCCGTCCGGGAACATCCCTATCTTGGGGATCGTGTTGGTCGGTTGCATCGTGATCACCACCTCGGCCTTGTTCGTGCCTTGGCTGGCGATGGTGTTGGTGATCGCGACGAGTGGGCCGAGCGGATCCCAATAGACGTGTTCTTCTTTCCACTCCCGGGTGGGTTTGTAACCGATCTGCGCGAAAAACGCGGCCATGCCCGCCACGCGTTCCTTCGGCCAGGCATCGGTTCGCGTGCCCATGAACGTCAGTGCTACCGCGGCGGTGATGCCGTCCGGCGTCCGATTCTGGATTGCGCGGTAGAAGTTGACCGGGCCGACGCGGAAGTTACTGCCGCTCGACGTCAGCAGTTCGCGCACGAACTTGTCGTAAGGTTTGTTTTCCGCGAGGGAGGCGCGCACCCAGCGGTGATAGGCCTGCGCCGCGTTCGGCCAGAGGTTGATGGGGAACTCCGCTTTGATCCGCAGGATGTCACCCCACTTCATCGCCCAATAATCGGCGAACTCATCCCGTTCCAACAACTGGTCAATCAGCTTGTGCCGCTTGTTCTTGGTGTCGGGATTTTGGATGAAAGCCTTGGCCTCCTGCGCCGTTGGCAGTGTGCCGATCACATCCAGATAGGCGCGCCGGAGAAAGACCGCGTCGGAGCAGAGAACCGGCTGGATTTTCAACGCTGTCAGTTTGTTGAAGACCAATTGATCAATCTGATTTTCCGGCCGCGGCGCTTCCGCGCTTTCGAAAATGTTAGGGTCTAATCTGGCTATGCCTGGCTTGACGGAAAGCATCGGCTTGGTTGTGGCTGGTTTCGTCGGCGCGGCCACGCTGGCGACCGCCCCAAGAACCATCACGGAAATCATCGTAATTTTCTTCATATTCGCTGCCATCATACTTTCGGCCATCGGCACAAACGGCATTCTAAGCGAATCTATTACCACAGCACATCTGCTATAACGGATAGTTTAATTTTTTAGTGTGACCCGACCATAATGTCTTGCGGCTATTCGCGAAAGGCCTGGCGATGAACTAATCGGAAAGATTTCGAGGAAAATCACGATTTATGGCGCAGTTTGTCCGGTATCCGCGCGATGCCACCACCAGAGCAGCGCGAAGAACGCGCTCCCAGCGCAATAGCCTGCCGCGTACGGCCATTGTGGCTGCCAAAGATTGGCTTGCATAAAGTGATGGGAAATTGCTCCGCTGGCATCAATCGTCCATGTGTGAATGATGCCAATCCAGGAGCAGGCGGCCAACACCAAGCAGGTGACCACGGCCCCCACGAGATGCCGCTCGATAATCAATACCGTCAGCGTGGCCCAGAGCATCGAGGTGACAATGAACCCGCGCTCCAGCGAAATAAATCCGCTGCCCTGTTGCGCATAGGCGAATCCGGCCCACGCCTGCACGGGAATTGCATGAAACGATGTGCCGGCCACCGCCAATGTGCTGGACATGATCATCCACGCCAACGCGCCCATCGCCGGAATCAGTCCCACCACCACCGCCGGGAAATGGCGCACCGGTACGGCCTCAAAAGCTTGGACCGTGATTACGAGGCCAATCCAGAGCACAATGGGCGCGCCCGCCGTCACAGGCACCGCCGCGGCCAACAGCGAGGTCAAGCCGCAGAGGATGAGTAAGGTCATCACGACGCCGTTCAACACCGAATAACCGGCGCGCGCACCGAGGGCTTTCCAGCCGGGATGGCCAATATAAATCGTCGTCGCATAGGGTGAGCCAAGCAACGCCGCCACGATACTGCCCAGCCCATTGGCCACCAGCGCGGAACGAACGCTGTAGCGGTCGCCCGCCGCTTCGGCCGACTCCAAGTTCTGCAAGCTACCGATCAAGTTAAACAGCCCCATCGGCACAATAATCGCCAGATATTTCCCGCCTTCCGCCAGCGCGGCCAGCAGATCGCCACCGCACCAATGTGGCCGATGCAGTTGCCAATGAAAAGAATTCCACGCGCTGGCGAGGGCCGCCTGATCGCCATAGCCCAAACCCCAATAAAGCGTCGTGCCAATCAAGATGGACAGCAATCCGGCGGGCACTTCCAGCGGTAGTTTCGTTTTGCCGAAATATTGATGGAAGATGATAAGCAGCGGCAACAGCGCCACCAGCGGCAGAGCGAAAATACGATTGGCAAAATCGAGCGCGATGAACGTAAGCGCGATGCCGGCCAACGTGGAGAGCAACGCGGCGCGTGGCAGCAAGCGCTTGATCCATGGCGCCACCAGCGCGCCGGCCAACTCCACCAAACCGGAAAGAAAGCAGGCGACTAATCCCACGCGCCATGCCGCACGAAAATCTTTCGTCTGCAAATAAACGGGGAGCATGACGAAGAAAACAAAGGCAAACAGCGACACCGTATTGATGCCATAGGGCAACGCGGTGACGTCTTCCCGGCCTTCCCGCCGGCCCAAGCGCACGGCCTGCCACGCATAAAATAGATTGCCGACAATTACCGAAATAGCGACGCCCGGCAACACGGTGCCAAACAGAAAAGCGGGCCGTTGATTCATCCCGAGCAGCCCCAGCGAGAAGCCGACGATCAGGATGAGTTGCACCAGATTGTCAATGAATAGCCCAAAAAATCCATCCACGTCACGGCGGTAGAACCATTTCATGCGCGAAATTATACTTGGCTGCCGTCAATTCAAGCCATCAAAATCAGGGAGTCTGTTTCCCGAGATTTTCCAAGACTTGGAAAAACAGCGTGCAATTTTTTCCAAACCTTGGAAAAATGCGCCTGCCGTCTTTCCAAGGCTTGGAAAAACAGCGAGGACTGGAAGTATGACCAAAATTTGTTGCATCGGCGCGGGTTATGTCGGCGGACCGACGATGGCGATGATTGCCAAACAGTGCCCGGATATTCGCGTCACGGTGACGGATATTGACGAAACCCGTATCAAAGCGTGGGGTTCCGGCCAGCCGCCGATCTACGAACCGGGTTTGGCCGAGGTGGTTCGCGCGACGTTGAATCGGAATCTATTTTTCTCGACGGACGTCGCCCGGAGCATTGCCGAGGCGGATATCATCTTCGTCAGCGTCCACACCCCGACCAAACAATTCGGCCAGGGCGCAGGCCGCGCCTCCGATTTGCAGTATTATGAAAAAGCGGCGCGCCAAATTTTGGAATGCTCCAAGTCCGATAAAATCATCGTCGAAAAGAGCACGCTGCCAGTGCGTACGGCCGAGGCGATGGACCGTATTTTGAGCAGCGGCGGGCACGGTGTAAAATTCGACGTGCTGTCCAATCCAGAATTTTTGGCCGAGGGCACCGCCATTGCGGATTTGGAGCAACCTGATCGCGTCTTGATCGGCGGGCACGAGACCGAGCGCGGCCGCAAGGCGCGCCAAGCGTTGGTGGATATTTATGCGCGTTGGGTGCCGCGTGAACGCATCCTGACCACCAACATTTGGTCGAGCGAGCTTTCCAAGCTGGTCGCCAATGCGTTTCTCGCGCAGCGCATCAGTTCGATCAACAGCATCTCGGCGCTGTGCGAGGCCACCGGCGCGGACGTCGAGGAAATCAGTCGCGCCATCGGCACCGATAGTCGCATTGGTCCCAAATTCCTGCGCGCGAGCGTCGGGTTTGGCGGGTCGTGTTTCAAGAAGGACATCCTCAACTTGGTGTATATTGCCGAATCGCAGGGCCTGCCGGAAGTGGCCGCCTATTGGTCCAAAGTCGTCGAAATGAACGACTATCAGCAGGGGCGGTTTGTGCGGCAGATGGTGGCGCAGATGTTCAACACCATCGCCGGCAAAAAAATCGCGGTACTGGGCTTCGCCTTCAAGGCCGATACCGGCGATACGCGCGAAAGTCCTGCGATTTCCGTCTGCCGCGATCTGGCTGCCGAGCGCGCCGCTCTCGTGGTCTGCGACCCCCACGCGCTCGATAGCGCGCGCAAGGAGCTTGCCGATCTCGGTGACGCCGTGTGTTATGAGTCCGATCCTTACGTTGCCGCCCAAGGCGCGCACGCTATTGCAATCCTGACGGATTGGAAGCAATACCGCGAGCTCGACTTCAAACGCATTTTCCAAGGCATGGAACAGCCGGCGTTTATTTTCGACGGGCGCAACTGCTTGGATCACGCCCAACTCTACGAGCAGGGCTTCAACGTGTTCGCCATCGGCAAACACGCGTGGAGCCATTTGTAATCGTGCGACATGTTTCCAAGGTTTGGAAAGCGGGAACGGTTGCTTTTCCAAGCCTTGGAAAACCGACTCAATCCAGCGGATCAAACTGATCTCTGCCGACGTAGCAGACCGGGCAAACCCAGCCTTCCGGCAACATTTCAAACGGCGTGCCGGGCGGCACGTGGTTCATCGGGTCGCCGATGGCGGGATCATAGATGTAGCCGCAGTTTGCGCAGATGTAGCGCTGTTGGGCGAGAGGTTGTTGGGGGCGATTCATCGGAGTCCTTGTAGCGTGCGGATGTTGCGCGGTCAATCTCGACGTGAGCGTCAGAGGCTGACGCCGACCAGCACGCGGGCAAGGTAGTCTGGTTCGGCGCGGTGCGTGAGTTGCACGGTGGGCGTGAGCGTGAACCACCAAGTGGAATGGCTTTTGAAGATTTCGCCGCCTTGATAACTGACGGAAGGGCCCACGTAAGCGGCGGTGCCGTCATAGCCGCTCCAATTTTCATAGGTGGATTCGGCCAGCGCTTCAGCGCCGAGTCGCCACACGGGCGTGATGCCATAGGAAACGCCGAGCGCATGCCCCAGCACGCCCATGACGCTGTTTTGCTGCGACACATCACCGACGCCCTCGACATCAGTATCCACGGTCAAGTTATAGATGGCCGTCCACGGCCCAACGTCTTTGTGCAAGATCAATTTGCTCTCGAAGCCAAGCGTATGTTGACCGCCGCCGGCCTCAAAATAGAGCGCGGCGCCGAACGGGGCCGTGACGGGATTGGCCAGGTTCAGGATGAGTTCGGCAGAAACTTCGTCAAACTGTACGCTCTGCCGATCCGTCGAGCGCTCATAGGACCACGTGGGCACATAAAGGCCCAAGCGGATGTTATCGGCCACGCCGTATTCGATTTCTTCCGTGAACTCGAAATTTTTGAAGTTCCGGTCGTCGCGGGTGTGGCCACGATAGGTCACGCCTTGTTCGAGTTCGATGTTGCCCTTGGGCATCAGGTAGGCGTCATAGTTGAAAACAAACGGGCGATAGCCGGCCTGTGCCGAACTCCACACGGCGATCAAAGCTGTGGCGACATAAACTGCGCATTGTTTCTTCATCGTTGGTCTCCCGCTGGGAGGATTCACAAGGGTTACACCAATACACCGGGTAAGACGGATTTCAAGGGCGCGGCAAAAGGCTAGACCGCGAAGTATTTCGCCTGTGGATGATGGGCGACGATCGCAGAGGTGGTGAATTCCGGGACCATCTGCATGTTTTCGGTCAGCGTGATACCGAGCGCGTCGGGTTGGAGCAGGGCGAAGACCGGAATATGCGCGCCCATATCAGGGCAGGCGGGATAGCCGAAGCCGTAACGCGAGCCTTGGTAGTCTTGCGTGACAAAACCGGCCTTGGTCGCCGGATCGCTCTTCCCGATGCCGAGTTCGCGGCGCATTACCGCGTGCCAGTATTCGGCGAGGGCATCGGTCACCTCGACGCCGAAGCCGTGCAGCATCAAGTAGTCGTGATACTGATCTGACGCGAACAGCGCCTGCGAGCGTTCGCCAAGCTTGGCGCCGATGGTGACGACGAAAAAACCGGCGATATCGCCGCCTTCGGCTTCGGTCTTGAAAAAGTCAGCGATGCATAAGTGCGGTGACTCCGCCTGACGCGGGAAGCCGAAGATGTATTCGCGCGATTCATCGCGCACGACCAGTTCCTCGCCGCGGCTGAAGCAGCGAAACCAGCCGTAGGCCGCCTGCGGTTGGAGCAGGCCTTCCGCGATGCTTTCCTGTTGTAATTTGGCATAAAGCGGTTGGACTTTTTCGGCGAGAATTTTCGCATAGTCCTCGGCAGGAAGTTTGGCGCGGCGGTAGCCCCAGCGGCCTCGGAAAAGCGCCTCGGTGTTGACGTAGGGAAAAACCTCCGTCACCGGAATTTCGCGGATGTGCCGGAGGCCGAGAAACGGCGGCTGAGGCACGGGATTGTCACGGCTGATTTCGACGTTCTTGAGGCCGGGCTTGAACGGTGCGGCGGCAGTTTCGTCGAAGGTTGTGCTGTGGAGCTTGCCGGCCTCAAAGTCGCGGACGGCTTGCAAGCCGGCGAAGGCGTCGGCGCAATAGACCACCGGCTGGTCATAGTCGGGCGCGCAATCTTGCGCCACGAACTTGCGCGTCAGTGCTGCGCCGCCAAGGAGGATCGGCGCATCGAGCTCGGCCTCGCGGTATTGCCGCATACTCTCCTTCATCACCAGCGCGCTTTTCACCAGCAGCCCACTTAAGCCGATGATCTGGGGTTTGAGTGCACGCGCCTTTTCGATGATGACTTCAGCGGGCACCTTGATGCCGAGGTTAAAGACTTTGTAGCCGTTATTCGTCAGGATGATATCCACGAGATTTTTGCCGATGTCGTGAACGTCGCCCTGCACCGTGGCGAGCAGGACTTTTGTCGCGTGGCCTTCCTGCGCCACCGGCATATGTGGTTCCAGCAGCGAAACCGCGCGCTTCATCGCCTCGGCACTTTGCAACACAAACGGCAACAGCAATTCGCCGCGCCCGAACAATTCGCCGACGTGCCGCATGGCCGGAATCAAAATGCGATTGATGATTTCCACCGGCGGCATACGGCCCCGCAAAATCTCGAGCAAATCTTCCAAGCCTTCCTTCGAGCCGGCGACGATACGATCGGTCAGCGCCGTTTCCGCCGGTTTCTTCTCCTCTTCGGCGTTCGTCGGCTTGGTCGTGACCTCGCCGGCTTTTTTCTGGAAATGTTCGATGAAAATAGTCAGCGGTTTTTTGTCGGCCTCGCGCCGCCGGTCGTGGAGCAGGTCGAGGCATATTTCACGGTCGGCGGTGTCGAGGGTGGCCAGGGGCAGGATGTTGCCGGCATCCACAATGGCGGCATCAAGGCCGGCCTGCACCGCTTCGTGCAGAAAGACCGAATTCAGGATTTTGCGTGATGCCGATGCAAGGCCGAACGAGATATTGCTCAAGCCCAGCACGCAGCCGACGCCCGGCAGCGCGGCCTTGATGCCGCGAATGCCTTCCAAGGTTTGGAGGGCGCTGTCGCGCAGCGTTTCATCGCCCGCGCCGATGGTGAAGGTCAGTGCGTCAAACAGCAAATCTTGCTGGCGTAACCCGAACTCGCCGCAGGCGATGTCACAAATATTTTTGGCCGTTGCAATTTTGTCGGCGGCGGTCATTGCCATGCCGCGTTCGTTGATCGTCAGCGCCACTGCGGCTGCGCCATATTTCTTCAGCAGTGCGCAGATGCGTCGCAGATATTTGCCGCCGTCTTCAAGGTTGATGGAATTGACGATGCAGCGGCCCGGGTAAATTTTCAGCGCCGCCTCGATCACGTCCGGCGTGGTCGAGTCAATCATCAACGGCACCTTGACCGTGCCGGCGAGGCGGCGGACCAGCTCAAGCATGTCGCGTTTTTCATCGCGCCCGGCATAGGCGACGCACACATCCAACACCTGCGCGCCGCGTTTCTCCTGTTCGACGCCGATCTCGACACAACCCGCCCAGTCGTCGGCCAGCAACCGCTCGCGGAAGCGCTTCGAGCCGTTGGCGTTCATGCGCTCGCCGATCAATAGCGGTGGAATCGGCTGCCGCAACTCGATCGCTTGATAAAGACTGGCGAGGGCTGGCTTCATGTATTTGATCTTCTGTCTTGGGCGGGTAGGGCGCGGCGCGCCCGCCCTACCTTCTGAATAATCTCGCTCGTCATGTCTCCAAGCTCCGTGCCGCCGGCTTTATGCCGCGCAGGCTTTCGGTCAGCGCGCGGATATGCTCGGGCGTGGTACCGCAACAGCCACCGACGATGCTGACGCCGCACTCGGCGACGAACGGCTTCATCTGGCGTGCAAACTCGTTGGGCGTCAGGCGGTAGGCGGTCTGACCGTTGACGATCTCCGGCAGCCCTTGGTTCGGCATGACGGAAATCCGGCGCGGCCAATTATGCTGTAACCAGTGGATGTGCGAGGTCATGTCGGTCGGGCCGGTGGCGCAATTAAGGCCAAACGCGAAGACCGGGAACGGCTCAACGGTGACCGCAGCGGCGGCGATATCACTGCCGACAAGCATCGTGCCGGTACGCTCGACCGTCACCGAAACCAGCACCGGGATTTCGCGGCCGAGCTTTTCCAGCGTCTCGAAGCAGGCAATCAGGCCGAGCTTGATCTGGAACAAATCCTGGCAGGTTTCAAGGATCAGCAGGTCCACGCCGGCTTCCACCAGCGCGATGATCTGCTCGCGGTAGGCGATGGCAAGTTTTTCCGGCTCGATATGGCCGAGCGAGGGCAACTTCGTGCCGGGCCCCAGCGAGCCGCAGACCCAGCGATCGGGCCGGCCCGCGATGGCGGCGCGCGCGTTGGCCACCGCGGCAGCGTTAATTTCCGCAACGCGGTTTTCGAGTCCGTATTCTGCCAGTACGATGCGTGACGCGCCGAACGTGTTGGTCTCCAATACCTGCGCGCCGGCGTCGAGAAATGAGCGGTGCAGGTCTTGAATCGCCTCCGGCGCGGTGACGTTCAGTAATTCATTGCAACCTTCCTTGCCCTCCCAAACCGAGGCCGGCAAATTCAGGCGTTGCAGGTTTGTGCCGGTTGCGCCGTCGAAGATCAACAAGTCCTGCTCGGTTGGTTTCACGGCGCGCAACGTAACCCACTCGGCGCGATTTTCCAAGGCTTGGAAAATCAACCCGTTTGGTTGGGCGTGACCGGACGCAACGCAAAGCGTTGGACGAACGCCACAAAAGCTCCCCACAGGAATCCGCACTTGTGCCGGTAGCAGCCGGTGCTTAAGCTTTACCGCGTTACAGGAAAACAGGAGGCAGAGATGGATAAGAGGCCATTTCGGTGCGGTTTTATCTTTGGCGCAGGCGTCATGCTCCTGCTGACTATAGCGGCCTTGGCTTGGCTGGTACATCGTGTCGGTAAAAGTCAGCAGACCCCGCCCCTACCGGATCCTGTGATCAGGGCACAAGGCCCCGCAGTGGGTGATGCGGCGCTGGTGGAAGTTCTCAAGCCCATTCGACTAAAATACAAATTGCCGGCGCTTGCCGGTGCCATTGTGAAGAGCGACGGTGGTATCAGGCTTGGCGCCGTCGGTGTCCGAAAAGCAGGAACGGACGTAGCCGTTACACTGGATGATAAATGGCATCTTGGTTCCGATACCAAAGCGATGACGGCCACGGTGGTCGCCAGCCTCGTCGAGCAGGGAAAGCTGACCTGGGAAACGACGCTAGCCGAAGTGTTCCCTGATCTCGCATCCCGCTTCCATCCGATATTCAAAAAAGCAACGATCCGGCAACTGCTTACGCATCAAGCAGGTTTTTCCGAAAATCTGGATTGGGGGAAGATCGCGAAACAGGGAACGATACCAGAACAACGTATACAATCACTGATCCTGGCTACGTCGGCGAAACCGCAATATGAGCTTGGCGGAAAAACTCATTATTCCAATCTGGGGTATGTGGTTGCCGGAGCGGTGATCGAAAGGATCACCGGACATAGTTGGGAGGACGCGATTCGAGAACTGCTCTTTGATCCGCTAAAAATGACTACAGTCGGATTTGGTGGCATGGGTACACCCGGCAAGCTTGACCAACCTTGGCCGCATAGGGCAAAGGCGGAGCCAACCTCGGGCAATGGCCCTGCGGTTGATAATCCGCCGGTTATGGGCCCAGCCGGGTGTGTTCATTGTTCGCTTGCCGATTGGGGAAAATTCATCGCTGATCATCTCCGGGGCGCCCGCGGAAGTCCTGCGCTGCTCAAACCCGAATCATACGCTGCGCTACATACGCCACCGGCGGGGAACAACTATGCATTGGGCTGGCTTGTGACGCAGCGTGATTGGGGTGGCGGAACTGTTTTGACCCATGCTGGCTGCAACACAATGAACTTTGCGAATGTCTGGATTGCACCACAACGCGACTTTGCCGTGCTTGTCTGTATTAACCAAGGAGACGATGTTGCGGCCAAGGCCTCTGATGAAGCCATCGGGGCGCTGATTCGTTTCTGCAAAGTAGAATGAAATGAAACTCTCCAAGCCTTGGAAAAACGGTGGGTTCCATTTTCCAAGGCTTGGAAAACTTTTTACGCTAGGCGCGCTTTCCACTCTTTAGTACGGCCATCACAATGCCGAGGGTCAGCGGAATCACACCGACCACGAGGAAGACCATGTCGCCCAGCAGGCGGATCCACTCGGTGGTGTGGAACCAGCCGTGCATGGTGAACTCCAAGCTGCGGGCGTGGGCATAACCATGCTTCAAGACGTCGAACAGTTGCAGTACGCCCGCCGGGAAGAGATTCAGCACAATCATCAGGCCGAGGCCGAGATTCAGCCCCCAGAAGCCGACGCGGAAATAGTTCTCCAGCCGCTGCCAGGTTTCGTCGGCGAGCATGGCGCGCAGGCCGAAGACCAAGACCGCCAAGGCCAGCATGCCGAACACCCCAAACATCGCGGCGTGGCCGTGGTTCGGCGTCAGCGTGGTGCCCATTTCAAAATAGGACACGATCGGCATGTTGATGAGGAAGCCGAAGACGCCCGCGCCGACGAAATTCCAGACGCCGACGGCAATCAGGAAGTTGATCGCCCATTTTTGGCCGGTGGCGAGCGCCGTGCCGCCTGCGACCTCTTCAGCGCGATGCAGGCGGATGAAGTCCCACGCATCGAGCGTCAGCAGCGTCAGCGGGACCACTTCCAGCGCGGAGAAGCAGCCGCCCAGCGCCATCGAGAGTGTTTCCTGGCCGGTGAAGTACCAGTGATGAGCGGTGCCGACGATGCCGCCGGCGAGGTAGAGGATCGCATCGAGATAGACCACGCGCGTGGCGGTGCGGATGGTCACCACGCCCATCTGGACGAACATCAGCGCGACGATCACCGTGGCGAAGAGTTCAAAGAAGCCTTCGACCCAGAGATGGATGATCCAGAAGCGCCAGTTGTCAATGATGGCGAAGTTGGTGCGCGGGCCATAGAAGAAGGCGGGCACATAGAAGAGCACCACGCCGGTGGCGGCGATCAGGAACAGCGTCGTCAGTTCCTTCGTCTTGGAATTGGCAGCGAGGGCCGGCTTCAGCGCGCGGAACATGAGCCAGAGCCAGAAGATCAAGCCGACGGCGAGCAACACCTGCCAGAAACGGCCCAGATCAAGGTATTCGGAACCTTGATGGCCGAGCCAGAACCAAAGTTGGCCGAGCTGGTTGTTGATGCCGAGATATTCACCGCCCAAGCTACCGAACACGACCACGGCCAAAGCGCCGAGCAGCACGAGCACGCCCGCTTTTTGTCCGCGCGGTTCCGCGCCGCCGATCAACGGTGCGAGGAACAGACCGCCGGCGACCCATGCCGTGGCGATCCAGAATACGGCCAATTGCAGGTGCCAGGTTCGCAGCAGGTTGTAGGGGAGATATTTCGCCAGATTGAGCTGATAAAAGGCGTTCGGCTCAACGCGATAGTGCGCCAGCGCGCCGCCGACCAGCGATTGCAATAGGAACAACACGCCGACGACGAGAAAGTAGAGCGCCGTAGCTTTCTGGCTGGGCGTCAAGGTCAGTCGCGCTGCCGGGGTGGTGGATAGCGGTGGCCGTTCATCACCACGCCAGCCGAGGTAATTGAATTTGCCGCAGAGGAACAACACCGTGCCCAAGCCGCCGAGCAGAAACATCAGGCTGATCGCGCTCCACAGGTAGGTGTGGGCCGAGGGTGTGTTGCCGGCCAATGGGTCATAGGGCCAATTGCTGGTGAAGGAGTAATCACGTCCGGGCCGATTCGCGCGCGTGGCCCAAGCTGCCCAGGCGAAGTACGCGGTCAGCGGCTTGAGTTCGTCGGCTTGCTTGATATAGCCCGCCGGCTGGCCGGGTGCGCCCTTGGCAAAGTATTCTGTCCACTCTTGCACTTGTTGCGCGAAGCTCGCCGCCTCCGCCGCTGTATAGACCAGCTTGTCCGTTTTGTTGTCATAACGGTTCGGCTTGAGCACACCTTTGACCGCGGCTTCCACGCTCACGAGATCGGTCGCATTCAGCTTGGCGGCAGGCTGCTGGAAGCGCGCTTGTGCCAGCGCGTCGCGGGTGATTTCGGCCTCGCGGTGCAGATAGGTGGCGCTGTAGTCCGGCCCGAGATAAGCGCCGTGGCCCCACATCGTGCCGTGTTCCATCAAGCCGTATTTCAGGAAGATTTCCTGACCATGCTCGATATCTTCGCTGGTGAACAGCACCTGCCCGTTTTCCGTCACCACCTGTGCCGGAATCGGGGGCGCGTTCTGATAGGTCAGGAAGGTCACGATCGTTAAGGTCAAAAAGCCCAGCGCCATCACGATCAAGGCACCGCGCCGCCACCATGCCGATAGTGGCTTCTGCGTCGCATCTGCTCCGTTCATTGCTTATCTCCTCGACTCTAATTGAACAAAACGCGCCGACCGAGCCGCTGCCGATGCGTTTCCAAGCCTTGGAAAAAGGAACCGCCCGTTTTTCCAAGGCTTGGAAAAGTTATTGTTGCCGGATCATGATCAGCAGCATCTTGAAGCGCTGATTGGCGCGGACGCTGTGGGGGATACCGGCGGGCATGATCACCAACTCGCCAGGTTTGGCGATCACCGATTTGCCGGCGATGATGAATTCGCCTTCGCCATCGAGCACTTGGCAGGTGGCATCGAATGGCGCGGTGTGCTCACTCAACCCTTGGCCTTTATCGAAGGCAAACAAGGTCAGCGTACCGGCATTGTGGTCCACCAACGTCCGGCTGACCACGGCGTCGTCGCCGTAGTTCACGTGGCCGGCCAAGCCGATGGCTTGCGCTACCGGGGCGACCACGCCTTTGCGTGTAGATTTTTTCGGTTCATCGGTCATGGCGTCACCTCTTCTTGGGCGAGGACGTCACCGCTAAGGCCGATGGTGACTTCCTCGACTTTCAAATCCGTCCGTCCACTTAAGGCGGCAGCTTCCTGAGCGATGGCGGTCAGACCGCCACAGCATGGCACTTCCATGCGCACGACGATGGCCTTGGGAATCGTCGGCTCAGCGAGAATTGCCGCGAGCTTTTCGGCGTAACCATCGGTGTTGTCCAACTTGGGGCACCCGACCACGACCGAACGTCCACGCAGAAACCGCCAGTGGACATCGGCGCTCGCCAGCGGGCCGCAGGTGCTCATGATGACAAGTTCCTTGTTCTTGAAATAGGGGGCCTGTGGTGAGACCAGATGAATTTGAATTGGCCATTGCGCCAGTTCGGAAGGATTCAACTTGGGTGGCAGGCCGCTGCCGCTGGGGGTTGGCGCGGCGGCCGGCGTACCGGGCTGCATGGTGCGCATCCGTGTACCGGGACAACCGCCACCGCCGTGATGATACTGTGCGTGTGGTGAAACCATCGGCTGTGGTGCGGGTGCGAGACCGTGGCGGACGGCGGTTTCGTCAAATTTCTTCACGGCGGCCACACCACCGACTTTGGCCACGTGCGCCCGCGTTGCCGCGGCATCATAGTCGGGAACATCGAGTTCTTCGATCTTGATTGCGCCGGTGGGGCATTCGCCAAGGCAGTCGCCCATGCCGTCGCAATACTGCTCCTTCACCAACTTGGCCTTGCCGTTGATGATCTGGATGGCGCTTTCGGCGCAGGCGACGACGCAGTCGCCGCAGCCGTTGCACTTGTCTTCGTCAATCGTGATGATTTTTCGTTTCATTTTCTGCTCCGCAAGTCCGTTGCTTGCTGGGATGACTATACCCCGCCGGCGCAGCAGTTTCTTGATGTAGGTCAAGAATTCTAAAGATTGGCGCGGTGGCCTTCTGCCGCTACTATGCCGCCCCGCGCGCGCCCGGCGGTGTGCGCAGAAAGCTCAGATGGCACTGCTTACGCTACAAAATATTGCGATGGCCTTTGGCGGCCCGCTGCTGCTGGATGGCGCCTGCCTCCAACTGGAACGGAACGAACGCGTCTGCCTGCTGGGGCGTAATGGCGAGGGCAAGTCCACGCTGCTGCGCATTATCGGCGACGAACTGGCCCCGATGAGCGGCGAGATCAGCCGCCAAAAGGAACTGAAGGTCGGCATGCTAATGCAGCAGGTCGCCAGCGGCGTGCCGGGCACGGTTGCGGAGATTGTCGAGCAAGGCTTCGGCAAAGAGGGTGAGGATTGGGAGCGGCAGCAATGGATCAAAAAGGCCATCTCGCAGGTCGGCTTGGAACCGGAACTCGTGTTCGATGAACTCTCCGGCGGACAGAAGCGACGCGCATTGCTGGCCCGCGCGCTCGTCCGCGAGCCGGATTTATTGGTACTCGACGAGCCGACCAACCATCTCGACATCGCCTCGATCCAATGGTTGGAAAACTTCCTGCTGCGCTGGCCGGGTACCGTGTTGTTCGTGACGCACGACCGTGTCTTTCTGCGCAAACTGGCCACGCGCATTGTTGAATTGGATCGTGGACAATTGACGAGTTGGGCCTGCACCTATGACCAATATGTGGAGCGCAAGCAGGCGCTGCTTGAGGCACAAGAGCAGCAGTGGGCGGCCTTCGACAAGAAACTGGCGCAGGAAGAGACTTGGCTGCGCAAGGGCGTCAAGGCACGGCGCACGCGTAACGAGGGCCGTGTGCGCGCCTTGCAGGAACTGCGGGCGGAGCGTCAGGCACGGCGCGAACTGACCGGCACCGTGAATATGCAGGCGCAACTGGGTGCGCGTTCCGGGCGCAAGGTGATTACCGCGACCGAGCTGAATTATAGCTGGGGCGACGATCCGTTGGTGTGCAACTTTTCCACCACGATTATGCGCGGTGACAAGATTGGACTGATGGGTCCGAACGGCTGCGGCAAGACCACGCTCCTGCATCTGTTGCTTGGTCGCCTCGCGCCACAGAGCGGGTCGGTAGAGCACGGCACCAAGTTGGAGATCGCCTACTTCGATCAGCATCGTGCACAACTCAACGAAGCGCTGACCGTGGCGCAGAATGTCGTCGGCGATAACGACACGCTGATGGTCAACGGCCAGCGCCGGCACATCATCAGCTATCTGGAAGATTTCCTGTTCCCTCCCGAGCGGACGCGCACACCGGTGAAAGCGCTCTCCGGCGGCGAGCGCAACCGCCTCCTGCTCGCGCGTCTTTTCTCACGCCCGGCCAACGTACTCGTGCTCGACGAGCCGACCAACGACCTCGACATGGAGACGCTCGATCTGCTGGAGGATTTGCTGGTGGAATTCGATGGCACGCTGTTGCTCGTCAGCCACGACCGTGCGTTCTTGAACGAAGTGGTGACCAGCACGCTCGTCTTCGAGGGCGAAGGCCGCATCACCGAATACGTCGGCGGCTACGACGACTGGTTGCGCCAGCGTCCGCTCCCACCTGCGCCCGCGCCCAAGGAAGCCGCGTCGCAACGCGAGAAGCCTCCTGCACAACCGCGTCCGCGTAAACTCACCTTCAAGGAACAGAAGGAACTGGACGCCTTGCCCGCCATGATTACAAAGCTGGAACAGGAGTTGGAAGAGTTACACCGGCAAATGAGCGGGCCGGAGTACTACCGTCGCGCGCCGGATATGCTCAAAGCCGACCATGAACGCTCAGAGCAAATCCCCACCGAACTGGAAAAAGCCTACGACCGCTGGGAAGAACTCGAAGAACGCAAGAGTTAAGAATTGCAATCAACCTACTTTTTGTGACTCACTCTTTTGCAGATTACCTGCAATATATATTTTTATCTGCGCGCGCGCAGCGAGGAAGTAAAAAACGAGTATCATGAATCCAAGAAAGATCAGCGCCGGGTTCCCCGTGGCTTGCCGCGGGGTCTTTTAATTTCCGTTACGTGTCCATGTTGAACTGTGTGTGTCCGTAGTATACCAACCCAATCATGGATGTGGTCCCTAAATGTGGTGGCAATTTCTACTTGATAATTAATGTGGTTCGTATATTTTCGCGTAAAAAATAAGGCTTACGTACGGTGCGCTATGAATAAATGGGCTTATGTTTTACGACTGTTGCGGGAAATCGGTGGTTTTGCCGTGCATCACAAGGCATGGTGGATTGTCCCGATCGTCATCATTTTGTTGGTGCTCTCTGCCGTGATCATTTTGGGGCAAACCGCTGCGCCTTTTATCTACACACTCTGGTAAACCACCATGCCGATCTCTTCCGGGATTCCAGCCCGATGGCGGGATTGGGCGCTGGTCGGGCTGGATTTGCTGATTCTCGCGACGTGGGTGGTGCTGCCGTGGTTCTGGTTGTTTGGCCCCCATTGGCTGCGTTTGGGACCGGTGACTTTGCCACTGCCGTGGTACATTCGTCTGCCGGCGCTTCCACTGGTGTTATTGCTGCTCCGCTTGGGCTTGCGGCATCGCGCCGGCCATATGGCGCACGGCCTGATGCGGCTGGCTTGGTACCGCAAGCTGACGCTGGCCACGGCGTCCCTCGCTTTTTTTCTGGGCGGCGGCGAATTCGTATTGCACCTGATCGGTTTTCACGTAGAGTTGCCGCGCGTCGTTTTTGAAGGTCGGCAGGATCCGACGCATCCGCTGGATATAGCCGTGGATTCCGATGCGGAGTTGCTCTGGAAATTTCGGCCCGGCGCGATTTTTGCGGGTCGCGTCATCAATCGCTTGGGTTTTCGTGAGCGGGAGGTGGAACCGGTCAAAGCCTCAGGCGTGCGGCGTGTGCTTTGTATGGGCGATTCCGTGACGGCGCAGGGCCGTCCGTGTTATTCGGAGTTGTTGGATCGTCGCTTGAGTGCCGCGCCACCGACCCGCAACCGGTGGGAAGCTTTCAATACGGCGGTTTATGGTTATTCATCATTACAGGGGCTGCGTCTTTTCGAGCTGCGCGGACGCGCGTTGCGGCCGGATGTGGTTACGCTCTATTTCGGCTGGAACGACCATTGGTTGAACCATGAAAGCGACCGGCAGCAGATGGCTTTGGAAGTGCCGCCCTTCGTGGGGCGTGGCGTGGAGGCGCTGCGCGACAAAAAGTTATTTCAATTTTTGGTGTGGGCTTTGAATCCGATGGAACATCTTATGGAACGCATGCCGTTGAATAAATCCACCGCGATTTTTGACCCTGCACACCACTTCGTGCCGCGGGTTGCGCCCGATGAATATCGAAGGGTACTAACACGTTTGGTGCGTGAAATTCGGGCCGTCAACGCCATCCCCGTTTTGATCACGGCGCCGCGTCGGCACCTTTCCACGCAATTGGAAACCAAGCACTACGCTTATACTGTGGAAGATGCGGAGCGCCGGCATGACGACTACGTCAGGTTGACGCGACAAGTGGCCGCCGCTGCACAGGTGGAAATGCTGGACTTAGCCCGGATTTTTGCGGGTCCCGAATGCGACGCCTATTTTCATACGGATGGCATTCATTTTGATTTTTGCGGTACGGAAGCGACGCTGTCCCGCGATCCTGACCGGCAGCCGGGATTGGAACGCATTGCCGCGGAATTGGATCAAAAAATTCGCTCGATCACACAAACTGCCGCCTGGCGGGCCAAAGAAAAGCGCGAAGCGTCGCACCCTGCAGATTCCAAGGAATAATATGTCAACTCATCAAGCTCAGCCATCCGTCCAATGGGGGCGCTTGCTCATGCAATTCGCCGTGGCCGCCGGTTTTGCCACCTATCTCACATTCCATCGGCATCATCCGTGGGTGGGTAGCGCGCTCTACACCATCGCAGCCTTGTTGCTAATGCTGGGGCTGTTGTGGCCCGCCGCGTGGCGGCGTGTAGATGCTTTCGGTCAACGATTAGGCCATTGGGTAGGGGTCGGATTGACCGTGGTGCTGTTGGTGCCGTTCTTTTATTTGGCCTTTATTCCGTTGCGACTTTTTCAGGTGTTACTGCGGCGTGATCCCTTGCAGCGGCGCTGGGAATCGCAGCGCGCCAGCTATTGGGAAGACCGGCCCGCCATAACGGATGCGAATTATTTCACGAGGCAATACTGATGAATATCCTGGGTATTAGTGCTTACTATCACGATTCGGCAGCAGCGCTGATCTGCGATGGTCGCATTGTCGCCGCGGCGCAAGAGGAGCGCTTCACGCGCAAAAAACACGACGCCAATTTTCCCGCCAACGCCGTCCGCTATTGCCTTGCCGCGGGCGGGCTCAAGGGCAGCGGGCTTGACGGTGTGGCGTTCTATGAAAAGCCGCTGACCAAATTCGGGCGCATTTTGGAGACCTTTGCCGGTGTCGCCCCGCGCGGCGTGCGCTCTGCTCTCCAGGCGCTGCCGGTGTGGCTGAAAGAAAAACTTTGGATTCCGCCGGCGATCAGTTCGTTTCTCCAGGCGGAAGGTTTTCAAGCGTCGGTGCCGCTCTATTTCCCAGAACACCACGAATCACACGCCGCCAGCGCCTTTTTTCCGTCGCCCTTCCAAGAGGCCGCGATTCTTACGCTCGACGGCGTCGGCGAATGGGCGACCAGCACGCTTGGCGAAGGCCGGGGTGCCGATCTGCGTATTTTGCAGGAACTGCGCTTCCCGCATTCGCTCGGCCTGCTGTATTCCGCCTTCACCTATTTCACCGGCTTCAAGGTCAACTCCGGCGAGTACAAGCTCATGGGCCTCGCGCCCTACGGCCAGCCGCGCTACATCCAGCAAATCCGCGAGCACCTCCTCGACCTCAAGGATGACGGTAGTTTCCGGCTGAACATGGACTATTTCGGCTATCTCGATGGTCTCACCATGACCAACGCGCGTTTTGCCGAATTGTTCGACGGCCCGCCGCGCTCGCCCGAATCGGAAATCACGCAACGCGAAATGGACTTGGCCGCCTCGATTCAGGTTGTCACCGAAGACATCGTCCTGCACATGGCGCGGCACGCCCGCAAAGTCACCGGCCTGCGCAACCTGTGCCTCGCCGGCGGCGTCGCGCTCAATTGCGTCGCCAACGGACGGCTGTTGCGCGAGAAAATTTTCGACCATGTCTGGATTCAACCGGCCGCCGGCGATGCCGGCGGTGCGCTCGGCGCGGCATTCGCGGTGTGGCATATGGCCCTGCACAAGCCGCGTACGGCCGATGGCCTCCACGACGCCATGCACGGCTCCTATCTTGGCCCCGAATTCAGTGATGACGACATTGGTGCGTTCCTCGCCACGCATGGCTATCCGGCGGAAAAAATAACCGATCCGGCCACACGCGCCACGCGCATCGCCGAGCTGATTGACCAGCAGCACGTCATCGGCCTCTGTCAGGGCCGGATGGAATTTGGCCCGCGCGCGCTTGGCAATCGTTCCATCATCGGCGATGCCCGCTCACCGCAGATGCAGTCCACGATGAATCTCAAAATCAAATACCGCGAATCCTTCCGCCCCTTCGCTCCGGCGTGCCTCGAAGAGCGCGTCAGCGATTATTTTGAGTTGGATCAGCCTTCGCCCTACATGTTGCTCGTCGCCCAAGTGCGCCGCGACCGCTGTCGCGGAATGGATACCGCCACGACGGTGCCCATCCGCGAGCGCATCAATCAGGTGCGCTCCGACGTGCCTGCGATCACCCACGTGGACTATTCCGCCCGCGTGCAAACCGTTTCGGCGGACACCAACCCCGAATTTTACCGCATCCTCAAGGCCTTCGAGGCGCGCACCGGTTACGGCATTCTCATCAACACCTCGTACAACGTGCGCGGCGAGCCGATCATCTGCTCGCCACAGGATGCCTACCGCTGCTTCATGCGCTGCGAAATGGATACACTGGTGCTCGGCGCCTACATCCTCGACAAGCGCCAGCAGCCGCCGTGGCAGGACAAAACCGATTGGCGCAAGGAATACGCCCTCGATTGACGCCGTTTTCCAAGGCTTGGAAAAATCCGCCTTCCGATTTTCCAAGCCATGGAAAGCGGGCTTGCATCCGGAAAAATTGCGGTTAAACTTTTGCCGTCATGAATACGCAGCACGGTTGGCATCCTTGGCGGTCGACGGGGTCCTGAGTCGGACCAGATGCTATCCGACTGCACGTTTCGACCCCGGCAAATGGACCGGGGTTTTTCATTTTCAGCGCACAAAAAATTAAATTTAGAGAACAACATGCCGGCTAAAAGAATCATACCGTGTTTGGATATTGCGGGCGGGCGCGTGGTCAAGGGCGTGAAGTTCGTCCAACTGCGTGACGCCGGCGATCCGGTCGAGGCCGCCAAGGCCTACGAGGCGCAGGGCGCCGACGAATTGACGTTTCTCGACATCACTGCGTCGCACGAAGCGCGCGACACGATTGTCGAGGTCGTCCGCGCCGTGGCCAAACAGGTCTTCATGCCGCTGACGGTCGGCGGCGGAATTCGCGCGGCGGCGGATGTGCGGAAGATGTTACTGGCGGGTGCTGATAAGGTCTCGCTCAACACCGCCGCGTTGCTCAATCCGGACATCATCAACGAAACCTCGGCGATGTTCGGGAGTCAGTGTATCGTGTTGGCGATTGACGCCCGGCGCAACCTGAACCGTCCGGGTTGGACGGTCTTCACCCACGGCGGGCGCAACCCCACGGCGCACGACGCGGTCGCGTGGGCGCGCGAGGGTGTGCAGCGCGGCGCGGGCGAGATTCTACTGACCAGTATGGACAAGGACGGCACCAAATCTGGTTATGATCTCGAATTGACGCGCGCGATTGCCGAAGCCGTGCCGGTGCCGGTGATCGCATCCGGTGGGGTGGGGACGCTGGAGCATTTTTATGACGGGTTGGTCGCCGGCAAGGCGGATGCCGTGCTGGCGGCATCGGTGTTCCACTTTGGTGCTTTTACGATTCCGCAGGTCAAGAAGTACCTCAGTGAGCATGGCGTGGAAGTTAGAATGTAACCACGGAATATACGGAAAGGCACGGCAGGTAGAAGATGAAAGAATTAGAAGAAGGTTTGGAACTGAAGCTGGATTTCAGCAAGTTGGAAAAGGCCGTGGGCCAGTCCAAGGGCATCATCCCGGTCGCCGTGCAACACGCCGATACGAACGAGGTGATCCTCGTGGCCTACACCAACGAGTTGGCCTTCCGCAAAACCATCGCGACGAAGTCGCTCGTGCTGTGGAGCACCTCGCGCAATGAACTTTGGGAGAAAGGGAAGACGTCCGGAGAAACCTTCGACCTCGTCGAGGCGCGCGTGAACTGCGAGCAGAATAGCCTGCTCTATCGCGTCCGCCCGCGCCGCGGTGCGATCTGCCACACGAAGAACAAGGCGGGCGTTCCAAGGAATTGCTATTATCGAAAAATTGATCTCGCCAGCGGCAAGCTGGTCAACCTCGACCCCTGATGGATACATCACTATGAGTTGCCAACCCGATATCACCACGTTTCTCCAACTGGCCAAGCAGGGTAATTTGATCCCGGTCTGGCGTGAATTGTTGGCGGATCAAGAGACGCCGGTGGCGGCCTATGAGCGCATCCGTGCCGCGTTGCGGGAGCGCGATCACGCCAGCCACACTTTCTTGCTGGAGAGCGTCGAAGGCGGTGAGAATGTGGGGCGCTACTCGTTCATTGGCGGGACGCCCCGCGCTCTTTTGCGCGCGTGGGAGCGGAAGGTCGAGATCACCGACGCGGCGGGTATCCAAACCTTGGAAAATACCGATCCGCTTGACGGGCTACGCGACTACATGCACCGGTTCAAGCCGGTTCGCGATCCGCAGTTGCCGCGTTTCGTCGGCGGCGCAGTTGGCTTTCTCGGTTATGATTGCATCGCGCAATTCGAACCACGGGTGCCGCTGCCGCAACGTGATGATCTGCACGCGCCGGACATGGTTTTCATGGTCACCGACGCGCTGGTCGTCTTCGACCGCGTCCAGCATACCATCCGCATCATCGTCAACGCCCTCGTGCAGGATGATCCCGAACAAGCTTATGCGGAGGCTGTGGCGCAGATTAATTTCCTGATGGGTGCCTTGGAAGCGCCGCAAGCGCGGCTGTTGGTCGCGGCCTATCCGCCGATCGAGACACCCCAGCCGCGTTCCAATACCTCGCGCGAGCAATTCACCGCGGCGGTGGAGCAGGCCCAGGAATATATTCGCGCCGGCGATATCATTCAGACCGTGCTCTCGCAGCGGTTCGAGGCCGAGAATGTTGAGGATTCGCTCGACGTCTATCGTGCGCTGCGGGCGGTCAATCCTTCGCCCTACATGTTTCTGCTCGATCTCGGCGGTAGCGCGTTGGTCGGTTCTTCGCCGGAAATCCATGTGCGCTGCGAGGATGGCCAAGTGGAGGTGCGACCCATCGCTGGTACGCGCCCGCGCCATGCCCAGCACGCCGAAGATCAACGGCTGGAAAAAGAACTGCTCGCCGATCCGAAGGAATGCGCGGAGCACATCATGCTGGTGGACCTCGCGCGCAACGACATCGGTCGTGTCTGCAAATTCGGCAGCGTGCGCGTGCCGGAATTGATGGTGGTCGAGCGCTATAGCCACGTCATGCACATTGTCAGCGACGTCACCGGCGAGTTGCAGGCGGGACGCGACGTCTATGACCTGATGCGCGCAACGTTTCCTGCCGGCACCGTCAGCGGCGCGCCAAAGATTCGTGCGATGGAAATCATCGCCGAACTGGAGCCGGCGCGACGTGGGCCGTACGCCGGCGCGGTCTGCTATTTCAGTTTCGATGGCAACCTGGACTCGTGCATCACGATTCGCACGGTCGTGCTCGACCAAGGCCGCGCCTATGTGCAGGCCGGCGCGGGCATCGTCGCCGATAGCGACCCCGAAAAAGAATACGAAGAAACGCAAAACAAGGCGCGCGGGATGCTCAAGGCGCTTGCGTTGGCGCAACGCATTGCCATGGCGCGGCGGCAGAAGTGAGACGATTATGATTCTCGTGATAGACAACTACGACAGCTTCACCTACAACCTCGTGCAATATCTGGGCGAGTTGGGTGCGGAGGTGCAGGTGTTCCGCAACGACGCGATCACGCTGGAGCAGATCGCCGCGCTCAAGCCCGCGAAAATCTTGGTCAGCCCCGGCCCGTGCGATCCGCAACAGGCGGGAATTTCGTGCGAAGTCATCAAACGGTTTGGCCCAACGATTCCACTTTTCGGCGTCTGTCTTGGTCACCAGTGCATCGGCCACGTCTTTGGCGGCAAGGTGGTCCGCGCGGCGCGCCTGATGCATGGCAAGACCTCGCTGATCCGCCACGACGGTCGCGGCGTGTTCGCCGGCATGCCGAATCCATTCGAGGCGACGCGCTACCATTCGCTGCTCGTTGAGCGCGAGCGCTTGCCCGCCGACTTGGAGATTGCCGCCGATACCGACCAAGGCGAAATCATGGGCCTGCGGCACAAAAAATTCCCGATCCACGGCGTCCAGTTCCACCCGGAATCCATCCTGACGCAAAACGGAAGGCAGATTCTGAAGAATTTTCTGGCGTTCTGACGCGTTTTTCCAAGGCTTGGAAAACCAGCCGGATCACTTTTCCAGGCCTGGGAAAATTCTCTGCCGCGTCGTCCTGCCGGGACCAACCCGCGTTTAATCGTGTTGACATCACTGCGGTGGCGAAATAGCCTAAAGAAAAAAGGGGACAGTGATGAAAACCATCAGGCAATTATTGGCCTCCAAGGGATCGCAAGTCTGGACCATCGCGCCAGGTGCTTCGGTTTTTGACGCGCTCCAGTTGATGGCGGATAAAGGAATCGGCGCGTTGCTGGTGACCGAAGGCGAGCGGGTGGTGGGTGTCATTTCTGAGCGCGACTATGCCCGTAAAGTGGCGCTCCGCGGTAAGCTTTCCAAGACCCTGCTGGTCAAAGATATCATGACGTCGCCGGTCACGAGTGTCAGCCCGGATCAGAACACCGAGGAATGTATGGCGTTGATGACCGACAAGCACATCCGGCATCTGCCGGTGCTGGAGAGCGGCAAGTTGATCGGCGTCGTTTCCATCGGTGATCTGGTCAAGAATATCATTTCGGAACAAAAAATTCTGATCAAGAATCTCGAACAATACATTGGCGGAGCGCCCGTGTAACAGTTGCTGCGGCGGTGTCGGTACCATTTTCAGTAAAGGCGTGCCATGGAAAAAACCATCACAGCGGTCATCAAAAAGTATAACGGCGACGAAACACGGCTCATGGATATCCTGATTGATATCCAAGCCGAGTTGGGCTATCTCGCCGACGCCACCGTGGCGCAGATCGCCAAGACGTTGAACATTCCGCAGGTGGACGTTGAGCAGACGGTTTCCTTTTATCACTTTTTTGCCCGGCAACCGCGCGGCAAATATACCGTGTATCTCAATGACAGTGTGGTCGCCAATTTCCACGGGCGTGCCGCGGTGGCGCGCGCATTTGAGGAAGCCGCAGGCTGTGCCTTCGAGCAAGTTTCGTCCGATGGCCTCATCGGCCTTTTTGATACGGCATGCATGGGCATGAGCGATCAGGAGCCGGCGGCGCTTATCAATGACGTGGTTTTCACCCGCCTCACGCCCACCCGGGCGCGTGAATTGGTGGCCGGGATGAAGGCCGGGAAAACCGTGGCCCAACTACACGGCAACAAATATGGCGACGGGCAGAACGCCCATCCGCTCATTCATTCCATGGTGTGCAACAACATCCAGCGGCGTGGCGTGATGGTATTCGATGATTATGAGCCGGGCACGGCCATCAAACGCGTGGTCACGATGAGTTCAAACGAAGTGATCGCGATGGTGAAGGCCGCCAGTGTGCGTGGTCGTGGCGGCGCGGGGTTTCCCACGGGCATGAAGTGGGATTTCGCCCGGAAAGCGCCCGGTGACGTGAAATATATTTTCTGTAACGCCGATGAAGGCGAGCCGGGCACGTTCAAAGATCGCGTTATTCTCACAGAACTCCCGCAGTTGGTGTTTGAAGGGATGGCCATTGCCGGTTATGCCGTCGGCGCCAAGCAGGGTATTCTCTATATTCGGAATGAATACCGCTATCTACGCGCCTATTTGGAGCAGGTGCTGGCGGATATGCGGAACAACAACCTCTTGGGGCCACTCACGGCGGGCAAAGCCGGTTTCAATTTCGATGTCAAAATTCAGTTCGGCGCCGGGGCCTACGTCTGTGGCGAAGAATCGGCGCTGATCGAGTCGGCGGAAGGCAAGCGCGGTGAACCGCGTGATCGTCCGCCGTTCCCGGTGGAAAAGGGCTATCTACAGAAGCCGACCGTCGTCAACAATGTCGAGACGCTCTGTTCGGTGGTCAAGGTGATGTTGAATGGCGCGGACTGGTACAACAAACTGGGGACGGAAGAATCGAAGGGCACCAAGGTGCTTAGCGTCTCAGGCGATTGTGCAAAACCGGGTATCTATGAGGTGGTTTGGGGGTTTACGGTCAACGACATCCTGAACATGGTGGGCGCCAAGGATGTACAAGCCGTCCAAGTGGGCGGGCCCTCCGGTTCCTGCATCGGCTCCAGTGAGTTCAACCGAATTCTGGCCTATGAGGATTTGGCCACGGGCGGTTCGCTCATCATCATCGGTCAGCACCGCGATTTATTGAAAGACGTGGTGCTCAACTTTGCCAGGTTCTTCCGCGAAGAGTCTTGCGGGTCCTGTGTTCCTTGCCGGGCGCTGACGGGAATGGCCCAAGTCCTGCTGGAGAAAATTATCGCCGGCAAGGGCACTGCCGGGGATGTTGAAAATTTGCGGTCGTGGTTGCCGATCATGAAGCACAATCGCTGTGGGCTGGGGCAGACGGCCCTGAATCCGGTCATCACCACCATCAAAAATTTCAAAGGTTTATATGATCAGCGGATCAAGGCGGGCGATCTACGGTTCGCGCCGTCGTTTGACTTGGCGGCGGCGGTGAAAGATTACGAAGCGGCAGTTGCCGAAGTGTAAGGGGAATTGTTATGGCCACTTTTGTAAAGTTCACGCTAAACGGAAAAAGCTGCCTCGCTGAAGAGGGCCAGCCGTTGGTGGCGGCGGCCAAAGAGTGCGGCGTCTATATTCCGACGCTGTGTAATTATCCGGGTATCCCGCCGAAGGGCGCCTGCCGTATTTGTACGGTGCTGATCAACGGCCTTCCGGCCACGGCCTGCACCACCAAAGTGGTGGAAGGGATGAATGTCCAGACCAGCACACCGGAATTAGAGGCGTTCCGAATGGCGGTGGTTGAAATCCTCTTTGCCGAGGGCAACCACCTGTGTCCTTCGTGCGAGAAGAGCGGTAGCTGTGAGTTGCAGGCGTTGGCCTATCGCTATCGAATGACGGTGCCGCGCTTTCCCTATCTCTTTCCCAAACGCGATGTGGAAGCATGGCACCCCAAGATTCTTAAAGACCATAATCGCTGCATCCAATGCAAGCGCTGCATTCGTGGCATACACAACGAGGCGGGCCAAGCCGTTTTTGCGTTTGGCAAACGTGGCGACCGCGTGGTCATCAACATAGACCCGGAGACCTCGAAGACTGTAAGCGACGAATTGGCCCAGCAGGCGATGGATCTCTGTCCTGTGGGCGCCATTTTACGGAAAGAGAAGGGCTTTGATGTTCCCATCGGTCGGCGGAAATATGACCGCACACCGATCGGTAGCGAGGTGTAATCTTAATGTTGGAGAAAACTATGCCCAAGAAGATCATTGCCACCGCCTCGCTCGCCGGCTGCTTTGGCTGTCACATGTCGCTCCTCGACATTGACGAGCGAATTCTGGAACTGATCGAACTGGTGGAGTTCAACAAGTCGCCGATTGACGATATCAAGACCTTCACGAAGGAATGTGACATCGGCCTCATTGAAGGCGGCTGCTGCAACGATGAAAACGTGCACAACCTCATTGAGTTTCGCAAGCATTGCAAGGTGCTCGTTGCGTTGGGCGAATGTGCCATCATGGGCGGCTTGCCGTCCTTGCGGAACACGATTCCGCTCAAAGAATGCTTGGATGAGGCTTATCTCAACGGGCCGACCGTGGCCGACTGTAATGAGCAGAAAATCATCCCGCATGATCCCGACCTTCCGAAAATATTGAACCGCATCTACCCCTGCCATGAGGTGGTGAAGATTGACTATTTTCTACCCGGATGCCCGCCGCGGGCGGATTTGATCTGGGATGCGTTGGTCGCCCTTGTGACCGGCGCCGAACTGAAATTGGAATATAGCACCTTCAAGTTCGATTGAGCGGAGCAAGTCTATGGCTAAAAAAATTGTCATCGAACCGGTTACCCGCGTCGAAGGGCACGGGAAAGTCACGATTCACCTGGATGATAAAGGCGAAGTCGCGCAAAGCCGGTTGCATATCGTAGAGTTCCGCGGTTTTGAGCGGTTTGTGCAAGGCCGACCGTACTGGGAAGCACCGGTTCTGGTGCAACGGCTGTGCGGTATCTGCCCGGTGAGCCATCATCTCGCCGCCGCCAAGGCCGTAGATGTCATTGTGGGTGCTGGAACGGGGCTGGGTCTGACGCCGACGGCGGAAAAGATTCGTCGGCTCATGCATTACGGTCAGATTTTCCAGTCGCACACACTCCATTTCTTTCACCTCGCCTCACCCGACCTTCTTTTCGGCTATGACGCACCGCCGGAAAAGCGCAACGTGATTGGGGTTGCTCTGGCCAACCGTGAACTCGCCACGCAAGCGGTTTTGATGCGTAAATATGGGCAGGAGCTCATCGCTGCCACGGCCGGCAAAAAAATTCACGGCACGGGTGCGATCCCCGGCGGTGTGAACAAGAGCCTCACGATTGAAGAGCGCGACACCTTGCTCAAGGGCCGTGCCCCGCTGAACGCCGATCACATGATTGTGTGGTCGCAAGGTGCCTTGGCCTTTTTCAAGGATTACTATCGCAAAAACAAAGCCTTCATTGACGGCTTCTCCAAATTCCCTTCGAATCATCTTAGTCTGGTCCGCAAGGACGGCGCGCTTGATCTCTATCACGGTGTGTTGCGCGCCATTGACGCCAACGGGAAGAAAATTCTCACTGATGTGGATTATCAGGAATATCTCCAGCATATCCGCGAGGAAGTGCGTTTGTGGAGCTATATGAAGTTTCCGTTTCTCAAAGCGCTGGGCAAGGACAAGGGGTGGTATCGGGTGGGGCCGCTCGCGCGGATGAACACGGTGGATTTTATCCCCACGCCACTAGCGCAAAAAGAGTTTGAGGAGTTCAAAAAGGCGACCAACGGTAAGCCGAACGATATGTGCATGCATACGCACTGGGCCCGACTGATTGAAGTGCTGCATGCCGCCGAAGTCATCCGCAACCTGCTGCTCGACCCGGACATCACGGGCACTGATCTGGTCGTCAAAGGGGCCCGCCAATCTGAAGGCATCGGTCTGCTCGAGGCACCGCGTGGTACGCTGTTCCATCACTATCGCGTGGGCGCCAACGACTTGATTGAAATGGCCAATCTTATTGTTTCGACCACGCACAACAACGAGCCGATGAATCAAGCGGTGAACTACGTGGCGAAGACCTACATGACCGGCCAGAAGGAAATCACCGAGGGCATGATGAATGCCGTCGAGATTGCGATTCGCGCCTATGATCCGTGCTTGAGCTGCGCGACGCACGCCTATGGCCACATGCCGCTCGAAGTCTCGCTCTACGATGTGGGTGGTAACCTGATCGCGCAGAAGAGAAAATAGCGTGTCGCCGCCGGCTTCGATCCTCATCTATGGCTACGGCAATCCGGGCCGTCAAGACGATGGTTTGGGGGTGTTGCTTGTCGAAAAGATCGAACAATGGGCGAGAGGGGTGGGGCGTACCGATTTAGTGTTTGATTCCAACTACCAACTCAACGTCGAAGATGCGCTCACCATCTCCAACCACGACATCGTTATTTTTGCCGACGCGACGCAGACCGGATCCGATCGGTTCGCCTTCCGCCCACTCCAACCGCAGGCGACGATTTCGTTTTCCACTCACGCGATGACACCGGAGTCCGTGCTCGCGCTGTGCGACGAGCTATATTACAAACGCCCGTCCGCCCACCTCCTGACCATCCGCGGTTATGCGTGGGAACCGAATGCGGCAGTGACCGCCGCGGCGGCGGCGAATTTGGTCGCGGCGCAGGAATTCATCACCGCCTGGCTGCAAAAACAGCGGTGAAAATAAAAAGTTCCAAGCCTTGGAAAAGCACCGCGGACGCAGCGAAATCAGGGTTGATCTATGCCGCGCATGATCCAGCCCGGCAGCGGTCCGCTGATCATATGCCACGCTGTCGGATTGCCACTGGCATCCAAATCCCACATGCCCGTCATGCCGCCGTCGCCCGCTTGCAGGAGCATGTAGTTCGGCGTCGTCGAACGTAGCACCCAGCCTGCTGGCAACGCGGCGGTAATTGGCGACCACGCCGTGATGTTATAAGAACCGTCCAGAACCCAGTAGCCGATTGTTGCGCCGGAGGTGAATTGAAGCAAGATGCGATTGTCCGTGAGCGCACGGGCAATGAGACCAGAGATTGGTGCACTTACCGCGTACCAATTCGTCGGGGTATTACTGGCACCGAGCTTCCAGATGCCCACCATGCCGCCATCGCCCGCTTGCAACAGGACGCGGTTGCCATCGAGGTCGCGGGCGATCCAGCCGGGTAGGGCACCGCTGACCATCCACCAGTTGGTGGGCGTGCCGCTGCTGTTGAGATCCCAAAGACCAATCATGCCGCCGTTGCCGGCTTGCAGCAAAGCGCGGTGTTGATTGATGGCGCGCACGATCCAGCCGCCGCCCAGCGGGCCGCTCATGGGCAGCCACGCGTTCGGCAGATAGTTGGTGCCCAGCGTCCACTGGCCCGCCATGCCGCCGTTGCCGGCTTGCAGCAGGACGTACATGGGCGCATTCGTGAAGTTGGCCGTCAGCGTGGTGTTGCTGACCACGAGGAGCGCACGGGTGCTATTCGTGTCGCCATCGCTCCAGCCTACGAAACGGCCGCCGAGTATGATGTTGGCCGAAATCTGCACCACGCTATTTGAGGCATAGGTGCCGCCACCGGTGACGGAACCGTAGAGGTTGGAACTGGTCTGAACGGTGAGGGTGGCCGCGTTCGTGAAGGTGGCGACGAAATTAGTGCCGCCGATGGGTATGGTGATCAGCCGCAGTGTATTGGTGTTGCCATCATCCCAACCGGTGAATATCCAACCGCTGTTGGCGGTGGCCGAGATCGTGATGTTGGTGCCGGAAATATAGGTTCCGCTGCCCGTGGTCGTACCGCCGGCGAGCGGGCTGGCCGTTACATTCACGACGGCTTGTGTCCCGAAATTCGCCGTATAGGTGACATTGGTGGGTGGCGCAGCAATGGTGCGTTGGAGACTGGTATTCCCGTCGTTCCAGCCTGTAAACGTCCAGCCGTTGTTGGTGCTGGCCGTCAGGATGATACTGGCACCGGATTGCGACACCCACGCCGTGCCACTGTTCGTCGGGCTGGTTTGCACGGTTACCGTCGCGGGATCGGGGATCGCCATGCGGAACACCGTGCCGAAGCCACTGGCGCCACCGGACGAGGTGGTCCCATAGAAATAGCCGTCACTGCCTTGGATCAACTCGCCCCATGGATAGCGACCATCGGTGCCACCAGTGAACGAATAGACCGATGTAAAGGTGCCGCCCGTAGTGATGCGATAGATCGCGCCGTAACCATTGGCACCGCCGTTTTGCGTTGTGCCATAGAGGCATCCATTGGCGCCCTGCACCAACTTGGCGCGCGGGTTGATGCCTTCGGTGCCCGCAAAGGGATGGAGGCTGGTGATTCCGCCGGCATTATCCATCCGGAAGATGTTGCCACTGCCTGTCCCGCCATTCCATGAAGTTCCATAAAAATATCCATCAGCGCCTTGGATCAAGCCGGCATATGGAATATTACCATCACTACCGTTGAAGGAATGTAATGTGGTTTCCACGTACTTACCGGATACCAAGCTGAGCTTGAAGGCCGCGCCAACGCTGCCACTCCCTCCGGCGGAGGTCGTGCCGTAGAAAATTCCGTCATTGCCCATGACCAAGCCGGCGTACGGCGCGTTGCCGTCGCCGAGGCCGCTGAACTTATAGAGTGGATATTCGGCCCACGATGGAATCAGGTAGAAAACGGTGCCGTTGTTATTCGCGCCACCACTCTGCGTTGTTCCGAAGAGATTGCCGGATGAATCTCGCACTAAGCGGGCTGATGGATTGGCGCCATCGGTTCCGCCGTTGAAGGAATACATCGTGTTAAAACTGCTACCCGACGAATTGATGCGGAAGATCGTGCCGTTGTTGAGTGTGGCGCTGCCGCCCGCGTAGGTGGTGCCATAGAAGTAACCATCGCCACCTTTTAATAGGGTGGCTAACGGATTGGCGCCATCGTTGATGGCGGAACCAAAATGTCTCAGCGTGATTAAATTACCGCCAGAATTCACTTTGAAAACGGTGCCTTTGCCGTAGGCCCCGTTGGTGTACGTCGTCCCGTAGAAATAGCCGTCATCGCCTTGCACCAAGCCCGTGCGTGGCGAACCACCATCACTTGTTCCGGTGAAAGCCCGCAGGGTGCTGATCGTTGCTGCCGCTTGTACCTGAAGGGACGATATTTGGGAGAGCGTAGCGGTGTAGGTTGTGTTGGTGGTGGGTATAACGACGGAATACGTTGTTTGCGTGCTCCCGTCGCTCCAGCCCGTGAAGGTCCAACCAAGGGTAACCGCAATGGATATTGTTTGGGTTGTCCCCGGAACATACGATCCGCCACCCGTCGTTGTACCGCCTGCGGTGGGATTGGCCACCACGGTAATTGTCACGGGGTCCTGCGGCACAAAACTGGCCGTATACGTCTTGTTGATCGCCGGTATGGTAATGGTGCGCCAGGGATTCGTATCGCCATCATCCCAACTGCCAAACTTCCACATGGCGTTGGGCGTGGCACTGATTGACTGCGAGGACCCGATCTGGAAAAGCCCGCTGACGCCCCCCGCGTTGCCAATGCTCACGGTACCGGCGTTGGCCGGCTTAGCCGCTACAGACACCGTTACCATTTGTCGGGTGAAATTTGCCGTAAAGTTGGTGTTCACCGCGGGTACGGTGAAGGAGAAAATGCTGTTCGTAAGGGTACTATCGCCGTTCCAGTTTACGAAACTCCAGCCAGTGTTTGGTGTGGCCGTGATCTGTTGCAACGAACCGATTGGATAACTGCCGCCCCCGGTGACGCTGCCACCATTGTTCGGGCTGGCCTGCACCGTGACCAGTGCGTTTGTGCGGAAACTAGCCGTGTAGGTCACATCAGAGGAGGACACTTGGACAGCGCGCGGATTATCCGTGATGCCGTCATTCCACATATAAAACGACCAATTTCCATTGGTATTGCCCAACGCGGAAATCCACACCAGTTGTCCAACCGGATAAACGCCTGTGGCCGTGCTGGTGCCGCCGGCCTGCACAACCGATCCAACATTGACGAAGCCGCCACCGGACGGATCGGCCACCACCGTCACACGAGCCGCATCGGCAATGAATTCATAGATCGTACCCACACCCTTCGCGGCGCTGCCGCCGGTACTACCGCAATATACCCGCGGATTGGCCGTCGGCGTCAAGCCGGCCAACGGATTGGCGCCATCATCAATCCCGGTGAAGGAATAAAGATTGGTGAACGCGCCCGTTGAGCGAATATTGAAGATCGTGCCGTTATTACCACTACCGCCATAGAGCGTGGTGCCATAGAAATTGCCCGCGCCCGGTCCTTGCATCAGTTGACCGTAGGGATGCGCGCCCTCGCCCAAGCCACTGAATGAGTGGAGAACGGATTGGGCGTAGGTGGCCGTACCATTGGCGTTGGAAGTCACGGTGAGCGCGAAGACGGTGCCAAGGCCATACGCGCCGCCATTGACCGTCGTCCCGTAGAAATTGCCGGCCGCATCTTTAACCAAGCCGCCATAGGGGTTGGCCCCATCTGCCCCACCGGTGAATGAATAAAGTGTCGCGTATACGGTGCCGTCGCGATCGTTGGTGGTTGTGATATTTCTAATATTATCATGTTTTATTGGATGTGTGTAATTGTTTTCGACGGTGTACACGCAACCGGCATCATAGTCCCCGCCCCAGTGCGCGGTCCCCGCCACGGTACTGGACCAATAATTTGTTTCGAATTCATAATTGGGCCGCTGGGAGATGTCATCAACATACCAGTTTGTTGACGAATACGGGATCAACGCGCCATATGGTGTCCCGCCATTACTGCCGATGGCCGTGAACGACTCTGAAAAGAATATGATGTTTCTTGCCATATCAACTGCGAACACACTACCATAGCCAGCCGCACCGCCCTCGCTAAGCGTACCCCAAAAGTAACGACCATATTTTACCAACTCACTGATCGGCCCCTCGCCATAACCGTGGCTGAACGAAAAGAAATTAGTGAAAATGGAGCCATCAGGGTTCATCTTGAAAAACGTGCCACCATTATTATCTCCGCCCCGTGTTGTAACGCCATACATCCAGTAGTTGCTCTCTTGAAGCATGCCGGCATAAGGATTGGCGCCATCGGTGCCATCGAAAGAATGAAGGTTGGTATAGATGCCGGTGAGAATACCGCTGTTGAAATTCGTGGGTGCGAGCCGGAAAACTACGCCCGTGTTGTTGCTGCCGCCCTGCCACGCGGTGCCATAGATGTTTTTGTCGCTGCCGAGCATCAATTTGGATACGGGCGCGCCTTGACCACTGCTGCTGTTGGTGAAGGAATGCAGGGTAGTGAGGAAGGGATATCCGTTGGCTCCGGTCATGCTCAACATCAGTAGGGTGCCGACGGTCAACAACTTGATCATCGAATTCATCTTGACGGTCATACGTTTTCTCCCGGTTGACAAATTTACTCTTGGCCTTCGCACGGCTTTTCAGGCTTTTTTTCTTTGCATTCTTATGCCAGGCGATCCCTCACCACACCAGACAGTTAATGCTATAAGACGCCCCCGTTCACGGGTCAAGTCAAAAAAGCGCTTTTTCGATGCCCAAGCATAGGTTGCTTTATAGAAAATATGTGGGATACAGGTTATCCATGACAACACGGCGGTTAGGAAACAGCCGCCCTCCAGCGCGTCGCGAGCACATCACTCTGGGGGGGGGCGTGTCCTCACACGCCGGTATCTAGCGCGCAAAAAAGCAGCTTGTGCTTCAGGCGCTACGTGCCAGCAACCAATCCGCGCCACCAACGCCCTTCAGTGTGAATGGGCCGCGCAGAATTGTGCCGCGAAATTCAAGGTCCCAGTGCGATGTGAAAAAGGTGAGATTGCAAATGCCGGTATCGGTGCGATGCACTTGGCCGCGATTGCGACTGACGGGGCCGGTGTAATCGAGATAGGCGGTGCGGTGCGCGGCAAGGCGACGGCAGGCGACGGCCGTGCCGGGTGCAAGCAAGACAGGAGAGAACTCAAATTGCCAGGTAGCCAAGGTCTTGCCGTCTTCAATCATCAAATCGAAATGTAGCGGACCATGGCCGGTGTGACGCAGCAGTACAAAGCGGCGCGATGCGGTTTCAGCCACGGCGGATGTTTTCCTTCTCGTCTTCGGCTTGGCGGCGGATTTTATCGAGCTCGGAGCGTTTCTGGCGTTCGACTTCTTCGAGTTGGGCCGGGTCGTTGGTCGCTTGGGCGGCGCTCAATTTCTGCTGGAACATGATCTCGACCTCGGCAGTTTTGGCTTTGGCCTTGGATTCCACCTCGGCGATGGAGCGCTTTTGCTCGTCGGTCAGTTTGGCTAGCTTGCCATCGCGCTGTTCCAAACGTTCCATCGCCAGATCGAAGGCGCTCTTCATGCCGGATTTTTTTGCGTTAGCCATAGTGCTTCCTTTTTCAATAGGGTAGGGACGGCTCTCCGAGCGCTTCAGTCGTAGATACGGCCTCTGGCCGCATTCCAGCAAAGCGACCGGAGGTCGCTTCTACGCGGAGCAAACGCGCCCTGCTAATTTCCGGCGAATGATAAGCCGCCGCCTGCCGATTTGCAAAACGAACTTAGGTGGCGTAAACTGCGCGCCGAAAATCCAAGAGGGTTGCTATGATTCAAAAAGATGGTCTCTATGTGGTTATGGGTTTGCTCGACGCCGACTCCATCGCCTATGCGATTGGTCAGGAAATTCAGCAGTTGGGCGGGCAAGTGGTCTATACGGTGCAAAACGAGCGCCTGAAACGCATTTTCTTCGACCGTAGCGACAAACTGACGGCGGAGGAAAAAGCCGCGCTGCGGATGGAGTTTTGCGACGTGACCAAGGAAGTGGAAGTCCGCGACCTCTTTGAAAAGCTCGGCCCGATCTGCGGCGTCGTACACTCCATCGCCTTCGCCAATCCCAAGACCTGCCTCGGCGAAGACATCTTCACCAACGCCGTGGACGACCTCAAAACCGGCTTCCACATCAGTTGCGCCTCGCTGGCGACCGTGGCGCACTACGCGCTGCCGCAGCTCAAGAACGGCGGCTCCATCGTCGCGTTGAGCTTCGAGAGTCGCAAGGCGTTCCCGTTCTATAACTGGATGGGTGTGAACAAAGCGGCGTTGGAGGCGCTCGTGCGTGCACTGGCGCGGCAGTACGGCCACCACCTTATCCGCGTCAACGCGATTTCCGCCGGCCCGCTGACGACGAAGGCAGCCAAATCCATTCCGCACTTTGCGCACCTCGCGCGCGTCTGGCGCAAGATGAGTCCGCTGCCGTGGGATACGATCGAGGACAAAGCGGAAGTCGCGCACGCCGCGGCCTTTTTGCTTGGCCCGCTCTCGAAAAAAATCACCGGCCAAGTCCTCTATGTGGATGGTGGCGCCTCGGTCGTCGGCGGCGACTTGCTGCCCGCCGAACGCCCCGCCGACGAAGATGAACTTTCCGCGTTGGTGGAGCAGAGCGGCCTATCGCTCTCGCCGGAATAATTCACTGTTCCAAGGCGGTAGATGCAAGGACCAAGTGCACCACTTGGAAGGACGGGCTGGTTGTTGGCGGTTGGGTTTCATTACGGCATCGGGTGCTGTAAGGCGGTGGGTGGGGTGGCTTCTGGCCGCCCCCCGTGGGGGGCGGCGCGTGCCGCCAAAAGTTCCGCCATTTTTTCTGCCGGCGTGCGCCAGCCGAGCTGCTTACGCGGTCGGTTGTTGAGGGCCTGCATGATCTGGTGGAGGCGGGCCGCGCTTACCGTGCCGACATCGGTGCCCTTGGGGAGCCACCAGCGTAACAGACCGTTGTGCCGCTCGTTGGTGCCGCGCTGCCACGGGCAGCCGGGGTCGGCGAAATAGACTGGCGCGCCCAGCGCCCGTGCCAACGAGCGATGACTGGCAAATTCCATGCCGTTGTCCACCGTCAACGAGCGACAGCCCAACGCCCGTAAGTATGGGGCCAGCGCCGCGCGCCAGCTGGCGCTGGAGCGATCCGGCACCCTGGCCAGCACCGTATAGCGTGTCGTGCGACAGGTGGCGGTGGCCAACCGCACCCGGTGGTGCTGCGGACTGCCCAACGTATCCCCCTCGAAATGCAAGGGTTCCGTGCGGTTGTTGGCCCCGGCAGGACGTTGATCCAGCAACATACGGTCATGAATGCGCTCCCGCCGGGGCCGGGTCCGCCGGGCTTGCCGCCGGTGGATCAGCGTCGGTTCATCGCGCAGCCACCGATAGATGGGCGCGCGCGGCAACCAGCGCCCGATGGCGCGGCTGCTCCAGCCCAGCAAGCGGGTGCGGGCGATTTCTGGGCGTTCTTTTTCGGTCAACTGCGTATACGCTCTCTTCATGGACGGGTCTCCTTTCGGGGGTTGTTAGCGTCAACAACCGTTAGGTGTACCCGTCCCTTTATGGTGGTGCACTTAGTATGTGCATGTGCCGACTTGGAAAACTCAACCGTACAATTTTCCAAGGCTTGGAAGTCGGGGAAAATTCTTGTGGGCGGGGGCTCCAGCTCCCGCGTCTATTGCTCGTCATACGCGGATTGCGCGGGAGTTGGAGATCCCGCCCACAAAACGCAGGTCGTCGCCTTGCCGAGCCGTAATCGAAATCACATTAAGCTTGGTTGATGTGGACGACTTGGGCGGGCGGGAAGCCGTTGAAGTAGGTGCTGGAGGCGTGGCTATAGGCGCCGATGTTCTCGCTATAGACCAGATCGCCGAGGTCGAGGTCGGGCAGTTCCTCGGTCAGCGAGATGGTGTCGAGCGCGTCGCAGGTGGGGCCGAAGACGGCGCAGATTTGCGTCGGGCCTTTTTTGAACGCCTTCACCGGATATTTGCAGTGATCGAAGATGATCCCGGAGTAGGTGTGATAGACGCCGTCGTTGATGTAGTAGCAGCGGCGGCCGTCGCGGTCAGCTTTGCCGATGACTTGCGCGACGGAGGTGCAGGCGGTGGCGACGAGGAAGCGGCCGGGTTCGGCGAGGATTTGGACGTCCTTCGGGAACAGGCGCTTGATTTCGCTGTTGAGAATCTTGGCCAGCTCGCGGAGCGGTTGGACGTTGGCGTCGTAGGGTGCGGGGAAGCCGCCGCCGATGTCGAGTTGCTTCATCTGCCGATAACCGCGGGCGCGCGCTTCTTTGAGAATATCAGCGGCGAGGTTCAAGGCTTGAACGTAGTTCTGGAAATTCGTCGTCTGGCTGCCAACGTGAAAGCTCAAACCTTCGACGGTCAGGCCGGCTTTCTCGGAGGCTTCGATCAAGTTGACGGCTTCGCCCGGCGCGGCGCCAAACTTGGAGGAGAGTTCGACCATCGCGCCAGTGTTCGGCACCTTGAGGCGCAGCACCATGCCGGCGTGCGGCGCATACTTTTTGACTTTGCGGATTTCCTCGTAATTGTCGTAGGTGACCAGCGGCTTGTATTGGTCGAGCGTCTTCAGCGTCGCGATGGCCTTGATCGGGTTGGCGTAGATGATTTTGTCCCAGATGAAGTCCTGGCGCTCCTTGGCGGGAAGGTCCTTGATGTTCTCATGGACGCACAGAAATTCCGGCAGTGAGGCGACGTCGAAGCTGGCGCCGGCGCGGTAGAGCGTGCGGACAATTTCCGGCAGCGAGTTGGCTTTGACCGCGTAATAGGGCTGGACGCGCGGCAGCCAGCGTTTGAACTCGGCCAGGTTGCGGCGGAGTTGCTCGTGATCCACCACGAACAGCGGCGTGCCGTGTTCCTTGGCGAGTTTCTTGAGGAGCGGTTTGGCGACCATAGTTTCCTTTTTCAGTCTTGCACCAAAAAGTTTTTGAATTGCCACGGGTCCTTTAAATCGAGATCGGGCTTGTTGAATTTGCGGAAGGGGTTGTAGTAGTTCTGCAAGGGCGTCCAGTCCGACGGAATGGATAGGTTGTTGCCCAGATAGGGATCGGCGATTTTCAGGATGTAGTCGTGCGGGAGATCGTCAGGCGCAAGCACGCCGCGCTCAGGGTTCTCCATCATCCAGAGGGAAGCAGCGACGACGGAGATCGCCACCTGCAATGTCGTGGCATTCTGGTGCGGAACAAGATGGCGACTTTCTTCAATGCTCAAGTCGCTGCCGGTCCACCAGGAATTATACGCATGCCCCATGAGCAGCGCGCCGAGGATGTCGCTGCCGCGGGTGATCTCGTCGCGCATGATGCGGAGCTTCGGCTGCAACTCGTAGCTGCGTGCGCGCAGTTCTTCGAGTGAGAGGATGGCGGAGTTGCACGGACAGTAGGCATAGTGGACGGTCGGGCGGTAGATCGGCTGGTCATCCTTCCAGACCGTGAGATGGTCGGAGATGGAGAACGCCTCGCCGTGACGGACGACCATGCCGACGATGTCGTAATAGGGCACCCAGGAGCGGACGCGGGTGTTGATGCCCATGCGCGCGAGGCAGATTTGGTTCTGCGGGCCATCGGGATGCGTGAAAGCATTGGCCGGCAGTTGCTTTTCGTGCGTACCCCAGCCCAGTTCGGCGGTGGTGATGCCTTCCTCGCGGAACCCTTCGATGCTCCAGGTGTTGACGAACTCGTTCACCTCTTTGGGGCGCTCGGTGAGCTGTGTATCGCGTTCGCTGCAATGGATGACCTTGACGCCAAGTTGCATCGCGAGGTGATTGAAAGAACGCGTACGCAGATGATCGCGGAGCAACTCCTCCTTATGACCGCTGACCTGGCCTTCTTCCAGAAGACGTTCGGCAATGTCAATCAGGCCGCGCTTGGTCCAGTGGGAAATCAAGCCGGGGTTGGCGCCGTGCTCGAGGACGGCGGTTGGGCCGGGCGTCTTCCAGCGCGCGAGCATCCGGCGGATGTTCATCTGCCGCCAATAGAGCGTCATCTCCTGCGGCTTGGCGCGCTTGGAGTGTTCGTAGGGGTCCCACAATTCGACCGACGTGTTGATATAAAGCACACCATGCTCGTGGCACCACTTGAGCAGGACGAGGCAATCAATATTCCAAGCGAGGTCAATCAGCAGATCGCCGGCGCGAAGATGCTGGCTCAACAGTAGGCCGAGGTTGTCGCGCACGATGCGCTGCTGGACGAAGTGCACGCCCTGCGCCATCCACGGTTTGAGTTGATCGCGGCGGTCCTCGAAATCGAGCACGGTGATGTGCTTGCCGGGGATCTTGGCCTCTTTGATCAGCAGCGGCAGCGCACACTGCGCCACCGCGCCATAGCCCACCATCAATACTTTCCGGTTGTTTCCCGCCATGATCCCTGTTCCTTTCACTGCCCTGTTGCGGCGTGCTGAAGAGTGCGCACCCAACGTGAACGCATTGTGCGAATACGCGGCGGCGGGTCAAGTGATTTCCGCGAATTACCGCATTATTTTTGCATGAGTTTCCAAGCCTTGGAAAATTTTAGAGCAGATGCTGGCCGCCATCCACAAAAAGAATTTGTCCGGTGACGGCGTCGTTTTGCAACAGCGCGAGTACGGCAGCAGCGATTTCCGCCGGGGTGGGGTGCCGTTGCAGCGGCACGGGGCCGGCCTGATCGTGAAGGTAGTCCGCGCCTTTGCCCGGCGGCGGCAGTACCGCGCCGGGGGCGACGCCGTTGACGGTGAAACGTGGCGCGAGTTCCAAGGCCGCCAGTTGCGTCAACTCCGCCAGCGCTTTTTTCGTCAGCAGATACGGAACGCAGTCGGTGTCGTGGCCGGCGATGCGGCGGTCGAGCAAGTTGACGATTTTCCCGCCCTGGCTGTGTCGGGCAAAAGCGCGGATGAGCAGCAGCGGTGCGAAGAGGTTGGGCCAGAACCCGGTCAGTAATTTTTCTTCTGTCGTCGCACGCAGGGTGTCTTTGTGAAAGACCGCGGCGTTGTTGATGAGGATATCGAGCTGGCTGGCGGTCGCTACCGCGCGTTGCACCAAAGCTTCGCAGGTTGCCTCGGAAGACAAATCGGCGCCTAGCGTCCAGGCGCGCACGCCCCGCCGCTCCATGTCGGCACGCAAGGTTTCGGCGTCCGTGGCCGAATGGCGGTGGTGAATCACCACATTCACGCCGCTGGCCGCCAGCGCCTCGCAAATCGCACGTCCGATGCGCACGGCACCCCCGGTTACCAAAGCAGTTTGCCCCTGCAGATTCATCACGTGCGAATTATAACACGCGCTTCATCCCGAGACTAAATTTTTTGTGCATTTGACATTTTACCATCACCTAGTACGGTGGTGGAGTTTCGGCGAAAGCACAGCTTTTAGGAATATTTCATGCGGATAAAAAAATTGAATGCTGTACATATCGTAAAAGCCTTAAGCCGCCCAACACCTTGGTCTTCACGGGGAAAAGCACTGGTTCTGACCGTACTTTTGCCGCTGCTTCCCTCACGCCGTGCCCAAGCCGAAGAGCGGGTTGATTTCAAGACGCTCTACTACAAAGAAGATGGCGACCGCATGCAAGTGTTGGCGCCATCTGCGTCGTTCGAAACCGAGATTACGCCCACGCTGAGCATCAAGATGGAAGGCGTCTATAACGCCATCTCCGGTGCGACGCCCACCGGCGCGCCACCCGCACCGACCGCGTCCGCCACTGCGCCCACCGGCGCCCCCATCGTTCATATACCGCCGACCACCGTTTCCAGTCCGGCTCCCGTGGTGAATCCGCCGACTGAAGATGGTGGTGACCACGGGATCGAACATGCTGATCGTCGGTTGCATCGCGTGGGTAATGTGCGGAATGTTGCGGTTGTGCCTTTGAAAACATGGGCCAAAGCGGGCGCCACGCCTGCGCCGGCTCCAGCACCCACGCCATCCCCGCCGTCATCGGGCGGTGGCGGCACATCTTCAGGTGGTAGTTCTGCGCCGGCATCCGGCAACGCGCCCGCAGCCGCGACACCAACGCCAGCAACCCCGGCCCCCGCCGCCAAGGTGCCCACGGCCAGTTCCAGTGATCATCGCTATGGGTTGACGTTGGAGTTGGATAAAATAATCGGAGCGCATACGGTGGCGGCCCAGTTCGCGTACAGCACGGAATCCGATTATAACTCCAAGGGGTTGACCTTGCGCGACTCGATCAATTTCAATCAAAAGAACACCACTTTGCTGCTGGGCGTCTCTGCCAACCATGATCTTGTGCAAGGTTTCTGGCAGCCCGACGCCGCCACGAAAAACACCTATGAAGGCATCGTCGGCGTCACGCAATTGCTCGACCCCAAAACTTTCGTCACACTCAACCTCACGTTGGGGCGGGCGCAGGGCTATCTGACCGATCCCTACAAAGTGGTGGAACTCAACGGCGAGTTGGTGCCTGAGCGTCGCCCGGAAGATCGCAATAAGCAGATTCTTTATCTCGCGCTGACACGCTATCTGGAGAGCATGGATGCCAGCGCCGAACTTAGCTATCGCTACTATCACGACACCTTCAACATCACGGCCAACACCGTGACGTTTGCATGGTATCAGAAACTCAGCCGCGAATTCACCCTGCGGCCCATGCTGCGCTACTACCAGCAGAGCGCCGCGGATTTCTACGCGGTGCGCTTCAGTGGCACGCCGGAATTTTATTCCGCCGATTACCGCCTCTCGGAACTCAGCGCGGTGGGCTATGGTCTGAAACTTATCTGGATGCCTTCCAAGACGCTCTCCTTTGACCTTGATGTGGAGCGCTATGAGGAACAAGGCCACGACGGCGTCACCTCGCCGGACGCCTATCCCGGCGCCACCATCGTCATGATCGGAGCAACGCTATGGCTCTGACCGTCACAGCTTTACTAGCCCGGATGACGGCTTGTGCGCCACAGCATCACGGCGATTATACACGGCTGACTTTCCCAGCCATGGGGACGCAAAACACATTGCTCTTCCGGGCGCCATCGGCAGTGACGGCCAGGGAATTTTTGGCGGAAGCACTGCGCTGGCTGGCCGATTTTGAAGTGCGCTTCTCGCGTTTCATCCCCACCAGTTTGGTCAGCCGCCTCAATGCTGGCGCTGGTAATGGCGCGTGGCTTGAATTAGACGCAGAAGCGCAGGAGCTATTTGCCCTTTGTGACTGGTTCCACTGGAAAACCGGTGGCGTTTTTGATCCCACTGTGGGCACGGCGGAACAACTCTGGAACTTACGCCAACAGCCGCTCCATGTGCCTTCCCATGACGAAATTATGGCGCTGCTGACGCGGATTGGCTGGCACAACGTTGAGCGGGCGAAGGGTCGGGCGCGATTGACGCGCGCCGGTTTGGCGCTGGACCTCGGTGGCATCGGCAAAGAGTACGCCGTGGACCACGTTTTTGCGCTCGCGCAACGCCGGGGCATTCGCGATGTGCTGGTGGATTTTGGCCGTGACTTGCGCGTTGGTGGCTCGCCGCCCGAAGGTGGCGACTGGCGATTGGGCTTGGAGCATCCCGCGCAGCCCGATGCGTGTTGGGGCGGCGTGGCCTTGACCGATGCCGCGCTGTGTTGTTCCGGCGACTACCGCCGTTATGTCGAAGTGGCAGGCCGGCATTACGCGCATCTCATGGACCCGCGCACCGGTCGGCCGGCGCAGAGTGGCGTACACGCGGCGTGGTCCATCGCGCCCACGTGCACCGAGGCCGGCATCTTGACCACGGTGGCGTGCATCCTTGGCGTTGCCGAAGGCTCTAAACTTTTTGAACAAACGCCTGGTGCCGCGGGTTGCATCTGGGCGGATCAAGGTCTCTTTCAAACCCGGAGGTTCCAAAAATATGAAATCAAAAATGTGGCCTAAACGCACACACCGGCTCATTGGTATGACCGCCGCGCTGCTTGCTTGTGCCGTGCTGCCTTTGTTGGCGGCGTGGAAAGTAGGCGAAAAGTTGCCCGCGCTCACCGGCTACGGCTTGGCGGGCCGTGTCCCCGCCACCGCCGACCGCGTCGTGCTACTCGATTTCTGGGCCTCGTGGTGCGGGCCGTGCAAACGCTCCTTCCCGGAACTCGACCAACTGAATCAGAGCTACCGCAGCCGCGGCCTCGTCGTGTGCGCGGTCAGCGTTGATGACAAAGCGGATGACATGGATGCCTTCCTCAAAGATCACCCCGTCAGCTTTTCCGTCGTGCGCGACGCCGAGCAGAAACTCGTTGCCGCCGCCGGTGTAGAATCCATGCCGACATCATTTTTGGTGGATCGCCATGGCGTCATACGCTTTTCGCACGTCGGCTTTCGTGGCGCAGAAACCGTTGAGCAGTTGAAGCGGGAAATCGAAAAACTGCTCGCGGAGAAATGAGGCTGTCATGAAATCCGTCCTGCTCTTTTCCGTCGCGTTGGCCGGTTTGGCGCTGAACCTCGCCGGCTGCGCCAACGTCAAACCATGGCAGCGCGGCACACTGGCCGACTACACCATGCGGTCCGACCGCGATCCGCTGGGCGACGGATTTTCCGATCACATTTATTTCACTCGCGAAGCGGCTTCCGGCGGGCGTGGTGTGGGTGGCGGCGGCTGCGGTTGTAATTGACGCGCGCTTTTTCCAAGGCTTGGAAAATCATGCACGCCGGTTTTCCAAACCTTGGAAAAACATCCGTTATTCAAAGGCGCTGGTGACCGGCTGGCCGTCGAGTTCGGTCGGGCGCGGCACATCGAGCAGCCAGAGCGCGGTCGCCGTCGTGTCGCAGGTCATCACCGGCGCGGTGATGGTGAAATGTTGCTTCACGCCCTTGCCCCAGGCGATCCACGGAATGGTCATGTCGTCGGGAATATTTGCGCCATGCGTTTTGGCGTGCCCGCCGTGATCGGCGGTGATGATGACGACGCTGGATGCGGCGAGACCGGCTTTGCGGATGGCCTGCAGCACCACAGCCAAGCCGGCATCTTCGTCGGCAAACGCTTTGACCTGCTCCGGCGATCCCCAGCCGTGCTTGTGGCCCGCGCTATCGGTATCGGTGAAGTGGATGAAGCATAGGTTCGGTTTTTGCGCCGCGAGGTAGGCGGCGGCATTAGCGGCGACGTGCGCGGTCATGACCGTGCCTTCCTTGCTCGGCTTCGCGTCACCCGCCATTATCTTGGTCACTTCGCCGCTGATATTACGGTTGTAGCTGAACTCGTCCACCGTCCCCGGTTGCAGCAGGTGCTTGAACTTTTCTTTGCCAACGAACATGGCCGTGGCGCAGCCGGCTTTCTTCACCAGCGCGAACACGGTGGGAACCTGCACCACACCTGCGTCCGGCTTGTAACTGTTCCACGTGATGTGATGCTTCGCGGGCAATACGCCGGTTAGCATCGAGGTGTGCGAAGGCAGGGTGATGCTGGGGAAAATTGTTTGCGCGCCCCACGTGCACGCGCCTTCGGCCACGAGTTGGTTGAGCGTCGGCATCTTGCTTTGGTGGATGACCGCAGGCTTACCGCCATCCAAGCTAATGATGAACACGTGGTCGGCTCGGCGCGCGGCGTACGCGGAGCAGGTCAGCAGCAGGAGCGCGAGAAGCAGGACACAACGGTGCGATAGGTTGGGTTTCATGCGGCGGAACATAATGGTGATTCTGGCGCGCCGCAAGCGCGAAGCATTTTTCCAACGCCTTGGAATTCTGCCCCGCTTATTGATCCAGCGGACTCTTTACGGGCGCGACGCCGGGACGATTGAGGACGTGGGTATAGATCATGGTCGTCTCCACGTTGGAGTGGCCGATACTGACGAACCGCTAAGGTTGCTATCCTGCGGCGGGGTATTATGGATACCCCGTCGCAGCAGAGTAAATGTTAGGTCGCCGGATGTTTCCGTAGCGCACCGCGTTCCGAGCGCGACAAGCGAGGCGCAAAAGCAGCAGTCATTGCATCAATTATTGGTCATTGACGTGGTCTAACAAGTCGCCGGAGCCAACCACCGTTGGCGCCGGCAGTTCCGCTATCGCGGTTCACGCTGTGAGCCGGCGGTGGCTCAGTTTTCTACGTCGTTGGCTCTGAAATAAGAAAAGAATATTGACGGAAACACATAGTACAGTATCCTGTCCAGAATGAATGCAATTACATACACAGAAGCAAGAGAGACGCTGGCGGGTACAATTCGTCGCGTCTGTCGAGATCATGTTCCTGTTATTATCACCAGGAAACGGGACGATGCGGTCGTTATGATGGCGCTGGAGGATTACGAATCTTTGACGGAAACATCGTACCTGCTGCGCGGACCACGCAATGCACGCAGACTGCTGGATGCCATAAAGGAACTTGAAGAAGGTAAAGGGAAGGAACGGCACCTGACAGAATGAAGATCATCTTCGCACGTCAAGGATGGGAGGATTACCTTCATTGGCAAACTACCGACCGCAAACTTCTTAAGCGCATTAACGACCTCATCAAAGAAATTACACTCACGCCTTTTCAAGGCACCGGTAAACCAGAACCACTTCGCAATGCACTGGCGGGGTATTGGTCCAGACGTATAAACGATGAACACCGCTTAGTCTATAAGGTTGAAGATAATGCAGTGCTAATCGCTCAAGCAAGGTTCCATTATTGAGCCAACAGCGTCATGAATGATATTTGTTGAACCTGCTGGGATCAACAAACTATGGCCGATGTTGTGCGTTTTCCAAGGTTGGGAAAGACGAGGATTTTAGCTTCCAAACCTTGGAAAACGCGTGCTACCGAATCGCCAGATCGCGGAAAACGAAGGGAATTTCTTCCACCAAGTCGCTCGCCGTCAAGCCGGCTTGGGATTTTCGCCACGCGATGTGATCGCCGCTGCGTCCGTGCAGAAAAACGGCGAGGCGCGCGGCGTCGTAGGGCTTCACGTGCTGGCCGAGTAGCGCGGTCAGCAAGCCGGCGAGCACATCGCCCGCGCCGCCGGTGGCCATGCCGGGGTTGCCGGTCAGATTGACGGCCAGCGGCAAATCTTTTTGCGCGATGAGCGTGCCGGCACCTTTGAGCACGACGGTGCCGTTGGTGTACTTGGCGGCGGCGATCGTCACGCCCCGGCGGTCGCGCTGGACTTGTTCGACGGTTTGGCCGAAGAGCCGCGCCATCTCGCCGGGATGCGGTGTGATGACTATCGGCGCGCGCGATTTGGCCAGAAAATGAGGTTGGCCTTGGAGCGCATTGAGGGCGTCGGCATCGAGTACGAAAGGCGCGACTGAAGTACGCACCAGATTACGCACCAGCACAAAACTATCCTTGTGTACGGTCAAACCGGGGCCGATCAAAACGGCGTCGGCTTCTTCGAGTAGGTGCTCGATCTCTTTCCAAGCAGCGACGCTGAGCGAACCAACCTCGGTTTCGTCCAAGCCGAGCACCATCGCTTCGGGGACTTGATTGGCGACAATCGTGACAATACTTTGCGGCACGGCCACCTTCACCAAGCCTGCGCCGCCACGCACCGCGGCCTGCGCCGCCAGCGTGATGGCGCCACTATAACCGCGCGCACCACCGATTAGCAAAACGCGACCAAAATCACCTTTGTGTGCGCCGCGGCGCCGGCGCGGCAAGAGCGCCGCCATGTCGTTGCGATGTACGAACTCCAACTCGCTCTCCGCTGGTAATTCGGCCACGACCTGCGGCGGAATGCCGATATCCACCACGTCCAGCACACCCACGTGTTCCAGCGCGGCGGGATCGAGCAAGCCGGGTTTCGGCAGGCCAATGGTCGCAGTGATATCCGCCACGACCGCTTCGCCTTCTGTGCGGCCCGTATCGGCGTCGAGGCCGGAAGGCACGTCAATGGACACCACGAGCGATTCAGGGCTGCACGCGTTGATGAATTGAATGGCACCGATCGCCGGGCCGCGCGCCGGTCCGCTGGCGCCGATGCCGAGCACGCCATCCACGATGATGTCCGCGCCGATCGGCTCGGCGGCATCCCAATCCTCTTTTGTCGGCAGGTCATGGATGGGCACCCCCGCTTGCCGGGCGCGGCTGAGTTGTTTGAGCGCGTCGCCTTTGACTTCACTTTTTGTGCCGGCGATCCAAACTTCGCAATCGAAGCCATCGCTTTTCAAATAATAGGCCGCCGCCAAAGCATCACCACCGTTGTTGCCGCGTCCGGCCACGAGCAATACGAAAGGCCGCCGAAAACCACCGAGATCGGCCAGTTGTTCAACAATTTCGGCGACGCCATCGCCGGCGCGATCCATCAATTCTTCGCTGGGAATGTTGAATTCTTCGGCGGCGCGCCGATCCAACTCGCGCATTTGTGCCACGCTGACGACCTTCATGCTCTGCCTCCATTTTCCCGACCCACCAGCAGTGCTTGCGCCACGGCATAGTGCCGCGTATGCGACAAGCTGATGAGAATCCGCTGTACGCCCCGGCGGCGCGCCAGCCGCGCACCGGCGTCATGCAGCTTGACCGTGGGGGCACCCGCTGCGCCGCGCACCACTTCGATATCCAGCCAACCCAAGGCTTCGCCGATACCGGTGCCAAACGCCTTGCTGATGGCTTCTTTGACCGCGAATCGGCCCGCGTAATGCCGCCAGGGTTGCGAGCAGGCGTCGCAATAGCGCTGTTCTGCGGGGCGAAAGACGCGGCTTTTGAACTGTCCGTTCCAGCGTTTGAGCGTCGCGCGCATGCGGGCGTTTTCGGTCAAATCCACGCCCAATCCCAAAACGCCAGCGATGGCGCGGGCGCTCATGGCGTGCCTCCACGATAACCGGTCAGCGCCGCGTGCATTTCGCGCACCGCTTGTTTCAAGCCGCAGAAAATGGCGCGCGCCACAATGCTGTGTCCGATATTCAACGTGTCGAGCCAAGGCAACTCCAGGATGCGTCCGATGTTGTCATAGTTGATGCCGTGCCCCGCGTTGACTTGCAGGCCCAAGTCGTGGGCCACGTTGGCAGCGTGCCGGAGTCGCCGGAGTTCGCGTTCCAAACGTGTGCCGCGCGCCTCGGCAAACGCGCCGGTATGGAGTTCCACGCACGACGCCCCAAGCTTGGCTGTCGCTTCCAGTTGGCGCGGATCAGGCTCAATGAAAATACTCACGACGATGCCGGCGGCACGCAAACGCGCCACCGTCGCCTGCATGGGTCGGAATTGACCGAGCACATCCAGTCCGCCCTCGGTGGTCAGCTCGCGCCGGCGCTCCGGCACGAGACAGACTTCGTCGGGCTTGACGCGCAACGCAATCCGCACAATCGCGGGTACATTGGCCATTTCGAGGTTCAACGGCAGGCGACATTCGCGCCGCAACCGCCAGACATCCTCATCCTGAATGTGGCGGCGATCCTCGCGCAGGTGCACGGTGACGCCATCCGCGCCCGCCGCCTTGCAGCTCTGCGCCGCTTCCAGCAGATCGGGATAGACCGTGCCGCGTGCTTGGCGGATGGTCGCCACATGGTCAATGTTGACGCCTAATTTCAAACGCTTTTTCATGGTGAGGGTGGGGTGCTCAAAACGGGTCGGCACCCAAACTAGCCGTGTGGTACGGCTTCATGGTGTCGTCGAACAGCAGGCACATGTTGCGTCCGCGATCTTGGGCAGCTCGTAGCGCGGCATGCGCCGCGTCAAAAATTTGCGTCGCCGTACGACCATGTTCAGGGCAGCTGGCTACGCCACCGCTGATGGTCACCTTCAAGGTATAGCCAGCGGCGGCGAAGGTGGCTTTCTTGATGGCGCCGCCCAAGCGATTGGCCGTGAGCAACGCTGCTGCCGGCGGACAATTCAGCAAGATCACAAAATCATCCTCACTCACGCGGCCGATGAGGTCATCTTCCCGCACTTGATGTTGCAGCAGGAGGCCGAGCCCGCGCAAAATTTCGTCACCGGCCGCGCGGCCATAGTGGTCGTTGTAGCGTTCCAAATAATCCACATCAAGGTAGATCAAGGAGACCGGCTCGCCCTCGCGCCGATAACGCGCCACGAATTTGGGCATCACACGCCGCAGCCGGTCGGGCCGCAAGACACCCGTAAGTTGATCCACCCAGGCGCCATGGTCGCCGGCCGCATCTTCGTCTTCGACCGGTGGTAGTGGTTCGGCTCCGGTGAGCGGTGTGGCCAGCGCCCAGTCGGTGCCGGCGGCGGGTATCGCCGCCTGCGCGGCCGCCATCAGCGGCTGGACGCGCACGCCATTTTCTGGGCACGAAACCACGCCCACCCGGAGGCCGCCCGCCGCCGTCAGCGCGTTTTGGATACGGGCGATAATGGGTTCCACGTGGCGCCGTGAGGTATCCAACAATATACCGATGGTGCCGTCATCGAGCGCCAGCACGACATCTGCTTGGCGAACGGTGTTCCGGATGATTTTCAGCGTTTGCTCCCGGATTGCGGCCGCCACCGCCGGGCCGGTTGCGATTAACAGGCAAAAAGGGTCGGGCAAGCGATAGGCCGTGCCCAAGCGTGCCGCCAGATAGGCTTGAAAACGGAGGGTCTCGCTAATCGTCGCCGTCGTCGCCAGCAGCGCCGTTGGGCTGGAGAGTTGATAAAAACGGATCATGCTGGCGACCAAGCAGAGCGCAACAAAGCTCAAACCCGTAACCAGCGTGAACTGCCAGGCGGCGTCCCAAAATGCTGTCCAGTTCAACCCTGAAGACTCCCTCTGCGCCGGAACACCCCAGCGGGTGCGCCAACGACTACGGCTAAGTAGCACCCCGAGTCCGCCAAGTCAATTTGAGATTGCCGTGCGCGCGGGTTTGAGCACCGTTTCCCAAGGCTTGAAAGTCAACGCGGCGCGAAACGATTCAAAATCAGCGTCTGGGTCGCCGGATCAAGTTGGATGTTAAATTCCATCAGAAAGCTCATACCCAGCAGACCATCAAGGCCTTCGGCGGGGCTGTCTGGCATGATGACGGCAACCACGTTTTCTACCTGCGCGCCCTCGACCTCGACAGAACGCAACAACACACTCTGCGCTTGACGCGTGGAGCCATCGGCCAGCGCTATGTTGCTCTTGGCGGGACCACGGTGGAGGTGCAAGCGCCGTGCCAAGTCCTCCGAGATGGTCACCGTTGTGGCCCCGGTATCCACCACAAAGCGTCCTTCTGTTTGGCCGTTCAGCCGCGCCTTGACCACGATTTGTCGCTTGTCATTTTGATAGGGCAGGTGAATCTGTTTGATCTCGCTTTGATAGGTCTGCAGGCGCGCATTGAGTTCGGCAAAGAAGTCTGCGACGGGTTTGGGTCGGTTGCTGCCACTGCCGCGCGCCTCCCGCTGTCTGGCGCGGTCCGTCAAAGCAAAAAGGGCGGCGGTGTAACGTGCTATGACGTGCCGGCCTTGATCCATCGTATTCAATTTTTCAACGGGGTTGGTGTTGAGTGCGAGTATACGGGTGCGGATGGCGTTCACCTCGGTCACGGCGCGATTATAGTGTTCCACCGCATCGCGGGTCGGCTGCGCCGGAAGACTTAACCGGCTGGCCAGACGCGCTTCCTGTGCCTCTAACTGCTGCAGTTCCTGGACATCGTTCGTCAGGGCTTGCTGCAACTCCCCGATCCGCTGCCGGGCGTGCAAAGCGATGTCGCGCTGGGCTTCCAAGGATTGGAAGGCCTGTAGAAGATACTGCTCCTCCGGTGGCGCATAATCCTCATGCAGGATGTATTTGCGCTGCCGCTCCTGTTCCAGCCGTGCCCGTTCCGCCGTGCCGGCACGTTCGAGGCTGGTGACTTGTGCTTTCGGAACAGCCACTGTGCCAAAACCGATATCGAGTTGATACTCCGTCGCGGTTTCGGAGCGGATGACGCCGTCCATGCGGTTGCCGTTTTTCAATTGGATCACATCCGCCTGCGCCGCTGCAGCGATCAGGGCGACGAGAAAGATCGGACGAACACGATACATCCTCATGCTCTTCCCTTCGTATTTATCTGCGTTCATCTACGGTCTCATTGGTTTGGCGCGAAGGCGCGCAGTTCCGCAATGCTCCACCATGCGCGGGGATTCGCGTCGGTCAGCACGAGGCGAATATGGCGCGTCGTCAGCGGCGCGAATGCGACCGTGAAATGGTCGCCGTAGACATTGAAGCGCGGCTGGCCGTTTTCCCAAAACAGCAGCGAGCCTTGAGCGCTAGAGTCTTGAATGACCCGCCACGTCATTCCGTCGTCGGAGGCTTCGACGCGGAAGGCGGCGGGTGCGTCGGTGAAATTCTTGCCGAGGTCGCAGCGCAGCAAACAGACGCGCTGTGGCGCGCCGAAATCCACGGCGAAGGTCATATTGCTCTGCTGGGCCATCCCACTTTCCCAGAGCGTGTCCGCCTGGCCATCGAGCACGCGCGCGGCAGCTTGCGGTTGCGCACTGGCGCTGACTTTCCAGTCGGCGCGCGGCAGTTCGCATAGCGCCACGCGGCCATAGGGCGGGACAAAGTCGTGATAGACCACGAAGTCGCCGACTGCTTCCTTCTTGAAGGTGGCACCGATGTTTTTCAGTGCGGTGTCAAAATCGCCAGAGAAAAAGCGCAACTTGGGATGGGCGACATAGGCGACATCGGTCGCGGCATCGAGCACGTCCTTGAACTTCACGTCGTTGGCGCGGCGCGGGAAGCGCTCGTTATAGGGTTCGCCGAAAATAATTTTTTCGCCGGACTCATAGGTGCAGCGATAGGCGATCCAGTAGTGCGCATAGGCGCGGGTGATGTTGTGGGTTTGTAGCCACTGGTGTAGCGGCAGCGAATCGGGTAAATCCAAATCCACGGCCATCACTTTCGGGTCGAGCCAGTTTTTCGCCAGCGCCGCGACGCCCCAGATTTGTCCGCCGATCAGCACTGCCAGCAGCGCGCCGAACAACCAGCGTGACTTGGTGCGAATCTGGTCGAGGCCCACAGCGAGCAGCACCGGCAGCACGGACATGATGGGCAAAACGTAGCGGACATCTTTCCAGCCGGAGCGCGAGCTGCGGCAAAAAGTGAAAATCGCTGCGTTGGCCAGCGCGGCGAGTAGCACGACGCCGTCAGCATTTTTCAGCGAGAGCAGCGGCAGGCGTGCGAACATTTTCCAGCGGCTAAGCAGCGCCCAGAGAATCGCGGCGATCCAGATCAGGCCGACCGCCCACGCCAGCGCCAACGGCAAGCTGACGAAATGATCGTTATCACCATAGAGCATCGCCTTGGTGCCGACGAGGAACTGGAGCGTGACCTCGAACGCGCCACGCAAGAGTTCGAGCGAACGGTGCCACGATGTGGTTTGTCCGACATCCTTGAACGTCGCGCCGCGGTGAATCACGTTGTAGACGAGCAATGGCGCGGCCCCGGCAACGAACGTCGCCGCGCCCGCCCACGCTTCGCGGCGTAGGAAGATCAATTTGTCGCGCAGAAACAAAATCAGGCCGGCGACGCCGATATAGCTGACCACCAAAATGTGCAGCCAGAACGAAAAGCCGAGCAAGAAACCGAGCGCGACAAATTTGGCGAGGCGGTGCGGCTCGTTTTCACGAAACGCGAGGTCATGAACCAACACGAGCGCGAAGGAGCCGAGCGTGGTACAGGCGAGGTAGTTGTCCGGCGGAATCAGCGCGCCATTCATCGCCAAATAGGGCGGGGGTACCACGAGCAGCGCGAGCAGCGTTACGCTGGCGGATGTGCCGCCGATCCGCCGCGCGAGTTGCCAGCTCGCCAGCAGAAAGAGGAAACACATCAGCAGCGCATAGACGCGCACCGCAAACACCGTTGGGCCAAATAGCGCGATGGTGGCCGCCTGGAAAAACGACTCCTGCGTGCCCATGTAGGACTGGCCCCAATAGACGACCGGGAATTCGCCTTTGAGGATGTGCATCGCCATCAGGCCCGGCCACGCTTCGTCGGACGAAAACGGAACTTTTTCCAGCGCGAAGCCGAAGAAGCCGATGCGGAACGCGACGGCCAGAATCACCAGCAGCCAAATCCATCGTTTCATGCCGGGGACGATAAAACGTTGCGCGGCTTTTTCCAAGCCTTGGAAAAGTGTGTGGTTCATTTTTCCAAGGCTTGGAAAACTATTTGTGCTGCCAGCGATCGTTGGGTTCCAGCACGGTCCGCGGGCCTTCGCCATCGAGCCACGCCTGGGCGGCGACGTCATGGCGGAGATAGGCGTCCCAGAACGCGGTGCTCAAGGCGAGCATGACGCGGTGATGGTTGGGGTTGCGCTTTTCTTTGTCGCCGGGCAACGCGCGGTCGGTGAAGGCGGAGTGCTCGGCTTTGTCGAGCACCACCTCATATTTGCCGCCCGGCGGCAAGGCGGGATAGACGGCCAGGCGTGCGGGCACGTCGGCGTGGCCGATGGGGGCGACGTCCTTGGTGCCGGTCATCAGCAGCCAGGGAATCGCCACGTTGCCGAACACGTGTTGCGGATCGCCGACGACCGGGCGACTGGGACTGAAGGCGATCGCGGCTTTGATGCGCGTGTCGGTGAAGGTGAGCTTGCCGACCGGCGCGCGCTGGCCGCTCACCGCCTGGGTCGTTACCGCTCCGAACGAATGGCCCGACATGCCGATGTGCTGGAGATCAAGTCGGCCGGCCAGCGCGTGGTCGCGGCTCTTGTTCCATCGTGCAAGTTGATCGAGCGTGGTGGAAACATCTTTCACGCGTAGCAGAAAATTGGAAAGGCTCGCCGCCTCCCGCATGGCGTCCATCCGCTGTGGCAACGGTGTGTCCTGCCATACGCCGGTGTCGCTACCCGGATGCTGGAGAAAAACAGCCACGTAGCCGCGTGCCGCCCAATGCTCGCCGAGAAAAGGACTGATGTTACGTGAACCACCGAGACCGTGGCTGAAAAGCACAACCGGCGCGGGTTTCTTTTCCGCGGGAAGATAAAGGCGCAGCGGAATGTCACGCTGCCGCGTTGCGTCGCTGACTACGAGCTCAAGCGTTGCGGCTTTGAACTGTGCCGATACGATCAGCGGATCATAGGTTTGATTGGTGTCGGCCAGCGCGCCGCTTGCGCCGGTCGCTGCGATCACCACCGCGGCCAGCCAACTTGGCCGGTACTTGTGCATCATGTTTTTCATTCTATCACCACCAGACGGAATTCCTCCGCCGTTGGTTACAACTTTTCCAAGGCTTGGAAAAACGAGTGTCCGGCGTTTCCAAGCCTTGGAAAGCCTGCGTGAACTGCGCCTTGTCTGCGGGGGCGGCAGCGGTTAGGCTAAGGCGCACATGATGGATGCAGTCAAAATCACCTCCGATGAACACGCCGACATCGAAACCGCATCCGCTGGTTATGCGGCGCGGTTTGCGGGCGCGGCGGGCGCGTGGATGCTTTCCGTACAGGAAAAAACTGTTTTGCGTTGGCTGGAACAGCAGCCGCGTGCAACGGTTCTGGATGTCGGTGGCGGACATGGGCAACTGGCCCTGCCGCTGGCGCGCGCCGGTTCCAGCGTCACCGTGCTCGGCAGCGCTGGCGTTTGCGTCAAGCGGATCGAGCCGGAGGTGCAGGCGGGGCAGATCAAGTTTGTGGTCGGCGATGTGATCGCGCTGCCGTTTCCTGATCGCGCGTTCGACGTGGTCGTTTCGATCCGGTTGTTGCCACACTGCGACGCGTGGCCGAAGTTGATTGCGGAACTGTGCCGCGTGGCGCAACGCACGGTGATCGTGGACTATCCGACGACGCAGAGTGTGAACTTTTTTTCGGCGGCCTTGTTCGGCGTGAAAAAGAAAATTGAGCAGAACACGCGACCCTTTACCTTGTTCCGGCATGGCGAGGTGGCGACGGAATTCGCGCGGTGCGGTTTTGCGGTTGCGGAACGAAAAGGTGAATTTTTCCTGCCGATGGTGCTCCATCGAATGCTGAGCTGTCCGGCGCTTTCGGCGATGCTGGAAGGGATTTGCGGCGCGCTAGGATTGAAAAAGTTGTTCGGCTCGCCAGTTTTAGTTTTAATGAAACGCGTCGAAAAGAATTAGACAGGATTACAGGATGAACGGGATGGCTGCTTTCCGTGTCAATCCGTGTGATCCGTGGTTAACAATATGAATGCATCAACGGAAATGAAGCTGCCGGTGGGGTCCCAGGTGTTGGTGACCGGCGCGACGGGCTTCACCGGCGCGGTGTTGGTGCGGCGGCTGGTGGAGCAGGGTTGCCACGTGCGCGTCATTGCGCGGCACTCCGCGAACGTGGGTCCGCTCAAAGACCTCGGGATTGAATGGTTTCGCGGCGACGTCTATGACGCGGCCGTGGTCAAAGCTGCCGTTGCCGGTGTGAAGTATATTTTTCATGCAGCAGCGGCCTATCGTGTGTCGGGGCTGCCGGATGATGAATATCGCCGCGTCCACGAAACCAGTACGCAGTTGTTGGCGGAAGCGGCGCTGAATCAGCCGGACTTCAAGCGGTTTGTCCATGTTTCGACCGTAGGTGTGCACGGGCACGTGGAAAATCCGCCCGCGAACGAGGAGTCGCCATTCCAACCCGGCGATATCTATCAAAAGACCAAGGCGGAGGCAGAACTCTGGCTGCACGCCTTCGCACGCGAGAAAGGTTTAAACTATAGTGTGATTCGACCGGCGGCGATCTATGGCCCCGGCGACCGGCGACTACTGAAAATTTTTAAGCTGGCGATCAAACCCGTGTTTATCCTGCTCGGCTACAGCAAAGGCTTATATCACCTAATCCATGTCGAGGATTTGGTCAGCGGCATGCTCCTCGCGGCGGTGCATCCGGCGGCGCAGGGCGAGGCGTTCATCTGCGGTAACCCGGAGGCGGTGACGCAGGAACACATGGGGCGTGTCATTGCGGCGGCGTTGGGGAAAAAATGCCGCGTACTACGGTTACCGGCTTGGCCGGTTTTTTTCGCGGCAGACCTCTGCGAGGCGATTTGCAAGCCGCTGAAGATCGCGCCACCGCTCTACCGGCGGCGTGTGGCGTTTTTCACCAAAGATCGTTCGTTCGATACGCGCAAAATCTACGAGCGCCTTGGCTTTCGCCCGCAATTTAGCGACGAAGAAGGTCTGGCGCAAACCGCGCGATGGTATCGGGATCATGGCTGGTTGTAGAATCAACGGAGGCTTGAGACCTAAGACTTAAGGTGAAACAATGCGTGACCCAAACAAACTCACGGCCTTCCAATTAGCTGACCAGTTGGTGATGGAGGTCTACAAGGCAACAAAATCATTCCCTAGGGATGAATTGTTTGGACTGACTTCGCAAATGCGTCGTGCTGCGATTTCTATCACCTCTAACATTGTTGAAGGCTGTGCGCGAAATTCGGAAGCAGACTATCTACATTTCCTTGATATGGCTTATGAGTCAGCGCAGGAATTGACCTATCAAGTCTCCCTTGCCATCCGACTCGGCTATATGCCAACATCCATCGCGTTGATGGAAGAATGTGTAGCGGTCGCACGGGTTTTGAACGGTTTGATTCAATCTTTGCGGCACAGGAAATAACCTTAAGCCGTAGGTCTTAAGTCTTAGGTCTTCTACCTTATGAAAACCGAAAGCGTTAGAATCCAATGGAAGATGGGCGCGCCGCGCAAATCCAAGGTCGGCCTTTACCAGGACTTGGTGATAGGTCATCCGGGCTTCTGGGCGCTCTTCAAATATGAATGGGTGCAGTTCCTCAGTACCAACGTGCCCGGCGCGCTCGGTCTCTGGCTGCGCTCGCGGCTCTATCCGAAGCTACTCAAGCGCTGCGGGCGCGGCGTGGTCTTTGGCCTCAACACGATCCTGCGCCATCCTCACAAGATCGAACTCGGTGACAACGTGGTGATTGACGACAACTGCCTGCTCGATGCCAAGGGTACCGACAACACGGGCATCAAGATCGGTGATAACGCCTTCGTCGGTCGCAACTCCATTTTGAGTTGCAAGAACGGCGATATTGTCCTCGGCGACCGCGTCAACATTGGCTTCAACTGCGAGGTTTTCTCCGGTAGTCGCGTCGAAGTTGGCGCGGGCACGTTGCTGGCGGCCTACACCTATCTCATCGGCGGCGATCATGTGGCCGACCTCGACGAGGATATCGTGCATTCCGGTAGCACCTCGCACGGCATCACGGTGGGCGAGAACGCGTGGTTCGGCGCGGGTGCCAAGGTGCTTGATGGCGTCAAGATCGGCGCGCATAGCATCATCGGGGCCGGCGCCCTCGTGACCAAGGACATCCCCGCATACAGCATCGCCGTTGGCCTGCCCGCCAAGGTTATCCGCGACCGGCGCGAAGGGAAATCCTCCTGATATGGACAAAAATCATCCAGCGATCCGCCCGCAAGATTTCGAGAAATATTCCTCGGCGCTGACGCTCTCGGACATGGAGGTTTTTATCTTCCCGGAGTTGCTGTTCAGTCTGGTGCTGGCGAACATCATGTCGCCGAAGCTTTGGGCGTGGCGCGACGACGGGTGGTTTGCGGGTCTGCACAAGATGACGCCCCACCGCCGCATCCTGCGCCTCAAGCAGTTCATCATTGACCACTATGCCTTCAATCTCGACCTCGACACATGGGGGCTGACGACCAAGGAACGCGAGATCGCGCGCTTCCTTGGCCAGCTCGACGAGGCTGCGCTCGCGCAGAGCAACGCACTCTTCGGCTATGAGGGCGACAAGTATTACTTCGATCTCGACATTCGCCGACACTTCGGCCTCGATAAATACACGAGCAATATTATTCCGTATTGGAAGACCGAAACGGTCGAAGCGATGGACGCGTTTCGCTTCAAGGAAGGCTATCCGACCGGCGCGGGCGAGTGCGTATCGCTCTCGACGCTCTACGCAGCGGCGATGTTCATCGTCTGTGGTATTCCGCTCGAAGATATCTTTCTGCTCGCGACGCCGCTGCACTCACAAAACTTCATTTTGGCCGGCGATGGCGTGCTGACCAATAACCGGCGCGTCGTGACCAAGAACATGTGGTTCAACGGCACGGAGTTGACCGACAAAGCCCAGCGCGCGCTGCGCCACGAACAGATCACCATCGTCAGTCACGTCACCGGCCATATCCACTGCGTCTATTCCCAAGCGACGATTGACCACAAGGCCTATCACCGTTTCGGGCAGCATTTGGGGAAGTTTTTGACCACCGAAATCACGATGGAAATTCTGCTGAACTTCTTGCGGCAATACTCCAGCCTGCAAAGTTGCTTCCAGTTGCGCCACGAGTTGAACGGCCACGCGCACTACATCCCGGTCGAGAAGGTCTACGCCTACGAGCACGCCAGCTCATTCAAGGTCAGCGACGCCACGCGTTCCAAGCTGCTTGATGAGTTGGACGAGGATGAATTTTTCCCCGAGCCGCTCGAGAACCGCATCGTCCTCAACAAGTTTGACGAGTTCTTCAAAAAGCATCGCGTCAACCTCGATAAACCCGCCGAGGTCGAGCGGTTGCTGGCCGAACTGGAGTGCAACTGCCTGCGTAATCGCTCGGCGGTGGAGCAGTTGCTCGGTTTCGCGCGCCTCGAACCGCGGCTGCCCGATCTTGCAACCAAGCAACCAGTGGTCGCGCCGCCATTGGCGCTTGCCCCGACCATGCCGCGCGAAGCAATCATCGCGCATCTGGCCGCGCTACGCGCCACGCATCCGGTCGCCGATCTCGCTTTCTACGCCTTCCGCGATCTGGCGCGGTGCGACGCTGTGCCGTTCCTCAAAGCGGCGCTGGAACGGAGTCCGGTCTCAATCAAAGGCGCGGAAAAAATGAGTGACGCCGAAGTTTTCCAAGCCTTGGAAAACCTGCCCAACGAATCCATCTATGACGGCACGCGCGTCGCCCAGCCTGACGAAGTTTGGAACTACCGCCGCGGCGACGGCCTCGAACGCGCACTGACACTCGCTAACATCTGGAAGGCGCGCCATCCGCAGGATGCTGTCCGCATCACCAGCGATGGCCATACGGTGCATATTCATGCCGGATCGCATAAAGTTGCGTGGCCGACGGCGAAGCGGCTGACGGCGGAATTCGTATGCTGAAGCAGGGTTTCCCGAGTTTGGGAACCCGGTGCTTTCGACTTGTTAACACGCTCCCCCTGGATAATCATCGCGCCATGCGGTTGTTGCTTCAGTTGATTTTGGTCACGTATGGCGTTTTTGCGGGGTGGGGTGCGCCGGCGGCTTCGGTCGCTGCGGTGGTCACCAATGGCGCAGCCCAGATAGCGGTGGCCTTCGACGAGCAGTGCGAATACTTGCTGTTGCGCGAAGTACCCAAGACCAAAAAGGAAGTGCTGGTGGCGACCTACATCATCACGCGGCCCAGCATTGTCGAGGCGCTTTGTCACCTGGCCGAGCACAAGGTGCCGGTCAAACTTAAATTTGACGAGCGCCAGTCCGACTATGCGGGGATGAAGAAAGCGCTGGAGAAACTGCGCAAGGCGGGCGTGAGTTGCACGGCGGTGAAATTCCGCAGCAGCTATGCCCAGATGCATGACAAGTTCATCGTGATGGATCGCCAGCGCGTATTGACCGGCTCCTACAACTACACGACCACGGCGAGCAAAGAAAACTACGAAAATCTCGTGCTGATTGAGTCGCCCCCAATCGCCGAGGAATTCGCCCACGCTTTCGACCGGATTCATGCAAAAAACTAGCCGTACGCTACCTTTCCAAACCTTGGAAAAACAACTCGCGGTCTTTTCCACGGTTGGGAATTCAAGGCTAAAGTGCAACAGATTGATGGGGCATCAGGTCGCTGGGTGCTCGGTAACCGTGGCGTTTGCGAGGCCGGCGGTTGAGTTGACCTTCCACCCACCGTAACTCGGCC
>SCQF01000022.1 GCA_004321905.1 Verrucomicrobiota bacterium | reverse complement strand
TGATTACCAGAAACGCTCTAAGGGAAAATATGCCCAGCGCTTTTCACGCGCTCACCGCGGATAAACTCCCCAGTTTTTCTGCTTTGTCACTTTTCCGCTTGCAACCTTTACCCGGCCCGCCAGCTTGCGGGCTTAAGGGCGTGTTGCCCAAAGGGTGATTTTCTTGCTGTCTTCATGGTTGCACCGGCCACGCGGCCCGATGAAAAGTTCTGCGGAATGGATGCTCACGTCGCGCACCCGGCGAACGTACTGAAAAATGGGCGGTAGCGCTTGGCACAACACGCGGATACCACATCCTTGCAACCTACCCGCCGCCACCAACACCGGGGTGGGACGCTGGCGGAGCCAGATGCGGATATTCTGAACGGTGGCATCGGTGCGGCGGAAAGGCTCAAGGCGGTTGTGCGCCCACGACTCCGTCGGGGCGCACAGCAAAAACAGCGCGAACAACAATCTTTCCAAGGCTTGGAAACTCATGCCATGGTCTTTCCTGGCATTGGAAAACCGCCCTGTCTATTCACTTTTCATGGCCTGACTTCGCTGTTCCTCGAAAAAATCTTTCCGCCCGCCGCCGAATGCGCCACACTCCGCGCGTGGAAACGCAACCTCAGCTACCGCGCGGCTTGGTGATCGCCGCCGTGTTGATCTCCCTGACCGGATTGGTTTTCCATGATTTATGGACGCCCGACGAACCGCGTGAGGCCGCACTCGCGTTGGCCATGAACCGTAGCGGCGATCACCTCATCCCGCAGCTCGCCGGCCAGCCGTTCGTCGAAAAGCCGCCGCTTTACTACGCCAGCGCCGCCTTCTGGCTCCGATGCAGTCCCTGCGCCACGCCCAACGCCGGCTGGCTCCGGCTGACCAGTTTGCTCTGGGGCCTCGGCACGCTGATGATGACGTGGCTGTTCGCGCGGCGCCTGCTTGACCGCCAGCGCGCCACGCTGACTGTGCTGGTGCTGGCCACCCTACCCGGCTTCGTGCACGTGACCCACTGGTTGTTGACCGATGTCGCGCTGATGTTCTTTGTCACCGCCGCGCTCTGGGCCTTGGCCGAAGCCTACCGCGCCGGGCGATTCATGTTATTGCCGCTCGCTGGATTGTTCGCCGCCGGTGCCTTTCTGACAAAAGGGATCATTGGCCCGGTCTTCATCGCGCTCGGTGGCCTGCCGCTGTTGCTGTTTTCCAAGCCTTGGAAGAAGGAAGCGGTCAGCGATCAGCGGTCAGCGATCAGCGGTCAGCGATCAGTTCTATTTTGGCATCTGGCGGCACTGATTTCGTTCATCCTGCCGGTGGCAGCGTGGGGCTTGGCGTTCTGGCGCACCGGCGGGCAGGCGTTGTTCATGGAATGGTTCTGGACCAACCACTTTGGGCGCTTCAGCGGCGCGGCCACGCAACTGGGCCATATCTCCGGTCCGTTATATTATCTCAAGGTGTTGCCGGTTTATTTACTACCTTGGTTACCGGTCGTGATCTGGGGTCTTTGGCGCGCGGTGCACGATAAAATTTTCCGGCGTAAATCAGTCGCGCCGCTGATGTGGGGATTGGGCGGCGTGGCGCTCCTCTCGCTTTCGGCCACCAAGCGCGAAATTTATCTCGCGCCGCTGCTGCCGGCCTTCGCACTACTCGCCGCGCACACACTCACGGGAACATTGCCGCGCCGCTTGGCGTGGTGCGCCCGTCCGCGTTATCTCGCCACGTTGGTCGGGCTTTGGCTGGTTGGCCTGACGATCGCCGAGCCACTGGTGAACCGGCAGAAAAGCTACGGCCCGGCCTTTCGCGAATTCGCCCGGCAACTGACCGCGCGGGCCGACCTGCGGGCCGCCGCCTGGGATTTGGACGAAACCACACGCGCCGGGTTTTATTGGTACGCCAACCGCACGTTCCCCGCGCTCCCCAATCGCACGGCGGTGGATGCCGTACTGACCGGGCAGCATCCCCGATTCAATGCCGTGGTGATTTGTCAAAAAGACGGTACGTTACCGGTGGAATTCAGCGTCACCCAGGAAACCGCGGTGCGGATGGGATCACACCGCACACTGTTGCTCCTGGCTCCGCCGCTTTCAGCTGAACGTTCACCGCGAAATTTTACAGTCCCTACCAACAGCCCAGACAAGAGCCGGACATGAAAATCATCTGCGCGGCCAGTGTGTTGCTCGGACGTGAGGCGTTTGGAACGCTCGGCGAGGTACTCGTCGTGCCCGACCGCCAAATCAGCCGCGATACGGTCCGCGATGTCGATGCGCTCATCGTTCGCTCCAAGACGGAGGTCACCCGTGAGTTGCTGGAAGGCAGCCGCGTCAGCTTCGTCGGCACGGCCACGGCGGGCTTCGACCATATAGCTACCGATTACCTCGCCAAGGCCGACGTGGCTTGGTATGCCGCGGCGGGCTGCAATGCCAACAGCGTGGCGGAATACGTCACCGCCGCGTTGCTGCATGTGGCGCGACGCCACAGTTTCAAGCTGAACGGTCTGACACTCGGTATCATTGGTAACGGCCAAGTTGGCAGCCGCGTGGCGCATAAGGCGCAGTTGTTGGGAATGCGCGTGCTGCTGAACGACCCGCCGCTCGCACTCAAAACCGGCGACCCGATTTACCACCCGCTGGAAGAGATTTTGCCGCACTGCGATGTGGTCACACTGCACACCCCGTTGGAGCGCAAAGGGTCGTTCCCCACCGAGCACCTCGTCAACTGCCGGTTTTTCGAGCAACTCAAACCCGGCGCCATTTTCATCAATGCCGCGCGTGGCGAAGTGATGGATACCGCAAGCGTGCTGCTGGCGCTGGAGAAGAAAGTCATTCGCCACGCCATCCTTGACGTTTGGGAAAACGAACCGGTCATTGCGCGTGAGCTCTTGGCGACCGCCGACCTTGGCACGCCACACATCGCGGGGTATTCTTTTGAAGGCCGCCTCAACGGCACCGTGCAGTGCTATCACGAACTGTGCCGTTTCGCGGAGACCGCGCCGCGCTGGACCCCGCCACGCGACATCACCCACCCCGCGCTGCCGCTAATCACCGCCGATGCAACCGGACTCAACCTTGAGGAAGCGTTGAGCCACATCATCTTCGCCGCCTATGAGATCACCGCCGACGATCACGCCTTGCGGAGCGGAACGATGCTGGACGGCACTGCGTGGGGCCAATATTTTGACGCGTTACGGAAGAATTATCCCGTGCGTCGTGAATTCGCCGCACATACCGTGCGCGTAAGGAATGCCCCGCCCATGCTGCTGGACACCTTGCGCGGCTTCGACTTCCAGCTTGATCCGGCCCAGGATGAAAATCGCTCTCGACAACACACGACGAGCGGTTAGAGTTTAGATTGTATGCATTGGGAACGGGCAACAACCCGACCGTCGGTTTTATTGGCCTGCGTGGTCACAGGCTGCGCAGCTTGGGCGGCGAACACCAATGTGCCCGCCACCATCGCCAAAAATTCCGCTAAACCCCAAGACTATCGGTTGCTGCTGGAACGCGTTCGCATCAAGCAGCAGGAAAAAAAACGCGTGGATGATGTCCAAAAAGCCATCCAGGCCTTTCAAATGCGCCACGGCCACCTGCCCGCCGAATTGAAGGATCTCGTGGAGCGCGGCGTTTTGAGCGAACTGCCCACACCGCCACGCGGCACGCGCTTTTTCTATGATCGTATCGTAGGCAACGTCCGCCTGGTGCCGGCAACACGGCCACCAACTTGCAGGGTACGGCCAATTTGATCGTGCCGGCCAAATAAACCCGCCCAGCTGCAGCACTTTCCAAGGCTTGGAAAAAACACGGCCCGGCCGTCTGACCGGGCCGCACGTTTGTTGCCGGTCGGCTCAGCCGCCGCCACCGAGCTTCTGAATGATCGCGATGAGCGGCAGGAACAACGCAATGACGATCGTCCCGACGACCACGGCCAGGAAAATGATCAACACCGGCTCAATGACCGAGGTCAAACCCTGCACCGCGGCATCCACTTCGTCGTCATAGTTGTCGGCAATCTTGGTCAACATATCCGGGACTTTGCCCGTTTCCTCGCCGACTTCCACCATACCGACAACCATCGGCGGGAAGACTTTGGTGGATTCCAACGGCATGGCCATACTCTCGCCTTCCTTGACGCTATCGTGAACGACTTGAATGGCCCGCGCGACCACTTCGTTGCCGGAGGTTTCCCGGACGATGCTGAGCGCCTGCAAAACCGGCACACCGGAACTCATCAGCGTGCCCAAGGTGCGCGCGAAACGGGAAATGGCGGTTTTACTGATCAAGGAGCCAAACAGCGGCATGCGCAGCTTGAAGCGATCCAGCACAAAACGGCCAATTTTGGTCTTGGCCAAAATGCGGATGACAATCACCAAGACCACAATACCCACGAACACATAAGGCAACTGCTTTGTCAGAACGTTGCTGACGTTCATGACGGCCTGTGTCAACGCGGGCAAGGACTGACCCTCGAGCATATCTTTGAAGATGTCCGCGAATTTCGGGACGATAAAGGTCATGAGGAAGAGCAGGATGCCCAAGGCCATCACCATGACCACGATCGGATAGACCATCGCCCCGGTGACTTTGCTCTTGATGCGCTGCGCTTTCTCCATGAATTCGGCGAGGCGCAGCAAGACGGTATCAAGCACGCCGCCGACTTCGCCGGCCCGCACCATGTTGACATAAAGTTTATTGAAAATTTTCGGGTGGCCGGCCAGCGCCTCGGCGAAGGTGCTGCCGGATTCGATGGTCTCCGCGATTTCCTGTGTGGCCTTTTTGAGCGCGGGATTTTTCTCCTGACGCACGATGAGTCGCAACCCGCGCAACAACGGCAGGCCGGCATCAATCAACGTGGCCAACTGCCGGGTAAAAACCATGAGTTGTTTGGGTTTGACGCGGCTCATGAAGGCGGGCAGGCGAAGTTCCGTCTTCATCATTCCGCTCGGCGCTTTGGCTTTGGCCTTGGCGGGACGCCCACCACCGAACAGAGCGCGCGGCGCAGCTTTGTCCGCCTTCTTGCCTTCGGTCACGGGAAGAATTTTGGTGGGATAGAGGTGCTGTTCGCGGATTTTGGCAATCGCCACGGCCTGGCTCTCGGCCTCCACCTCGCCTTGCACTTCCTTGCCCTTGCTATCCACGGCAGCGTATTTGAATTTGGCCATATTTATTCCCTTCGCGCCTCAAGTATATTTGAGCACTTCTTCCACGGTGGTGTAGCCATCCAGAATGCAACGAATGCCGTCATCGCGCAGCGTGCGCATGCCTAATTCGATCGCCCGATCGCGGATGACCAGCGTGGGCTTGCGTTGATCAATGAGTTCGCGGATGGGATCTTTGATGCGCAGATATTCATAAATACCACGCCGCCCTTTATAGCCGGTTTGATTACAGGTGGAACAGCCCGCGCCAAAATAGAAGTTCCGCCCGCCAACCGATTCCGCGTTGAGGCCCAACTGCTCAATAATGCTCTGCTCCGGTGTAAAGGACGTGCGGCATTTCGAGCAAATGGCGCGCACCAACCGCTGACCCAAGACCGCCTCCAACGTCGAGGCGATCAAAAACGGTTCGACGTTCATATCAATCAAGCGCGTCACGGCACCAGAGGCATCGTTGGTGTGCAAGGTGCTGAACACCAAATGACCGGTCAGCGAGGCTTGGATGGCGATTTCCGCTGTTTCCAAGTCGCGAATTTCACCGATCATAATGATGTCCGGGTCCTGACGCAAAAAGGCGCGCAGGCAACGACCGAAGGTGGCCCCGATGGCATCGTTGACCGGCACCTGCACGAGACCCTCGATGTCATATTCCACCGGTTCCTCGGCCGTCAGCAGTTTATATTCGATGGAATTTAAGCGGCGCAGCGCCGAGTAAAGTGTGGTGGTTTTTCCGGACCCCGTGGGGCCAGTGACAATAATGATGCCGTTGGGCTTATCAATATCCTCGCAGAAGAATTGGAAGACATCGTCGGGCATACCCAGGTTTTCCAGCTCCAGCGAAACGACGCTACGATCCAACACGCGCAGCACCACGCTCTCGCCAAACTGCGTGGGCAGCGTGGAAACACGAAAATCGATGACCCGCCCGGCGACCGGCAGTTGAATACGCCCATCCTGGGGCAGCCGCCGCTCGGCAATGTTCAAGCCGGACATGACCTTGATGCGCGAGGTCACCGGCAACGCCAAATGTTTGGGCGGCGGCGCCATTTCATAGAGCGCGCCATCCACGCGGTAGCGAATCTTGAACTCGTTCTCAAAAGGCTCAAAGTGGATGTCGGAGGCGCGGTTCTGCACGGCCTGATAGAGCACCAGATTGACGAACCGCACCACGGGCGTGGCATTGGCCGCCTGCGTGATTTGCGTAATGTCATCCGCACTCTTGATATCAATCGTATCGCCGGCGCTCTCCAAATCCGATTCCAACGCCGAGAGCATTTCGGTCACCGACTCGCTCTCCTCGCCATAATGCCGCGTAATTTGATTTTTGATGTCTTCTTCCGGAGCGACGACGAAGGAGACATCGCGGGTGAGCACAAACTGCAATTCGTCCATGACCTCGGTGCTGGGCAGCTCGCTGGTGGCCAGCGTCACGGCGTTGGGCCCGGTTTCCACCGGCACCATGCTGTACATGCGCACCACGCTGACCGGCACCGACTGAATGGTCGGCATCTGGATATCCAAATCGCGCAGGCGCACCACCCGCGTGCCGAGCATACGCGCGATGACCCCCAGCAACTGCTCCTCCGTCAACACGCCCAAATCAGCCAGCAACTGGCGCACTGATTTACCGGTGCGCTCATGCTCATCGGTAATGTCTTCGGCCTGTTGTGCAGAAAGCAGCCGCTCCTCGCGGAGTTGCAACAACAATGGATCATGGAGTTCCGCATCCGCCATGTAATCTCATCTCCTCTTATGCCCTTGTATTTCCGCCAGCTTCTGGGCGATGCCCTCGCTATCCTGACATTTGGTAATCAACTCTTCGTAGCTGATGGCGCCCTGTTCAAAGAGGCCGAGCAGGCTGGCATCCATGGTGACCATTCCAAAGCGCGCGCCCGTCTGGATATCGGAGGTGATCCGAAAAGTTTTGTTGTCACGGATCAGGGAGCGGATGGACGGTGTGGCGATCATGATCTCGAAGGCGGCCACACGCCCCTGCTTATCGGTGCGCGGCAGGAGTAATTGCGAAATCACGGCCTGCATGGTCGAAGAAAGCTGGGTGCGAATCTGCTCCTGCTGGTCAGAGGGGAAGGCATCCACAATACGATCCACCGTGCGGGCGGCGCCGGTGGTATGCAGCGTGGCAAACACGAGATGCCCGGTTTCCGCCGCCGTGATCGCGGCCTCCATGGTCTCCAGATCGCGCATTTCACCCACTAAAATGACGTCCGGGTCTTGCCGCAACCCACGCCGCAACGCCTCTTTGAAAGAGGGAACATCTACGCCAATCTCCCGTTGTGTGACCACGCTCTTTTTATGAATGTGATAATACTCAATCGGATCTTCAACCGTAATGACGTGGCAATCGCGTTCCGTATTGATGACGTTGATCATGCTTGCCAGCGTCGTCGTTTTGCCCGACCCCGTCGGGCCCGTGACCAGCACAATGCCGCGTGGCCGATAGAGCAAATCCTTGATCTGGGCCGGCAAACCAATCTCCTCCAACGTCAACAGCTTCGAAGGAATCAAGCGCAGGACCAGACCCAGACAACCCTTCTGCCGCAGAACACTGACGCGGAAACGCGCCGTCGTCCCAAAACCAAAACCGAAATCCGTCCCGCCATGTTCGCGCACCCGCTGCTGGTGCTCCTCGGACGTGATGCTTTTCATGAAGCGTTCCGTGTCTTCGGGACGCAGCAATTCGGAATCCAGCGGTTGCAGGTTGCCGTGAATACGCAACACGGGCGGCACACCCACCGCCAGATGCAAATCCGAGGCCCCCTCATCCACCACCAGCTGAAGCAGGTCGCTGACGGAAATATCGGCGGCCTTCAGGGTCATGCCTGATCTCCCATGGTGACGCGCAACACTTCGGGCAGGGTGGTCACGCCGGCAATGACTTTACGCAAGCCGTCTTCGCGCAACGTGCGCATGCCCAGTTGCCGCGCCGTGTTACGCAGATCCGCGGCCGAAACCTGCTGGAAGATCATAGTACGCACCTGATCATTGAGCACAAAAACCTCAAACAAGCCCAACCGCCCGCGGAAACCGGTCTGGCGGCACTCCGAACAACCCTTGCCACGATAGAGCGTGGCCTGCTCCAGTTGCGCCGCCGCCGGCCCCAGCAACCGCAACTCCGCATCCGTCGGCTTATACTCTTCTTTGCATTTTTCGCAAATTTTGCGCACCAAGCGCTGGGCCATGATCCCGCGCGTGCTGGAGGCCACCAGAAACGGTTTCACCCCGATGTCAATCAAACGCACGACGGCACTGGGCGCATCGTTCGTGTGCAACGTGCTAAACACCAAATGACCGGTGAGCGAGGCGTTGACGGCGATTTCCGCCGTTTCCAAGTCGCGAATTTCACCGATCATGATGATGTTCGGCGCCTGGCGCAGAATGGAACGCAACGCGGCGGCAAAGGTCATCCCGATATCCGCGCGCACCTGCACTTGATTGACGCCGGCCAGCTGATATTCCACCGGGTCTTCCACCGTGATGATCTTGCGATCCGGTCGGTTGATGTAGTTCAAGCACGCATAGAGCGTCGTGGTTTTGCCTGATCCGGTTGGCCCCGTGACCAGCAAGATACCATCCGAAAGCGCGATGAGCCGCTCAAACGTTTGTTGATCGTCCGAAAAAAAACCCAGTTGCGGCAAGCCGAGCGCCAAACTCTGCTTGTCGAGAATACGCATCACGATACTTTCGCCGTGATTGGAGGGCACCGTCGAAACGCGCAAGTCGAGATCGCGGTTCATCACGTTGATGCGAATGCGCCCGTCCTGCGGCACGCGCTTCTCCGCGATGCTGATGTTCGACATGATCTTGAGGCGCGAGATAATCGCCGACTGGAGCCGCTTCGGCGGACTCTCCACCTCGTGCAACACACCGTCAATGCGGTAACGCACGCGAAACTTCTTGGCCATGGGCTCCAAGTGAATATCCGAAGCGCGATTACGAAACGCCTCCATGATGATCAAACTCACCAGCTTGATGATCGGCGCATCGGCCTCGGTCGTCTCCATCTCGCCGCTGACGATCTGTTGCAGCTCCGTCGGCGTCTGTACAGCGCCTTGCGTAATCTCCTGATACATGGACTCCGCGGTCTGCTCGCGGACGGCATAATATTTGTCCAGCGCCGCCTCAATCTCCTCCAACGGCGCCACCACACCCTCAATATTGGTCTTCAGGATGTAGCGGAGTCCGTCCAGCGCCTCTACGTCCAAGGGATCGCTCAAGGCCACGGTCAACGTGGTATCACTCTTGAAAACCGGCACGATCTTATAACGCCGCGCCACCTCCAGCGGCACCATATCAATCACCGCCGGCTCGAGCTCCATACCTTCCAGCCGGATCGTGTCCATCCCAAACTGGTTGGCCAGCGTCTTCAGCACGTCCAACTTGGAGACGATGCCGCTCCGGGCCAGAATTTCAGTGACCGGACGATCTTCCGCCTGCGCCGCCGCGCGCACTTGCGCGGCCTGATCGGGACTGATGAGGCCCACACCCTGCAGAATTTCCAAAATATATTCGTCGTTCGCCGTCAAGATAATATCCTCAAGCCGGGACCGTAGAACCGTGAGAGCTTACCGGCCTACCTGCGCGGTGTCAACGACGCGGCGCAGACAACTTTTCCAAGGCGTGAAATACCCCGCGGCAAGCCGCGGGGCATCTTCAGCGCAGCTTCAAAGCAAGCTGCGCAGGCCCTTGCCCTAACACACGATGGTGCTGAATGTATTTTTGAATCACC
>SCQF01000058.1 GCA_004321905.1 Verrucomicrobiota bacterium | reverse complement strand
CAAGACAAGGCGCGCAAGACCGGCGTCAAAAACTGCCGCCTCAAGGCCGGCTGGAACGACGCCTATAGGCAAACGCTGCTCGGTTTGCAAGCCTTGGCTTGATGCGATTGCCCTGGCTTTTATGGCGCTCATGCAGATGCGACATCATATGTGCAAAACGTTTGCAAATCGCCTGATTCGCAAAACTATAATGAAATTGCCGCTACTTATATCGACTACGCTAAAGTGGTTATCCACTATGCCGAATTGCTCGGCAAAAATGCTGCATATGCATCCATAGCAAACAGCATGGCTGCGGTTGGAAATAATGCTATAACATTACCCACAGAGACTATTCCAGGTATGACGATATTGACGACTGGGGTGCTCTAATAAGCATAGTTTCAGATTTATCCAACATTGCAGGAGACGTCTCTATATCAAGAGGAGCAATTCCTCTGGGTTTGTCCCCAGAAAAAATGGGTCAGGTTACATTTTTTGTAAAAAGTAACCTGACCTTTTTTGCCTTTAGCTTTCGGGCTGATAACGATAGGAGCGAATATTATGAGTCGAATATGTGAAGCCTCGATTAATCATAACGATGACAAAAGGCACGCTCTCTTACGCCTGCTTGCAAAAAGCAATCTGCCCCCCTTTCCTGGTTATAATCTATTTTTTATTACAATATTTTTTGCAACGAGTTTTATGGGGTGTAGTCTACCAACAGGAGAAAGATACACAAAAGAAGGAAACGCATTAAGTGTGAGAATTAATAACGAGTTAGCTAGTCAAGGCTTTTGTCACTCGCCTAAAGAATGTGACGACATTTTTGAAATGTATGGTGGACATGGAGACAGAGTACATTTTTCAATTTATGCTCCAAACACATTGGCACTTGCTATGATTTTTAAACTTTTAGTGGAAAAAGGCACGGAAATAACCAATGGAGTAGCAATTAGCGTAACAGTTTATCCTCGCCCGAGAGATGAATATGGAAATACTGCTTTTTATAGCCATAAACCATCAATTATTTTGGAGATAACACAATAAATCCTTCAGTTTAAATGCGCATAGATTTTGGCGGAAATGACGGCATACCTCATACTTTTCTCTCGGTTGTTCATCCTGATGGCAGAACAATTGAATATGGGTTAGTACCTGCGGAACATCTATCGGTTGCAGGCCCAGGAAAGATAGATAGGCTCAAGGGTCACGGGCTCAAGGTAGAGTAGAGAACAGGATTCCACATTCCGCAGGCTTGGGCCTATCCGTTTCCGCCCCTTTCGTCCGGCGGCGTCTCATTAGCTCTGCCATAGTCCGCTTCTCCCGCCCTCCCCACGGCACGTCGGCCTTCCCCTTCTGGCCACGGGGTCGGCAACTACGAATCATGGACGAGGCTACTTTCGGTTCACTGGTAGGGCCGTGTTGCCTTTTTCCGCTGTTTGATACGCGGGCTTTCTCTAAGCTTCGGCACGCTGCCGTTTTTCCGCCAGCCGCGCCGCTTGCTCGCGGTATTCGGCGTGCTCGGGAAACGCGGCGCTCAGGCGCGCCCAGCCGGTGTGCGCTTCCTGCCAAGCCGCTTCCGCCTGCTCGTTGCGATCACGCGCGGCGGCGGCATCGCCCACCCTTTCCAGGGAAACGCTGAGGTCGCGCACGGTTTCCGGCGTGTCGCCGAGGCGGCTGCGCTGCTCGCGCCTCAGCAGCAGGCTTTCGTCATAAGCGGCGGCGGCCTGGTCCCAGAGTGCGCGGGCGGCGGCGACGTCGCCGACTTTGTTCAAGGAAATACTGAGGTCGCGCACGGTTTCCGGTGTGTCGCCGAGGCGGCTGCGCTGCTCGCGCATCAGCAGCAGGCTTTCGTCATAAGCGGCGGCGGCCTGGTCCCAGCGTGCGCGGGCGGCGGCGGCGTCGCCGACTTTGATCAAGGAAACGCTGAGGTCGCGCACGGTTTCCGGTGTGTCGCCGAGGCGGCTGCGCTGCTCGCGCATCAGCTGCAGGCTTTCGTCATAAGCGGTGGCGGCCTGGTCCCAGCGTGCGCGGGTGGCGGCGACGTCGCCGACCTTTTCCAGGGAAATGCTGAGATCGCGCACGATTTGCGGTGTGTCGCCGAGGCGGCTGCGCTGCTCGCGCATCAGCTGCAGGCTTTCGTCATAAGCGGTGGCGGCCTGGTCCCAGCGTGCGCGGGCGGCAGCGGCGTCGCCGACTTTGATCAAGGAAACGCTGAGATCGCGCACGATTTGCGGTGTGTTGCCGAGGCGGCTGCGCTGCTCGCGCATCAGCTGCAGGCTTTCGTCATAAGCGGCGGCGGCCTGGTCCCAGCGTGCGCGGGCGGCGGCGACGTCGCCGACTTTGTTCAAGGAAACGCTGAGGTCGCGCAGGGTTTGCGGTGTGTCGCCGAGGCGGCTGCGCTGCTCGCGCATCAGCTGCAGGCTTTCGTCATAAGCGGTGGCGGCCTGGTCCCAGCGTGCGCTGGCGGCGGCGACGTCGCCGACTTTGTTCAAGGAAACGCTGAGGTCGCGCACGATTTCCGGTGTGTCGCCGAGGCGGCTGTGCTGCTCGCGCCTCAGTTGCAGGCTTTCGTCATAAGCGGCGGCGGCCTGGTCCCAGCGTGCGCGGGCGGCGGCGACGTCGCCGACTTTGTTCAAGGAAA
>SCQF01000003.1 GCA_004321905.1 Verrucomicrobiota bacterium | reverse complement strand
CAAACGTGATGTTGGCCACGCGCCACGTAGAAGCGACCTCCGGTCGCTTTTCCTGATGCGGACGGAGTCCGCATCTACGCCGGGGCTTCAGCCGGCCACATCATTTAGGGAAACGCTCTAGTGCGACGCCGAGTCAGAGACTCGGCCTACAGAAATTTCGACGCATGTTGGTGTAGGCCGGGTCTCCGACCCGGCGAAATTTTTTCACGACCACCAAACTTTGGAGCACCAGAGCGTTCTTTTCCAAAGCTTGGAAAACTTGAAAGTCACGCCATGCGCTTGAGCAGCCAGAAGCCGATAATTTCCGACAACAGGACGGGAATCCAGACAATCAAATCCGGACGCAGGGCAGGATGGGCCACGAGTGAGTCGGCGATGATGATGAAAAAGTAGAAGAAGAACACCAACACGATGCTGATGGCGAAGCCGATGGAGGTTTCCTTGCGATGACTCTTCATCCCCAAGGGGATACCCAGCAATGTGAAGGCGAAGCACGAGAGCGCCAAGGCCAACCGCGTGTTGGCATCCACCACCAGCTTCATGCGATTGCGAACGATTTCCTGTGGGTCGGCACCCAACAAACTTTGTGATTCTTCTGACAGCGTCTGCAACAATTCGGGGAAAGTCATGTCCGCGCCCTTTTTTCGGACGCTACCACGCTGCATCACCGCGGCCAGATCAATCGGGAACGTCGTCGTCTGCGCCGGCACCACGCGCGTCCCGGTCAGGTTGGCGGGATTGCTGGAATCGGGTTCCTCCCCGCGCGCGTCATAGAGCGTGACCAACAATTTGTTCGTCTCCTTGTTGACGGAAAATGTGCCGTGCTTGGCGCGAATGCTACGGGTGGCACCATGCGGACCAAGCTCATAGATGTGAATATCTGAAACTTGACCGCGTTCTTTTTTGCCGACATAAATCATCCAGCCGGGGATGTCGCGGACGAAACGCCCCTCTTCCAGCAGGCTCAGCGGATCGGTCACACCCAATTGCACGAGCAAGCTGCGTTGCGCCCAATGGCTCTTGGGTGAAATCGAGCCATTGATGAAAAGACATAGCGCCGAGAGCAGCACCGAGGTCAGCACCACCGGCGTGATGATCTGCCAGAGGCTCAGGCCGCTGGCCTTCATCGCGTTGATTTCATTATCCGAGGAGAGCCGTCCGAACATCAGGAGCGACGTCGTCAGTACGCTCATCGGAATCGAAAAAGTCAGCAGGAACGGGATGTTATAGAAAAATATCTTGAGGATGAACCAACCTGAGACGCCGCGCGCCAGGAGGTCAATCGCCTTGACCACCGCACCCAAGCACATGACGAACGTGAAGACCGCCAGCGTCAGCGCAAACGTCACCAAAAACGTACGCAACAAATATCGTTCCAGGACACGCACAGCCGATCCTTCAGCCGCCGGCCATGCGGCGGGCAGACTCCAGCGTATTGAACAACAGCATCGTGATCGTCATCGGCCCGACGCCGCCGGGCACCGGCGTAATCGCCGCCACCTTGGCCGCCACCGGCGCATAATCCACATCGCCCACCAGCCGATAGCCGGACCTCGTCGCCGGATCGGCCACGCGGTTGACGCCCACATCAATCACCACCGCGCCGGGGCGCACCATGTCGGCGGTGATGGTTTTGGGACGCCCCGCCGCCGCCACGATGATGTCCGCCTGCAAGGTGTACTTGGCCAAATCTTTGGTGCGCGTGTGGCACATTGTCACCGTCGCGTTGCCGAGTTCGCCCTTCTGGCTGAGCATATTGACGAGCGGACGGCCCACAATGTTACTGCGGCCCACAACCACCACGTGCGCGCCATCGGTCGCGTAGCCGGAGCGTTTGAGAATGTGCAACACACCGTGCGGCGTACAGGGCAGATAGGTCGGCAAGCCCAGCATCATCTTGCCAACGCTCACCGGGTGGAAACCATCCACGTCCTTGGCGGGATCAATCGCCTCGATCACCGCCTGCTCCATTTTGGCGTCCGGCAGCGGTAACTGCACCAGAACACCGTGAATCTTCGGGTTCTTGTTGAAGCTGTGCACGACTTCCAAAATTTGGGCTTTGGTCGCCGTCGCCGGCAGCCGGATTTCCTCGGAGTACATCCCGGCCTCGGTGCAGGCTTTTTCCTTGGCCGACACATAGGAGCGCGACGCGGGATTATCGCCGACGAGCAGCACGCCCAAGCCCGGCGTCACGCCACGCGCCTTGAGCTTGGCCGTCTCCACCTTGATCTCCGCGCGCATCTGCTCCGCAATCGCCTTACCATCCAAGATTTTTGCCGTCATGGATTTTCCTTTGTGTGAAAGCCGGGCGCACTCTATCGGTAAGCCGCGCGTGGCTCAAGAAAAACACCCGCAGATGTTGCATGGATTTTCCAAGCCTTGGAAAACCTAAACCACAAGTTTTCCAAGGCCTGGAAACAGACCGCACCGATCAGGATTTTGCAGCGACCGGCGCTGGCTTTTGGCTCAATTTGCCGCTATAGCCGCCGATCACGGCAGACGAGAGCAGCAAGACCAAGCCAATCGCGAGCAGCGTTTTTGTCCGGCTGCTGGTGCCTTTCCACTCACCGAGGAAAAGGCCCAACACCGAGCTGAACATGATGGCGCTCGCGAGCAAAAGCGCGAAGCCAATGTACTTGCTATCGCCCATCGCCGGTTCACCGGTTTTCAGACAGATGAACTGCGAGCACCAGATCAAACCCGCAAGGCCCGCGAAGACCAAGTTACCCAGCAGTGGCGCATCGCTCTTGGCATAATCGCCAAGGGTCTTGTTCTTGAAATTCAGGAACAGGCACCAGAGTGCATTAACCGTCAGGCCACCGAGCAAGACGACGACAAGAATCGGCATGCCGCTCCACGTTGGCGTGGTGACCGGTGCGGTGGTTTCGGCCAGCTTCTGCAAGGTTGGCCCACCTTGCAGGCCGAAGTTCATCGCCGAGCTCATCAGGCCCGAGAAGCACGCCGCGAGAATGCCCTTTTTGAAGCTATATTCCGCGACGGCTTTCTTCTTGGCTTCCTCCGGCATTTCCTTTTCTTTGGACATGCCCGCCATGCCGACCATCACGATACCGGCGAGCGAGACGATCACGCCGAGCAGCGACGCGTTGGCCGCCGGTGTACCGACGAGCGAACCGATTTTCCCCGCGAGAATGGGCGGAATGATCGTGCCCGCCGCGGAGCAGATGCCGCAACCGAGCGCGAGGCCAAGGCCGACGCCGAGGAAGCGGATCATCAAACCCCACGTCAGACCGCCGACGCCCCACGCGGCGCCGCAGAAATAGCCATAGACCACTTCGTTGCGTGGTGCGGCTTTGAGCACCGCGAATAGGTTCGGCGAAGTCGCCAGCGCGAGCGCCAGCGGGACGATCAGCAGGCCGAACAGCGCGTAGACGAGCCAGTAGCTCTCCCACGCCCAGTTCTTCACTTGCTTGAAGGGCATATAAAAAACTGCCCCCGCCAAGCCGCCCAGCGCAAAAATCAGTACGCCGAGCAACGGGTTGGTTGTCGTGGTGACGGGATCCATAGGAACTCCTTATTGCCGTTTGGACAACACATTTTTCTCGTAGAGCTTCACTTCATCGAGCCAAGCCGAGCCGACCGGGACACCCTGCTTCATGCAATAGTAGTCCCACACAGCGGCGAAGGGCAGCGTACGCGCCTCTTCCTGCAAGGCGAGACGCGAGGTGAAGTCGCCCGCCGCTTCGACGGCACGCAACTTGTCAATCGGCGCGACCATCGCCATGAGCAATGCTTTGAGCATGTTGCGCGTGCCGATGACCCACGCTGCGACGCGGTTGATGCTGGCATCGAAATAATCCAAACCGATGTGCACGCGATTAAGATAACCGCCCCACACAATTTCCTGCGCAATGGCTTGTAGATCGTCGGTCAAGGTCACGACGTGATCACTGTCCCACCGCACGCCGCGGCTGACGTGCAACAGAATTTCGTCAATCTGCGTCAACACGGACGAAATCTTGTCGGCGATGCCTTCGGTCGGGTGATAGTGCCCGGCGTCGAGCGTCACAAGTTTGTTGTTGCGGACGGCATACGCGAGATAGAACTCGTGCGAGCCGACCACATAGCTTTCGGAACCGATGCCGAACAGCTTGCCTTCGATGGCGTCGAGGTTGAACTTCGGATTGATCTTCTTGGCGAACACCTTGTCCAAGGAATCCGCCAGCCGTTCGCGCGGCGCCTTGCGGTCCACCGGAGTGTCTTTCATGCCATCGGGAATCCAGACGTTGGTTACGCAGGTTTTGCCCAACGCCTTGCCCATGGCCGCACCAACTTCGCGGCAACGAATGCCGTGCTCGATCCAGAAGTTGCGGATCGCTTTGTCGGGGTGCGAAAGCGTCAAACCACTGGCCGCCTTGGGATGGGCAAAGAAAGACGGGTTGAAATCCATACCCATGCCGTTTTTCTTGCACCATGCAATCCAGTTCTTGAATTGTTCCACGCCCAATTCATCGCGCTCCACTTTCTTGCCACTGTTTTCGGCGTAGATCGAATGCAAATTCAGGCGATGCTTGCCGGGGATCACCGACAGGGCCATATCAAGGTCGGCACGCAATTCGTTGGCCGTACGGGCCTTGCCCGGATAGTTGCCGGTGACAGCCAAGCCGCCGCCCAAATCCATACCGGCGTTCTCGAACCCGCCGACGTCGTCGCCCTGCCAGCAGTGCAAGGACACGGCCACGCCACGGAGGGCCTTCATGGCCTTCTCGGTATCCACGCCGCAGGCGGCATACTGTTCACAAGCCAGCTGATAGGCCTGTTCGATCTTGCTTGTTTTTGACATGTCAGTCTCCTTTGGGTTGTTGGTATTCAAAAAAAATCAGTCGTGCGGGCGGTGCTCAACCCCCACGCCTCTGCTCGTCCCGATGCATGCGTTGTCGCCCATGACTCGCCCGAATAGGGCGCAGAAAATAGCAACCCGCGCCGCGCCGCGCCAGCCAAAAGTTCCAAGGCATGGAAAACATACCCCGCCTTATTTCCAACCTTGGGAAAAACCGATACAGATTATTTTCGATTCAGGACGGCCTGGCTCAAACCACCGCAACGCTTTTCACGAACGCGCGCCCTACCCTGCCCGCAGCGTGGGATGTTCCTTACGCGGATTGCCGTGCCCGCCCAGCGGCTGGCGCAACGGTACAAACGGAACCGCCGCATTCCAAGGGTGGAAACTATGTTGTAACCGTTTTTCCAAGCCTTGGAAAAAGCGGGGTTGGGGGCTCCCAACGCTCGGAACACCGCCACCCACCAAATGCCCAATCAGCGTTTTCATAGCGCCTCCTGCCGGACTTTTCCCTCCGGCACTTCAATGTCCGCCCACCGGCTAGAAAAACAAGTGCCGCCGGGCTTTCGGACCCAGCGGCAAAGGGTGCGAGGAGGCGCGCTGATTATTTGGTTGCCGGCGCGGACGTGAAGGCGATGCCGTGCTTGGCAACAATAGCCTTGGCCTCGGCATCGGTCTGCGCGAGTTGCCATAAATCTTGCATCATTTTCGTGAAACGTGCTGATGCTTGGCGTGACTGCTCGATGGCCGGTTTCTGCTGATCCACCACTTGATTCAAGGCCGACTTTTGATCACGCACGGTCAACAGATTTTGCCCGAGCACGAGAATCAACGTCAGCGCCAGCAACACGATCGGCAGAAACGGATTGCCGCAGCAGTTGGAAGTCGGGTGTGTATTTTCGTTCATGGCGTCACCTTGTTGTTTTTGGCCGGTATAGTCGCAGACGCAGCGGGTTGCTGGAACGTGATGTTATAGCCGTTTTCCCCCAGCAGCTTGTACATGCGCGGATTGCGCGCCGACACCGAAACCATGTCTTGCAAGATGCTGTTGCCGAGCTGCTGACCACGCTGACTGAGCAAGCCATTGTTGATTTCGCTCTGCTGCTGTTGGAGTTCCGTTTGTAACTTCTGGCTTGTTTTACCGGTCGAAATGACGGCCAGACCGAGCACCAGACACAACGCGGCAAGGATTATACTCACCATAGACTGCCATGGTTTCATAGGCGTTCTCCTGTTGGTTGCGGTCACTGTAAAACAGCGCGCGCACCGAGGGAAGCGAAAAATCAAGCGCGACTTCCAAGGCTTGAAAAAGTTATGCGTTTGCCCACACTAATTGATCGCCGAGCGCAACGGCATCCCGCGGCAACCAGCCGGCGGCGAGTTCGATCACACTGACCGCGCGCGCACCACCACCGACAAAAAAACGCCACGGCGGCACATTGCGGGACAGTCGCACGACGCGGCCATCGTGATCCAGAAAAAGCAAATCGAGCGCGAAACGCATCCCACAGGTATGCACCGCGGAGCAAGGTACGAGCCAAAGTCCGGCATCCGAGGGTAGCCGCGCGTGGCCCAGCAAGCCGATGGCGCGCCGCCAGAAGTCGTCGGCGCGCACGGCGTGTGCCACCAGCACAGCGCTGCCGCGCGAAATATTAATGATCCGGCCCACGCGCTGTTTGTGACAGCAAACGGAGCGGCGAACAACTTTTTTCTGACTTTTTTCA
>SCQF01000021.1 GCA_004321905.1 Verrucomicrobiota bacterium | reverse complement strand
AGCACCTTGTCGGATAGTCACCACAGCATGGTTGGCGCTATCATAAAAAGTGAGCCCATTGCTGCTATTGGCATAGATCGCATCGGTCTCCAGCCACGCGGGCCGGAGCGGTAGCAGATCAGCGTTGTTGGTGAGTGTGGCACCCGTTTGCGGATCAATGCCCGCCAATTGGCCGACGGATGGCGTCATGGTGCTCACCGGCAGATTGGTATTCGTCAGATCAATCAGCCCCACACCCTGAACGTGCCGTCCCGCCACATCAACCCCGTTGCTGAACACCGTCTGGGCGTGCAAGCCTCCGCTCAACGACAAGACAATCACCCCAACTAGAAACAACTTGTTCATAACCCAAGACTCCTTTCGGGAACTATAGCGTAATAGAAAATTGGTCTAGCCGTCAACGGGAAATTTTACCTGATATCAGGTAAACGTTTTCCTGGAAAGACAACACGGTGGCTCCCTTTTTGATGCGTGCTATTGCTGGGCCAGAAAGCAGGGGGAGGTATGCCGGTTCTGTTTGGTGTCACGATCCTGCGGTGCTTTTCCAAGGCCTGGAAAACCGTCTTCGCTATCCGTCATTTTTCGGTTTTGTCTTTCAGAAAGACCGGCCCGTATTGATCGAGCAGTGCGGCGTTGTTCGTCCAGTCACCGCCGCGCCAATCGGCCAGCACCTCGCCGTTGTCATAGGCAAGTCGTAGCGTGTTGGCGTCCAAGGCGAAGGCACGCAGTGTGCGGTCGTTGACCAGCCGGTAGCGCGCGCGGTCGCCCGGCTCGAAAAATTTCGGTTCCAGCAGCCGCGGCTGATTTTCGCCCCAGAATCGCGCCAGGGCGAAGGTGCCGAATTGCGCACGCGTGAACGGCCGGCTGACGACGCGCGGCGGCAGGCCGAAGCTTTGCAGCTCTTCGTCGGTCAGCAACGCATCCAAACCAATCTGCGCTTGGAACGGCGCGTGCCGGCGCAAGACCTCCTCGGCCGACGGTATAGTGTGCGCCGGACTGCCGCGTTGCAGCGTGGCTAAGGCGGCATCCGTGCCGTCAAAAAAATCGAGAAATGGCAGCGCGGCTTCAGACGGTTCATCGCCGACGCCGAGCGCCACCGCGCCCATCCCGTTTTGATCCAATTCGCCGCGGAGCAGGTGGAAAAACGCGCGCTCGGCAGCGGGTGGATTTTCCAGCAACACGGCGTCGGCGGTCGTGGCGCGCAGCGCCGCAACAATTTCGCCGACCAAGGCGTGCGGCTCCGTGGCAGCGGTGCCGTTCAGATGCAGCAGCACGTGATAGCCCAACCGGCGGACGCGACTGGCCATGAGCACGACATAGGGATCCAGCGCGCCGGTCGCGGTCCGCCAGTCGCGTAGAGCGAACAGCAGTTTGTCGGGATCGGCGATGCGTTGGAGGTTATCGAGCCACGCGTGGTGAATCGCCAAACTTTTTTCCCAGCCCGCACTCGCCACCGGTGCGCCCCACGGCGGATCGGCCACCACCAGCGCGATGTTTTGCACCCATGCCGTGGGCCGCTTTTCCGGCGGCGTAATGTTCTGCGTGCGCAGCAAATAATCCAGCCGATGCTGCGCGCCCCAGTTGGCGCCGCCGATATATTGCCGGACCAGCCAGCGCACCGGTGTTGCGGCGTCGCGGATGCGCAAGGTCAGTGTGGCTCCATCGCGTTCCAACGCCGCGCGACAGGCCAGCTGCGGATCGTCGAGCATCACCAGCAGGCCGCCGCTTTTGCCTTGCAGCAGCAGATAGCGTTGCCGCAGCGCACCAGCCGCGGTGTGGTGCAACGTGATGCCGGAGCGTGGCAGTCGAATGGCCCAGACCGCCGCGCCGGTTTGCGTGAGCGCCGCGGTGGTTTCGTCGGCCTTCAAAAATTCCGCCGAAGCCGCTTCGGGAATCGCCCGACCGTTGCCGAAGCAGATTTCTTCGTCGGTCAGTTTGTTGTGCCAGCTCGTCAGCCAGCCGTCGCGGAATTCCAGTTCCATCTGGCTGGTGGCGATCACACGCGGTTCGCCGGCCAGCGCGTTGGCGGAAAGAAGGTAGGCACCGCAACCCATGGCGACGACCGCTTTCCAAGCCCGGGGAAAAGCACCGGGCCGAGTTTCCAACCTTTGGAAAAAGCGTTTCATTCCGGGGTGGGATGCACTTGCAGAAAGCGGATGAACGCGTCGGGCGTGATGTGCGGCTCGCCCCAGAATGGATTGTCGAGCGCATAGATGATGTAGAGGATCATCAAAATCAGCACGGTGACCGAAGCGGTCATGAGCAGATGCGAACGGTAGCGCTCGACGCCGAACGCGTACATGAAGCTACAGGTCATCACGCCGCCGGTGAGCAGCCAAATCCACAGCACCCAGCTCACGGTTTGCTCCGCCGCGAGGATGCGGACGCGCCGCAATTTGGCGATCTCGTTGAGCGTATTGATGGATTCCGCGAGCCACAGTTTCTGCGCCGCGGTGGTCGGCTGCACGGCGTAGTAGCTCTGCCAGACGCGTTGCATCGCATCCTGCGCGAGCGTGCTGTCGTGGCGGCGGCGGAGGGCGGGCCATTCGTCCTCGACCACGGCGTGGGTGTAGGCGAGCAGCGCGGTGCGGATGGCGAGTTGGTTGGTCATCGGCAGCGCGTAGGAGTTGCGATGCAGGTTGCGCAGGCTGATGCCTTCGAGCGTGGCGACCTCGTCGGTGTGCTCATATTGGCCCCAAATGTTCGTGAGCACGAAGCCGAGCATCACCGCATAAATCACGCCGACGACGTTGAAGGTGAAGCCGACCACGTCGTGCTCGCGGCGTAATTCGGCCATCGGGCGCAAGCGGCGGCCGAGGGCGATACCCGCCGCCGCCGGGCCGAGGGCGATGAAGACGATCAGCAACAGCACTGAACCGGCCGGCCAATCCTGCATAAAATCCAGCATGGTTGCGCTCCTTTCCGCGCGGACGGTTTCCACGGCTTGGAAAACCGACGTGGGCATTTTTCCAGACCTTGGAAACGGCGTCAATGGCGCAGCGAAAATTTGATTTCCAAGCGCCGGCGATTGCGGCATCATCCGCGGGCCAACCAACGAGGTGCGCAATGAGCAATGAAAAACCCGTGGTCGCCGTCTTGCTGGGCAGCGATTCGGATTGGGAGACCGTCGCGGCGACGGCCGAGACGTTGAAGAAATTCGGCGTGTCGTGCGAGGTCCGCGTCTGCTCGGCGCACCGTACGCCGGACGCGGCGGCGGACTTTGCCCAAAACGCCGCCACGCGCGGCTTCAAAGTTATCATTGCCGCCGCCGGTAGCGCGGCGCACCTCGCGGGCGTGCTCGCGGCGCATACCACGCTGCCGGTGATCGGCGTGCCGCTGAAGGGCGGGGCGCTCGATGGCCTCGATGCGTTGCTGGCCACGGTGCAGATGCCGGCGGGTATTCCGGTGGCGACCGTCGCGCTCGGCCAGGCCGGCGCGGTCAACGCGGCGTTGCTGGCCGTGCAAATTCTGGCGCTCACGGATTCCGATCTCCAGGCGAAGTTGATCACGCATAAAGCGGCGCTGGCGAAAAAAGTCGAGGAAGGCAATCAGCGCATTCAAGCGGAATTAAGGAAAAAGGCATGAAGAAATTTGCGTTAGGCTTGCTGGGCGGCGTTTTGGTCGCGGTGGCAGCACGCGCGACCGAAACCGGTGCGCCGGCGAGTACGAATGTGCCGCCACCGCCCGTAGCACCTGTGGCCACGCCGCCGGAAGCGGCGGTGGAAGACAACGTCGGGCCGGTGATCCTCGAAGCGATGACGATGATGCGCAAGCAGGGCTTGAAGCTGGAGGGCAAGCAGGCCCAGCGCGCCGCGATCGAGGCGGTGCTCAAGACCAGCGATCCGCGCGGCCGCGTCGTGACCGAGAAAGAACTCGCCGCGCTCAAGCAGGAGCAGCGCGGTGTGTTTTTCGATTCCGGTGTGCGCGTGGCCTATACGAGCAACGGCTGGCGGGTGGCCACCATCGCCGCCAATACGCCCGCCGCGAACACGATCCTCAGGCCCGGCGATACGCTGCTGGCGTTGGATGGCGTGAACCTGGCGAGCCAGAAATTGGTTTCCGTTTTCGCGCCACTCCGTAGCGTCACGAATGCGACCGCGCGCCTCAAGATCAAGAGCGCAGCGGACGGCAAAGAGGTGGAGCTCGATATCAAGCGCGCCGCCTTGCCCGTCACGGCGGTGGAAGCGGCGGAAACGTGGCCGTTCCAGCTGGCCTATCTGCGGCTCAACGGTGTGTATGAAGGTTGCGCTGCCGAGATCGCCGCGCAACTGCAAAAATGGGCCAAGGAAGAATGTTTTGGTCTCGTGCTCGACCTGCGTGGAGCGGATGGCATGAGTCTGGCCGATGCTGCCGCGCTGGCCGGACTGTGGGCCGAAAACGGCGCGCCGCTGTTCAAGCTGGCCGACCGCAAGGGCCACGAGCTCCAAACCTTTAAGGCGAAACAGGACGCGGCGCCGCTCGAACTGACGGTGATTGCGCTGGTGGATGGCGAAACGCGTGGCGCTGCCGAGGCGCTGGCCGCCGCGCTGGCCGGCACGTTGCGCGAAGGGATGCTCGTCGGTCAGCCGACCGCCGGCGATCCGCACGTGCGCGAGTTGTTGCCGCTGCCTTCCGGTTTGCAGCTTTATGTGGCTACCTGCAAGCTCATCACCGGTGATGGGCGCAGCTACGACGGGCGCGAAGGCGTGGTACCGGATATCCGCGTCGGCGTTGGCGAGGAAGTGCTGGACTTTGAAGGTGAACGAACCCGACCGGACACGTTACCGGAAGAAAAGCAGGACCGTTTCCTGCGTGGACGCGTCCATGGCGACGTCACCTTGCAGCGGGCGCTGGATATTTTACGCGGCATCAAGGCCCTGAAACAGCGGGCGGTTGAAAATGGAAAAAATCCGGCGCATTGATGTGCGGCGGCCCGACCCCGCGCTCTTGGCGGAGGCGGTGGCCGCGTTGCGGCGCGGCGAACTGGTGATTGTCCCAACGGAAACCGTCTATGGCCTCGCCGCCGATGACCGGAATCCGGCGGCGCTGGAAAAACTGTTTGCGGCCAAAGGTCGCCCCCAGGACAAGCCCATTGCACTGCTCGCTGCGGGCGTGCATGAACTTGAGCGGCACGGCGTGAAGTTGACGCCAACCGCCCGGCGGCTCGCGGAGAAATTTTGGCCGGGGCCGTTGACGCTGGTGTTGGATTCGCCCGCGGGCTGGCTTGGGTTTCGCATCCCGGCTCATCCGGTGATGCTGGCGTTGTTGCGCGCGTGGGGCGGTGTGCTCGCGGTGACCAGCGCCAACCGGAGCGGCGAACCGCCCGCGACCACGGCGGCCACGGCCTTGGCCGCACTAGAGCCGTTCGTGGCGCTGGCGCTTGACGCCGGTCCGGCGGCGGGTGGCGTGCCGAGCACGGTGGTGAAAGTGGATGACGACCGCGTGGACATCTTACGGGAAGGCGCTATTTCGGTAGACGCAATTCACAGCATAGTATTACCATCATGAATAGACGCAGATTGGCACAGATAAAGAATGATTTGAAGCTGTGTTATCCGCGTTAATCTGTGTCAAAAAAATGAAGCCACAACCCAAACAAATCCTCTTCGTCTGCACCGGCAACACCTGCCGCAGCCCGATGGCGGAATATATTTTGCGGGCGCGGCTGGGGCCGGACCCGGCGTGGCAAGTCGCCAGCGCGGGTGTGGCCGCCGCCAAAGGCTTTCCGGCCAGCGCAACGGCGATCCAGGTCTGCAATGAACTCAACGTGGACCTCCGCCCGCATCGCAGCCAACCGGTGAGCCGCGAGTTGCTCGCCGCATCGCGTTGGATCATTGCGATGACGGCCGGACACCGCGACCATCTCGTACAACTTTATCCCCCAACCGCGCCACGCATTCGCCTCCTGAAATCGTTTGGCTTTTCGGAGGGTTTCGGCGATATTCCCGACCCGATCGGCGGCGCGGTGGAGGTCTATCGCACGGTGCGGAACCAGATCGAGTCGGCGTTGTCGGATTTGATTTTGTTTTTGATGGAACAGGATGGCCGGCGGGAGTCCGGCAAGGAGCACAAGCAATGAAGATGGCAATTGGCGCCGATCACGGCGGCTTTGAACTGAAATCAGCGCTCAAAAAACTGCTGACGGATCGCAAGGTCACGGTCGAGGATGTCGGCACCTTCAACAAAGAATCCACCGACTATCCCGACTACGCCCGCGCCGTGGCCGAACGCGTCACCGATGGTCGCGCCGATCAGGGCCTGCTCATCTGCACCACCGGCATCGGCATGAGCATCATGGCCAACCGCTTTGCCGGCGTACGCGCCGCGCTCTGCGACGAGCCGCGGCTGGCCAAAGCCGCGCGCCAACACAACGCCGCTAATGTGCTGGTGTTGGGCGAAAGCGTTACTGGCGCAACCCAAGCCGCCGCGATTTTGGATGTGTGGCTGGCCACGACGCCGGACACCGCCGAGCGGCACGTCCGCCGCGTCGCCAAGATGGACGCCTGCGGCATCGGCGCGGCGCTCGCCGGCGCCGACCCGGAAATTTTCAAGGCGGTGCAAGCGGAAGAACTGCGTCAGCGCGAAAACCTGGAACTGATCGCCTCGGAAAACTACACCAGCCGCGCCGTTTGCGAGGCGCAAGGCTCCGTGTTGACCAACAAGTACGCCGAGGGCTATCCCGGCAAACGCTGGTATAGCGGCTGTGAATTCGTGGACGTGGCCGAGCAACTGGCCATTGATCGCGCGAAGCAACTCTTCGGCGCGGAGCACGCCAACGTGCAACCGCACTGCGGCAGCAGCGCGAACATGGCCGTGTACTTTGCCATGCTGCAACCGGGTGACACCGTCCTCGCCATGAACCTCGCGCACGGCGGGCACCTGACGCACGGCCACAAAATGAATTTCTCCGGCCGCTTCTTCAACATCGTCCCCTACGGCGTGGATCAAAAGAGCGAGCAGATCAACTACGACGAACTGGCCAGACTCGCGCGCGACCATAAGCCCAAGCTGCTACTCGCCGGCGCCAGCGCCTATCCGCGTACCTTCGACTTCCCGCGCCTGCGCGCCATTGCCGATGAAGTCGGCGCGCTGCTGATGGTGGACATGGCGCATTTCGCCGGCCTTGTCGCGGGCGGCGCACATCCCAATCCTGTGCCGTACTGCGATTTCGTCACCAGCACGACGCACAAAACCCTGCGCGGCCCGCGCGGCGGCCTGATCCTTTGCCGCGAAAAGTATGGGCAGGAAATTGATAAGCAAGTCTTCCCCGGCATCCAAGGCGGCCCGCTCGAACACGTCATTGCCGCCAAGGCCGTGTGTTTCCACGAAGCGCTCCAGCCCGCGTTCAAGGATTATGCGCGGCAGGTGGTCGCCAACGCCCAGACGCTGGCCACCAAACTGGCCGCGAGCGGCCTGCGCATCGTCTCCGGTGGCACCGATAATCACCTGATGCTCGCCGACGTCACCACGCTCGGCCTGACCGGCAAAGACGCCGCGACCGCACTCGACAAAGCGCGCATCACCGTCAACAAGAACGCGATTCCGTTCGACACGAAGAGCCCGTTCGTCACTTCCGGCATCCGCATCGGCTCGCCCGCCGTGACCACGCGCGGCATGAAGGAACCGGAGATGGAGCAAATTGCCCAGTGCATCCGCGAAGTCCTCGGTGCGCCCAATGACGAAGCCACGCTCAAACGTGTTCGCGAACAGGTCATGGCGTTGACCGCGCGCTTCCCGGTGCCATGAAGAACGCATAGCGGATGTTGCGGACCATACAGGATCGTGGCACTATATTCGCGCAACGAGGTGAAACCATGGTGATTGTGCATCCAGAAGTTCTGGTCAACCAGAAGCGCCAACCCAAGGCCGTACTGCTGCCCTATGCCGAATGGGGTCGCATCATGGAAGCCCTTGAGGAACTGGAAGACATCCGCGCCTATGACCGCGCCAAGGCGCGCCGAGGCACTGCCATCCCTTTTGAGCAAGCTGTACGGGGACTAAAGAAAAAGCGCGTCGCGTGACCTATGCGATCTCCATTCTGCGCAGTGCCCAAGCATCCTTGACGACGCTCGCGCCGACCTCGCAAACGCGTGTTATTACGGCTATTCGCAAGCTCGCCATAAATCCACGCCCAGCAGGCGTCAAGAAGTTGGCCGGACGCGAGGCGTGGCGCATTCGTGTTGGCGATTATCGAATAATTTACGAGATCAACGATGCAGAGCTAACGATTCTCGTTGTAGACCTAGGGCATCGCCGCGAGATTTACCGATGACGTGGCGGGCTTTGCGTCTTGGCGTGAGATGCTGTTCCGGGCCTTTCAAGGTTCGAACGTAAAGGAAGGCAACATGCGCGATTTCTGGCTGTGTTTTGTGCCGCTGTTTGTCGCGGTGGACGCCATCGGCGTATTGCCGTTGTTCGTGAACCTGACCGAAGACTTGGATGCCGCCCAACGGCGACGCGTCATTTTGCAATCGTTGGTGACGGCCTCGGTCGTGGCGCTATTTTTCCTGCTCTGTGGCCCCACGTTCCTCTTGTTCCTCGGCATCACCGTACAGGACTTCATGATCGCCGGCGGCTTGCTGCTGCTGGCGATTTCGCTAACCGGCCTGCTGAGCGACACGGCGCGCCATCGCCATGTGGACTCCAACGAAGTCGGCGCCGTACCCATCGGCGTGCCGCTCATCACCGGCCCCGGCGTATTGACCACCTGCATTCTGCTCGCGCAAACCTACGGCAAACCCCTGACCGCCGTGGCGGCGCTACTGAACATCGCCTTGGCCGGCGTGGCGATGTTCGCCGCGGAACGCATCACGCGCGTCTTGGGTCAAGCCGGTACCAAAACCGCCTCGAAGATTGCCGGTATGCTGCTCGCGGCCATCTCCGTGATGCTCATCCGCCGCGGACTGCAAGGCAGTTTCCCTGTGCGCTGAATCGTTTCCAAGCCTTGGAAGATGGGCGCTTTTGTTTTTCCAAACTTGGGAAATATCCAAGCCGCATTCCGTTAACAATTCCGCCGCCGGATGCGTGTGATGCAACCCCGCGCGGTAACCCGCGCGGTTCAGTGCCCAGGCAAAATTATTTAGTTTGCTAAGCCGCAGTACGGCCAGTTCGGCGGGCGTACGTTTATTTTTTGTGGGCATGTTTTAACGTCTGGATGTCAACTTGGTCGGCAGCGGAATTGCGCGCCTGTTTCAGGGTGATCAAATCTGCTGGTTGTACGACCCGAATTTTTGTTGCGCCCCATTTCGTCAGCTTGGCGGCGCGCAACATGCGGCGATGCACAGGCTGCTGGGCCAGCAGGAGGGCAACCAGTAAAATATCCTCGCTGCCGACCGTTGTTTTCCACAGACGATGGAGCGTCAGGCCGGAATCCCGAAATTCGATGCTCTGCGAGTTGGTGTGATAACCCAGCCGCGCCAGTACGTGCATGATTTCATTGAACTGTTCAAACAAGTTTAACATCCTTCGCACGCTTTCTTCCGTTGCAGCGCGCGCCAGGCGATGTCGTTGCGGAACTGCATGTTTTTGAAGTGAATTTCTCCGGTCGCTGCGTAGGCGCGCTTGACCGCCGCGCCGAGGTCGGTCCCAATCGCGGTGACGCCGAGCACGCGACCGCCGGCGGTGACAATAGAATTATTTTGCAGTGCCGTGCCCGCATGAAAAACCGTCACGCCCGGCACCGCGTTCGCGGCCTCGAGGCCGGTGATCGCGTCGCCCTTTGCGTAGGGGCCGGGGTAGCCGCCCGCGGCGACGACGACGCATACGCTCGGCTCCGGTTTCCAGCGCACGAGCGCTTCCGTCAGCGTGCCGTCAAGGCAGGCTTCGAGTGCGGGAATCATGTCGCCCTCCCAGCGCGCGAGCACCGCCTGTGTTTCGGGATCGCCGAAGCGGCAGTTGAATTCCAAAACCTTCGGCCCGGCTTTCGTCAGCATCAGGCCGGCATAGAGCAGGCCTTTATAGTTGATACCGCGCCGCTTCAGCTCGCATAGCATCCGGCCAAAAATTTCTTCGCGGATGAACGGCAGCAGGTCGGCGGTGACCACCGGCGCGGGCGAATAAGCGCCCATCCCGCCGGTGTTTGGGCCGGTATCACCATCGCCGACGCGCTTGTGGTCCTGCGATGAGGCGAGCAGCACGACATGCTCGCCATCGAGCAGCGCGAGGATCGAGGCTTCCTCGCCATCGAGGAATTCTTCGACGAGCACCGTGTTGCCGGCTTCGCCGAATGCGCGCGCCACGAGCGCCTCATCAATCGCAGCCTCGGCTTCGGCCGGCGTCAGCGCCACCGTCACGCCCTTGCCGGCGGCGAGACCATCGGCCTTGACGACGATCGGCGCACCGTTTTTTTTCACATAAGTTTTTGCCGCGGCGGCATCGGTGAACGTCGCTGCGCGCGCAGTCGGTACGCCGGCGGCGGCCATCACTTCCTTGGAAAATTGCTTGCTGCCTTCGAGCCGCGCGCCCGCCTGACACGGGCCGAAGACGCGCAGGCCCGCCGCTTGAAAACGGTCGGCGATGCCCGCGCAGAGCGGCGCTTCCGGGCCAACGACCGTCAAGTCGGGCTTGTGCTGCCTGGCCCACACGAGCAAGCCCGCGAGGTCTTCCGCTTTGATCGGCAGATTCGTGCCGAGTGCGGCCGTGCCGGCGTTACCCGGTGCGCAAAAAATTTCCGGATGATGACGATCTTGTTTGAGTTTCCACGCGAGCGCGTGCTCGCGTCCGCCGCTGCCGATGACGAGAATTTTCATGTTGTGCATCTGTTGCGTGCGGCGATTCTATGCATCGCACCGTAAAAGCGAAGCGCAAATTTTTTCCCGGAAAAACCAAGGGGCTGAAATCGGTTCGCGCAGAGGACGCGGCGTGCACGGAGTTTGACGAACATTTGTATTAGAGTGTTTCCATAAATGATGTGGCCGGCTGAAGCCCCGGCGTAGATGCGGACTCCGTCCGCATCAGGAAAAGCGACCGGAGGTCGCTTCTACGTGGCGCGGGGCCAACATCACGTTTGTTTCGCAGCAGCTGCGCTACATGATTACCAGAAACGCCCTAGCTCTCTGCGCACGCCGCGTCCTCTGCGCGAAACTTCTTTGACCCTTTCCTTGCGTGTGTGGTACGCATGATTCTACCGCCGGCCGGATGAGAATTTTCTTAAGGGCGTTGTTTTACAGTGCCGCGGAGCAACAAAAGCCGGAGTTCGCGGACGGAAAAAAGAAGCAACGTATTTGTTTTCAAGTTGTTGGGAAATGATCACCTTGGCTTTTCCAAGGCTTGGCTGACTCGAAAAAGGCGCGTTTTTTGCTGGACAAAAAGACGGAAGGCGAGTAGTTTACAATTGCTTTTGGGTGTGTATCCCTATAAAGACGGATTAAAAGCGAACAAACCGAGAAGAAATCTTATGTTGGGGGGAGGTAAAATGAATGTTGTATTTTTGACGAATTCGTCTCGCCGAATTGTCTCCTTTTTGAGTGCCACGTTGATCGCGGTGTGCCTGTGGCCGCAGGGGGCGGGTGCGCAAGCCACCAATTTCTACTGGACCAATACCATCAACAGCGGTTGGAGTACCGCGGCCAACTGGACCAACGGCGCGCCGGCGAGCGGCGGCCAGACCAATTATGTGCTTAACTTTGGGGCCCCCGCCACCTACACGAGCACGAACGATCTGGGGGATGGCTTCGTCCTCAACGGCCTCAACATCACCACCGGTGTCGGTGTCGTGACCTTGGCCGGCAACTCGCTCGTCTTCACCAACAATGGCACGATCGCTCCGTCCATCAACTTCAATGCCGGCGCCAACTCCGCAATCGGAAACAACCTTGTTTTCGGCGCCACCACCACGAACAACATCAGCAGTATAACCCGTTTTAATGGTGTGATTTCGGGGGCCGGCGGCCTGATCAAGAGTGGCGCGGCTGCGTTGATGCTCACCTCGAATAACACCTATAGTGGCGGCACGATCATCAACGGCGGTACCTTGTATGTGGGGGCGAGTGGTGCTAACGGCTCGTTGGGCACCGGCGATGTGACCATCAACAGTGGCGGCCTCTTGCTCTTCCAGCGCACCACGGCGGCGACGGTGAGCAATAATATTGCGGGGGTCGGCGCGGTGAGCCAGCGAGGGGACGCGGCGACTTGGGTGACGACGTTGAGCGGCAACAATACCTATACGGGCGATACCAGCGTCTATGGCGGCAGCATGCTTATCATCACCGGCACCAACTCGGGTGGCGGCACGATCAATGTGGGCTATACCAACGCGGCTGGCGCAAACAGCATCTTGAAGATCCAGGGCGGCTCGGTCAGTAGTTCCACGTTCTATGTGGGGGCAGGCTTTGGTGTAAATGGTTTAACAGGAACTGTTTATCAAGCAAGCAACGCCACGGTGGGCGTCAACGTCAGCGTCGTGCTGGGTCAGGCGGCCAATAGCTACGGTGAATATCACATGGATGGAGGCACGTTGAATACTGGCTACATAGATTTCGGTAATACGTCCAATGCAATAGGCCGGTTCTATCAAACCACCGGTACGGTGGTCGTCAGTAGCAGTATCAACGTGGGTCGGGTGGCCGGTGGCTACGGTGAATATCACATGGACGGGGGCGCGCTGAATGTTGGCCAACCAATATATCTTGGTTATGCGTCCGGCACAACGGGCCGGTTCTATCAAACCGCCGGTACGGTGACTGCCGCTACTGTCAATGTCGTGCTGGGTTCGAGCACCAATAGCTACGGCGAGTATCACATGGATGGAGGCACGTTGAATGCCAATGCCATAACTTTCGGTAATTTGCCCGGTGCAACGGGTAGGTTCTATCAAACCACCGGTACGGTGAGTGCCGGTGTTAGCGTCAATCTAGGTCAAGTAGCCGGTGGCTACGGTGAATATCACTTGGATGGAGGTACGTTGAAGCCCACTAGCCTGTATCTTGGCTATGCGTCCGGTACAACGGGCCGGTTCTATCAAACCGCCGGCACCTTGAATGCCACCAATAGCGTTTATGTAGGCGCCAGTGGTTATGGTGAATATTATCTTTACGGGGGCACGTTGAATAGCACGGGCGACGTGATTCTGGGGCTCTACTCTAACACCAAGGGCGTGTTCACGATGACCAATGGCCAGTTGAATGCCCGTAGCTTGTTTGTCGGGCGGCCCAACGGTGGTCCAACCAACACCGCGGGTTATTACTATCAGTCCGGTGGCACGACTTTCGTGACGAATTTATACATCGGCGGGGTGGGTGGCGCGACCACCACGACGAACACCTATGGCTATTTTGCCGTCAGCAACGGCACCTTTACCGCCAACGTTTTCAACTCGCTGGCGGGTAGCTATAGCAGCACGGGGCAGATGTATCTGGGCCAGGGCAGTCTGGTGAACCTGCCGGCGTTTCCGACCGCGCGCGGCTCGAATTCCTATGCGGACATCACGTTCGACGGCGGTACGTTGAGTCCCACGGCGGCGAGCACGACCTACTTGCAGGGTTTGGATCACGCCTACCTGACCACCAACGGCGCGATCTTCTCGGTGCAGTCCGGCAAGGACATCATGGTGCAGCAGGTCTTGGAGAACGCTGCCGGCCAAGCCGGCACGCTGACCAAGACCGGCGGCGGTTCGTTGTTGCTCTCGGCCACAAATACCTATACCGGCGTCACCGTCATCAATAATGGCGAACTGACACTGGACTTGGACAACGCACTGCCGAGCACCGGCGCGGTCTTCATCAACGGCAGCGGCGCGCGCTATAATCTCAACACGCTGACCACGGTCACCAACGGCGCGATTGCGCTCGATGGCGGTGGGATCATCAGTAACGGCACCTTGGTCGGCAGTTCCTACGCGATGAGCAACGGCACGGTCTATGCCAGGCTCGCCGGTGCTGGCGCGCTGACCAAGGGCGGGGCGGGTACGGTGACACTGATGAATGCAAACACATATTCCGGTGGCACAACGGTCAGCAACGGCGTGCTGCAATTGGGTGTGGATAATGCCTTGCCCACCACGACGACGCTCTATGTGGATAGCCTCGGCACCGTGGATCTCAACGGCAAAAACCAGACGTTGGCGGGG
>SCQF01000072.1 GCA_004321905.1 Verrucomicrobiota bacterium | reverse complement strand
CACGGTTGGGTCTGCCAAGTTGCAGATTGGCCGCATTCGAGTTTTTTCAAGTTTGTAAAAATGGGTGTTTATCCCATGACCTGGGGGCATTCGGGTGAGTTTGATTTTGATGCGGGTGAGCAACCCGAATGATGCGCCTCCTGGCGTCGGCACATCCTGTGTGGCGCATCTTATAGCGTTGCTTACTAAGCTTAACTCGTTACATCCTCATTCGGCAACGGCCATTGTTTGATTAGTCGGCCGCAACGACCTGGACGCCCCCTCCAGTGAACCTTTTCCTCCTCTGAGGCCGGTATGATGGAGTCATCAGAAAGCCTGGGGACAATCAAATCCTTGCTTTGTATCTCAGGCGCACAAAATCCTTCGATCAAATTCTCTTTCTTCACGAAAGTAAAGAGGTGCGAAACAAACGAGGTGGCATCAATGTTCACAGAATCCTCGAATGCATTGAGCGAGGTCAGTTGTTGATATTCGTCGGCCGCTGCATATGACAGGCGCTGTTCAAGCATCGCCAAGTTGCATGCTGCGAGACACTGCGAAGCAGCAATTCCGACATCAAGACTGCTATTCAATATCAAACCCTCTGTAGGTCTCCAACTATTTCCCTGGTGTGAATGCACTGCGAGAAAAGAATCAAACGGTTCCGCGAAGGGAACCGGAATTGGCCTCCCCAAGGCGTTTTCGAACTCCATGGCTTGAGAAGGAGTCATCTGCGTGGGGGCAACAATTGCTGCTTTAAGAGCATCGACGCAATGCCAATGGTGCATTGATCCACTTGGTTCAAAGCTCCAACGGCGACTTCGTATATCTTTCTCGGGACTTTCGGACAGCTTTCCGATCATCTGGTAAAGTAGCTTGGTTTCCCCTTTGGGAGGTTCTAAAAACTGAACCAACTCCGGAACAACTCGGCTCCATTGACCAGCGCAGGCAAAGGCTTCCCGCATTGGAATACTAATTCCTTCGGAAACGTATGTAGAATCCGAAGATTGAACGATGGAAGCGGGACCTTCCCATTGGAAGTCGATGTTTCTGTCACATTGAAATCGTTGCTTCATGGCAAGGAGATAGATCAAATCGAAAAATGCTTCTGGCATTTCTGGCACTGCGCCGCTGATTTCATGCCGTTCGCGATATTGCAACTCGCACGGTGGCATAAGGTAAATGCAGATTTTTTTGCTCTCAGGCACCATCTGGCTTAGCTCCTTAGGCGTCAAGTGAAAGACAGCTTGCAGCCAGCCGAGACGGTACAAGCGATTTTCTGGGTTCAATTCCAGTGCTGCCTGGATCTCTGTATAGGCAAGATGTGTCTTAATAGCCTTGCTAATAGCTATATCCCAAGAGTCATTGCTTATGTTCAGAGCAGTGCGAGAGACGTTTGGAGCTGGAAGGCGCGAGGATTTGAGGTTAACGAAAGTTGATGGAGGTGGAAGTGTGTTACCAAATTGAGTTGGGCTCAACCAATTTGTTTCGTCCGCTAGATTATCAGGCAGAAGACCTGATAATCGAATCCCATCCCTGTATATACCAAATAGCTCTTTCGGAAGGTTCTTTGCTTCTATGTATTTTTCGGTGCGCCAGTAGACTATTTGATCAGTCCAACCTGCATCAGAAGCCCTGCGTAACACTGTCGTGAGTTGATCTCTACTGGAAAAGGATATATTTGGTGGTTCGGCAAAATCATCAGTTTGAGGGACAGGGAAATTGACCCAACCTTCATAGCCTTCATCACCGAGCAAATCCTTCAACTCAAGGCAGTAACTAGTCATCAACTCCCGGACAGGTTGAAGGCTTTCCGGGGCCGTGACTGCCTCCCAAGGATATTCACGAGACAGTTGGTGAACTACTGTTGCCGGGTCAAAGTCTTTGCGCTCCTGTTCCGAATCGCAGTCTGGATGCAAGATCAATGTCATGCTCGGACTCTCCTGCCCCGGCCAGCGTTCCTCTACATGGATTGGGAAATCGACGAATCCAGCAATCTCACACAGGTACTCAGTGATCTCTAAGGTACGCTTGAAGTCTTTAGGTTGGTACTGGGAAACGGCATCGTCTGGCTTGGTTTCTATCGCCAAGTTGTTTACTGTCTCTGTGACTTTCCTACTTAGCACATTGAGCGACACCTCGGTCCCTACTGAAAAGTCATTCTCAGCCTCCTTAACCACAAACTGCCGATCTACGGCCGGAATTGTTAGGTGCAGACGGCGGGCACTATGGGCCTCGGCCCCGGGAAGTTTTAGATCGGACTGGGCCATGGGTGGGCCGCAATCCGGGTCGCGGTAGGTCTTTACCTGAATGGAGTCGGCGACCATAAAGCAACTGAGTATGCCGATGCCGAATCGGGAGATAGGCTCAAATCCTAAGTGCAGACTATCGAATTCAGTACTACGGTAGTAGCTTGCACCAGCAACGGTGAAATAGTTACGGATGATGTGCTCATCCATACCGATGCCGTTATCGCGACAAGTGACGTGAATGTCGCCGTTCTCTTGATGCTCGGCGAGGAAATAGATGGTAGTGTCGAAAGACGGACCACTCTGGTGTCGTTTTTTCTGCTGTTGAGCGCGTTGTTCAGTGTGTCGGCAACAGCGAGTGCGAATGGCATCAATGGAGTTCTGCAGAAGCTCTCTGAGGAAAACGCGACGCTCACCATCGTAGATATCGTCACTCAGAATGCGAAACATGGCGGTTCGGTCGAAGCTGAATGCGAAATGCACCGGACGCAAACCACCTGTAGTCACGGCCCATTCAAGCTTCACATAATCGAGGCCATAGCGCTGGGGGACATGGCGGGCTGCAAGATCGAGGGTATGGTTAACTTGGTTCTCGCAGTAACGATGCAAATCCTGCAACCCCGCCCAGACCTCCTCGTCTTCGGTGAAACCTTGCACTTTGATAGCTCGTCCTGGCGGGTAGTCGGTGCAGGTGATTCCGTGTAAAGCACGATGCTTTCGCCATTCCTCCGCAGATTTGCTATCAGTAGGGCTGACGAAACGCCAAAGCGCGTATGGCGTGCGATCATCGGTGATATGAAAAAGGTCAATCAGGCGTACGTGCAACGCCAGTGCGAGAAGGTGTGCTGTTTCATCGAGCACCTCGTACTCCCGAGGAAAACGTTGCGGGTCATCCAGTGTCGCGAAATCGTGCCAGTGGCCCTCGCAAAGGTGCGCTAGTGCTTGGCCTAGGGCTGGATGCTCGTAAAAATGGGCGCGTACCCTGGCACCGCTGCGGCGAGCATGAGTAAAACGAACATAGAGTCTCAGTTGGTCTTCCGACAAGAGGGGAACGACGACATCCTCAGCAGGTGGTCGTACACCTATGGAGCGTGCGAAAGCGGTCAACCGCTCTGCTTCGTCGGAAAGCGGAGTGAACGAGTTATCCAGATCTTTATCTTTGGCACCGTGCAAGAGATAGTTTCGCTCCTTTGCTCCGACCGCCATGCCCCAGTCGTGGGCGTAGAGAGCACAACCCAGCAAATACAGCTCGACAGCCTTGAGTTGAGGATAGGTATTGCCAAAAAGACGGTCAGCCAATTGAAACAGCTTAACGATGTGGTGCTCTTCGTCATGTGGAGTGAACTCCGGAAATAGGACTCGGGTTTCGCCAATTTGTGGAGCAACCACGTTCCGGAGACGTTCGAATTCCATAGCGAAAGGGAACGCACCCGGTGATAATTGCGCCAAACGTTCATGCAGAGCGCGCATCAATCCGCTCTTGCGTACCCCTTCGTGAGTATTTGGCAGAAAATGTGCGAATGGATCGTCAATTGTTGTCATGTTTGTTTCCTGCTTAAGAAGTTTATTGCTCAGCCATGTAGGGTACGCTGCGCGTACCTTAAAGCCTAACGCATCATATCATGATCTAAAAAATCCATGCCGTGTTAAAATCAATCTCGTCCACAATGCGGTACGCGCAGCGTACCTACAATCTTGATACTTTTCGGTGTTCTGCTTATGTCCCACTTTCGGCGCGCTTATGTTCCCGGCGGTTCCTTCTTCTTCACTGTGGTAACGGAACGACGCGCACCGATTCTTTGTACGGATACCTCTCGCGTTTTCCTGCGCACTGCGATTCGCGAATGCCGCCAACGTTGGCCGTTTCGGATTGATGCAATAGTTTTGCTCGATAATCATCTTCATGCCATTTTGACAATGCCGGAAGGCGAC
>SCQF01000020.1 GCA_004321905.1 Verrucomicrobiota bacterium | reverse complement strand
TAGATGCGGACTCCGTCCGCATCAGGAAAAGCGACCGGAGGTCGCTTCTACGTGGCGCGTGGCCAACATCACGTTTGGTTCGCAGCAGCTGCGCTACATGATTACCAGAAACGCTCTAGAGCGTTTTCGGGAAACATGTAGCGGCATCGCGTGTTGACAAGGGGTGTGCTCAAAGGGATTCAAGAGACGCTTGCAAAGCTAATCGCGCTGGCGGGGCAGCGCTCCTACCTCCTCCACGACGGGCCGTATTTTCCCGGGGTTGTGTAGGAGGCCTGCCCCGGCAGGCCGATGCGGCGGTGGGTTTGGCAAGAGCCTCGCAAGCCCAGTTATCGCCACATGCTTGGTGGAAATGCTCTAAAAGACAAAATTACCCGACAGATAACGGCCGGCAGGATGCCGGCCATAGCAGGCCGGAGGCCTGCGCTCCCCCAAGCAACTGAGGAATTCAGGAGCCTGGGAAAAACGCCGGCGCGTGTCCTCACGCGCCGCACTTCAGACATCGCGCCAACACAACACAGGCAACCCGCCTGAAACGGCCAAGCGTCAGCCGCCGCTAATCCGGCGCGTTCCGGATTCCGTTGCACGTAGGCCCATTTCTCGGCATACTTTTTGCCCCATCGCAACTGCGTATCCCAATAGCCCGCCTGCCAAAGTTGCGCGGCGTTGAGTTCCCGCGCCACAGGCTAAACGTTGTCGTGAATCATGCCCCAAAACGCGAGGAGAAGCATCAGCGCGCCGAAGGCGCCGTAGGCATAGAAATAGGGCGCGCCCTCCAGGCCAAAATGGCCCAGCATGAACGACCACCCCAGCCGATAGACGAACGTATAGGAAACCAGCAGGCCAATCCGCGCCGTGCGGAACAGATAACACAGGCTCTGCAATACCAGCACCACCAGAATCTCGTGGGCCGGGACATTCACGGTGTTCACCGCCAAGGTTTGCATGAACTCATACATCGCACACCTCGTTGTTAAGGGGTGAAATATAGGCTATGGTGGCGGGCGCGGCAAGCGCAATGCAGGCCACGCGTCATCTTGCCGATCGCGTTTTGTGGTGTAACTTGCGCAACAGATATAGGTCAGCGGAAAATCAAACAACAAGGGAGTGCAACATGAAGCGTTCGTTATGGGTGGCGGTCGGAGTGGGTCTGGTGCTGGTGGGCTGCGGGAAGAAAGCGCACGAGAGCATCGCGGAGAAAATCATTGAGCACCAGATGGCCAAAGACGGCGTGAAAGGACATGTGGATATCTCCGGCAACAAGGTCACGGTCGAGACCAAAGACGGTACCGCGAGCTATGCCGCCGGCGCCGGCACGAAAGTGCCCGATACGTTCCCGAAAGATGTGCCGGTGTATGGTGGCGCCAGCGTTTTGGCGAGCGTGAGCGTACCCGACGGTAACAACCTGACATTGGAAACCAAAGACGGCGCGGAAAAAGTCATCGCATTCTACAAGAGCAAACTGACCGGCACGGGCTGGCACGAAGAGCTGGCGATGAACCAGCCGACCGGCTCCATGCTCGTCTATAAAAAAGAACAGCGTACGGTTTCGGTGGTCGTTTCGGGTTCGGGCGACGTTACGCAAATCAGCCTGACCGCGGCCAATAAATGACTGCGCAATGTTTTTTTCAAAGGCTTGGAAAATCAGGCGGTGCCGTTTTCCAAGCCTGGGAAGTTGCAGCCCCACCGCGGCAGATGGCGGCGGGCGAGCCGCCTCAAGGCGAACGTGCAAACGCTCGCGAGTAATGCCGGATCGTCGAAGGGTACATTGCGCCACGCAACGGCGTTCACGCCGGGCAACCAATATCGCAGATCGCTTTGCTGTTGCGTCAGTGCAAACCAGAAATGCGCCGGGAAGGAGCAACAGCGTGGCGCGCGGGCCAGTTGCTCCGCCGGTAGTGGGGCGCGAGTGATGGCGGGACATTCGTCGAGCAGGTCGCGCAGCGCGGCGGGGACATCCACGCCGGCATAGCGGCCCCAGCCGAAGCCGGATGGCGTACGCGGATGGAATTCCAACAACCAGATTTTTCCGTTCTCGTCCAGTATCCAGTCAAACCCGCACAAACCATGAAAACCCGTCGCCGTGGCCACGGCGGCGACCAACGCGGCCATGCCGGGCGGATTGACCAAGCGGCGCATGATCGAAGCCCCGAACGGCGTCACGCTCCGTTCTTTGAACGAGGCAAACCACGCCGCCACTTGGCCACGCTGCACGATCAACTCGGTACAACCGACTTTGCCGACGATATATTTCTGCAGCACCGCGCCGGCGGGGTTGCGCAGCGCGTGCCAGGCGGAGCGCACCTCTTCAGCCGTTGTCACCAGCTTTACGCCTTGGCCACCGGCGGTGCCGTCGAGTTTGATGACCGATGCGCCCTGTTGCGTGACCCCTGCGACAGCTTCGTCCGGCGTGGTGACGAAGCGACCGGATGGAATCGGCAGATGATTTGCGCTGGCCCACGTTTGAAAATCCGTTTTGGAAGACAAGACGCGGAGGAGGTCCGGGCGAAACCAAGCGCTCATCCATGCGGGTGGCGGCGTATTTTGAAAAAGCTGCCCGACCAACGGCGGACTGACGAGAACGACCAAATCGTAACGGTACGCGTGCAGGTGTCGCTCGACTTGCGCGACGGTGGCCGGCGTGGCGGCGTCGAGCGGAAAGTCGAGCCATTCCTTGACGAACCGCGAACGGCGGAAACACTGTGCGCGCGGAGCCAGTAGCGTCAGATGCGCGCCCGCTTGATGCAAAAGGCGCGGCAACGGCCAGATCAGATTCAAGTGTCCGTCGGCAATCAGGAGCGCCCGCTGCTTCATTTTTTTCATGGGAACGGCGCCAGCGTACTTCGCGAACACGATTTTTCCAAGGCGTGAAATACCCCGCGGCAAGCCGCGGGGCATCTTCAGCGCAGCTTCAAAGCAAGCTGCGCAGGCCCTTGCCCTAACACACGATGGTGCTGAATGTATTTTTGAATCACC
>SCQF01000071.1 GCA_004321905.1 Verrucomicrobiota bacterium | reverse complement strand
AAGGCCGGCCCACGCCACTTTTCGCGGCGTTGACGCGCAGCTTCAGGTGTTTGGCTATCCATGCCGTCAGACTCGCCAGTATCCTTTCGCCACTGCGTTCGCTACTGACGAAGATGGCGAGTCGAGTCACCGGAGGGAACTGCCCCCTCCGGTGCTCACGGAACCGGACGTGAACGTCTCCGCTCATCCGGCTCTTCCTATCCAGCCTGCCCATAAAGCAACCGCCAATGCGCGAACAGTCCCAGTTGGCGGTGGGCTACGCCCCGAAGCCAGTGGTCCGCCCGCCGTCGGTGGCCGCGTAGTCGCTTGAACTTGCGAGTAGCCCACAGCACGAGCTTACGGTCCAAGTGCCTGAGTGTGGAATACAGTGCCGACTTGTAGAAGACGCTGTAATACCCGACCCAACCCCGAATCACCGCGTTGAACATCCTCGCCAGATCGTCCAGGCTCTTGTCGCTGCGCAGGTGCAGCTTCCAGCCCCGAACTTCCTGCCGGATCGCTTTCGACGCCTTGTTGCTGATCGCCGGACTGAAGTTGATAAAGGCTTTGCCCCAACGATTTTTCGAACGCCGGGGGCGAAACGTATACCCCAGAAAGTCGAACTTCGTTTCCGGGTAGTCCGCTTTCCGGTCATCGTCTTTACAGTAGATGATCCGGGTCTTCTCGGGATGCAACGCCAGTCCACACTGCGCAAACCGCGCAGCCAGCGCCGCTTTGAGCTTTTCCGCCTCGTTGCGGCTTCGGCAGTGCGCCACTCCATCATCCGCATATCGCTCAAACGGTATGTGCGGGTACTGCCGCACCATCCATTGGTCGAAGCCATAATGCAGATAGAGATTGGCGAGCAGCGGGCTGATTACACCGCCTTGCGGCGTGCCCCTGTCCCTGGACAGGGCCATCCCTTCAGAACTCAGCACCGGCGCCTTGAGCCAGCGTTCGATGTACAGCACCACCCACTTTTCCTGGGTGTGTTTGCACACCGCCCGCATCAGCAACTCGTGGCCCAGGTTGTCGAAGAACCCCTGGATGTCGTACTCGACCACCCAGTTGTACCGCCAGCAGCGCCTGCGCGCCATGTGCAGCGCCTGATGCGCCGACTTGCCGGGGCGATAGCCGTAGGAGTCCGGATGGAAGTGTTTCTCCAACTCCGGCTCCAGGGCTTGCTTGACCACCGTTTGGGCAATCCGATCCGCGACGGTCGGTATGCCCAGCGGTCGAGTCCCGCCATTGGCCTTGGGTATTTCCACTCGCTTCACCGGCGGCGGCTGGTAACTGCCCGAGGCCAGACGGTTCCAGAGTTTGTAGAGATTGTCCGCCAAGTCTCGATCGAACAATTCCACGGTCTGGCCATCAACCCCGGCGCCACCACGGTTCGCTTTTACTCGTTTATAGGCTTCCCACACCTGTCTTTTGGTGATGGGAAATGGCTTCGCCTGTTTCAAGGAAATCCTCCTGTCGCCAGTTGTTCCCTCGTCCCAGGCCGGATAGGGCCACCCCTTCGCTCCAGTCCCGTTACAGGACCTTCCTCACTACTACGGATGGCTCCGTCCCTGTACCCCGCATCGGTACTCTCACACTCGGGGGGCTGCCCCTTGCGTTTCTCCCTTGTCATCGGGGTGACAGGTTCCCACGTTCCACACAAGAGCCTGGATCGCACTCTCGCCACCTACATGCCGGATGCCGCCCGGGCAGTCAACAGGCTCCCCCCGGACTCGTCCCGCGGTAACGACTCCCCCGCGGTTTCGACATCGTTCCTACGCTTTCGACACGTCATCGGTAGTTCACTTGCGTTCGACTTCACGATCCTTACCTGACCGGGTCATGCCCGGCCTTTTCCTGTCTCGCTCACGACCACGCCTCTTGAGCGCAGCCGCAGCAGGTGGTTTGAAGCCTGCGCCTGCACGCCGGCTTCGAGGGGCCTTCCCTCATCTCTTGTGCAGCATGGCTGCACAGAGGGCTTCCGCCCTCTTGTGCGCCTTCGTGGCGCAC
>SCQF01000019.1 GCA_004321905.1 Verrucomicrobiota bacterium | reverse complement strand
CAGCTGCTGCGAAACAAACGTGATGTTGGCCACGCGCCACGTAGAAGCGACCTCCGGTCGCTTTTCCTGATGCGGACGGAGTCCGCATCTACGCCGGGGCTTCAGCCGGCCACATCATTTTTGGAAACGCTCTAGTATGATTTTTGCTTAAACTACCGGCGTATTTTCATTGAATATCTTCATAAACGCATGCTATAGCCCCTGTAGTTCTTCCAATGGGAGAGATAATCATCTGTTGGCGGAACGGAGATAAAGAGGGATGGCTGAACTCAGCATACTGGTAACGTTCGCCGTTGGCTTGGCGGGCGCCTTGGTTTTCGGCTATATCGCCCTCCGTCTTAAGTTGGCCCCCATCATTGGCTATCTGTTTGCAGGCATTGTGATCGGCCCCTTTACCCCCGGCGTCGTCGTCAACCGCGTAATAGCCGAACAATTCGCCGAAATTGGCGTCATTCTCCTTCTCTTCGGCATCGGGTTGCGTTTTCAATTGCGTGAACTGATCGCGGTATGGCGCGTGGCCATACCCGGTGCCCTGATACAGAGCACGCTGTCCACGATCGCATTGGCTGCACTGCTGCATCTGCTGGATTGGAGTTGGACATCCGGATTCATCCTTGGAATGGCCATTTCGGTGGCCAGTACGGTTGTCATGGCCGTGGTGCTGGCCGAGCGGAACGATCTGCACACCAAGATCGGTCATATCGCGATCGGCTGGACCGTGGTGGAAGATATCCTTACCGTCGCGCTCCTACTCCTTCTGCCCATCATCTTCGCCCCGCAAAGGGGCGTTGAACAGAGCGTCGGGGCTGTTCTCGGAATGGCTGGATTCAAACTCGCCTGTCTGGTTGCCATCGTAGTGGTGTTGGGTAAATGGTTGATCCCTTGGGCGCTAGAGCGTATTGCAAAGACCCGCTCACGAGAACTTTTCACGCTTGCGGTGCTGGTCCTCGCCGTGGGCATCGCGGTCGGCTCCGCCAAGATCTTTGGCGTGTCAATGGCCTTGGGCGCTTTTCTTGCTGGACTGGCCGTTGGCCGTTCCGAGTTCGCCACCCGGGCGGCCAACAACGACTTGCCGATGCGCGACGCGTTTGCCGTGCTCTTCTTCGTCTCGATCGGCATGCTGTTCGATCCGCGGAGTCTGACACAGGCTCCTCTAATCATTAGCGTGGTGCTTTTCGTGGTAATCGTGGTCAAACCACTGGCCGCCGTGCTGACCGTGCGAGCCCTCGGCCAGCCCCCGGCGACAGCGATCCCGATTGGCGCAGCCTTTTCTCAAGTGGGTGAATTTAGCTTCATTCTCGGCTCGGTCGCTGTTGGCCTTGGACTCATTAGCAATGCCGGATGGAATGCTCTGGTGGCCGCCTCTATCATCTCAATCGCTTTGAACCCATACATCTATCGGTGGGCGCGCCGACTGGCGTCGGCAAAGATGGCCAGGCCCGTTCAGGTTAACGCCAGTTGGCGTCCTGCACTCAATCACAACCGCTGCATCTTGGTCGGCTACGGCCCGGTTGGAAAGATCGTCCACCAACTCCTCGCGAGACGTGGCGCTGAAATCACAGTGATTGATCTCAACCTTGACGCCACACGCCAACTGCGCAACGCAGGTCATGCCGCGCTGTACGGGGATGCCCAGCAGCCGGGAACGCTCATGGAAGCGGGCGTGGAAACGGCCGGTAGCCTCATCCTGAGCGCGGATATTGAAGACTCCGCTGAAATCATCATGCAGGCACGCCTCCTCAATCCTGAATTGCGCGTTCTCGCTCGCTGCACCCACCTGCGTGACGCCCCCGCGCTACGCCGCGCGGGCGCCACCATCGTTGCCGTGGGCGAAGCAGAAGTCGGCGTTGCCTTGGCCGAAGTCGTGACAGCGGCCGACCAGATGGCTTCTGGCGACGCGGCCGAGAATCGGGAAGCTATTCGGCGCAGCCTATACGAAACACCACTTTCGATCTGACGGAACATGACGACGCCAACAGGCGAGTTCACCGTGCATTTTTGCTGGTGGTGTTGGGAAAATTCTCACGCGTCGCTTGCAGTTGCTCCAAAAACGGGTAGATTCCGCCACAAAATTATGACTACGCACATGCTGTTGACCCTATTGATTGTGGCGGTGGGCGTGATGATCTTGAATCTGCCGTTTGGATTCTGGCGCGAAGGCGTGCGGAAATTCTCCGTCGCGTGGTTTTTGGCCGTACACCTCCCAATTCCGCTGGTGGTGACGCTACGGCTGGTTTCCGGCTTGGGCTGGCGGCTTTCAACATTCCCGTTCGTGCTCGGTGCGTATTTCGCGGGCCAATTCATCGGTGGCCGCTTGCGCCGCCGCCTGCGCCCGGTCTCCTGACCTACTGCTGCCGCCGCCAACCATCCAACAGGTGGCCAAGCGCCAGCAGAGGATGATGCCACAACATTCGCGGTCCGGCATACCGCATGATCTCCTGAATCTCGGTGCGTCGCCGGGGTTGATAGCAATGCACCCGACAGTCGGCACAGACCGGTTTATTTTCCTGAAAGGGACACCGCAGCAGTCGTAGCTGTGCGTAGGCCAATAGCGCCGAGCATTCTGCGCACAGTTCTGGCGCGTGATGATGAGCGTGGCAATACAAGCGAATCATCGCCGCCACCGTTCGCTGTTCTCGTTCCAGCCGTTGCATGGCCCTATTCTCGCTCAAGATTGAGCAGATACAATGGCTGACCGGTGAGGTGTGCCGGCGCGGTCACGACTTCGCCCAGTGCATTGCGGACTTCGCGGTACGCGCAGGGCGGTTTGAAATCGGTCGGCGTCGGATGGGCGTAAGCGAAGGCGTGGCATGCGCCGGCGGGGGCGCGGAAAAAGAAATAGCGTGCGCCGTCCGGCAACACCCGGCGTTCCATGAACGTGGCCGATCCGAAGACCTGCAAAAAGATGCGGAGTTGGTGATAGGCCGGACGCAACCGCCAGCTCGCCGGATCGGTGACGGTGTCATCAATCAAACCAAAACCGCGCGCGGCAAGCCGCCACCAATAGACGCGTTCGACCATGCCGGACGTGAGTGCGATCACGAGATAACGCAACATGTAATCGGCGTAGTCTTGCTCGGACACGCTCGGGTCGTTGGCGCGCGGGCCGGGTGTTTCGTAGGGCGAGCCAACCGGCGACCAGACCCCGGTACCCGCCAGCGGCCAGTTGGTTTCGGAGATGATCAGCCGCGGGGCGAGTGCTGGCGACCAGTCGGCGATGGCGCGAGCGAGCATGAACTTCTCCTCGGCGGAAAAACGACCTTGGAAATTTTCCGGCGCGCCACGCCGATCCACATAGAGGTGGTGCGACAGCGCGTCGAAGCGGAAGTCGCGCGGCAGCAGCCGCAAAGCCGCCAGCAGATGGTGATATTCAAAATCAATCACTGCCGGGCCCATCAGGCGCAAGTTGGGATAGTACTTGCGCCGGGCGCGCACCGGCTCCAGCAGTTGCGCATAGTCGCGCAAATCCCAGAGGCCCCACTTCACCCGATTGATCGCGTGGCCAATTTCGGCCCATTCGGCAATGGCGCCGACGTTTTCCAAGGTTTGGAAAACAAAGTCGCGCCAACTCGCCGGCTCCAATACCGCGCGTCGGTCTTGTACCAAAGCGATCGTCAACGGATGCCCCGCCCGACGCAACTGCCGCGCGGCCTCCGCTGCAAACTCGCGTTGGGCTGGCGTGGCGTGGTGATAGAATCGCACCAACACCGGGGTTTTGCCCAACCCCGCCAGCAGTTGCTGCTCGCGCTCAAAAGATTCCGGGCGCGGCTCCACCGCCATGCCGATGCTGTCCGTCAAATCCACGGGCGCGGCATAAATTTTCTTCTGCAAGCGCCGGTAGCTGCGCCAGACCGGCCCCGCTCCGGTAGTCACCGCGGCGGCCACCCGGAGTGAATTGCCCGCGGGATAAAACCGGTGCCGGTCGCGCTTGGTCAACGTGCTGATCGCCTGCGCCGAACGGTCGTCCCAAATCCAGATGTCCTTGCGCGGCGGATAGGTGGTCGCCGGATTTTCCGCGGCGCGCGCCTGCCGCTCACGCAGGGGGTGGCGAAATTGACGGGTGAGGGAGTGCCACGCAAATCGCCGGCGGTAATACCGTTCCCAGCGCAGAAACTCTACCGGCGCACGCGCCTGAAAATACATCTCGAAAAAGACGCGCAGAAAATCCGACGGCAGTGCGATGCGCGAAAGATCGCGTGCGATCTCCCGCAAGCTCAGCTTGTCACGCAACCGTGCCCGGTTGAGGTCCACAAACTGTACGTCGCCCCACGTCTCCGCGTTCTTCCGCCGCAACATGATGTTTTGGTTGCCGAGGTCGTTATGCAGCACACCAGCGGCATGCATCCCCCGTACCGCATCGGCCACCACTTGCAACAGGTTGATCAGCTTGGAGCAGAGCGGATCCTGCCGATAAAGACGGCATAGCTCGTCGCGGAAACAGGTCAGATTGGGCTCGAACCGCGAAACGAAGAAGCTGGCGGCCAATCTTGACCCTTGCCAATGTTCGACACAGGCGATGGGTGGTGGTGTACCCACGCCGGCCGCATGCAGGCGGACGGCCACACGAAAAGAACGCTCCGCTTTGGAGCCTTTGCGGCGATCACTCCAATCGCGCAAAATACCTTGCTGTCCGAAGGACTTCACCACCACAGTCAATAGTTTTCCATCCGCGGTGGTTGCGTCCAGTTTAACCGTGCGATTACGCCCGGCATGGAGGACCACGGCCTCCGCTGCGCTTGTATATGCGGCAAGGTTGCGCAACAGAGCACGCAGGGTAGGGCTATCAAATTCCGGCAAGAGCAGTACACGGGCCTCGTCCAGCGCGAGCGTGAGAATATCCTGCCGTTGGGTTTTCAAGTTTTTCATCTGGTTATTCACGACACGTGCGTCGTCGGTGCACCCATAACACACCCAATAATACGATCAGGAGGGTTGTCATTCCGATGGCCGAGTCGGTGAGATCGCCGCGGGCACCCCAGAGCGGGCTGCGCCATGGTACGGGCGCAGCGTCGGTGAAGAAATTATTGATCTTGATGCTCCACACCCAGCCGGCATGTGCACCTACGGCCAGCCAGATCGAACCGGTCAAACGCACCATAGCGCACAGCGTCAACCCCAAGCAGGTGAGGTTGAGCAGGCGGATGAGGAACGCCGGCTCGCTCATATCCGGCTGCAATGCGTTCAGACTCAACGAGCCGACGGCCGACCAAAAGCCGGGAACCGCAAAGGCCGCTGCACTCGGCTGGATGAAATGTGCGATGGCAAACAGCAAACTCGACGCTAGTGCCGCGGCGACTGCGCCCCACGCCCGCGCCCAGAGTCGAAAGATGATGCCGCGTGCCAGTGTTTCTTCGAAGACCGCTACGGCTGTCGCCGATAACGCAAACGAGATGAATACGGCGATGCTATTCAGCGTGGTATCGAGCGGGCCGGCTACACGATGGCCCGTCATAAACATGAACAGCGCGAGGCCACCGAGCGTGGCCACACCCACCGCAAAGCCGCCAAGGATATCTTGCCAGAGCGGGTGGGGGAACGGACCTCCTTGCCAGCCGCAGTCGCGCCAGCCACGCCAACCGGAGCTGCGCAGCCATAGTGGGAGGAGGAGCACGACCCAGACTTGCATGGCGCGGACCATAATCTTGCCGGCACCCCGATGCAGCACCGCGTCCGACCACGCCGCCGGCAGATGTGGCAGGATAAAGCGTACTAACGTCACCGAAGTGATCGCGGCCAGTACCGTGGCCACTAGGATCAGCCCGACTACCCAGCCAGCTATTCGCCAGCCGGCGACGGCTGGTGTTGCTTCCCTTGGTGCCAAGAATTTCAATTGTTTTTTTCCTGCTGCGCCTGTTTGCGCGTTTCGCGTTCCATGGCCCAGAGCTTGGCATATTTCATTCGCACGCCGAACGCGCTGACGCGTGCAATGATTAGCCCCTGCATGCCATCCAGCAGGCCGAGCTTGAAAAAATAGGCTTTGAGAAACCGCCAATGGGGGCGGATCAAATAATCGCGCCAATGGAAGCGGGCGCCTTTGCGGAATTTTTCGCGGGCGGTGATCGTGGTATAGCGGTTGATCGTCTCGATGTGTTCATGTAAATCGTCATAGGTGTAGTGATAGAGCGGGCCGCGCAGGGTTCGCACCGATCCGTCAACCACCACGTGGTCATGCGGCTCTTCTCCCTCGCTCCGGCCCGCGTCTTTGCGGAACAGGCGCAGCTTGTAGTCGGGGTACCACTCACCATGCCGAATCCAGCGGCCCAAATAGTGCACCATGCGCGGAAAGCGATAACCGGCCACCTCACCCGGCCCCCGATGGAATTGGTTCAGGATTTCGTCGCGCAGGTCATGGGAGACTTCCTCGTCGGCATCCAAATAAAGCAGCCAAAGGTGCTGCGCCAGCTCACGGATCAGATTTTTTGAGCCGATATAGCCGAGCCATTCGTGTTGGTAGACACGATCCGTATACTCACGGCAAATTTCTGCAGTGCGATCGGTGCTAAAGCTATCCACGACCACGATTTCATTGCACCAACGCACACTCTCAAGGCACCGCCGGATTTTCTGTTCCTCGTTGCCGGCGGTGATACAGGCTGAAATTTTCTCACGCATGGCGTGTTCCATGATGCAATGCTTCCAACGCAGCCGCGACCACTTCTCCGACACTGATCGTGGCGAGGGCCTCTGCCGCTTCCGCCGAGGTGCGCGGCACCGCGCGCGCTTGCGTCTGGCTGTGTTGCAGAATGCGGTCGTGCGTCCCCAACGGTCCCGTTCGCGCCGGATCGGTGATGCCGAAAATGGCCACGACGGGCGCGCCCACCGCTGTGGCCAGGTGCATCCCACCGCTATCGTTACAGATCACCACATCGCACAACCCGAGCAAAGCGGCCCACTCGGGAATCTCCGTAGTACCCGCCAGATTCAGGGCAGAGCTTCCGACGGCGGCGGCTACTACAGAACAACTTTCCGCGTCACTCGCGCCGCCCATCGCCAAAATACTGCCACCAGTTTGCGTGTGCAGCGCGTACGCCGTTTCCGCGAAGCGGTCCGCCGGCCAGCGCTTGGCCGGCCCGCGCGCTGCGCCGGGCAGCAAGCCGATCAACGGACGTTTCAACTTGGCTACGCGTTGCGTAGCTTGGTCTCGCGCGACCGCAGGCAGCACCAACTGCGGCCGTGATAGCACCGAACTGGTCGCGGATAAAATGGTTGCATACTCCCATGCCTGATGCTGCTTTGCGGAATCGTTCGGCGGCGTAGCCACACTCGTCAAGAGCCACCGCCGCCAGTGACCGGCCAAGCCAATCCGCTCCGGCACCGCCGCCAGCCACGGGAGGAGCGCCGAGCGCGTCGAGTTTGGGAATAGATAAGCGGCGCTAAATTTCCCGCGCAAAATGGCCAGCGCAGTGATCCCATTCCCGGCATAGACTAAGCGTTTTTGTACCGCTGGATTCATTTCCCACAAGGGCAGCAGATTGGGCTTGGCCAGCACGGTGATCTCCGTGTCTGGCTGGGCAGCGTGAAACTGTTGCACGGCAGGCATACTCATGATCGCGTCGCCGATCCAGCCGGGACTGATCACGAGCACGCGGCGTTCACTTGAAGCAGATGCGCTGGATACAGCCATAAAAATCCTCGACGCCGCTCAACAGCTCGATTTCGACCCGCAGGAAATACATCGGCAGATCGCGCCGCTCAATGTTGGGGAAACGTACGGCATCCTTTTCTGTTGTAACAATCGCCTGTGCACCACGTTCGATGCTTTTATTGATGAATTCAATGATTTCGATCTGGCTATACCGGTGATGATCGGCATAGCGCTTGTGATAGAGCAGCTTGGCGCCGAGGCGCACGAGTTCATCTTCGAAGCCCTTCGGCTGCGCGATACCGGAGATCGCCGCGACTTCCAAGCCTTGCAAGGTTTCCAACGGTTTGCGTTCGCCGCTAAACACGTCTTGCAGTCGCTTCGCGCTATGCCGGCACTCGATGATTTCCGCCGTCGGATTGAGCGCGCGCAGTTCTGCTTTGAGGTCCGGCTCGCCGTTGCCGCGCGATTTGGTGATGAACAGGTAGCTCGCGCGCCGGATGTTGCGTACCGGCTCCCGCAACAAGCCGCGCGGCAACATCTGGCGGTTGCCGAACGGATTTGTGCGATCCACGAGCACCAAATCCAGCCGATGCTTCAACGCCATGTATTGGAAACCGTCGTCCAAGATTAACGTGTCGCACCCGAATTTCTTCACCGCATAGCGTCCGGCTTTGACGCGGTTTTTATCCACAATGACCACGACGTTGGGCAGATTGCTCGCCAGCATGAAGGGTTCATCGCCGCTGGTCGAGGAATCCAACAACAGGCTTTTGCCGTCGGACACCACGCGCGGCGGATTGGCGTCCGGCTCCAACCGGAAAAGCTTGAACAACTTCTGCCAGAACGGCGGCGACTCGCTTTTATAGCCTCGGCTGAGAATCGCCACCTTGCGCCCCTGCTTGACCAGCGCCCGCGCAAACGTCTCGACGATCGGCGTCTTGCCCGTACCGCCGACCGTCAGGTTGCCAATGCTGATCACCTGACAGCCCAGCGAATGGTGCCGCAAAATGCCGTGGCGATAAAGAAACAAGCGCGCCTGTACCACGAGACGATAGAGCCACGAAAAGGCCAGCAGCACGCGGCTCAGCCAGCGCGCCCCCGCATCATGACGCCGGTCTTCGATGACCGACAGCACGTAGGTTTCGATTTGTTCCAAGCGTAACGCCACAACCTTCTCCTGCCCCGCTGCCGCATCAGGGCGCGCCGATGTTGCCATCCGCGGCGGCGGCGCGCAAGACAGCATTCCGTTTTCCAAGCCTTGGAAATCAGGCTTTGGCGAGCGCGGTGGGATGCTTGCGCTGCCAGTAGAGCTGCACGATCATCAGGATTTGGTTGGTGGTCCAGTAGAGCGAGAGACCGGCGGCGAAGTTATAGAAGAAGAACAGCATCATCACCGGCATGATCATCATGATCTTCTGCTGCTGCGGATCGCCGGTGCTGGGCGTGAGCTTCTGTTGCCAGAACATCGTCACGGCCATCAGGATCGGCAGAATGTTGATCGCAGACCAGCCGAGCAAGGGGATGCTGAAGCCAAACGGGAAGAGATTTTCGGCTTCGCTCAAATCCTTAATCCAGAGGAAGCCGGCAAAGCGTAGTTCGATCGCGCTGCGCAGGACGACGAAAAGTGCGATGAAAACCGGAATCTGGATCACCATCGGCAAGCAGCCGCCGAGCGGATTGATTTTATGCTCTTTGTAGAGTTTCATCATTTCCTGCTGCTGCTTTTGGGCGTTGTCTTTGTATTTCTCGCGGATTTCCTTCATCAGCGGTTGGACGGCCTGCATCCGCTTCATGCTCTGCGTGCCCTTGTGGGTCAGCGGCCAGAAGATGACGCGGATCAAAATGGTCAGCAGCATGATGGCGAGGCCGTAGTTGTGCGGCCAGAGCCAGTCGTGGATGACGTTCATCGTTCCCAGCAGCACCTTGCCGACCGGGCCCCAGAAGCCAAACTCCATCACGTCCACGATGCTGCGTTTGAGCGGCACGAGCGCGGCATAAAGTTTTGGCCCGACATAAAATTGCATGTTGCGCGTCAGCGGTTTGTCGGCTTCGACGCGCGCTTCGGGGAACATCATCGTCGCGGATACTTCCGTGACGGACGTCATTTTTTCCGCGTGTAGATTCGTGAGTGTCTCGTCGGGTAGCAGCGCGCGTTGGGCATAGAGTCGCGGACTTTCAGTCGCGTCGTTCGGCATCAGGATTTGCGCAAAGTATTTATTTTTGACGGCGAGCCAATTCGGTGTGCTGATTTTGGGCCACGCGCTCTCGGCCGTTATCGGCAATGCCAAACTCTGGGGATTCTGCTTCGCGTCAAACAGACCCGCGAGACTGCCGGCGAGATACTGCACTTTTTCGCCGCCGCCCGGCAGCGCATCCACGCCGAGACAGACATAGCCGCTCTGCTGGGTCTCGCCCGGCAGGTCGCGCATCGGGCCCAGTTGCAGGCCGTAGGCGGGCAGCGCCAGCGTTGCCGTGTTCCCATTCTTGAGCGTATCGGCCACATCGAGCAGATAGCTCTTGCCGGCGGGCAGCGTGATGATGCGGTGGAAGAGGAGGCCGTTGGCCGTGCGATACTCTAATTCGGCGCCGCGCCCGTCGTTGGTGGGGCGCAAATCAAAATCGGCCTCAGTCGGCACCCCGGCCAACTGCACCGGTGCGAGTGCACGGCGACCGGCAAAGTCGAGTTTCACGGAACCGCTCTTCGGATTTACACTTTCACGGTAGGATTTGATGACAACGCTGCTCAGTGCCGCGCCTTTCGATGAGACGACGACTTCGAGCACATCATTTTTCAACGTCAGCGTTTGTTCTGGCTTCGTGGGCAAGGGCGGCTCGACCACCACCGGTACCGCCGGCGGCGCGGTGATGGCGGTGGCTTTAGCCAGCGCGCCCACGGCGTTGGTGGCGCTTATCGTGTTTGTACCGGCGGCAAGTTGCGCCGGTAGCGGGCGGTTCGGGAAGAACTTCTTCACGACCGCACGATCAATCCACGGCCACGCCACGAACAAGGCGATCAGTGCCGCCAAAATCAAAATATCTTGTTTCTTCATGTTTCTTTTTATCCACGCTTGTTTGAAAGCGGTACTCTGTCCACGCCGCCAGGATGCAGCGGATGACACTTGGCCAGCCGCTTGAAGCTCAGCCACAGGCCGCGTACCGCGCCGTGCTGCCGCAGGGCTTCGATGCTGTAGGTCGAACAACTCGGATAGAAACGGCAATGGTTGCCCAGCCAGGGCGAAAGCGTCAACTGGTATAACCGCACCAATCCGATGAGCAAGCGGCTCATGTTTTACTTTCCGTGGTCGCCGCGCGTAAGCCGGCTTTGTCCACCACCCGCAAAAAATCGCTCACAACTTCCGCCCATGGCGCTTCCACCAAGCTGGCGCGGGCCACCATCACAAGATCAACTTCGCCGTGTAATTCCGCACGGTGCCGGCGGAAAACCTCGCGCAAGCGTCGGCGGGCCTTGGCGCGTTGCACCGCGCCACCGACTTTGCGGCTGGTTACAACGCCCACGCGTAGTGCCGCGCCTGCGCCGCGCCGCGTCCAAAGCAATAGGTGACGACCGCGACAGCAGCGATCTTGGGCATAGGCCTCGGCAAAAAGTCCCGTGGCGCGCAAACGCCGCGCCGCCGGCAACCCTTCGTCCGGACTAGCGCTGCCGTGCGACATGGCACAATCCCGTCACAGCGCGAGGCGCGCGCGACCTTTGGCGCGCCGCCGGCTCAACACTTTGCGGCCATTTTTGGTGGCCATACGTTTACGAAAGCCGTGCGCACGCACGCGTTTGATCTTCGACGGCTGATAAGTTCTCTTCATAGCACCTTTACTCCATATGATTGCGGCGCGGTCTTGTAGCGGTTTTCCCGTGGTTTGGCCAGCGAAAACCGCAAATTTCGCTCGCCTCTACGCCGACCTCCAGTAAAGAAGCTTTGCAGGGAACCAGCATCACCCCTGAAAACAGGCGCATTCGCAGGGCGCAGCTGGAGCTCTTTAGTGCCTTTATGGCCTGCTGCCACTGGTCGTGATGGCGACACCCCATTGGCTTTTCCACCATGTTTTTCATTCCGCACCCATCACCACCGATGAAGCGAATTGGCCTGTTAGACGCTTGGTGTTGAATTCCCCGGCGATCTTGCGCGAATTCAAGGCCTTTGTGCCGCTGCATTTTCGTCCGGCCCAATTGGTTTAGCTCCTCATCCAGCGCAAGCAGGTCAGCGAGCATCATTGGTTTTACTTTGCCGATTCGGATTTCATCATCAACCGCGTGGCCGAATATGTGCCAGCTTCCACAGGATATTGACGTGATTTATGGCAAAGCGTGCGGCATTGTCGGGCAATTGCAAAAGCAACGCTCACCCAAGCTTCGCCGCCGACCCAATCCGTCCACCGAGTGCGGCCTCGGCCAGCGAACGCCCGTTCTGCAAAGACGGCGCGCTATTCCGTTTGAGCCACGGTCGCCGGTGGGCGCGCACAATCAGCATGAAGCCGCGCGTGAAGAACAACAGGCGGTCGAGCTGCACCGCCAGCCAGAAAAACGGGAAGACGATGCGGTAGAGCTTCAATGATTTTTCCAACCTTTGGAAATCGGCCCCGGTTAACAACGTACCCTTGACCGCGTCGTGATTGGCGTTCTTGCGCTCGCTGATCCAGCGGATGCCGGTATCCAGCAGTTGCGTGAAAAACCACGAATAGGTGCGTGCCTGTTCCACATCGAAGCCGTCCTTCAGCACGGCGAATAGTTGCGCCTCGGTATAACCGGGCCGGACATGACCGTGCCGCTTGTCGCTCAACCCCAACATGCGGCGGAAACCAAACAGCAGCGAAGGTTTGATGTGCGGCGTGTTGACGATCAGTACGCCGTCGGGCTTGAGTACGCGGTGACACTCAGCGATGAACGCCTCGTCCTCGATCACGTGCTCGATATAATCCACCACCACGACGCGATCAAAGCAGCCATCCGGCAACGGCAACCGGCAGCCCTCGACCTGTACAACACGCTCGCCCACCAATTGACGAATAGATTCGACGGCCCTCGCGCCGCCATCGGCACTCGTCCATGTGCCACCGCGCTGCCGGAGCAACAAACTGATGACGCCGTTATCACCGCCAATATCGAGGCACGTCATGCCGGCCGTGTTGCCGAGCAGGTCGCTAATAGCACGCAACTTCTCCTGCTTGAGCAGTGAGAGCTTGAACAAGCGGAGTGGCCAGTCGGTTGCGGATGGAAGCGGTGCGTTCACGGCGCGCATTTTAGCCCGCCGTGCGGGCTGCACGCAAGGCGTATCCCGCGGTTTTCCAAGGCTTGGAAAATCAGCCGTTTCATTTTTCCAGACCTTGGAACTTGTCCGTCGCGGGCGGAAAAGCGCTGTCTTGCGCAATTCGTCCGAATTTGAAACCATACCGCCGCATGTTACAGAGCAAATCCATCGCGGTCATCGTACCGTGTTTCAACGAAGCGCAGCAGATCAGCCACGTGTTGGAAACGATGCCGGCCTGCGCGGACCTCGTCATCGTCGTCAACGACGCCTCGACCGATGCGACGGCGGACGTGGTGCGGAAATTTATGGAAGCCGATCGCACGCCGTTCATGCCGTTGACGCGCCGCGTACGGCAGGCGGGCAGCGGCGTCTATGCGCGCGCGGAAAATCTTGCGTTGGAGATGGAGCGCGAGGCCGAACAGCGTTTGGTGCCGTGCGAAGAAATTCGGCTGCCGACCAGCCGCGTCGTGTTACTGAACCAGCGGTATAATGGCGGGCGTGGCGCGGCGCTGGCCAACGGCTACTGCTATGCGCGCGCTCACGGCGTCGCTTGCACGGCGACGATGGATGGCGACGGCCAGATGGATCCCGGTGAATTGGAGAGCATTTGTCGGCCCGTGGTCGAAGGCCGTGCGGACTACTGCAAGGGCAATCGCTTCAAGCACCGCTCGGCGCGGCGGGCGATTCCGCGCGTGCGCTACATCGGCAACTCCGGTCTTTCGCTGCTGACCAAAATCGCCACCGGCTACTGGCGCATCTCCGATACGCAGACGGGCTTCACCGCGCTCGGTTTGGAGGCGCTGGAGAATCTCGATATCCATTTGCTCTATCCGCGTTACGGCTCCGGCAACGATCTGCTCCAGAAGCTGAACATCGCCAATTTCACGATCACCGAAGTGCCGATCACGCCGCACTACGCGGTCGGCGAACAATCGAAATTGAACGTGCCCCAGGTTGCGCCGCGCATCGCGGCCTTGCTCGTGCGGTTGTTCGCGCAGCGGCTGGTCAAAAAATATCTGGTGCAGACTTTTCATCCGCTGTTTCTGCTCTATGCGTTTTCGCTGCTCGCGTTGCTCGTGGATATTCCCATCACCGCCCGTTTTCTCTACACCTATTTTGTGCACCACCAAATCTGGATGGCGCACCTGACGCTCGCCACGCTGATCTGGATTTTCTCCTTCCAGTCGCTGGTGTTCGCCATGTGGTTCGATATCAATGACAACGACCGCCTCTACGTCTGACGCGCCGCCACGCCAGATCATCGTCAGCGTGGATGTCGAGGACTGGTATCACGGGCCGACCGCCGCCGCCCGCTTTGGCACGCGCGCCGATGTGGCGCAAGCGCTGGCCTCCACGCCGCAACCGGAACGCGGCTTGCCCTATCTTGAGGCCGCGCTGGAACTGCTCGCCGCGCGGAATATGCGGGCGACGTTCTTCTGGGTTGCCGAATACGCGCGCCGTTTTCCGGCGGCGCTCCGCCGTTGCGCCACCGCCGGTCACGAAATTGCCTGTCACGGGCTGACGCACTTTCCCAAGTTCGATCCCGCGACCAAACAACCGAATTTCACGCCCGCTGAATTCAAAACGCGCACCGCCGAAGCGCGAAAAATTTTGCAAAACCTCACCGGCCAGCCGGTAATCGGCTATCGCGCGCCGAACGCTTACATCGCCGGATGGATGCTCGACGCACTCGAAGAACTCGGTTTCGCCTATGATTCGTCGGTTTCGGCGAACTCCCTTTATAACAAGACCGATGAGCCGCAGCTCACCGGCGTGGACACACGACCCTATTTTCCGGAGCGCGGCACACTGCGGCGCGGTACCGCGCCGCGCGGGATCATCGAATTCCCGTGGCCCTATTTTGAATTTCCCACATGGGGTAGGGCGATCGCGCTGCCGACCGTCGCGGCGCGCGACGGCGCGCGCGCCCTACCTGTTTTGAAGATTCAAACCGCGGGTGGGCCGTATCTGCGTTTCTTTGGCAGCGGCCTCGTGCTCGCCGGGCTGCGTCAATCGCTGCGGCGCGGGCCGACGGTATTTTATTTCCATCCGGTGGATATGTGCCGCGAGCCGATCCCGCTGCCGTTTTCATGGAAACGGCCGATGATGTGGTGGTTCAAGGGCGATCTCGTTCGCCGCCGCATCGTGCGCGTCCTTGATGGCCTGCAGGGTCGGACCACCGCATTCGATGAACTCCTCAAGGTAGGAGCCGAAACCCTTTTCGGCGATCCCAAGGCCAATAAATGGTCGCCGCAACGGGATGCGGCTCCTACAGGTGAGACGAAATGACCGTTGCTCAAAAACTACAGGATGATGTCGTTGCTGGTGGCATCTGCACCGGTTGCGGCGCATGTGTTGCACTTGATCCGGCGGGCCGGGCGCGCATGGTGGATACGCCGCTGGGTCCGCAGCCGGATTTTGCCGGTGCCGATTTGCCGGAACTCGCGTGGCAGGTTTGTCCCGGCAAAGGCGTGGACTATGCCGCGCTCTACCACGCGCACTATGGCCAACTGCCGGAAAACTGGCTGCTCGGCTGCCATCAGCGCGTCCGCACCGGCCATTCCGCCGATGAAACCATCCGCCGCGCCGGCGCGTCCGGCGGCGTGATCACGCACACGCTGATCTATTTACTCGAAAACAAACTCGTGGATGCCGCGATCGTCGTCCGGCAGGGCGTTCCTGAACCGCTGCTGGCGCGCGCGGTCATCGCGCGTAGTCGCGCTGAAATCTTGGCGGCGGCGCAGTCGGTCTATATTCCGGTGGCGACACTCGACCTGTTGCCGCAGCTGACACCGGGCGAACGTTACGCGCTGGTTTGCCTGCCCGATCAAGCTGCCGCGTTGCGTCAGCTCCAGCACGCGGGCCATCCCGCCGCGCAGCAGATCAAATTTGTGCTCGGCCCGTACACCGGCACGGCGCTCTATCCTGCGGCGATCACCTGCTTTCTGCGGTCGCGCCGCGTGCCGAAAAACGACGTGGTCACGTCGCTCAAGTGGCGCGCTGGCGAGTGGCCCGGTTACCTCGAAATCCGCACCGCCGCCGGGCGTGTGCTGACCTCGAAAAAAATTTATTACAACTTCCTCATCCCATTTTTCATCACGCAGAACAGCCTGCAAAGCATGGATTTCACCAACGAGTTTTGCGATCTCTCGGTCGGCGATGCGTGGTCGCCGCGCTTCGAGGCGCTCGGCGGTGGTCATTCCGTCATCACCACGCGTACGCCGGAGATGGAGGCGATTATCGCCGCGATGGAGCGTACCGGTTTGCTCAAGACCGAGCCGGAGGACGCCGCGGCGTCGCTGGCGATGCACGGCCACATGCTTGATTTCAAAAAACGCGGGAGTTACATCCGCAACCGCTTGCGCCGTCGGTTCGGTCGCGCCGCGCCGGAGTATGGCTTGCGGCCCGACCCGCTGCCGAAGTCGCGTTGGGCGGTGGAATTCGTTGTCAGCTTTTTGTTCCTCGTTGGCGGCACGCGCGTTGCGCGCAAAATACTCGAATGGATTCCCGAATCCGTGATCGGCCCGCTGTTCAATCGCCTGCGTCTGCTCTGGAAAGGCTGGAGCAAGCCGGTCAAGCGCAAGGGGCTGGGGACGCTGACGCTGACGCCGGTTTCCAAGCTTGGGAAAATTGATTAAGCGATTTTCCTGGGCTTGGAAAACAATTACTGTGTCGCTGGCGCAACGGTGATGTCCCGCGGCAAATCTACGGTCAGCCAGTGCGTCGGCAGGTCGGTATGCGGCCACAAACGATGCAGGGTGTAGCCATTGAGCAAGCCACACCGCACGCGGTAACGGCCCGCCGCAATGGCGATGTGGCGCGTCATCGGTATTGCTTCGCCCGGGTAGGGGCACTGTAAGGCGTCCGGCGGGGTCTGCTCCAGCAAACCGAAATCATCCTGAAAGCAAACCTTGCCGGTCGCATCCAAAAAATGGAAGAAGGCGACCGGGTGTTCGGCGAGTTGCGCGCCATCAAGTTTCCAAAACGTTGTCAGCAAAAGTTGCTGTCCTGAGACGCTGTTGGTGGGGCTGAACGTGAGGCCGGACAGCGTGACGCCGCTATTAAAACGAATGGCGAGTGGCACCGCCGGTTGTGGTGTGGCTGCGCCGATTGTGCGCAAGGCGAGTTGATGCGTGGGCCAGAGGCGCAGCGCGCGTTCTGCCGCATCACGCCGACGCAACCGCGCCAACTGCGTGGCGGTGCGCTTGTCGTCCTGACTATTACGGAGGCACGCAAGGCCGGTCCAGCAAAGATTCTCATAGCAACCAAATTCCGGGCGCCAAGTGCCGGGGGCGAAGTCGAAGACGATCCACGGCACAAGCGCGGTTTCACGCATGGGAATTTGGAGGGCCGCCAAGGTGGTGCGGGTGAGCGCCGCCTCGGCTTGGTGGACAATGATGGCGGAGCTGGCGCGTAAGGGGCAGGGTATCGGACCCGTCTCGCGGACGCGGGCGGGTTCGTCAGCGTCGCGGTCATAAACAGCCTGCTCGCGCGAGGCCGTGATACGGCCGGCTGATTGCTGGTGGATTTGATTGGCCAGCCAGCGGTCGGCATAGACGTGGCGCAGGTGGCGGGCGTGCAAGAGGGCGATCAAATCGGGCAGGGCCGCCGTCGGGGTGCGGAGGGGCTGCGGGTCGGCGGCATAGACCAGAAGCTCGCTCATGTGGAGTTCGTCCGAGAGCCGGGTCGTACCAAGGTGCAGCCGTAATTTCCGCGTGGCGATGGGGGCAAAAGAAGTTTCCAACCGATACGCATGGCCATGCCAAAATATGCGGGGGCCCGACCAAAAGAACATGTCATTGGTCAGGGGGGTGGTCGCCGCCGCCCACGTGCCATCGGCGCGTTCACGCTCCACGCGCCACAAGGCGGGATAACGGCCGGAGGCGCTCTGCATGCCAATACTCTGTACGGCGACAGGCTCACGGAAGGTGATCTCCAGCGTCTGGCCGTGGCCGACCTCCAGCGGAGCGGCCCACTCGGTGGCTAGGTCATGATCCAACACGGCGGTGATCCGTTCAGAAGCGCCCACGTGGCGAACCTCCGCAATATCGCCGGGAGCGAGCAGCCGACGCTGCTGACTGGGTGGTTGCAGCCCATAGGCCAAGGTGACGCCGCACAGGTTGGTGTGCGCCGTTGTACCACCGGAAGCGCGCACAAAGCCGATGATTTGCAGCGCATGATCGCCGAGGAACCCGACATGGGTGGCCTTTTCAATGGCGCGTTCATAAGCGACACAGCGCTCATCCAAAACTTCCCCAATGGCGATGCGTTCTTGCATGGCAAAATTCAGCCAACCCAGCGTCCACGGCGCGAAAATGGCTTCACATTTTTGCTGCTGCAAAAAATTCACCACGGGGGGCAAGACTTGCCGTATCGCACGATCATGTTGACTGGTCAGGCGGGTGGTGGGCAGAATGTACCAAGCCTGCAAGCTCGCCAGCGCCAACACCGGGAGCCAACCGCTGTAGGGCCTGCGCTGGATCAAATAGGCGCTCCCCAGTCCCACCAAGAGGACGTATACCGGCAGGAGCGGTATGGCATAGCGCGGTGCCGGCAGTCGCGCGAAGTGCGAGATAGCGAAACAATAGGCGTTGAAAATAATCAATAAGCACAAGCCCGCCAAACAACGGCGGAGGACGGGCCGATGGCGATAGCGCGCACAAATATAGCAACCGGCAGCGATGAAGAGCAGGAGATAGAAAAGCAGCGTGGTCGTCAATAAAACCGGGGAAAGCTTGGTCAGATCGAATAACTCGGCCAAGCGCAGGGCGAGATATTGCAAGCCTTCAACGACACTGAAGCCGCGGAACGATCCGCGAAACGCAAGCGATTGCCAGTTGTGCCGCAGATTCCAAACCCACCATGGCCAGCCGCCCACGATAAACCCCAGTAACCCAGCCACCATGGGACACCACCACATCTGCCCTTTCCACGCAACCACCAAAAGCAAGACTACCGCCAACAAGGTGCCGAACACCAATTGGTTCGTATACCAACTGAATCCCGCCAATAGCCCCAAGCCCAAGACCGCGATGGTTCGCGGTGGGCCAAGCGAAAGGCGTGTACCCCACCACAGAAGCAAGACAACCTGGAGCAAGGTGGCGCCATAAAAGAAGGTGAAGAGGTGTACCGGTCCCACCAGACAAAACAGCATGGCCGCCACACCCGCCCGCCAATCGCCCACATCGCGCACCCACCCAAACAACGCCAGCAGCACCAAAAGGGAAACCACCACCTTGCCGGCAAAAGTAACCTCCAGACTGCTGCCGAAGAGTCGGAGGAAAACGGAACTAATATAGATTTCCGGCACTCCCATGTAGGGCTGGCCATAAAAAAACGTTGGCAGGCTGCGCCCGGTGGCAATGTGCTGGGTCATGATGGCGTCTACGGCATAGTCGCCTTTCACTTCCTGACAAGTCCAGTACGCTGCCAGCCAGCGAATTCCGGCGCCCAACAAACCCAGCGCCAAAACGATCAGGATGAGTCGCGTGCGCGATGGTTCCCGGCGATCCTCCATAGTCATGGCGGATTCTCACGCATCTACCGCCGTTTGACAAGTTTTCCCTGGCCGCGCCCAGACTCGACTTCATTTTCGGCAGCGGCTATAAAAGCGGGGCCGTACTTTTCCAAATCTTGGAAAACCGGCGGGTTGATTTTTCCAAGCCTTGGAAATGATGAACGAAATCGCACCAACGAACGAGCAACTGGGTAGAGCACTTGCCCGGCTCTTGCCACGGATTCTGACGCAAGTCAGCCGCGACCCGAACTCGGCGACGTACGGTTCGTTTGATCGCGACTGGTGGCATTATCGCATCCGCGACTTTTCGTCGGCGATCCTCCAGCAGGGCGCGTGGACGATTTGGCTCGCGGCCGACTTGCCGGCGCTCGCCGGTGAACGCGCAGCCCTGACGCGGCTGGCCGCGGCAGGCGCGCGCTTTTGGAATACGCGCGCCATCCGCTTCGGCGCTTTTGAGGAATATTACCCGTGGGAGCGCGGCTATCCGGCGGCGGCGTTTTCGACACGCGCTGTGCTTAAGCTGGTCGAGGCTGGGGTGGTGAAGGCGGATGATGTGCGGGCGGGCGTGGCGGTCGCGGCGGAACAGTTGTTGCGGCGGTTTGAAGCCGAGGCGGCCAATCAGCAGGTGGCGGGACTCGCCGCGCTGGCGTTGATCCGCAAGATTTTTCCAGAGTTGGTACCGGCGGCAGAACTGGCGGCGCAGGCGGCGCGCACGTTGGCGTTGCAGCACGAAGAAGGCTGGTTCATGGAATATGGCGGACCGGACTTGGCCTATCTCTCGGTGACGCTCGATGCGCTTTGGGATTTGGCGGATGCGACCGGCGAGTCGCGCTACCGCGAGGCGGCGGCGCGTGCGCTGCGGTTCCTGCACGTGCAGGTGGGCGCGCTCGGCGCGAGTGCCGGGATGTGTAACGCGCGTAACACCGACTACATTTTGCCCTATGGCATCACGCGCTTTCTGCGTGACGGCAACCGCGAAGAACAGGGGCTGGCGGCCTTTTTGTTGGCGACCTTGTATGGCAGCTTGGACGAGCCGGAGCATTTTCTGCACGCGATAGACGACCGCTATCTCTGTCACTACACGACGCATTCGTTGCTGCGGGCATGGCAGTTGGTGCGGCAACTGGATGTCGCGACGTTGCCCGCGCCAGCTGCGCCAGCGGTAGGCGAACAACTCCTCAACGGTGCCGGTCAAGTCGTACGCGTCGGCGGCGCAGATGACCTTTCGGCCTTGCTGGCACTGAAAAAGGGCGGTGTTTTTTCGGCGCGGCTGGGCGAAAAACGCTGTGCCGATTTTGGTTGGGTCGTGCGTAGCAGCGTGCGGCAATGGGTCACGCATTGGTGGGGTGGCGATTGGGCGTGGCAGCGGGCGGTGGATGGCGGTTGGGTCGTGACGGGCCACTTGGTCCCGCACGGTGAGACGATCAGCACACCGCTCAAGCATCTTGCGTTGCGGGCGATGAGCTTTTTATTTGGCGAGAAAATGGCTCCGTGGCTGAAGTCGGTGCTGATTTTCAAGCAGCGTCAAAGCGCGTTGAGTTTTACGCGACAAATCCTCATTGATGGCCGACGGATCACGGTACGCGACGAAATCCAAGGGCTGCGGCCGAGTCTGGAGGTTTTGGTCGCGCCGCGCGCTTCGAAACGACACGTCTCCAGCGCTGATAGTTTCCATCGCGAAGATTTGAATTTGACCCACGGCGTCAAGGTGGAGCGTGCGGCGCGGCGCGAAGGTGACGTCTTCCGCGCGGAAACGAACTATTATTTCGAAGCCTGATGAATGCGCCATCGTCCAACACACCGGTTGCGTTGCCCCTGCTACAGCGCGGCCTTGTGCTGTTTAAGTTCATGGCGTCGGGGCTGCCGTCCTTCCTGCTGGCGCTGCCGGCGAATTATTTTCTGGTGGAGCAGGCACACTGGAACAAAAGTTTGGCCTATGCCCTGATTATGACGGCGCAGGTGACGGTCAACTTTTTCATCTGTCGGGCATGGGTTTTCGGGCGCCGTGACCGGCAGACGTTGTGGCAGGAATTCAGCGCGTTCTTCACCGGTATCATGGCGTTTCGGTGCGGCGACTGGGCGTTTTATACACTGCTGACGTGGCTCTGGCCGCGTTATTACCTGCTGGTCCAGTGCGGTAATGTGGCCGTGTTCGGCCTGTTGAAGTTTTTGTTTTCGGAGCGCTTATTCAAACGCAAGGCGACCAGCGAGCGTGACGCAAAAGGAGCGCCGGAGTGACCTCTATGACAACCGAGAATCGTGGCTGGCGGATCGTTCGTCTCGTGACGGCGGGCGGGTTATGGGCGCTGTGTACGCTGATGGTGTTGAAGCTGGGTTTGATGTTGCGGGCGGGCGGCGAAACGGCGTGGATCATTTATGCCGGCAAGGGGATTTATGCCGGTCATCCCTTGCGCTATGTATGCTGTGGCCTGATCGGGTTGCTCGGCGGTTATATCCTGCTGGTGTTGCCGCGCTATGGCGCGCCGGAGTGGCGTCAATTGGCGGGCAAATTGGCCTTGCTGACTTTTAGCGTCGGCCTGACGTTGGTGACCGTGGAAGTGGGTATTCGCGTCTATCTCGATGCCAAGTTAAAGGCGAATTCGTTTGAGCGACTGAAAAAACTTTATCGGGAGGGCAAGAAGCCCGAAGTACACACCACGCATCCCATGTCCTACATCATCCAACCCACGGATGATCCGCACTTGGTGTATGATCTGCAGCCCCATTTGGACATGGAGTTCGGACACAAACGGCTGCGTACGAACGGTGCCGGTATGCGCGCCGATCATGACTATCCGTTGGCGCACCGACCGAACACGGTGCGGATTGTGGGCTTGGGCGATTCCGGCATGTTTGGCTGGAATTGTGAGCAGGGCGAGGAATACATGGCGGTGCTGGAGCGCAATCTCAACCGGCGCGGCGATGGTCTTGTGTATGAGTCGTTGAATTTTGCCGTGCCCGGCTACAACACACAACTGGAAGCGGAGACGCTGCGCCTCAAAGCGTTGCCTTATCGGCCTGATATTGTGATCGTGGGCTGGTGTGAAAACGATTTTCAATTACCATTTTTCATGCTGGAGCAGGGGCATTTCCGGCGGCGGGATGTTTCGTTCCTCTACCAGTTGCTGTTCGACCGCAAAAACTTTTTGGAGGACATGACGCCGGTGCATTTCACGGAAATGCGGAGCTTCAACATGACCAACGTGCTGTCGGAGATCAAAGGCGGCGCCGATGTGGGCGGGGTGCGTCAAGCGCTCCGGCATATGGTGGAGTTGGGCCGAAAAAATAATTTTCATCTGTTGATTTTTGGGCCGATGGGCCAGGAAGTTTTACAGCTCTGCCGGGAAGTCGGCGTGCCCTACTACAACACGTTTGAGAAGATTCTGGGGGACAAATATCCCGAGGACTACGCCGTTCATTTCATGCATCCGCGGCCGGAAGGCCATCGCGTGTTGGCGGAATATTTGGAGCGTGAATTGGCCGGGCGCGGTTGGTTGAAGCCACGGCCGCTTTCGCCGGCAGCGAATTGATGGATTCAGCACATGCAATCTGAACAGCGGCTAAAAAATTGGCAGCGGTGGGGTTTGTTGCTCATCGTCGTCTTGGGTTTTGGTTTGCGGTTTGGCGGACTGAACCACGATCTCAATGAGTGGCAGGAGTATCATCCGGATACCCCCAAACAGATTCGCGCCGTGGAGCGCTTCTTGGACGGGCACTATTACTACCACACGGGCATCCTTGACTATGACGCTTATCCCTATTTCAACTCGCACTTGGTTGAATACTTGTGCCGCGTCGGCGATATCGTGCATGGCGGAGTGCAGGCGTTGGTGGGGGTGCCCGTCACCACGTGGCGACCGGACTATTATGAATTATTCTGGATCATGCGGATGTGGAACGCGCTGCTCGCAACGCTGCTGATCCTGATCGTTTTCCAACTGGCGCGCGAAAACTGGGACGTGCGGGCGGCTTTTACAGCCGCGCTGTTGCTCGCCGTCTCGCCGGCCGATGTCGCGTCGTGTCACTTCGCGGGTGCGGATACCACCGCCGGTTTTTTTGCCACGCTCACCGTGTTTTTTGCCTTTCGCATCTATCGGCTGGGCCGGCTGCGCGATTATGTGTGGGCTGCCGTGTTTGCGGCGTGCGGTTTTTCGACGAAATATCACGCGGGCATGACACTGCTGCCGCTCTTGTTGGCGCACAGCTTGCGCGGCGGTTCATGGCGTACCTGGGTCGCGCGCCAGTCGTTGGGCCGCTTGACTTTGCTGGCGTTGGTTGGCGTCGGCATGACCTTGCTCACCACCCCGACACTACTGACCAATTTCTCCGAGACGGTACAAAATATTGTCGCGTTTTTCACCCAAATCTCCAGCTATCGCGGCGTGGATGAATCCATTCGCCACGGCGGCTGGAGCGCAAAGATTACGTTTGCCATGCACCGCAATCTGCCGATTCTGGTTTGGATCATCGGCCCGCTGCTCTGTTTGGGTGTAGTGCTGGGTCTCAAGCATGTGTTTTGTCGCCGACCCGACCCGCGCGCCGTGATCCTCTACGCCCTGCCGCTGCTCTATTTTCTGCTCGGCGTCAGTCTCCGCCCGATGGCGCATCCGATCTATCACACCCTGATGACGCCGTTGGTGTTCGTAGCTGCCGCGGTGGTTTTCACCAGACCCTTGGGCCGCCCGGAAAATGACCGGGCTTGGTTTGCCCGTCTGCGGTTGGCGGTCGTTATTGTCTCCGCCGCGCTGTTGCTTAACACAGCGGCCAAGGAAGTGTTTTTCTTCTGGCATCAGGATGTGGGACGGGTGGCCAAGGCGTGGGTTGAGGAAAATGTACCTCCACCGTTCTCGGCGCAACTCGAAAATTATTCGTTTTCCACCTCTCGCTTTACCGCGTCCAGCAACGGTGTCGGCGTAATTTGGGCGGCCACGCGGCCCGAAGCGCCGCCCGGCACATTCGCGTTGCTAAAAACTTTTTCATTCGAAACCGAACGTATGGCGGTATTCCGCAACATCCCCATCCGGTTGTATGCAGATTCTTCCGCGTGGCTCCGCCCGGATTTTCGGCTGCCGGTTTTCCAACGCATGGCGTCGGCTGACGGCAATCGCGTCATCGCTGACAACGGCGTGAGTTTTCTGCGCAGCGAAAAAATACTCGATCTCGATCCGGCAGATCAGCCGACGGTCCGCTCCGTGGTGCGTACCACGTCGCTCCACACAGCTTGGCTCGGTGTCCAGAACGGCAGTACGGCCAATCTGGTGGAGGTCGAGTTTGGCGGCACACGGCGGCGCATGAGCCTCGCCGCCAACGAAACCGTGTGGTGGGCCGTGCCGGCGCCGCGACGAAGTTGGCCGCCGGAACCCGGTCACGCTTGGTACCGCTGGCGCGCCCAAGCATTTTATGGTCGCGCGCGCGTCGTGTTGGCGACGCGACCCGAAGAAATCGGGGCGTTCCTGTTCAACGCCGGCAACTATCGGGACGCCTTCCCCTTGCTTCACGCTGCCGCCGCCTCAACGCATAATCCCGCGTTAGCGGCCTTGGCGTTGATGTGTGTGCCGCGTGCCGGATTGTCCATCGCGCCCGTCACCTCCGACGGTTTGGTCCGGCTTGCCCAACCACTGCAAAATATCCGCGACGCCGTGAGCTGTCGCCAAATTTTCGGTATTGCGCCGGACTATCTGAACGCGCTCGATTTTGTAAAGTTAGCAGCGGAAGGATTCCGTTCGGTGGGGTGCCGCGCCATTGGAGATTGGGAAGCGACGGGGCAGCGCGCGCTGGAAAAAATTGCCGTATCTCCCGCGGCAGCCGCGACCAATCCGCCACCCGCGATCATGACGCCAGTCCTCCGGCTCGATCCTGGCGCTTACACCGTGGCGTTGCGCGTTCGCGGTACGGAGCGAACACTCGTACCGCTGCGGTGGTATTTGCGTGTGCTGGATCTGGCTGGTGTCTCGCATGCGGCGACCGAAATTGAACTACCGCCACTGGATGATCGCCGCTACACCACGGTGTACACGGCTTTTCACTTGCCGCTTGCCACGCCGGAAGTGCGTCTCTTTCTGCAGCCGCAAAGCCCCGCGGGTGTTGTGCTCGACCAGCTTGAAATCAAGCCCGACGTTTTGGCGACCATTCAATGGCTCAACGAAACCTTGGCGCAACCCGCCGTGCCAACGCGCGCCATGTCGCCATCGTCGTTCCGGCAGACGGTGGACACCGTTTTCCAAGGCGGTTTACGGCTGGTCAACCTGCACTGCAGTCGCGCAACGGTTCAGCGTGGTCAACCGCTCGGCGTGGATTTTCATTTCCGCCTCGAACAACCCGATTTGGATTTGGGCAACCTGGCCGTCTTCATTCACTTTGCCAACGAGACGGGCCAGACGGTTTTCCAAGGCGACTATGGCGTAGCCGATCTGCTGAGCATCTATGCGCCGCGTTTTGCCGAACCAGTGCAGGCCCATAAAGTCATTAAGATTCCGGCCGGCGTCAAGCCCGGCGCCTACACCATCCGCGTCGGCCTCTGTCGCCTCGATACCGCGGAGCGCCTCCGCATCGTTGCCTCGCCGCTGGCGCAGAAAAGCAAAGCGGTACTGTTGCCGCTGCCGCTACGCGTCACGGATTGAACGCACATCACAGACGAAGCCGCGCGGATCAACGAATAAACCTTCTGGGTCTGCCACGGCTCCTGTTTGGTGCGCCGCCAGCGCCTGCGAGCGAAGCGGAAAATTTGGCCTACGACACACGCCCCACCTCTTCGCCGCTCTTCAAGCGGCTCGGTCGCGTTGGCGTTGAACAAATCCTGCCGGCGGCGGCACCCGAAGCCACCACCCCCGCCGGGCAAAAGTTCGCTTGGGAATGACGTTTTGCAGCGCGGCAAACCGTGGCTTTTCCAAGCTCTGGAAAATTTGCCTTTGACCTTTTCCAACCTTGGGAAGTCTGCTTGGCGCTTGCGGTGCTTCCCGATCTTCCGCACGAAACCGGACTTGATTTTGCTGCGCAGCCTGTAAGAATAGACGCATGATTTTTCAGCTTGATAGGCGATCGAAAAGCAGCCCACCCGTGGTGGGCGCGCCCCGTCAAGTTCTTGTTGTGAATACCGACGTTGGGTGGTTGGATGATAATTTTACCAAGGAATCAAAAAGATGAAGACCCTCACCTCCGATTTGAGTTTCCAAGCCTTGAACCGCCGCGACTTCATCTCGGTGCTGGGTAAAACTTCAGCCGCTGTAGTTGCCTGGGGTGCCTGGAACACCGCGAACGCACGCGCAGACGGGCCGCCGTCAGTCACCCCTGCCTACCTGAAGGATTATGCCGGTCTGTACCGGAGCGATCCCCGCCGCGCGGCGTTGCAGTGGTTCCGCGAGGCGCGCTTCGGCCTCTTCGTGCACTACGGTCTCTTTTCGCTGGAGGGGCGGGACTGCTGGCTCCAATATCGCGAGAAGATTCCGGTCAGCACGTATGCCAAGCTCAAGGAACGCTTCACCGCCGCGAAGTTCGACGCGGATTTCATTACTGATCTTGCCTGCGCCGCGCAGATGCGTTACGTCAACCTCGTCACGCGACACCACGACAGCTTCTGCCTGTTCGCCACAAACCAGACGGATTTCAGCAGCGTCCATAGTCCCGCCAAGCGCGACCTCGTGGCCGAGCTCGCCGCCGCGTGCCAGAAAAAAGGACTCGGTCTTTGCCTCTACTACTCGCATGGTCGCGACTGGCGACATCCGCATGCGCCGAACAACGACGAGTGGGGTGGCGGCGCGCGCCCGAACTACAACCCACCCGAGCCGAGTTACGCTACGGGCCAGGATCATGACCTCGGCAAGTATCTCGACTTTATGCGCGCCCAGCTCACCGAATTGCTGACGAACTACGGGCCCATCGCGGCGATCTGGTTGGATGGTATCAGTGTGCCGCTCTCGCACAAGGATCGGTTGCACGAGTGGCATCTGCCTGAGCTGTTCGCGCACATCCGCAGCCTTCAGCCACAAGTGCTCGTGTCCTACAAGCAGGGCTTGGTCGGTACGGAGGACTTCTTGGCGCCGGAACGCAGGTTCAACAAGAAATCCGATCGCCCGCTCGAACTCTGTGACACGTTACAGCCAGATGGCTGGGGCTACATGAAGGCGGATGAAGGCAAACACAAGATTCCAGATCAGGTTCTCGCGATGCTGGCCAAGGCTCGCCGTCTCCCCGCCAATCTTCTGCTCAACACCGGACCGCTGCCCGACGGCTCGATTCACACGGAGGACGTGCAAACGCTGCGTGAGGTTGGCCGGCGGATTCGCGAGCAGGGCTGGCCGGCGCCAACTTCTGCCGGTAAGGCTGACCACCGGTAACTCACGCGAGAGGTCGCTCGTAAAGAGGGCGATTGAGCGTTCAACCACATTGGCCGGCGGCCTGTAAAAATATGTGCATGGTTTTTTGGCATCAGCCTGTGGTCGAAAAGCGGCACACCGCTGATGGGCGCACGCCAAAGCTTATAATTGTAGGACGCGGCGGCCCTTGATTTGCAGGCGACCGGAAGCGATCAATCGCAACGCTTCGGGATAGGCTTCGTGTTCTTGCACTTGAATGCGCGCGTGCAACATCTCCGGCGTGTCACCAGCGAGCACCGGCACAACGCGTTGCACAATGATCGGCCCGGTGTCGGTACCGGCATCTACAAAATGCACAGTGCAACCGGCGACTTTCGTGCCGTAGTCCAGCGCCTGCTTCCACGATTCCACGCCCGGAAACGCCGGCAGCAACGCCGGGTGGATATTGATGATGCGTTGCGGATAGGCTGCGAGCAGTCCGCCTTTGATGATCCGCATGAAGCCTGCCAGCGCGATCACGTCGGTTCCATGTTGGCGCAAAATTTCCAGCACATGCTGTTCCGCCGCACCCGCGAGTTTGGTTTTGAACGGCGCACAATCTACGAAAAAGGCCGGAGCGCCATGCTGGCGGGCGCGCTCCAAAATGAAGGCGTCGGCAACATCGGCGATGACGCAAACGATGCACGCGTCCAGTTTTTTCGCGGCGATGGCGTCCATGATCGCCTGCGCGTTGCTGCCTTTACCGGACCCCAGCATGGCGATGTTCAGCATAATGGTTCCCTTTGCCACACGCAGTATGCCCAGCACACCGCCGAAAACAAGGTGCGCTATTTTACGGCGGTCTTTTTGACCATTTCATCGAGTTTGGCGATGAACGGTTCCGGGCCGCCCGTTTCGTAGCCGAGTTCGCCGAGCACTTTGCCTTCGACGTCGGCGATGAGCACGATCGGGCATTTCTTGACGTTGTATTTTTTTATGGCCAGCTGGTGTTGTTTCTTGATCGCGGGATTCTGCGGCTTCTTCGACCCCATGATGATATCCACCAAAATCACGCCGTTGTCCTTGGCATAAGCGTAGAACTTTTCTTGACCGAGAATTTCCTTGTTGAATTTACGGACGGTTGAATTGCCATCGGTACTGGTGAAGTTGAGAAATAGGATTTTCTTCTCGTCCCTGGCCCTGGCTGCCGCCTTGTCATAGTCCGTTGTCCACTGCTCCTGACCGGCGCGGACGCCCATCGTCAACAACAACGCGACCACCATGGCGATTTTGGGGAACCATTTCGACGTCATGTGTGCCTCCTTTGGTTGAACGTGGCGACCCCAACGGGATTCGAACCCATGTTATCAGGATGAAAACCAGTTTCGTCCTTTTTTATCTAAGGTGCACATTTATAAAAACACGCCGGAAAAATACTATTTAGTTCAATAAATACAAGGGAAAACATAACGCTTGCGCCTCAGTTTGGCGGGTGGCGAAACAGGGTGAACACCTAGAGCGTTTCTGGTAATCATGTAGCGCAGCTGCTGCGAACCAAACGTGATGTTGGCCACGCGCCACGTAGCAGCGATCTCCGGTCGCTTTTCCTGATGCGGACGGAGTCCGCATCTCCCTATAGGAAAAAACAAACCAAAGTTGAGAGGAAAATGCCCTGTAGAAACCATCTTGAAACGTCTTTTTTGACCGGGTAAATTCACCGTATGAAATCAAGGGTGGAGCAGATTGCGGCGTTGGCGATGACGTTGGGGCGCGACTATCTGGCGGCCTACGGTGCCACACGCAGCCGGCACGATTTCACCCAGCGGCAACTGATGGCGTGCCTGATCTTACGGGCCTATTTGAAGACCACCTATCGCGGTATCACGGATCTGCTCGCTGGCCACGCGGGCTTGCGGACGGTGTTGGGGGTGGCGGACAAAGTACCGCATTACACCACGTTGCAGAAATTCAGCGCTCGGAGCCAGGTGGTAGCCATCGTGGAGCAGATGGTGGGTCGGATCGGACAGGCGGCGCTACGCAACCGCGCTACCCACGGCGGAACAGCCGCGGTCGCGATGGATGCGACGGGGCTGGAGACGAGCGGAGCCAGTGCCCACTTTTTGAGCCGGGCCGGCCGGACCCGACATAAATGGCTAAAAGTATCGCTGACGGTAGTCTGTGGCAGTTTATTCCCGCTGGGCATGGTGGTGGACTGGGGTCCCAGCAACGACAAGTGCCAAGCCGCTGACTTGTTGGCGAAAAGTGCAGTTGCTGCCGGTCGCGAGCGACCGCAACAACTCTACGCAGATGCGGGGTATGATGCCGACTGGATTCATCGGTGGTGCCGCGTGGGCTGGGGTGTTGAAAGTCTCATCCGGCCGGCGCGGCAGCGTGCAGATGGCACCTTAGGCGGCACGTACCGCGCCGCGATGACGACCGACCACTTGCGGCAACGCGGTTATGGCCGCCGCTGGCACGTGGAAAGTTTCTTCAGCGGCCTTAAGCGGATGACCGGAGCGGCGTTGCAGGCACGGCAAGTCGAAGCTCAAAAGAAGGAAGCCGCCCTGCGCGTGCGCGCCTATACCCTCTACCGCTAGAGGAGGCCTTAACTGAAAAATGTTTTCGACACGGCATCAGAGTATCTCTATGACGAGGCTACGGGGCGGCGGATCGCGGTGCAGGATGCGTTGGGGCAGACGGTGAACACGGATTATGACAGCCAAGGACGGGTGGTGCGGACATGGGGCGCGGGGACGT